>DATJMA010000052.1:0-63951 GCA_035509055.1 Bryobacteraceae bacterium | reverse complement strand
GCCGACAAGGCGTACGACACGAAAGACTTTGTCGCGGAGTGCCGGAATATTAAGGTCACGCCGCACGTGGCGCAGAACGTGAAGCGCTCCGGCGGTAGCGCGATCGATGAACGGACCACGCGGCACGTCGGGTACGCGATCAGTCAGAAGAAGCGGAAGCGGATCGAGGAGAGCTTCGGCTGGCTGAAGACGATCGCGCTGATGCGCAAGGTGCGGCATCGCGGGATTCACAAGGTAGGGTGGGTATTCACGTTCGCGGCGGCGGCGTACAATTTGGTGCGAATGAAGAATCTGATGGCGAACTCAGTTGGTGCCGCATGAGTCAGGGGAGAAGTGTGCCCGCACGCGGGCAAAGCGGGCAAAAAGGCCCGCAGTTACAAGCACTTATAGGCCTGAAATGCAGTAATAACGCCATTCATACCGAATTCGGCATAATACGAGTTGCAGATTTCGCCGAAATCAGGCGTTTTTCCGCATCCTGCTAGAGGAAGCTGGTTTCAACCAAGGGCCAAGCACCCTGACAGCCCGACCCCGATGCATTTTTCGAGCCTCGCGCGCGAGCGCTGGGATGAGAACGGACGCGCCCATCGACTGGCCCAGGCCGTAGAGCGCCATGGTGGTGTTTGCGGCACAACCAGTCCGCCCACGTGGACGTCGACCGCTTCGCGGATTTCGGAACCGCCGCTCGGTAGCGGCCGCGCACCGCGGGCGGCGGGACGGCATAGCCTGCTCGCAGTAGGAATGCTGCGTGAGCGGCCATTCGCTTCGCGCATCGCCGACGCCTTGGAGTAGAATCACGGCGGTCCGTTGGGTGCGCGCGGCGTGAATAGCCAGGCATCGAGCGCGATGCCGTCAGCCGGGGGTTACACCGATGGCTGTGGCAGCTGGCGAGGTTGGAAGCGTGCCTGCAAATTCACAGTGTCCGTCATTGGTCCACCTATCAATGTAGAAGACGACGGTAAACTCAGCTGATTACCGATTGGTTCTGTAAGTGCATCTCGGGGGACGGCAGGAGAACCTACTATGTTGACATCCTCGCAGCGCTCCGCGCTGGTATCGTGGCTGTTACATTGCGGCGCCGTCCTGCTGATTCTGGCAGTAACGGGCGTCAAACCCCAGAACATTCCGCTCATTCACAACATACTCGTGGTTCCGGCGGACATAGCAGAGTACCATTCACACCTGAAACCGGGAGGTGGTGGAGGTGGTGGAGGAGTCCATGCGAACACGCCCGCGAGCCGTGGCGCGCTTCCGCGATTTGCACCCGAACAAATAGTTCCACCGGTCGTGAGGATCGATAACGCCCTGCCCGTTCTGCCGGTGGAACCTACGCTCATTGGCAGCACCGACATCAAGCCCGTGGTCTTCGATTACAAAGTCTGGGGCGATCCGGATGGCGCCATCGGCAAGCCCTCGGGCGGCCCCGGCGGCGAGGGCGGGATTGGCCGTGGCCATGGCAGAGGCGTGGGCCCCGGCAGAGGCGCCGGCCACGGTCCGGGTGGGAACGGCGGCGAAGGCGGCGGCGCGGAATATTCGGGCGGCGGCATGGCTTCGCTGACACAACCAGTGCTGCTCACGAAGGTCGATCCGGAATACAGCGAGGAGGCTCGAAAGGTCCGGTTGCAGGGTACTGTGCGGCTCAAGATCGTGGTGGATACGCACGGTCAGGCGCAGAACATCACGGTTAGTCAAAGCCTCGGCCTCGGGCTCGATGACCGTGCGGTGGATGCCGTCAAAAAGTGGAAATTCCTTCCCGCCCGGCGCGATGGAAAGCCGACTGCCGTGATGGCTTATGTGGACGTAAACTTCCGGCTGCTGTAAGCAGACCGTTAATCGGAGTACAGAGTACTTAGGGGCCGGAGGTATACTGTAAGCGAACTAGTCGAGGGTTCGCAACAATGGCGATGCATTGCCCGCAGTGCCTGACGGAGTATCGCGATGGTTTCACCGAATGTGCCGATTGCCGTGTGCCTCTGGTCCCCGGCCCGCCTCCAGAATCCGAGGAAAAAGGCCACAGCGTCGTGCTGGTGACCGTGCTCGAAACCAGCGATCCATTCGTCGCCAACATGGCAAAGGCGACATTGGAGGATAACGGGATCGAATATGTGCTATCCGGCGACGACCCCGATGAGCGCGGCCTCAGCGGGATGACACCCATGGGCGCGGCGGCTTCGCGATTCCAGGTGGAAGTTCGGGCGGCGGAACGCGCGCGCGAAGTCCTGGAGCCGCTCTCCAATCCGGAACCGCTGGCGGAAGAGGAAACTGGGAATTCGTAGCGGTTATCGACGCGAAAAACAGCTCTAATAGTGAGTCCTCGCGGAACCATTGGGCCGGAAGAGTGTCCGGGCGCTTTCCCTGAATGTCACGCGTGCCAACGGTCGATTTTAAACGGCGAACTTCTTCCAGTTCACCTCTGCACGATCTCGTAAACCACACTCATCGGTGTGCGGCCCACCTCTCGGTATCGGGACAGCCATTCGCGGATTTCCAGGTAGGAACCGATGGCGAGCCGTGGGTTCTCCAAGCTAAGGCTGTCGACTAGGAAAGTCGGCTTCGAAAAGGAGAACTCCGCACGATTTCGCGCCGCCTGGTCCGCCAGGACTGCGGACACGTCGCGCAAATGCCGGTCGGCCGGGACTCCAGTGAGCGGCTGGGAGTCCCAAAATCGTGAGGCGGTCGGCATGCGGGTATAGACAAAGATGCCGGGCCGATAGCCCCAAATGAAAAGCGTATCGCCGGGCTGCCTGTGGCCATTCACAATTTGGGCCGCCGCACGGCTGTCGCGATCGATGGCAAGATCGGCCCACTGGTGAGGGCGGACAGCAAGGAGATCGCCCGCCAGCGTCACGTATCGCGGTCCGAAGCGGACGGCGGGCACGAGCAGAGCGACAGCGGCCATCCAAGCAATGGTTCGACGGCGCGCGAGCGCGCAGGACGCGGCCAGCACCATCGGCGGCAGCATTTGAAGGAAATATCGCGGGAAAAAACGGGCTCCCAGCGTCACACCGGCGAACGAAAAAGCCAGCCACACCGCCAGCCAGCGCCGTTCCGGCTTGCGATTTTCCCACCAGAACGCCGCCGCGCCAAACGCCAGCGCCGCGTGAAATCCCAGCCAATCGGCCGTGCGTTTGACAGCGTTTGCCCATGGGTGCATTTCCGGCGAACTGCGCGCGTAGGCCGTGCTCCATTCCCATACCTGTTGGAAGTAGGCCGGCAGAGCGCCTGTCGCAACAAGCACCGAGAGGGCCACCACATTGGGAATCGCGAACCCTGCCGCGAGCGCGGGAAGCGAGCGCCACGCGAGCAGCGCGCAGGCGGCCAGCACGAGGAGGCCTTTTGCATGGAAAAGAAACGCGACCCCGCACCAAAGGCCGGCGGCGAGCGGCCGGCCCTTCCACGCGGCATGCATCGCCAGGATGGCCGGGAGCAGGAGGAACATGTCGGGCACGATCGGGATAATCGCGGCCGGCAGATCGAAATTGAGGAAGAACGCCATCAGGCCGGCCGCAACCGCAGCCTCCCGGTCACCCCACAGATCGCGCGCGAAGCGCCAGATGGCGACCGCGACAGCCAGCACGAACACGGCGTCAAACAGGCGTAACGGCCAACCCGGGAGCGCGCCCATGGCGGCATACAGCAGCGCGGCCAGCGGCGGCTTGTCATACCACAGATCGCGATAGAGCATCTTGCCGTTAAGAATTTGGATGCCGGCCGCGAGGTGATAATTTTCGTCCGCCCACAGAATATCGGCATGGCAAAGCCGCAGCGCCAGAGTGAGCGCGAAAATCCCCGCAAAAAGCCATCCCCAGTTCTTCCCGAAGGTCATTTGCGCACCCGCAGATGGCAGCGGATATCGAGCGCGGGGAAGATCCACGCGACGTGGCGTTCGTACCATTTTATCGAGCGCCCGGCAATGAAGCGGCCCAGATTATCCAGCACGAAATTGCCGCCGAAAGTCAGACGGCACTCGACAATTTCGAAGCGGAATGGCGCGCCGGCGAAGGTCGGGAAATCGTTGCCGGTGAAATATTCAAAGCTGGCCGCCGCCAGGTGCCGGCGATGCGTGGGATCGGTATAGGAATTGTGCGAGCTGAAATGCGGGGTAGTAATGAAGACGTCGGCCCCATTCTGCGCGACGCGGTAAACTTCCGCCATGGCGCGCATGGGATCGGCAAGATGCTCGATGACGTGCGACATGTGGATGCGCGAGAACTGGCTGCCAGCGAGCGGCCAGGGGTAGCAGTCGAGGTCCCACACGTGCTCGGCTGCGGAATCCGCGGAGACGTCGATACCGATCGCGCCGGGTTCCGCTTTGCGCTTGCCGCACCCGATATCCAGGGTCATCGCTATCACAATAGCGCAGGTCCCGGCGGATCTCGGAGAATCCTTGATATAATTCGGTCCCAAAGGGTCTGGAATCTATGAATCGAACGATCATCCTCGCCATGCTATTCGCGTCTGTGGTTGGCGCGCAGACGCTGCCTCCGGGCGTTCAGAAAATGACCTCGATGGGCGGGATCACGGAATACGATTTCCCCAACGGATTGAGGGTGCTGCTCTACCCGGACGCCGCCGAGCCGAAGATCACCGTGAACGTGACGTACCTGGTGGGCTCGCGGTTCGAAGGGTATGGCGAAACCGGCATGGCGCACCTGCTCGAGCACCTGGATTTCATCGAAACCACCACCGGCCGGCACATCAAGGATGAAATTACGGCGCACACGTCCAGTTGGAACGGCACCACCTCGGAAGACCGCACTAATTACTACGAGACATTCACGGCGAGCGACGAGAATCTGAAGTGGGCGCTCGGTCTCGAGACCGACCGCATGGTGAATATCAAGTTCAACAAGCAGATTCTGGACACCGAAATGACTGTGGTGCGCAACGAGCTGGAGCGCGGCGAGAACAACCCCGGCTCCATTCTCGGCGAACGGGTGGCGGCCACAGCATACATCTGGCACAACTACGGCAAGTCTGTGATCGGTTCGAAAGACGACCTCGAGGGCGTTCCCTACACCCGCCCGGAGGCGTTTTACCACAAGTACTATCAGCCGGATAACGCCGTGCTGGTAATCACCGGGCGCATCGACGACTCAAAGACGCTGCAATTCGTGGCCGATTCCATGGGCAAGCTGCCGCGCCCCACCCGCAAGCTGGAAGCCACCTACACGATCGAACCGCCTCAGGATGGCGAGCGCTTCGTGGCGCTGCGGCGCGTGGGCACGGGACAGAATGTGCTGGTGGCATATCACGTGGCCGCGGCCGGCCACCCCGACTCGGCCGCGCTACAGGTGCTAGCGGGTATCCTGAACGGCGCCAGCGGCGGGCGCGGCGGCCGGGGCGGCGGTGGCGTGGGTGGTCCCAACGAGGGCCGGTTGGCGAAATTCGTGGTCGACCCTCAACTGGCGACGGCGGCCAACATGCGTTTCCAGGCGCTGCACGATCCCGGATTGGCGGAGATTTCTGCCAACCTCACTCAGGACCAATCTCCCGACGCCGCGCGCGATGCCATCTTCAAAACCATTCAGGACGTGATCGACAATCCGCCCAGCGCGGCGGAGTTGGAGCGTGTGCGCACCCAGCTTCTGCGCGGCCTGGAAAACAGCTTATCCAATCCGCAGGCCATTGCCACGGGCGCGCTGAACACGGCGATTTCACAAGGCGACTGGCGCCTGATGTTCCTCCAGCACGATCGTCTGAAGGACGTCCAGGCTGCCGACGTGGTCCGCGTCGCCAAGGCCTATTTCAAGCCATCCAACCGCACAGTTGGTTACTACATTCCGGACATGAATCCCGACCGCACCGTGGTGCCGCCCACGCCCGATCTCGAAGGCACACTGAAGAACTACAAGAGCACCATCAACATCGTTCACGCCGAGATGTTCGACCCAACCATCGCGAATATCGAGGGTCGCGTGGTGCGCTCGAAGCTGGCGAACGGCATGCAGTTGGACATTCTGCCGAAGCTGACCGAGAACAACATGGTGACGGCCACCATCGAACTGCGCTTCGGCGACTCCTCCACGCTCGCCGGCCAGCGCGAAGCCGCGGCCTTCGCCGGCAGCCTGCTGATGTCGGGAACCAAGGAGCACACCCGCTCCCAGTTGCAGGACGAATTCCGGAAGCTGAACGCGCAGGTGACGGTGACCGGCGGCGGAGCTACCGGATTCGGCGGGGGACGTGGCGGGCGCGGCGGCGGCGCGGGCGGGGGCGGAGCAATCGATAGCGCTACGGCCACCATCACGGCGCCGAAGGAGAATTTCGTCGCGGCGATGAAATTGGCGGTGGAAGTCATGAAAGAACCGGCCTATCCCGAGGCGGACTTCGACCGCGTCAAGACGCAGCGCGTCAAGGCGCTCGAACTGCCGCAGACGGAGCCGAACCAACTCGCGCAGGAAATGCTGAATCGCCACCTTTCTCCCTTCGCGAAAGGCGACGCCCAGTACCAGCCCACGCGAGAAGAGCAAAAGCTCGAGGTCGGGAAGGTCACCCTGGCCGACGCCAGGAAATTCCACGACGATTTTTACGGCGCGAACTACGGCGTAATGGCGGTGGTGGGCCCGGTGAACCCGCCTGAAATTCAGAAGGCCGCCGGCGAGTTTCTCGGAAGCTGGAACACCGCGAAGGCGTACAAGCCGATGGTGGTGCCGTTCCAAAAAGCGCCGGCGATCAATCGAAAGATCGAGACGCCCGACAAGGCCAACGCCGAATTCCTGGGCGGTGAGCGCTTCCGGATGTCGCAAAACGATCCCGATTATCCCGCCATCATTTTGGCCAGCTACATGTTCGGCGAGCCCATCACCTCGCGCGTATCGAACCGCATCCGCAATAAAGAAGGCCTTAGTTACGGCGCTAATGCCCGCATGGTCGTGCCGAACGAGGGCGAGGCCTCGATGCTGACCGTAACTGTGAGCTTGAATCCGGCGGTTGGGCCGAAGGTCGAGCAGTGCTTCTTCGAGGAGTTGCAAAAAGCTTACCAGGACGGCTTTACCGCCGCCGAAGTGGACGAAGCCAGGAAGGCGGTGCTCGAAGCGCGAATGCTGAACCGCTCCACCGATGCCTCGCTCGTGACCTTCCTGGCATCGCACGAGCAATTGAACCGGCCCCTGAAGTGGGACGCGGAAGTGGAGGCAAAAATCGCGTCGCTGACACCCGGCCAGATCAACGCCGCCTTCCGCACGCACATAGACCCTGCGGGAATGACTATCGTTAAAGCCGGGGATTTTGCGGCTGCAAAGGTGTTCCAATAGACATTGCACCAATATCTATATAGAACTTCCAGTACTCCACGATGGTCAATTTTGTGATCTTCCGGACAGGAATCGCGGAAATTTTGTCACGTCGCATAACATCGGGCTGTCGGAACGCGTCCTTTCCCCAGTAAACTATAAGCCGAGACCATGCCAGCCAAGCGTCTCCTTCGTAGCAGGGATAAAAGATTCTATTTCCTCTTTCGAGAGCATCCGCAGCCCATGTGGATTCTGGATGCCAACGGTCAGCATCTCGAAGCCAATGCCGCTGCCTGTGCCTTGTATGGCTATTCGCCGGAGGAATTCGCGCAATTAAGCGTGGGTGACCTGCAAAGTCCCGAGGACACTCGCCGCTTCCTCGCTGAATTGCAGAACTCCGCACGTTCGTCGGCCAGCGAGTGGCGTCACCGCACGAAAGACGGCCGCTGGATCGATGTCGAAATCGCGTTGCACAGAATTGCGTTTGGGGGCGAAAACGCCGAACTCGCGGTCCTGATGGATGTCACTGGCCGGCGACAGCTCGAAGATCAGCTTCGCCAGTCGCAGAAGATGGAAGCCCTGGGCCTGCTCACCGGCGGCGTGGCGCACGACTTCAACAATCTGCTCACCATCATCACCGGATATAGCCAGATCATCCTCGGCAAGCTTCCCGAAGGCGACCCCAATCGCCATTTCGCCGAGCAGATCGTGAAGGCCGCCGAACGGGCCGGAGAGCTCACCAGCCGGCTGTTGTTGTTCAGCCGCCGGCGCGTCCCGCAAGCCAAGGTCATCGACCTGAACCAGGTGGTGAACAGCCTGGGCACCATGATGCGGCGCCTTTTGGGCGAAGAGATCGAGCTGACGTTCAACCTCGCCACCGACCTGGGAAGCGTCAATGCCGATGCCGGGCGCATCGAGCAGGTGCTGCTGAATCTAGCGGTGAACAGCCGTGATGCCATGCCGCACGGCGGAACCCTCACCATAGAAACCAGCAACGTCACGGTGGAAAAGGGCGGACCGGCCAAACCCGGCGCCTATGTGGCGCTGACCGTGAAGGACACCGGCACCGGGATGGACACCGCCACGCAAGCCCACGCCTTTGAACCGTTTTTTACCACCAAGCGCGCCGGTGCGGGTACCGGTCTCGGACTCTATACGGTCGCCGGCATCGTCAAACAGAGCGGTGGCGCAGTCGCACTCAAGAGCGAGCCAGGACGCGGCACGACGTTCCGTGTCTATCTGCCGCGCGTTGATCGCGCGCCGGTGGCGGCAGCGCCGGCGGCGCCGAAAGCGATGGCCGCCGGCGGCGCCGAGACCATCCTGCTGGTGGAAGACGACGAGATGGTGCGGACACTGGTACGGGAGACGATGGAGAGCATCGGGTATCACGTGCTGGAAGCCAGCGATCCGCTGGAAGCCCACGTGGTGGCCGGCAGTTACCGCAACGCCATCCACCTCTTAATCACCGATGTGATCATGCCCAAAGCGAGCGGTCCGCAGCTCGCCAAAGAGCTTCTGAAGCTTTGTCCCGGGTTGAAGGTGCTGTATATGTCTGGGCACACGGAGCGCGCCATTTCGAAGCGCGGCGTGCGGCGCAAGGAAGTGGCCTTCCTGCCGAAGCCATTCACTCCCTCGGAACTCATCGACAAGGTCCGCGAAGTATTGGAAAACGGCGGGCGCACCAATCACGCCAGCGAGTAAGGCACCGGTAGGGCGGAAATATTAGTGAGCCGCGACCGCCACGGAACGGTGCTTTTCACCGGCCGGCCCTTCCGCGTTCGCCAGCGCCAGGGACGCGAGCGCCGTGGCCGCGTCGCGCATGAAAAGATCCTGCATCGACCCCGGGACATAGTGTTTGTTCATCGAGATTGCCTCCCAGTAGCCGGCGGGATCCTGCTGACGGACCAGCCAGCGCAACGCTTTCGCGAGCGCGGTGTGCGACGCTTTTATCCCGGATTGCTCCAGGGCAAGCGCCACCACCGCCGTCGCGTAATTGTTGCTGCCCGAGGAAATCGCTGCCTCAGGATGGTCCTTCCAAGGACCCAGCGATTCCATAGTCCAGCCGCCATCCGGCTGCTGCCTGGCGAGAATTTCCGCCAGGAGCTTCGAGCAATCGGATCTGGGCCAGGCCTCGGGCAGAGCGGCCGAAACCCAGAAGAGCATCAGCCGATTGTGCAGCGGTTGGCCCGTTTCGGCGGCGCGAAGGTAGGCCGCCAGATCGCCAATGCGCGCCTTCACGTCCGGCCTTTCGCGATAAGAAGCGGGAGCCGCGCTCACAGCCACCGCGGCCAGGGTCGCCCCGTAGTAAGCCGAGTCTCGCGTTTCGAAAGGATCGTCGTTAAAATCGAACCAGGACCATCCGCCCTTCGAAGCGCCCTCGCGAATCTGCGCGGCCCACATGCGGTCGAACGCTTGCAAGGTGGACGCGCCGGACGGGTCGCTGCGGGCAAGCAGGAGGGCGGCCAGGATCGATTGCACGCCTTCCGCCTGCGCCGCCAGCGGTTCCCGCTTAAAGCGTGCGGAGCCGAACATAGGCAAGTTCTGAACGGTACGCTCCTTGACGCCGGCGAGAATCGCGGTCTCGTATTCGGTAGGCCCGGTTTCGCCGAGCACTTCCCGCAACGCCGGGCGGGCGATCATGTAAGTCAATTGGGTGTGGCACGACACGCACGTGCCGCCGGCGCTTTTGGCGGCAGGCCAGGCGAACCAGGCTTTCTGCCGGGCGTCCAGGTAGTCGGCCGCGAGCCGCGGGTTCCAAGTGGCGCACCAGCCGGGAAGCGCGAAAGCCAAAAGCGGGATGACAGTCAGTCGCATGCCTCTCTCGAGAGTGACCGCTCCTTGGCGGACGCGGCTCAGTAGGGTCCGTCGCGCCGTTTCAAGAGCGGTCGTTAGCTTTGAGTTTGCCAGTGGTAGTGGTCATACGCAATAACCAATTAAGAGCGTTTCGATATAACCACTATGATAGAGAAATGAGTTCCGCTCTGGCCATGATCTCCATTGATCGCGCGAGTTCCAAACCGCTCCACCGGCAGATCTACGATTCTTTTCGATCCATGATTTTCGAAGGCCGCCTGCGGCCCGGCGAGCAGGTTCCGGCGAGCCGCGCGCTGGCCGCTGAACTGGCCATCTCGCGAATTCCGGTGCTCGGGGCGTATGCCCAACTGCTGGCCGAAGGCTATCTCGAAAGCCGCACCGGGGCGGGAACGTTCGTGGCCACATCGCTGCAGCCGGAATTGCGCAACCCGCGGCCCGCGTTGATCAAGCAGGGAGAGGCGGAGCCTACGGCCATGTGGAGCGGAGCCCGGAGCTTGCCCTCGGGGCCGATTCCGTGGCTGCGCCAGCCCGGACCATTCAGCGTGGGACAACTGGCGTACGACCATTTTCCGTTCCACGCCTGGTCGCGAATCGTGACGCGGCACGCGCGGCGGGTGAGCGCGAAATCGCTGAACTATCCGGAGCGGGCCGGCCTGGCCGACCTGCGCGATGCAGTGGCGCGGTATCTTCGGGCGTCGCGCGCGGTGCAGTGCGACGCATCGCAAATCGTCATCGTGAGCGGATCGCAGCAGGCTCTGGCGTTATCGGCACGCGTGCTGCTGGATACCGGGGCGCCGGCATGGGTGGAGGAGCCGGGATATCCGTTTCTGCGCAACGCGCTCAGCTTGGCCGAATGCCGCATGGTGCCGGTGCCGGTGGACGCCGAGGGGCTGGATGTCGCCGCCGGAATGAAGCTTGCGCGGCGGGCGCGCGCGGCATTCGTCACGCCCTCGCACCAATTTCCCCTCGGCGTCACGATGAGCGCGTCGCGCCGCCTGCAGTTGCTCGAATGGGCACACCGCGCCGGCGCCTGGATCGTGGAGGACGACTACGATAGCGAATACCGTTACGAAAGCATGCCGGTGGCGTCTCTACAAGGGCTCGACGGCGGGCGGCGGGTGATCTATATCGGAACGTTCAGCAAGACGCTCTTCCCTGCCCTGCGCGTCGGATACGCCGTCGTTCCTCCCGCGCTACTCGACGCCTTCCTGGCAGTGCGGCACGCGAGCGATCTGGGCGAACCGGCCCTTTATCAGGCGGCACTGGCCGATTTCCTGAACGAGGGCCATTTTGCGCGGCACGTCCGCAAGACTCGGCAATTATATGCCGCGCGGCGCGGAGCACTGGTCGGCGCGCTGCGGGCGGAATTCGGCGCCGGAGTGGAGATTCTGGGCGCGGAGGCCGGTATGCATGTGGTGATGACCCTGCCGCGCCGGTTGTCGGACGTGCGGATTGCGACGCGCGCGGTGGCCGGGAAACTCTGGCTCTGGCCGCTTTCGACATCGTACGCCGGGCCGAACCCCCGCCAGGGATTCATCCTGGGTTTCGGAAGCACGCGCGCGGATCAGATGCCCGAGGCGGCGCGTCACTTACGCAGGCTGATGGAAAGCGAAAGTGGTCATACCCCGGAGGAGCGCAGTGGTCATTGAATCGGACGTCCCGGCATCGTATTTTAGTTGCCAGTGTTCGATCGGGTGGTGAGTGCCATTCTGAGCCTGGGGCGCCTGCTATTCGTACTGGCTATCATCCAACTGGGCCTGGAAACGCTGCTCTGCGCCCGCCATGCCGACTCCTATTCGCACCAGCGGTTTTATAACCTGAACGGGGTGGTGCCGGTGATTCCGTGGCTTCCCTCGTCACCCCCGTGGCCGATCTATGCGTTCGGCGCGGCCCTGACGGTTGCGGGCGCAGCGATGCTGTGGAATCAAACCTTGCGCGCGGGTGCTCTGGCGGCGGGAGGATTGATGTTCGCGGGCGCGATCCTGCTGAACCTGCCGAGATCCGCGGCACACTTGGGCGATATCGCGGTGCGCACATCGGTGTTCGAGCCCCTCGCGATCGGCGCTTTGGCGTTTCTGCTACCCGGCCGCAAGGCGATTCCGGCCGGACTGGAACGGACGTGCCACTATGCACTGGGGCTGTCGCTCATCATATTTGGGGTGGGCCACTTTCTCGCCCTGAGGCTCTTCGGCACGCTGATCCCCCCCTGGATTCCCTGGCACCTTTTCTGGATGGCCTTCTTCGGCGCCGGATTTATCGCCGCCGGTGTAAGCCTCTGGTTGGATTTCCTGGCCGGATGGAGCAGCGCACTCATCGGGACGATGTTCGCGATCTGGGTGTTCACACTACACATTCCGCTGGTGGCGGCAAGGGCGGACGACCCCGATGGATGGTCGAGTCTCTTCATCGCCGTGGCATTCTGGGGCGGCACGTGGGCGCTCGCCGGGAAAAAGCGAGGTGGCTATAGCGGGCAGGCGTGAAGTGGTCATTGAGACCGCCGCCCTCGCGACCTATAATTCCGCCATTGGGAGTTGCCTCAGGCTCAGGGGATCGTTGGAGGGCCGGCGCCACGGACTTTCAGCGGTCTCCCGCTGAGGCGAGTTCGGCGACCGTCTCTTCCACGTGATCGAGCGCGCCGGCGAAGAAATGGTCCGCCGCCTCGATCCACACTACTTTTTTCGGCTCCGCAAATCCCTGGTATACACGCTCGAATTCCGCCCGCGGCGAGAACTCGTCGTGCGTGCTCTGGATGAAAAACTTGGGAACCGGGCAGGTTTCGAGATATGCCGTACCGCCAAGGCGTGTGGAAAATCCCGCGGCCAGGAGAAACTGCGCGCCTTCGGTGGAACAGGCAAGTTCGCTAACCGCGCGGCCGCCGAAAGAGAAGCCCGCGAGAGCGAAAGGGAGTTCCGGATAGCGGTCGCGCAGCCAGCCGAGTGCCGAGCGCGCATCTTCGATTTCACCGGCCATGGCGCCATACTCGCCGTGACTCGATCCCACACCGCGAAAATTGAAGCGGAGGACGACGGCGCCCGCGGTGCGCAGTCCTCGGGCCAGGCGGTAGACGACTTTATTATGCATCGTGCCGCCGTACTGCGGGTGGGGATGGCAGAGGACCACGGCCAGGTGCGGCGAGCCGTGCTCAGGCTCTTCGAGCAGGGCTTCCAGGCGGCCGGAGGGTCCCGGGACGAAGTGGCATTCAATGCGGCGTGGCAAGGCTAATTGGTTCGATAGTTGGTGAACTGCATGTCGATGCCGAAATCGGTATCGCGCAGAATTTTGATGGCCGTCTGCAAGGTATCGCGATCCTTGCCGGCCACACGCACGAAATCGCCCTGGATGGACGCCTGCACCTTGAGCTTGCTGTCCTTGATCTTCTTGACGATCTCGCGGGCTTTTTCAGTGGCGATACCTTGCTGGAGAGTTATCTCCTGACGCACGGTTTGTCCGGCCGACGGGATTACCTCGCCGTATTGCAGCCCCTTCAGGGGCACCTTCCGCTTCACGAGCTTGGATTCCAGGATGTCGATCACAGCTTTCAGCTTGTACTCGTCCTTGCTGGCAAGGACGATCTTGTTATCCTTCTCGTTGAGCTCGATGTTGGAGTGGGAATCTTTGAGATCGTAGCGCTGATTGATTTCCTTGAGCGCCTGTTGCACGGCGTTGAGCACTTCGGGCATCTCGATCTTGGAAACAACGTCAAAGCTGTTATCGGGCATATATTAGTTCAATCATATCGGAATTCATCAACCTGACTGGATGAGCTACTCACTTCTGGCCCCCGGTTTCTTGCTGCCGACTTCCTCTTGCCTTTATTCGGGATCCTGATCGGGGGTTTCGGAACGGTTCATGTCGAGACCCAGGATAGAGCCCGACCGGATCCGCAGGGGCGTGACGCGGCGTACCGGTTCGGCCTGGTGAGGCACGGCGGGAGCGGTGATTTTCGGCGGTTCGGCCTGCGGCGGCGCCAGCACCGGCTCGGGCGGGGCCGGTTCCGCGATGCGCGGCTGCGGTATTCGCGGTTCGGCGAAGCGCTGCTCCGGGGCGCGGGGCGCGGCGTACTCCGCCATGCGAGGTTCCGCGTTGCCCGAGCGCATGGCCGCCAGCACGCGGCGGGTAATCTCGTCAACCATGGTCTCAAATGCCGAGTCGAGCGCCACTGTCACAGCCGCACGCACGTGCTCGGAATCGACTACAGCGACGAAGGGGATTTCGGACTTGGCTTCCTGCGGCGTGGCGGCCGCGGCGGTTCCATGGGCGGCAGAATCGCGATCTTTGACCGCGGCTTCTGCCAGCGGCTTAACGGCGGAAACCAGCGCGCTGGCTTCGAACGGCTTTTTAAGGGTGCCGTCGGCCAGGACCTGGCGCGCCCGCTCTTCATCGAAGGCTTCCAGTACGCCCGCGGTCAGGATTACGCGCACATAGCGGTGCCGCGGGCTCATCTTGAGGTATTGGCAGATGTCATAACCCGTCCGGCCCGGCATCACCGTATCGGCGAGCACTACGTCGGGGTCGACGTCGTCCAGACGAATCAGCGCCGAATCGGCATTGCTGACGGTTACAACTTCGTATCCTTCATCGGTCAGGATGCGCTCGCCCATGCGCTGGGCGTGGGGGCTGTCGTCCACCAGCAGGATCCGGCTCATAGCTGCGGCACGCCGCCACCGCCGCTGCCGGAAGTCTTGGCCGGCGTCCCGGCTGGCGGCGTCGAGGAGGTGTTGGGAGCGGGTGCGCTGTTCTTGCGGTCGGCAGGCTTCGGACGCCGTTTGGGAGCAGCGGCCTTTTGCTGCCGCTGATGCATCTTCTTGGCAGCCATGAGCTTCGCGTTGGCATTCGCCGCCGTTACGGCAATACTCGACTCGGGAGCGCCTTCGGGAGTAGCAGCGGTCGGAGTAGCGGCGGTAGGAGTCGTGGTGGTGGTATTCCCGGAGTTGCTCGCGGAACCCAGCTTGTCCTGGGTTTTGTTGCCGGACGCATCGCCGGAAGCCGGAGCCGCCGTGCTGCCGGCGCTCGTGCGCGCGTCGGGAGCGTTGTTGAGGATGTCGCGGCTCGGCGTGTTGATGGTCACGGTATTCTCGCCGCCCGCGGCGGTGCCGCGCGCCGACTCCGGTACATCCAGCGGCATTCCCGGTTTGAAAGAGTCAGTTTGCGGATTACCCGACTTGGCTGCGGCCCAGGTGGACGGCTTGTCGCTGAACGGCTCCCAGGTACGGCTGACGAAGCCGGGCCGTTTACGATTTTCCAGCTCGAACTTCATGCGCGCTTCCTGAACCGGGTCGGCATCCGGAACGGGACGGCCCATGGCGCGCAGTTGCTTCTTGGCATCCTCCGCGTGAATGCTCAGCGGGTAATCGCGAACGATACGGGTGTACATCGCGGCCTGCTGGTTGTCGAATTTATCGCCCATCTGATTGTAGTCGTCGGCAGCCAGCCACAGGGCGTCATCGGCCGAACTGTAGAGCGGATATTGATCCACTAAAGTAGTGGCGCGGTTGGCGGAAGAGAAATAGCCGTTGCCGCCCTTCTTGGCGTAAAACAATGCAACTTTCATTTCGCCATCGGCGATGGTCTCCTGAATCTTGCGCAACATTTCAGCGGCGGCGGTAGCGTACTGGCTGTTGGGCCATTTCTGCAGCACGTCCTTACATTCCGCGTCACCCAGCTTGGCGTGAACGTTATCGCGGTCGGACTTGTCCATCTGCTGGTACTGCATTTCGCAGATCTTGTACTGCGCCTCGGCCGATTCCTCCATGTTGGGGTAAAACAGGATAAAGTCCTTGTACTGGGCTTCGGCCTCCGCCATGCCGTGCGCCCCGCCCTCGCGCTTCCAGCTATCGGCCACCGCGAGCTTCGCTTTGGCGAGGTATTCGCTGGTGTCGTAGGTATTCATCATGGTCTGCAAGGTGAGCCGCGCCCGCTCATACCGGCCGTGCTCAATATCGTCGATCGAGGTATCGAACAGCACTTTGTCGGGCTGTTGAGTATCCTTGGTGATGGGATTTTCGTACTTGTGCGTACATCCCACCGTAAGCAGCAGAACCGGGACCACGCCGTACAGAACTTGATGAATGCGATTGCCAGCCATTTGCGATTCTCTCCCCGTAATTCTTACACGCGAATGGCGGCCGCCTGCGCCGCAATTTCGCGAAATTCCCGCACCGTAGCTTCGGGATCGGGAGTGTGAAAAATTCCCGACCCTGTGACGATCCAATCACACCCGGCGCGAACCACTTCCGCCAGGTTTTCCCGGTGCACTCCGCCATCGATCTCGATGCGGAATGGTAACTTCTTTGCGCGCCTCATGTCCACCAAGCGGCGCACCTTGTCGAGTACATACGGGATCAGCTTCTGGCCGCCAAAACCGGGATTGACGCTCATGAGGAGCACGTAGTCCGCCACTTGGATGACATCTTCCACCACTTCTATCGGCGTGGCGGGATTCAAAACGATGCCCGCCATGGCCCCGGCTTCACGGATCATTTGCAGGACGCCATCCAGGTTGCGGGCAGCCTCATAGTGAACCAGCACCGAATTCGCGCCGGCCTTCACAAATTCGGTGACATACCGCTCGGGGTTTTCGATCATGAGGTGAACGTCGAGATGCAGACGCGTACACTGCCGGATCGACTCCACCACCGGCGGCCCGATCGTGAGGTTTGGCACAAAGTGGCCATCCATTACATCCAGATGGAGCATGGTAGCGCCACCACGTTCGACGCGGGCAATCTCATCGGCCAGCCGGGCAAAATTCGCCGACAGGATCGAGGGAACAATTTCAACCATTTACGGGTTAGTCCGATTTTATCACAGCGGCAAAGAAACCGTCCCCCGGATCGCGGCCTGGAAGCCTTTGAATCGTCTCGGCTATGCTGTCCCTGGCGGATTTCGCAACTACTTCCCCGTTCTCTTCGTACTCCAGCGAGCAGGTGGAGTAAACCAGCAATCCGCCGGGCGCGAGAGCGGAGCGGGCGTTCGAGAGAAGTGCGACCTGGCGGGTTCGCAGTTCGGGTAAATCGGACGCCTTGAGGCGCCACTTGGCTTCGGGATTGCGGCCGAGCGTTCCGGTGCCGGAGCAGGGCGCGTCCACCAGAATCCTGTCGAAGCAGCGCGCGAAGGGCAGCGGACGAGTGCCGTCTAGAAGCACCAGTCCGGCATCGAGATTCTTCATCTGCGCGAGGCGATGAAAATGCCGATCGCAGGCAACCGCGCGCACCCCAGCTTCGAGCGCCTGCGCGGTCTTGTTCCCGGGAGCGGCGCAAAGATCGAGAAAGGTCTGCCCGGACTCGAGCCGGAGCAGCGGTATGATGCTTTGCGCCCCGATATCCTGAGTGCGGCCGCCGCGGGTGAATTTTGCCGGTTCCGCAAGCGCGGCGCGCGCGATGTCTTCCGCGGCCTGGGCGCCGAATTGGGCTTCCCAGCGTGCCAGGAGCCACTCGGGGCACGAGAGCGCGATCTCGCGAGTCGGCCAGGCGACAGGATCGCGATGGACCCGCCGCAGAATGGCATTGACGAACCCCGCTGCGGAGCGTTTGTGGGCACGTTTTACCAGGTCGACGGAATCGGTCACGGCGGCATGCGGTGGAATGCGATCGAGATGGCGAAGCTGGTAGATTCCTATGCGCAGCGCGATGCGGACTTCGACATCCAGCTTCTGGCGCCGGCCGGAGAAATACTCGATGAGGAAATCGAGCTGCGCGCGATAGCGAAGAACGCCAAAGACGATCTCCGACGCGAGCCCGGCATCACGCGAATCGAGCCCCTCGGAGTGCGCCAGCAGCAGTTCGGAAGCCCAAGCTCCGCTTTCCACGCGTCGCAGAATGTCGAAGGCTAAGGTTCGGGCGGGTGGGGGCATGATCACCGGGCCGTTCCGAGAAAGCCGTGCCGGAAGCAATCGAAGAATCGCATCATCGCGGCGTTCTCACGATCGTCGGCCAATGGGCTGGGTTTGTGAATTCAGCCCGGTTATTCACCGCAAAAACGAAGTCCAGGTCGAGGGCCGCCCTTCCCGCCGGCAGGCCCAAGAGATTGACCAGCACGATCTCGCGCGCCGATGCCCGGACCGGGAAAAACGCGATGCTTTGCCCGACCGCAATCCGGTTCAGTTGGCGGACCACCCGCAAAAACTCTTTACCGGGCGGTTCTTGAAGCTTGCAAGGCGGTCTCGACGTATCGCTCATAAATCAACTTCGCCGCTTCGATATTGCGGCCGTCACGGCTGGCCAGCAGATCGGCATATGCCCTCCTATTCCCGTAATGCTTCGGCCGGATCGACGCGCGCGGCGCGGGCGGCGGGAACGAATGCCGCGAGCGTGGCGACAACGGCGACCATAACCGCGGCCGCCGCCAGAGAGACAGGATCGGCCGGGCCCACTCCGTAGAGCAGCGTGCCGGCCATCGGGGCAAGAAACAGCGCCCCGCCCAATCCCAGCGACACCCCGATGGCCACCAGCACGAGTGCCTGCCCGCCCACCAGGTTGGCGATCGAGCCCGGCCGCGCTCCGAGCGCCATGCGGATGCCGATTTCGCGCTGTCGCTGCGCGACCGCGTACGCCAGCAGGCCATAAATCCCGACCGCGGCCAGCAGCGCGGCGAAGAGTCCGAAAACCGAAGCCAGAATAGCGGTCAGGCGTTCCGGTGCCGCGCTATCGTCCACTTCTTCGGCGAGCGTGTGGATCTCGGTGAACGCGAGGGAGGGAGCCAGATCGGCGAACGCCCTTCGCACCGGCTGAATGAGCGCTGCGGGCGAGCCGTGGCTGCGCACGTAGAGGGTGAAGAAATCGCCCGACGTCATGGGTGCGAAGAAAGTGGGTGGGACGGGCTCACGCAGCGATCGATAGTGGGCGTCGGTGACCACACCCACGATCTGGCGGTCGCCTTTTTCACCGAAGACCCGGCCTACGGGATTCTCGTCCGGAAAAAAACGGCGCGCGAATGCCTGATTCACGACCACAGGCTCGGGTTTGCGCGTGGCATCGGCATCTTCGAAAGTGCGGCCGGCCACGATCTGCATGCCGACGGCATCGAAGTAATCCGGGGTTGCCTCGTTGAAGCTCGTATTCATGAAATCGCCGGGACCGGGAGTCTGGCCGAGGTGAACCACGGTGGTTTTCTGGCCGCTTCCGCGCATGAGAGGCATGCCCGCGGCGCCGGCGGCATCCACGCCCGGGAGTTCTCGCACGCGCTCCATGAGGTTCCGCACAAGGGAGCGGGACTGCTCATCCTTTACGCCGGAGAGGGAGGGGTCCGCGCTGAAGCTCACCACCCGCGCGCTGGCGAAGCCCGCGTCCATGCCGCGCAATTGGCGGAAACTGCGCACCAGCAGTCCGGCGCCCGCGAGCAGCAACGTACACAGCGCGATCTGCATCACCAGCAGGAATTGCCGGCCTTTCCATCCGCCGGCAGCTCGGACGCCGCGCAATACGCCGTCCAGGCTGACGCGCGCGGCGGCGATACCCGGCGCCATGCCGAACAGCAGCGCGGTGACGGCCGAGACGAAGATGGAATAAAGCAGAACGCGCGCATTGGGCGCGAAATCGACGGCCAGTGAGAGACGCGTAGTGGCGACATCGCGGACCGGCGGCAGCGCGCCCACCAGCAGGGGCGCGGTGAGGTATGCGAACAGGATGCCGCCAATCGCGCCGAATACTGTCAGGACGCCGCTTTCCGCGAGCATCTGCCGAACCAGCCGCGCGCGCGTCGCGCCGATCGCCAACCGGATAGCCATTTCACCCGAGCGGCGCGCGCCGCGCGCCACCAGCAGGCCCGCGAGGTTGGCGCATACCATCAGTTGCAACAGCGAGACCGAGGCAATCAGCAGCCGCAGCGCGCCGCTGAAGCGCTGACGCAAGATCGAAGTTCCGTGTCCCAGCGGGTCGAGAATCAGCCGCTGGTGAGGCGGCGTCTGCTTGCCTTCGGGAGTGGCCAGCCACATGGCGCGGATCTCCTGCTGTGCCCGATCGAGCGATACACCGGGCCTCAAACGCGCGGAAAGATCGACCCAATACGAGGACAGCGGCACTGTGTGTACGGACGTTTGGAGCAGAGGCGCGACGCGCAGGGGCAGCAGCACATCGGGAGCGGTGTCCACCGAGATGCCGTGAAATTCGGGTGGCATCACACCGACGATGGTGTACTCGCGGCCGTGAAGCTGAATGGCGCTGCCGATGGCCCCGCGATCGCCCCGAAAGCGCCGCCGCCAGAATCCGTAGCTGAGCACCGCGGGCAGCGTGGCGTCCGATTCGCGCGCGTCGGCTGCCGAAAGCGCCCGTCCGATCAGCGCCGACGCATTGAGCGCTTCGAAATACTCGGCGGTTACCGGATTGACGCGGATCTGTTCGGCGGGCGCCGGACGCTCCATGTCCACTTGCAGGTCCTCTCCGCCGAACGCGACCGAGACCGTGGTCGCGTGCTGTAGCACGTCCTGGTAGAACTCATAGGAGAACGGACTGCGATGCCCCACGCGCGGGATGTCCAGCACAACGTGTACCAACTGCTCAGGATGGCGCGCTGGAAGAGGCCGCAGGAGAATGGCATCGAGCGCGCCGAAAATGACGGCGTTGGCGCCGATTCCCACGGCCAGAAGGAACGTCGCGACCAGGGTGAATCCGGGATTGTGAAACAAGGTTCGTAGTGCGCCGCGAAGGTCGTTCATCTGCATTGACTATAATCGAAAAAGCGATGGAGCTGGAAAAAACACTGCTGCGCAAGGTGGGGGAAGCGGTTGCGCGGTTCAAAATGATTCGCGATGGCGACCGGGTGGCCGTTGCGGTTTCCGGCGGCAAGGATTCCGCTACCATGCTGGAAGCCCTGCTGCTGCTGCAAAGGCGCGCGCCTGTCGAATTTTCGGTCCGTGCATTCACGGTCGAGCAGGGGAAATTTCTTAGCCCCATCGAACCGATGGTCGACTACCTCAAACGGCGCGGCATCGACTGGACCTATTTTCGCGACGAACCCTCCCTGCGCCTGCTGGAAGAAAAGCCGGGGCATGGGTGCGATTTGTGCAGCCGCTACCGGCGGCGAGCAGTCTACGAAATCGCGAAAGAGTTGGGCGTGAACGTCATCGCATTCGGCCACACGGCGGACGATTTTTGCGAAGCGCTGCTGCGCAACGCCATGTTCACGGGCCGCCTCAGCGCCATGCCCGCCGTGACACACTCGCGCAAGCACGATTTCCGCCTGATTCGGCCGCTGGTGTTCGTCACCGAAGACATCACCCGCGCATTTGCGGGACACATGGGCATTCCGGTAATTCCCTGCGGTTGTTCGCAGCGGACCGGCACGGTGCGGCGGTCGATCCGCGAACTGTTCACGGACCTCGAGCGCGAACATCCTTATCTCAAAGAGAATCTGCTCTCGGCGATGGGCAATCTCGATCCCGGGCGGCTGCTCGATCCGCGATTTCTGAATCTTGACGGCGAGGAGATTGTTCCCGAACTGCTTCCGATCGTGGCGGAGTAGAAAGCCGGCACTTATATCTTCTGCTTGTAAAAATTCTCCGTCAGGTCGTGCAACGATCGCTCCCGGCGGGCCGTCTGAAGGTATTTCAGAATGCCTTGCCGGTCGCCTTCAGGCCGCTCCTGCCCGAGCTTGAATTTGCCCTCCAGCAATTCCACCCGCATATCGAATCCCACGATGTTGGCCAGCATAGGATTCAAGTAGCTTGCGGAAATCCTGGAGAAATCGTAGCCGGTGCCCTCGTACGTCTCGAACTTCCGGATCAGGCGAGCCAGAAAGGCGTGAAGAGCCACGGGGTCGGTTACCGCCTGAAGTTTGCCGGTGGCGTGAACCACGGCGAAATTCCAGGTGGGCACGGCGGGATTGGTTTGATAGCAGGTCGGCGAGATATAGCCATGGGGACCCCGAAACACGATCACCGCTTCCTGTTTGCCGTCGAACGCTTTGATCTGCTCATTCGCGCGGGCGATGTGCCCGTGGATCGTGCCGAACTGCCCGGCGGTACGGTCAAACAGAACCGGAATGTGCGTAATGCGGAACGGCGAAGAGGTGACCAGCTCGACGAAGGCGAACTCATCCATGAAATCCTGGAGAAGCTTCAGATCTTCGACACGGTGAGCATTCGGAATGTAGAGCGAAGGCGCCGCCGATGAAGGCTCCTGTGCGTCGGCGTTCAGTGCGGCGAGGACCACGGAAGAGAGCAGATCGCGGCGGTTCAACTGGCGTTCCTCCTCGCTAGAGAATCTCACGCGACGAGGACGCGATGCAACGATCCGGTGGACCCCCGAAAAGGGGGCCAGTACTTTGTAAAGAATAACCGGCTCCGGGTTTTGGTACATTTTCCGGGCTTCCGGTACATGCGGGACTGGGTTTGTCTCACCTATTTGTTCATACTTTCCTAAGGATATTGGAAGAAGGAACCGATGGCTGGCAAAACAATTCTGCTCATGATGGAAGCTTCCACCGAGCTCAAACTCATCCGCATGGCGCTCGTCCATGAGGGCTACGAGGTCCGTACGCCCCCCCATGCAAAGGGGGCGGGCGACTTGCTGAACGAGGGCCCTCCCGACCTGATTCTGGCGGACCTGATGATGACGGGAGTCAACGGAATCGAGATGGTTCGCTCCCTAAAGCGCGACCCTCGCACGGCGGCGATCAAGATCTTGTTGATGGCGCCATCCGGCGCCAATGAGTGGTGGGACAGCGCCATGGATTCGGGATGCGACGAACTGCTTTCCAAACCCGTCGAAACCCGTACGCTGATTGCGCGGATTCGGGATTTGCTCGCGCCGGCGCAGTTGCCGATGCGGCAGGTGGAAAAGGTAAAGCCGGCCGGTCTGGTGAGAAATAACCTCCCGGGCTTGTCCGGGGCGGAAATCGAGGATTTCCGCTTTCGTTTCGTGACCGAAGGAATGGAGCGCTGCCGCCGCCTGCTGAACGGGGCATCGAGTGCTTTCGATTCCGTGCGGGCAGCCACTTATCTGCACCAGTGGGCCAGCGTGGCGGGACACCTGGGCTTCCCGGAAGTCGGTACGCTGGCAACCAGCGGCCTGCGCATCCTCGGCGAAATGCCCATCGATATGAATGGCATGCAGGAAGTGCTCACGGCCCTGCTTCTCACCTTCGCGCGCCTGCAAGACCAGAAACTGCGGGACTCGCGCCGGCTGCTCACCGCCATGACTTCCGGAAAACGCGTGGCGCTGGTGGGATTTTCGCAGCGCCAGGCGGATGAGATGTGCCTCATCCTGAAGAAGCTGGACGCCGTCACGCTGTTATTCGATGCCGCCGATTCGCCGCATTCCCATGCCATATCGAATTGCGACATGGCGATCATCCACATCCGCCGGGAGACCCTGGATAGCGCCTGGCTGCAACCCGGTGAACCCGACGCGATCCCGGTGAAATTCGTCCTCGTCGGCACGCAGCGCGATCTCGTCGATCTCCATTCGGACGTTCGCGGGCGGGCGGCGGACGTCCTGCTGGACCGCGAAGAGAACGAAGAATTGCAGATGCGCCTCGCCTTCGCTCTCGCCGACCCGCGCCCGCTGATTGCTGGTCCGATCAGGCATCAGATCGCTCCCACTATGCCGGCGCTTCGACTGACGGTGTCCGCTCCCACGGTGCTGCTGGCCGATGACGACGACATCGTGGTCTCGCTGACCGCATCGATTCTGCGAAATCACGGCATGTCCTGCCTTTCGGCCAACAACGGGCTCGACGCCTTGCGGCTGATTCGCGACGAGCAGCCGCGGGCCGTGGTACTCGATGTAAACATGCCGGGAATGAATGGATTAGAGGTGCTGGCTGAGGTGCGCCGGGAAAAACTGCCCACCAAGGTTCTGTTCCTGACCGCCTGCCAGCAGGAGGAAGACGTGGTGCGCGCCTTCCAACTCGGCGCCGACGACTACGTTACCAAGCCGTTCAACACCTTCGAACTGGCGGCCCGGGTCAAAAGGTTCCTGCAATAACCAGTGAGATTTGAGAAATAGCATGGCCAGAATCAAACGCCGCGAATATCGCGTTCCAGCCTCTCACGATGTCACGCTCTATTGGGAGGACTTCACGGGAGAAGTGTTCAGCTCGCGCCCCCGCGCGCGTGATGTCTCTTGCCAGGGCCTTCGCATCGAAAGCGCCGTGGCGATTCAAGCTGGGACTTCGATTTGCGTCGAGATACCGGGCTACCATACCGCCGTCGACGCCGTGGTGCGGTATTGCGTCCGCGAAGGCGAAGGTTATCGCCTCGGACTGGAGTTCTCCGATCCCCGCCCGGACTTGGTCCAGGCGATCGGGGCGGCCCTCGACTACTACCAGATTCTCCAGATCAACCCGCTGGCGGAAATGGAGACCATCCATCGCGTCTACCGCATCATGGCCGCGCGTTTCCACCCGGACAACCCCAACAGCGGAGACCCTGAGCGATTCCTCCTGCTATCGCAGGCCTATCGCGTTCTCAGCGACCCGGCGCAGCGCGCCGAATACGACCGCCTGCGAGCCGAGGCGCCGAACGGGGCTCTGCCTCTATTCCAGGCGCGAGCTTTTATTGACGAAAAGGAGGGCGAGCAGAACCGCCGCCTCGGAGTCCTCTGTCTCCTCTACAGCCGGCGCCGCAGGAATCCCGAGCATCCCACCATCGGGCTGATCGACCTGGAGGAACTGATGATGATTCCGCGCGAATACCTCGAATTCACGCTCTGGTACCTCCGCGAAAAGAAATACGTGACCATGGGACAAAGCGCCGATTTCTGTTTGAGCGCGGAGGGCGTGGATTTCGTGGAGGAGCACGCCGCGGCGCGGGATCTGCTGACCCGCCTGATCGAAGAAGGAAGCTCGGCGCCCGGTTTTGCGGATGGTAATGGCGAAACGGAGTCCGCGGTGAGCGAGGTTTTGAATTGATATGAAGCAGAAGAATGAACGGGAGACGGTATCGCGCCCCTGGCCGGTTTTGGCCTTTGCGATCCTCGTCCTGGCAACCGGCTTGTTGCAACTCATCTTTGTACCCAGAGCCGCGAGCCAACCCGGTCCGGCCGCGGCTACCGGGGAACAGCCGCAGCAGGTTGCGAACGGGTCCTCCCACTGAGCGGTCGGCGCGGGCTCGCCGGTTTCCTCTCCTGTTATCCTGGAAAGGAATTCGGTGATTCAGCTACTGCACCTCCGCCGCGCCGGATCCCTATTGATCGGCGGTCTCGCCCTGCTGACAGGCCTCTACGCCTGGCAAAAACCATTTAAGGAATACCCGGGCCTCGAGTACACCAAATATCCCATCCCTCCGAATCCCGATGAGCCCACCGAGTGGGTCTTTGCCCGCCTGATGTACCCGCCTGTGCCCCCGCGCAACGGCGGCGTGGAAATGTTCAATAGCTGGAAACAGGGCGGCTCGAACTGGACCATGGACTATCCGCGCTCCGATCGCCATCTTTCGGCTGCCGTGCGCCGTCTCACCCGCATTCATGGCCGGTCGGCCGAAGAACCCACCGATCTCGACGATGGCGACGTCTACAATCGTCCCTGGCTCTATGGCGTGGAAGTGGGCCACTGGCAGCTCACCGATTCGCAGGCCGCAACGATGCGCGAATTCCTGCTGCGCGGCGGCTTTTTCATGTGCGACGATTTCCACGGCACAGTGGAATGGAGCTTCTTCGAAGCCAGCATGCACAAGGTCTTCCCGGACCGGCCCATTGTCGAAATCGAAAACACCGACCCCATCTTTCATACCATCTACGATCTCGACCAGCGCTACCAGGTACCCGGCGCGCAATACCTGGAGACCGGCCAGGTCTACGAGAAAGATGGTAAAGTGCCTCACTGGCGCGCGATCTATGACGACAATGGGCGCATTATGGTGGCGATGTGCTTCAATATGGACCTGGGCGACTCCTGGGAGCACGCCGATAACCCGCAATATCCGGCGCGCTTTTCGGACCTGGGACTTCGCATCGGGTTGAATTATATTGTGTATTCGTTTACGCACTAAACATCGAGGAAAACCATGAACTGGAGCGCGATTGCCGCCGTTTTCCTGGCGCTGGCCGTGGGTCTGGGCGCGTTCGGCGCGCACGGATTGAAAGCCCGGCTGGACGCCAACCATCTCGATATCTACAAAACCGCCGTGCTGTACCATTTCCTGCACGCCCTGGGGTTGCTGATCGTATCAGTCCTTCCGAAGACGGGGACCATTTCGACCGGCTCAGCCAATTCCGTGTGCTGGCTGCTGGCGGCGGGAATCCTCGTCTTTAGCGGGAGTTTATACGCGCTCGCGGTCACCGGAATCGGCAAGCTGGGCGCGATTACGCCCTTCGGTGGCGTGGCCTTCATCGCGGCATGGGCGCTGTTGGCGTGGAAACTGGCGAGGAACTGACCGATGGCCCACGATGAATTCAATCTGGCCGCCGCGGCCCGCCAGGAAATGATCGATCACGGGTTCGAGCCCGATCTGCCGGCGGAAGCGCGCGCGCAGCTTGCGGGCATCCACATCCACGCCGACCATGCGATCCGCGATCTGACCGGACTCCTTTGGTCATCCATCGATAACGACGATTCGCGCGATCTCGATCAGATCGAGTGGGCCGAGCGCGTGGACGGCGGCATCCGTGTGCTGGTGGGAGTGGCGGATGTCGATACCGCCGTGGCGAAAGCCACGCCGCTCGATCGCCACGCGCAGCGCGAAGCCACCACCGTGTATGCCGGCGTCCGCACCTTCCCGATGCTGCCGGAGGAGCTTTCCACCGGCATGACGTCGCTCAACGAAAATGGCGACCGCGCCGGGCTGGTCCTGGAATTCGTGGTAGACGGCAGCGGGAATGTCGGCGCCCACAGCGTTTATCGCGCCATGGTTCGCAACCATGCCCAACTGACCTACAACGCAGTCGGCGCGTGGCTCGAAGGAACGGCCGGAGCGCCGTCGAATGTGGCGGCATCTTCCGAATTGCAGGCGCAGTTGAAACTGCAGGATGAAGCCGCCGCCGCGTTGCGCGGAGCGCGCGACCGGTTGGGCGCCCTGAGCTTCGACCGCATCGAGCCAGAGCCGGAGATTCAGGACGGCAAAATAGTGGACATCCACGCGCGCCACAGCAATCGCGCGGCACACCTGATTGAAGATTTCATGATCGCCGCTAACGAAGTGATGGCGCGCACCCTGCGGGATGCCGGCGTATCTTCCATCCGCCGCGTGGTGAAGGAGCCGGAGCGCTGGCCGCGCATGGTGCAACTGGCTCGCGAGCATGGCGACATGCTTCCGCCGAAACCCGATTCGGGAGCCCTCAATGCCTTCCTGTTGCGCCGCAAGCAGGCAGATCCTGTCCACTACCCGGATGTATCGCTGGCCATGCTGAAGCTCATGGGTCCCGGCGAATACGTGCTGTTGCGGCCGGGGGATCCGGAAGAAGGCCACTTCGGGCTGGCGGCGCACGATTATACGCATTCCACGGCGCCCAATCGCCGGTTCGCCGATTTGCTGACGCAGCGGCTGCTGAAGGCGCTGCCGGGGAAGCCGTATTCTGACGAAGCACTGGACGCCGCGGCGCGCAATTGCACGATCAAAGAGGACGCCGCGCGCAAAGTGCGGCGCGCCATGGACAAGCGGATGGCGGCCGCGGCTCTGCACACCCGCGTGGGGCAGACATTCTCCGCGGTGGTGACTGGCGTGACGGAAAAAGGAGTGTTCGTGCGGGTGCTCGGCCCTCCTGTGGAGGGCCGGTTGATGCACGGCGAGCACGGACTCGACGTGGGCGATCGCCTGCGTGTCAAGCTACTGAGCACCGATCCGCAGCGCGGATTCATCGATTTCGGGAGGGTCTGAATGGACGGAAAACTCGAGATGCTGCGCCACACCGTTGCCACGCTGGCCTATCGCGGGGCAAAAGCGATGCGCGGCGCGCCGGCGGAATTTGCGGGATATCGGGCAGCACCCGATTCGCGCACGCCTGCGCAGATCCTGGCCCACATGGGCGATCTCTTGGCTTGGGCACTGGCCTGGCCGATGGCCGGCGGGAATGGCACAATTCACCCGTCCTCCCATGGGATGAAGGCATGGCGCAATTCTTCGCCGCCCTGGAGGCGCTCGATCGGCGGTTGGGATCGGGCGCCCGACTCGAGTGTACGCCGGAAAAGCTTATCCAGGGGCCAATCGCCGACGCCCTGACGCACGTGGGACAGCTTGCCATGTTGCGCCGCATGGCGGGGTGCAAGATGAAGGGCGAGAACTATTTCGTCGCCCACATTACAGCCGGACAGGTGGGCGCTGCGCAGGCCGCGGCGGTCATCGAGTTCGAGTAGTTGCTGTTCGTTAGCCCCCGGTTGTTATGTTCCGGTAACGTTAACTTTCAATTTTCTGCTCAAATTTCCATCGAAAAACGGGCGCGAACGGTCGATCTGAATTTGGAGGTACTACCGTTTGGCCACGTTGATCAGTCCCCCCCCGGAACATGATGCGGAACTTGCGGCGCGCCATGCGCAGACGGTGATCTGTCTCTCCAAGCTGCCGCCCTTCCACCCGGCGGCGCTGAAACTCCTGAATATCGCAAGCGACAGCGGCACGGCTGTCGATGATTTCGAGGGGGTTTTCAAAACCGATCCGGCTCTCACGGCGGATCTGCTGCTGGTGGCCAACTCCCCGTTGTTCGGCACGCGCGCCAGCATCGCGTCCATCCGCCACGCGATCACGCATTTGGGCCTGGACCGCGTGCGCTCCCTGGCGAGCACCATCACGCTCAGTTTTTTTGTGCGCAATCAGCCCCGCACCGCATTCGTGCGACACATCTGGGCGCATAGCGTCGCCACCGCGACCATCGCGGAAATCCTGGGGCACCTCTACAAAACGGCGGATTTGTACACCGCCGGACTGGTCCACGATCTGGGGCGTTTGGGACTGCTGCTGACTATCGGACAGGATTACGAGAATTGGATTTCAGCCGAGGTGGCCAGCATCGACGAATCGAACGCTCAGGAATGCGCCCGGTTCGGCATGAATCACTGCGAAGCGGCCTCTCATGTGGCCGGAAAATGGGGTTTCCCGGAGGTGCTCCAAAAATCCATGATCGGGCATCATAATCCCGAGATCGGTCCACCGGGAGCGCCCGTGCCGCTGGTGCAGCTGGCTTGCCGCATAGCGGCGGCGATCGGTTTTCCGGAAGTGCACCAGGAGCCGGCGGAGTTCCCGGAACTCCCCGCGAAAATTCGCGCCAGCGAGCATCTCCAGGTGGATCGCATTCGCAAGCGCGTGGACGCCCAGATCGCCGCATTCCCGCGGTAACGGCGTTTTTGCTGGCTTAATACGGCTCGCCGGGTAATGGAGACAACACCGGGGTAATCTTGCCCCAACCCTGATCCTTGGCCGTCTTCATGTCCTTCAGGAGGTCATCCGGAAGCTTCGCGTTGAGTTTCGGACGGCCGGGCTCGGTAGCCAAATGCCAACCCACCGCCGCCACGGTCTTCGAGATGATCTGAATCTCGTGGTAATCGATCTTTTCCGGCGTGTCGGTCGGCCGGTGATAATCCACATGAAGGCCGATGGTGAAGAACGCGATCGGAACCCCCATCTTGGCGAAGTTGTAATGATCGCTGCGGTAGAAGATGCGCTGCCCGCGGGGTTGCGGGCCCAGGTTGTCATGAGTCGCATCGGGCGCGGTGACATCGTAGAAGTGGTCGATCTTGAGTTTCTGAAACCCGTTGTTCACCGTCTCGATGGTGCTCTCCAGGTCGTCGCTCGAAATGTTGGGACCGATGAGAAGGACTCCGCCCGGATCGACCAGATAGTGCTGCGGATTGGGGTCGACGGAATTGGCATTCTTGGTGCGGCCGATCATGTCCATGTTCAGGTCGGCCACCACCTTGCTGAGGTCGATGGGTGGAAACTCGGTGAAATATTGCGAGCCCCACAGTCCGCGCTCTTCGCCGCCGTTCCAGAGGAACAGGATGCTGCGCTTGGGGCGAATGCCCTTGGCGGCGCCTTCGGCATAGGCGTGGGCGACGCCGAGCAGTCCCGTGGAGCCCGAGCCATCGTCATCCGCGCCGTTGTTCACGTTGTGGCCGTTGGCCATGGGCGCGCTCAGGCCGATGTGATCCAGGTGCGCGCTCATGATGACGTACTCGTCCTTGAGCACAGGATCGCTGCCCTCGAGAATTCCGATCACGTTCTCGGCGTGTCCCGGCTGGCTATGCACAGCGAGATGGACGGTAAGCTTCTTGACGGAATGGAATTCGAAAGCGTCTAGCCTGGCGTTGGTCTCGGTGGCGCTGAAGGCCTGCGCGCCGGAAACCTTTTCGCCCTGGAAAAGCGAGTTGGTGAACTCCATGCCGAGGGTTACGTTCGGCGCCGCGGGACAAGCCGGGGTTGCATGGAACTTCTCGGGCGAGAACGGCGGTCCGTTCAGCCCCGCGCCTCCAAAGCCGCCGCGCCCGCCGCGCCCTCCGGAGTTGGGATACGCCATGGCGGTTGCGGTCTGGAAATTCGCCACCGTCGCGACTGCCAGCGCGCCGCTTTTGTAGGCGTACTGTTCCGGCGTCCAATAGTCTTTACACGCTTCGCCGAGCGGGTCGCTCGTGCCCGCACCGCCGCGCCCGCCACGCCCGGCCGCCTGCGCCTTGGCGACCTCTTCCGGCAATCCCGCCACCACCACGATCTTGCCCTTCACGTCGATCCCCTTGTAGGGGTCGTCGCCGCTCTTGGTGATCACGTAACCGTTGCCCGCGAAAACCAGGTTTCCGCTCACATCGAGGCCGTCCGGCACGCCGCCTCCTCGTCCGCCGCCGGCTCCGAAGGTCCAATCTTTGCCATATTCGAAGGTAGTGGTGACCGGCTCGGCCGCGCGTCCACCGCGCCGTCCGCCACTCGCGGCGCCGTCGGTCGGCGGACCGCCGAATCCCCCACGGCCACCGCGAGCCGGAGGCTGGGGCGCCACCAGCGTTGCTTTGCTATCCTCGGGCACGATCTCGCGCGCCACCATCTCGATCGGCATGAAGTACGGCTGCAGCGGACCATTGGTGCCGCTGGTGCTGCCGCCCGGCTTCAAACCCCACTCGGCCAGATGGCTGGCCACGTAAAGCGCGGCAGTATCGTAGCCGCGCGAGGGAAAGTAGCGACCCTCGAGCTGGTCCGACGCCAGAAAGTAATCGTAGACCTTCAGTTCCTCTTCGGTGATGGCGTCGGCGTTTCCATAGGCCGGCGCCGGTGCCGCTTTGGCCGCTTTCTTCGACTGGGCGTGGGCCCGTTCGACGCCAGCGGTGGACAACAAAACATAGGTGAGCGCCGCGGCAGCGGCGCACGTGACGATGATTCTGCGCATAACCCCTCAATTTCGTGCGATGAGCGTAGTGTAACGCGAAATTCACAAGCGTGTGCCGGACCGGATTATCCTGGCCTTATGGTGCGATGGCTGGTAATCGGAATCGGCGACATCACTCGGAAGCGCGTCCTACCCGCAATTCTGGCCGAGCCGCGGAGTAAACTGTACGGGCTGGTGACTCGCGATCCGGCGAAGGCCGCGGCGTATGCGCCGGCGCGCGTTTTCACCGCGCTCGAGGACGCGTTCGCGGACAGCGCGATTGACGCGGTCTATGTGGCATCTCCGGTGGCACTCCACGCTCCCCAGACTATCGCCAGTATGCGCGCGGGCAAACATGTGCTCGCCGAAAAGCCCGTCGCCATGAATTATGCCGAAGCGCAGGCCATGGCGCTCGCCGCGCACGCCAGTGGCAAGCTCTGGGCCATTGCGTATTACCGCCGCCTCTATCCCAAGCTGATCCGCACTCGGAAATTGATCGCCGCGGGCGCCATTGGACAGCCCGTTCTCGCGGAGGCGAATTGCCACGGCTGGCTTCCAGTCGAGGAGCGGAGCTGGTTGTGGAATCCGGCCATGGCCGGCGGCGGGCCGCTCTTCGACATCGGGTCGCACCGCATCGACACCATGAACTTCTTGTTCGGCCACCCCACGACCGCCACCGGTCTGCTGTCGAACGCCGTTCACCGGCTGGAGGTAGAAGATTCCGCCACAGTCCTCATCGATTACCCGCAGGGCGTTCGCGGCATCGTGGATGTCCGCTGGAACTCGCGCGTCGACCGCGATCAGTTCCGCATCGTCGGCACGGATGGCGAAATCAATCTCGACCCGCTCAACGGTCCGCTGCTGCGTTGCGGCGCGCGCGAGGAATACTTGCCTCCCCACGCGAATCTCCACTTCCCGGCAATTGAGAATTTCGTCAACGCAGTGGAGAACGGCGCGGCGCTCGCGTGCCCCGGCGATGAGGCGATCTGGACGGATTGGGTGACCGGGAAAGTCAGGAAATGAGGGCTCGGGACGCCTTCAAGACTTCGTGCCCGCCGTCGGGATCGCGCCCAAGCCAATGCCCCCCGTAGGAGCGCTTTGTCAAAAGCCACGAATTCCATCTTCAAGCCCAAGAGCCAGGTCACAGCCTGGATTATCTCGTCCTTCGAAACGACAGAAACTTTCGTGAACTCAGGCCGTTTCGAGCACAACCGTCTTCGCAATCCGATTCGTTCGCCGGCGAGCAGCGATCACGCCAGTGCCTGCTGGGACTTTGGCGAAATAACCTGCCTCAGCACGATTATCGCGCGTTAAGTCCGCGCCAGATTCAAGACTTCATTGAGCGATCCCTGCCGGTAGCCTTCGAGATCCAGCGTCACGTACTTGAATCCCAGCTTCTTGAAAATTTCGGTGAAGCGCGCCGCCATCTCCAGCGACATCGCGCGCGCCATTTCCTCGCGGGCGATTTCGATGCGCACCACTTCGCCATGGAAGCGCACGCGAAATTGGCGGAAGCCCAGCGCTTTCAGCTCTTCCTCGCCGGTCTCCACGGTCTTGACATTCTGAATCGTCACGGGAGTCCCGTAGGGAATGCGCGAGCTGAGGCAGGCCGAAGCGGGACGATCCCAAGTCGGCAGTCCAACCTTCCGCGAAAGCTCACGAATTTCCGCCTTCGATAGCGAGACGTCGGCGAGCGGAGCAGCCACTTTGTGGTTCTTGGCCGCACCCTGGCCGGGACGGTAATCGCCGAGATCGTCCAGATTCACACCGTAGACGATGTGTGCGATGCCGCGCTCGCGTCCCAACGCCTCCAGCCGCGTGAATAGCTCGTCTTTGCAGTGAAAGCAGCGGTCGGGGTTGTTGGCCACGTAATCGGGATTGTCGAATTCGCTAGTCTGAATGTACTCGTGCGCGATGCCAAATCGCGCCACGAAGGCTTCGGCATCGCGCTTGTGCGATTCCGGGATGGAAGCGGAATCGGCGGTCACCGCGAGCGCGTTCGACCCCAGAACTTGATTGGCGGCCCACGCCAGATAGGCGGAGTCGGTGCCGCCGGAGAACGCCACAATGACGCGCTCCAGACCGCGCAAATTGACGAAGAGCCGCTCCTGCTTTTCTTCCATCACCACTTCATTTTACTGGAGTGGCAGGGGCTCTTGTCCGTTGGTATCTTCCGTATCGGGGATGACCGAAGCCGCCGCTACCTGATCGCCCTCTTCGAGCGACACCAGCCGCACGCCTTGAGACGAGCGCCCTACCTGCCGGATGGTGCTCGCCTCGATGCGGATAATCTTGCCCGCCTGACTGACCACCACGATATCGCAATCCTCTTTCACCGAGAGGATCGCCACCACGTTGCCGGTCTTCTTGGTGGTCTTCATGTTGATGACGCCCTTGCCGCCGCGCCGGGTCAGCCGGTAATCTTCGAGCGGTGTTCGCTTGCCGTACCCGTTCTCGCCCAGCGAGAGGATCAGTCCGTCTTTTTCGACCACTTCGACGCCCACCAGGTAATCGCCCTCGGCGAGATCCATGGCGCGAACCCCGCGCGCCTGCCGGCCCATGGGCCGCACTTCGCTTTCCGGGAAACGGATCGCCTGGCCCTCATACGAACCGAGGAAGATATAGTTCTGCCCGTTGGTGATGCCGGCGCCGATGAGCTGATCGCCTTCATCCAATGTGAGCGCGATCAGACCGCGCGAAATCGGGTTATCGAATTCGGTGAGTTCCGATTTCTTGATGACCGCCTTTTTGGTGACCATCACCACGTAGCGGTCGGCCACGAATTCCTTCACCGGAAGGAACGTGCGCGCCTCTTCATCGGATTGCAGATTGATGAGGTTGGAAATGTGCTTGCCCTTTCCAACCGTCGTGGCATCGGGAATTTCGTAAGCCTTCAGCCAATACACGCGTCCGCGCGTCGTGAAGATCAGCAGGTAGCTGTGCGTCGAGGTCACCAGCAGGTGCTCCACCACGTCCTCGGCGCGCGTGCCCATTCCGATCCGCCCCTTGCCGCCGCGCGTCTGCCGGCGATAGGTATCGATCGAGGTGCGCTTTAGGTATCCTCCCCGCGTCACGGTGATGGCGACATCCTCCATCTGCACCAGGTCTTCGAGCAGAATCTCGCCCGTGTCCTCGATGATCTGCGTGCGGCGCTCGTCGCCGTAATCTTTTTGGACTTCCTTCAGTTCCTTGACGATCACTTCGCGCAGAACCTTGTCGGAGCCCAGGATTTCCAGGTATTCGGCGATGCGCCGCTGGATTTCGGCGAGTTCGTCCAGAATCTTCTGCTGCTCCATCCCCGTGAGGCGCTGCAATTGCAGTTCTATGATGGCCTGCGCCTGCTTCTCCGAAAATGCGAACCGCGCGATCAAGCCTTCGCGCGCCTCGCGCGGCTGTTTGGCGGCGCGAATGATGCGGATCACTTCGTCCAGGTTCTGCAGCGCCGTCTGGAAGCCGAGCAAAATATGCTCGCGCTCCCGGGCCTTCCGCAGCTCATACTCGGTGCGCCGGCGGACCACATCGATGCGGTGATCGATGAAGAACTTGATCATGTCCACCAGGCCCAGCTCGCGCGGCTGGCCGTTGACGATCGACAGCATGATCATGCCGAAGCCCACCTGCAACTGCGTATTCTTATACAGGTTGTTGAGCACGACCTCGGCTTGCTCGCCGCGCTTCAGCTCCACCACAATGCGCATGCCGTCGCGATCGCTATGGTCCACGACATCGGCAATGCCTTCGATGCGCTTTTCGTTCACCATTGCGGCGATCTGCTCGAGCAGCTTCGACTTGTTGACCTGATAGGGGATTTCGTCGATGATGATCTGGTCTTTATCCTTGCCGACGCGCTCGATCTTGGCACGCGCGCGGATTTTGAGTTGGCCGCGGCCGGTGGAGTAAGCCTGCATAATGCCGGAGCGGCCGAGAATGAATCCGCCGGTGGGAAAATCGGGTCCCTGCACGAATTCCATCAGCTTGCCGAGCGTCGCCTCGGGATGCTGAATCTTGTGGATGACGGCGTTGACCACTTCGCCGAGATTATGCGGCGGAATGTTGGTGGCCATGCCCACCGCGATACCCGACGAGCCGTTCACCAGCAGGTTGGGAACGCGTGTAGGCAGAACTTCCGGTTCCGTCTCGCTATCGTCGTAGTTCGGTTTGAAATCGACTGTCTCTTTGTCGAGGTCTTCCAGCAGCGCGGTAGCCACGCGCGCCAGGCGAGCTTCGGTGTAACGATCGGCCGCCGGCGGATCGCCGTCCACCGACCCGAAATTTCCCTGCCCTTCGACCAGCGGATACCGCATCGAGAAAGGCTGCGCCAGCCGCACCAGCGCGTCGTAAATCGCCAGGTTGCCGTGCGGGTGGTACTTCCCCATGGCGTCGCCCACGATACGGGCGCACTTGCGGGTAGGGCGATTCGGCTGGAGCCCCATCTGCTGCATGGTGTAGAGAATGCGGCGATGGACCGGCTTGAGGCCGTCGCGGATGTCGGGAAGCGCGCGGCCCACGATCACGCTCATGGCGTAATCGAGGTACGAACGCTTCATTTCATCTTCAATATTGGTGGGAACGAGATTCTGATTTCCTCCGCCGCCTCCAAGCGGCAAATTGCCTCCCGCAGGCGGGGGCGCAGGGGGACCTTGCGGTGGTTGTTCCTGATCGGCCAAGCTGTCTCCTCTTTTGCTGTTAAGTACTTATTTTACCAGAGTATGGAAGATTGCGCGAGGCTACTTTGGCGGGCCGAAATCGATGCTGGAGTCGGCTGCAAATTTGCGGTATTCGCGGAATTCGATCACGTTGCGCGTCCAACTGGTGGGAGCCCGCATTTCCATTTCCGAACGGGCCGGCAACAAGTATCTCTGTCCCGCGATGCCGGCCAATGCATAGTCCACCTTGGTGCCCGCATACGTCAGATGCACGGAATCCGGAATATGGTCGGCAATGTACTCCAGATGCAGGACTTCGCCGGTGTCAGGGTCGATTTCCAGAACGCCGTGGTATCCGGCGTCCGCCACCACCGTTTTCCCGTCGGCCGCCGTCCCGAGCCGGTAATGCGAGTGGGACCCCGCGACTTCGTAAGCCACAACGGCCAACCTCCGGCCGCGGAGGTTCTTCCCGCTCTGCCAGCGAAAGGCGGTTTGCGTGGCAGGGTCGAAGATGGCTGCGAGAGTCGCCCCGAATTCTCCGCTGGCGACGCTTCCTTCGATAGTGTCGAAAGTTCGCCTGGTCGGCTTGCCGTCGACCAGCATCAGCCTGTGGTCTTCCTTGTGTTGCAGGTAGCGGAGCTGGACGGTCAAGGTATCGACGGGATTCCCGCCCAGACCCTCCTTCACGCTGCCCTGGTAGCGATGAATGATCTCCGTGGCCAGGAAATCAGGCAGCGACTGCGTGTAGGCCAACGCCTTTTGACGCGCTCTTTCGACGAGCGCCGTCACGTCCTGTTCGGATGGCCTCTGGGCCCGCGCGAACCCGGACGAGACAAGAACCGCGACTGCGAATGCCGCCCTCATTTCGGAACTCCAAACTCGATGGAGGAATCGGCCGAGAACTTCCGGTAGTCGCGGAATTCGATCACGTTTCTCACCCATTCGTACGCGTGTAATTCCATCACAGAACGGGATGGCAGCAAATACTGCTGGCCACCAATGTCGGCGAGGGCATAATCGACGGCCGTGGAGGCGCCGAACAACCGCAACTCCTTGGGAACGCGATCCGCGATGTACTCCATGTGCAGCACTTCTGCCGTCTCGGCGTCGATCTCCAAAACGCCGTGGTAACTGACCACGGCTTCCACCAACTTGCCAGCGATCTTCGAACTTAGCACGTATCGCGAATGCGGCAGGTCTATATCGAATGCGAAACGCACGGCCGGGCGCTGCCGAACGGTGATCCGCTTCTGAACCTCGAATTTGGTTTCGGACCCGGTATTGAAGATGGCGCCGAGGGTGGATCCGAATTCCCCTCTTCCGGTAAGCCCGTCCAACTTCTCGAAATCGGTATTCGCGGGCTCGCCATTGTACAGCATCAACTTATGCTCCTCTCTGTGCTGGAAATAGCGGAGCTGGATCGTAAGGCTGTCTGTGGGGACCGTGTGGAACGCGGTTCCCGGCACGCCCGCATAGCGCCGAACGACCTCCGTGGCAACGAAATCCGGCAGCGATTGGGCGTAGGCCAACGCCTTCTCTCTGGCTTTCTCGATCAATGCGTCCGTATCCATCGGTCGCTGTCCCCAAGCCGTGGCGGCAAGGACAAGCAACCCGAAGGTCCGGAGCATCTCCCAAGTATGACACGCACACTACCAGATGAGCTTTAGCGCAACCTGCATCACTCGCGCGGGGCGCGCGGCGGCACGGCCGAAATTCTCGGGCGGGAGGTACTGAATCAGTGGACGGTTATTCGGTCCCGCCGAGATCGAACTCGCCAGAGTCGCCCCCGCGAACTCGAACCGCCCGTGATTGAAGGCGTTGAAGAACTCTCCACGCAATTGCAGGCGGGTCCGCTCCGCTACCGGGATATTTTTGATGGCTCCGAAATCGAAGTGGTTCAGGCGAATGTCGTCCAGGGTCGACCGGCCCGCTAAGTCGGGAAAAGTCGGCTCCGTCCCGCCGCGAAAAGCGGTATCCACGCCCATACTTACGGTGTAGGGCGCGCCCGATTCGAAGGTCGCGATTCCCGTGGCTGCCCGCCAATGCCGCACGCTCGACATCAGTAAAGCGCGCCGTCGGGCTGACACCCGTTTCAGCCCCCGCCGTCAACTGAAGCAGCGAAAATACGTCGCGCCCATTCAGCGGTAGATCCGCAATTTGTGCCGTATCGATTAACTGGCCGATTTCCGCGGTTTCGGTCTTCACCATAGGCGTCGACGCTTCCACCGCTACCGTATTGCTTTGTGGGGACAGTTCCAAAGTCGCATCCTGCCGGAGAGTGGTTGCCACGTGGATTTCGATGCCATCGACCTCGAGTCCTCGAAAATTCGGCGCCGAAACACGCAGGGAGTAGGCGCCGTTGGGCAGGTGATCGAAAACATACCCCCCCGCTGGAATTGGTAATGGCTCGAAGAATCACGCCCGTTTGGATGTTGAATAATTGCACATTTCCACTTTCCACAGGCAGACCCGTTGGATCGCGAACTGTCCCTACCAAGGTCCCGCGTTCTTGTGCGCGGAGGGAGCGAACTCCAATAATTGCCGTGCCAATCAAGGCGAGTGTAACGATCCATCCCATGGTAGGCTCTCCAGTGCCCGGGCTTGGGTTATTATAGTAGGAACTTTCGGGATGACCGCAAAAAGTTTGATAATGATTTGAATTCGGAGTAGTATCGTTTTAAAAGATTTAACCGGCGCGTTGGTATGAACGATCGGGGAGTTCGAGCAGCCGGATTTGAATCCGGCCTATTTCAGAATCTGCCGCGACCCGTACGCCTGCTTCTTCCCTTCCTGATTTCCCTTGCCTCGTTAGCCATGCCGTGCGCCATCACTATCGCTCTGCTAAAACATCCCCAACTGCGGCCGTTTGTCAGTTTCGCATTCGTACTGGATGTAGCCGCCGTCTCCTGGTGGGCTGGTTTCTGGGCTGGTCTGGTGGTCACACTGGCGGCTACTCCCGCCATCCTCCTGGTAGTCACCGGCGGCAAAGTTTTCATCCCGCAGAAATTCGACCCGGCTGCGCTGGCCGTAATGGTTTTGATCGCCGCCCTTGCCAGCCGGGTTGCCGCTGTGCGGCGCCGGGCGGAATCGGTGCTTCGCTCTGCCAACCGCGAACTCGACCAGCGTGTCCGGGATCGCACCGCGGAACTCGCCAATGCCCGCGAATCTCTTGAAATCACTCTGGCGAGCATTGGCGATGGGGTGATCGCGACTGATAACCAGGGGCGCATCACCCTCTTGAACGGCGTTGCCGAAACCCTTACCGGCTGGCCCGCCAGGGATGCCATCGGCCAGCCCCTCGATGTTGTTTTCAAAATCGTCAACGCCCAAAGCCGGGAGCCCGTGGAAATTCCGGCGCCCCGCGTGCTCCGCAAGGGATCCAAAATCGGGTTGGCCAACCACACCATCCTGATCGGCCGGGATGGGCGGGAAATCCCGGTCGACGATGCCGGTGCGCCGATTTCCACGCCCCATGGAGAGGTGACCGGCGTGGTACTTACGTTCCGCGACATTAGCGAACGATACCACTCCGAAGTGGAGCGGCAGAAATTGCTCGAAGCCGACGAGCGGCTGGTGGGCGTTCTCAATAACATCAACGACGGCTTTCTCACGGTGGACCGCCAATGGCGCCTTACCTTCCTGAATCGCAAAGCCGGCGAATTGATCCGGCAAAGCACCGAAGATCTTCTCGGAACCACGCTCTGGCAAGCCTTGCCGGAACTCGCGGGTACCCCCGCCGATAACGAACTACAGCGCTCCCTGCGGGACAACGTCCCGGTCCGCGCGGTCATTCCATATGAACCGCTGCACGCCTGGTTCGATTTGGGAGCCTACCCAAGCGGCGACGGCCTCGCTCTGCTGCTGCGCGACGTGACCGAAAACCAGCGTCTCGAAGCGCAACTCCGTCAGGCGCAAAAAATGGAAGCCGTAGGACGGCTTGCCGGTGGGATTGCGCACGACTTCAACAATCTGCTGACCGTGATCAACGGCTATGCCGAATTCGCTCTCCAGGATCTTCCCACCGACTTGGCTTTGTGCGACAGCATCAAGGAAATTCTGCTCGCCGGACGCCGCGCCGCCGAGCTTACCAATAGCCTGCTGGCGTTCAGCCGCAAACAGGTCCGCCAAACTACGGTTCTCAAACTGAATGAAACCGTCCAGGGAACCGAAAAAATGCTGCGGCGCCTGGTGGGCGAGGACATCGAAATTATCACCATTCTCGCCCAGGACCTTTGGGAAATTGAAGCCGACCGCGGGCAGATGGAGCAGATCATCGTCAATCTTGCCGCAAATGCGCGCGATGCCATGCCGGGAGGGGGTATTCTCACGGTGGAGACATCGAACACCGAGGTAGACGGCCACATCGGCCAGCGTCTTGGCATTCCCGCGGGCCGATATGCCTTGTTCGCCGTGAGCGACACCGGCACCGGAATGGATGCCGAAACCCAAGGGCGCATTTTCGAACCTTTCTTTACTACCAAAGGTCCGGGCAAAGGCACGGGACTGGGTCTGGCCACCGTCTACGGCATCGTCAAGCAGAGTGGGGGCGCGATCTCTCTTTACAGCGAGCCCGGCCGCGGAACCACTTTCAAGATTCTTCTGCCCACGCGGAGGGAAGCCATCGCACCGGACGAACTCGAGACACCCGAGCCCGGGCTACTCACTACCCGCGGCCGCCGCACCATCCTGCTGGTGGAGGACGAAGAGAAGGTACGCCAGTTGACCGCCACCATGCTGGACCGCCATGGATTCCACGTACTGGAAGCCGGTTCCGGCCAGGAAGCGCTGGCGATTTGCAGCAACCCGAACGGCGCCATCGATCTCGTGCTGAGCGATATGGTGATGCCCCAGATGAGCGGTCCTCAACTGGCGGAGGAACTGCGCCGGCTGCTTCCGGCGCTACCGGTCCTGTTCATGTCGGGGTACACGGAACATGCCGCCGTCAACCAGGCCCTGCTTTCGCCCGATCTGGATTTCTTGAGCAAACCCTTCACCACCGCGACCCTGCTTCAAAAAGTGAACCAGGCGCTGAGTGAAAGCCCTCGGGGCGCCGGCTCGGGCGCGTGAAAGACTGACGGTTCCGAAAACTGGGCGGCCGGCAGCCGCAGGAGGTCACCTGGTCCCGAGGCTCGAAATGCCGCCGGGACGAAATTCGAGCTGGAAACTTACTTCCCGCCCGAAAGCTTACGATAATACTCCGCTACCGAATCCTGGTAACCGGCAGGCACTTTCGAAGGATCGGTATTCCGGATGGTTCCACCCTTACTTTGGTCGAGTTGCCGGCCCAATTGCAGCTCGAGCGCGTCCACGCCGCTGAGCAATTGCTGATGCATTTGTTCCACCAGCGCCGGATTCCCGGGAAACCGCTTGGGGTCGAGATTGCGCATCTCGTCGATCAGCGCCAGTACCTGCTGCCGCGCTTCCGGACTTTCCTGCACCGCGCGGCGAACCTGGTTGAGCAGATCCAGTCCCTGCTCGATTTCGCGCTGCGTATCGGCCGGATTCGGCCCCTGGTGCGGCGCCACCGCTTGTCCCGCGATGTGGGTATTGCCCGTGTCCAGATTATCGAGCACCTGGCCTCTGCGCTCTCCACCCGCGCCAGCCAACTGGTTCCCCATCGGACCGTTCTCCCGCCCGCCGGGCGCGCCGCCGCCATTCTGTCCGGCCTGGCCCGATTGGCCGTTGCGGCTCAGTTGGCCGTCTTGCCCCTGCTGGTTCTCCGCTTGCCCGCCGCGTCCGTTTAGTGCCTGTCCGGCCGGTGGATTGCCCCGCCCGCTGAGCCCGGCCAATTGATCGCGCAAACGCGACAGATTATCCATGGCGCGCTTGATCGACGCTTCCTGCGTCGCCTGCTGTTGTCCGGCGCCTACGGCGTGCGCCGCATCCCGCAACTCCTGTCCCAGATTCTGCAAGTCGTTGGTCAGCCGCGACTCCGCTTGGTCCGAGAAATCTCCGCCCCGAAGCCAGTCGGAACTGCGCTGCATGCGCGTGTTCAGATCGTTCTCGTCCAGCCCGAGCCCGTCGAGCGCCGAGCGCAGCTTGCCGGAAGCCGCCGGTTGCGTGGGCGCCAGTTCCCGCGCCGTCCCGCGAATCTGCTGCGTGAGCCGCGCCAGTTCGTCGGTGGTTTGCTGGCGGTCGCTCACCATCTTGTCGATTTCCTGCGCGGTGGGATTCGTTGGCTGCTGGCCGCTATTGCGCGCCGAATTCTGCCGGTTGATCAGGTCGCGTACGCGATCGGCCTGCCGCTTCTGCTCCGACGCCAGCCGGTCCGCCGTCTGCGCCATCTGGTTGATTCGTCCGGCCGCGTCCTGCTGCTGAGTCTCCCCCAGGAGATCGCCGGCTTCGCGCAATCTCTCCGCGGCGCGCCGCGAATCGGCCGAACTGGCATTGCCGGATGCCGCACGCTGCATATCCTGGTTGGCTTGCCTCAACCGGTCGAGAGCCTGTTGCGCTGCCTGCTGGCGCATCTGCGCCGCCGCATCCGCGGATTGCTGGGAATTCGCACTGCTCGCGCTGCCGGGTTGTCCGCCGGACGCCCCGGAAGCGCTCTGCCCGGATTTCCCGCTCTGGCCGCTTTGGCCTTGCTGCGTGCCCTGCGATAGCTGCTGCTCCATCTGCCGCTGCAACTGCTGGGCCTCGCGCTCCAGCATCTCCTGCTGCCATTTCTGTTCCGCCGTCTGCTGCCCGTTGCGCTGCTGCTGCGCCAACTCATCCTGCCGCTTGGCCAGTTCGTCCAGCTTCTTCAGCTCGTCGTCGATTTCCTGCTGTTTCTGCTCTTCGGTGGTGGATGTCTGGCTGCGGCTCTCGTACTGGTTCTTTTCGGTATCGAGCTCGAGATCGAACAGCGCCGCCAGATCGCGCGCCGCACCTCCACTGCCGCCTCCGCCCCGTTGTCCGAACGCCACCTGAATCTGCCGGAACGTCGCCTCCGCGCGCAGGAGATATTGCAGGGCTTTCTGCTCGCTGGGCAGCGCTTCTTTCCAGCCCTCGTGTTGCAAATCCCGTGCCGCCGGCGTCATGGCCTCGGCCGCGGCGATCATGTCCTTCTGGAAATCGTTGATTGCCTCCACTTCGTCGGTAAGTTCGCGCGCCTCCAAACGGCCCGAAAGAGTCATCGCCTGGTCGCGCAGCGTGGCCTGCGATTGCGACAGCAGCTTGGCGATATCGGCCGCCTGCTGGGCCGTCGAGTTCTTATCGGACTGCTGCCGGAATGTCGCCGAGATAATTTCCTTTTCGCGCTGCGAAATCTGCGCCTGCTGATTGCCGCCGCCCCCACCGCCCCCGCCGCCGCCCCCGGAATCCTGGGATTGCGAGAATTCCCGCTCGAAGGGGTCGGCCTGGACGAACGTCATGTCGGTATGGGCTTCCGCGATGGCATCGGCCGCCGTCGCGTACACGCTGATGAGGTCGCCCGGCGCCAGCTTGAATTGCTCCAGCGAAAGCGTTGCCGATCCATCCGCCTGCTTCTCGCCCTTTTTCGGCAGTAGATCCACGGTCGTCTCCGGACCGCCGTTCACCGAATAATGCAGCGTCACGTTCCGCAGGCCGTACTCATCGGTGGCCTTCGCGGCCACCGTCACTTCCTCGATAGGGTTAGCGTGATAATCGCCGCGCCCCGGCCGCACCAGCGCAATCTGCGGCGGGTCCGCCTTCCGCGCCTCGATGTAAAAGTCCTCGCTTACCCGCACGGGCTGGCCGTCCGCCACGCCGGCAACGTGATAGACCCCGTCCTTGTCCATCTTCACGGTGCCTCGATAGACGTGATCCGGACCAGCCATCAATCTCAGCGGCTTGCCGTTATCGATCAGGATCTGTCCGCTTTCGAGCGGGCGGTCAGTCGCAATTTCGAGCTCCGCTTCCGTGCCCGCCACCGCGCGCAAATCGCCGCCGCGCTCTTCGATCTCGGGCGGCATCCCGGTCCACGCCGGAAAACGATAGGTTACGCGAATCTGCTTCACCGCCGGCAGGTCGCTCACATGAATCTGGAAGTGCTTCGAAGTCATCGCGCCCGCGGTCACGTAATATTCCACGTTTTCCGGCAGGCCGGCGAATAAGAACTCATAGCCGCCGGCGAAACTGCTCGCCGCCTTCGGCTGCATGATAATTTCTTCCCACTTTCCGGAGCTCTGGAAGCGCGCGTGCAACTTCACGCTGGGCGATTTTAGTCCGGTAGGCAGCGCCGACACCATCTGGTCGGCATAGCGGCGCACAGTCACGTCCCCCGGGGTCACGCGAAGATCGTAGATCGGCGGCTTATCCCGGTGCGGCCCCGTCCACAACAGCGATGCCCCGTAACCGAGATACCCCGGACCCGCAGCGATCACCCAGATCAAAGCCGCGAGCGAGCCAGCACCAACCGCGAATGAACTCCGCAGCCGGAAATCGCTCACCATTTCGCGCGGCTGGGCCGAGCGTGCCACTTCCAACGTATCGCCCGCCAACAACTCCACGAATGGATCCTGCCCGTCGCGTTCGAGGAACGTCGTGAGTCGCTGTTCGAACTGCGGAAATGCCGATTCCGCCGTGCCGACCGCGCGGCGGCGCGTCAATCGACGCAATGGCACTCCCAAACCGGCACCCGCCGCGCCCGCCAGGATCAGAATCAGCGCCAGCCGCGACCACGTGATGCTTCCCTGCGAAAATGCTCGCGTGTTAGCGATTGCCACCAGCACCAGCGTCGCCGCGAGGGCGCTCGCCGTGAGAATCGCCGCGCCGCGCAGCACGGTGCTCCAGCGCAGGCGTTTTTCCACTCCCGCAATATAGGCGTGCAGTTGTTCGCGGAAACTCACGGAGCCCTCCAGACGCGTGCCCAGATTTGCTTGCCTACAGCATAGCGCACATGGGGGCGTTGTGGACCGCCGCACGCAGTTCTAAAAGGCAGCTTATAACAGCCGGAAATTCACTTCGATGGTCGCCTGCACAGGTACCGGCGCTCCATCGCGAGTGCCGGGCTTGAACCGCCATTCGGAGACGGCCTCCGCCGCCTTTTCGTCCAGGCCGAATCCCAGGCTGTGGAGTAGCTTGAAATCGTGGGCCTCCCCGTCCGTGCCCACCGTGATGCTCAGCAGCACCGTTCCCTGCAATTTCGTGCTGCGGGCATCTTCGGAATATTCCGGCTCCTGCTTGCTCGCCAGCCTCGGCGGCGCAACGTCCCTTCCCACTTTCACAGCGCCCTCTGTGACCGTAGCCGCCGCGTGAGTCGATATCTTCTCCACCTGCGCCTGGCGGATCGGCAGGGCTTGCGCGAGAAGGGCATCGGCCTCCCCTTGGCGGTCTTCGGAAGTGAGCAATCTCGCATAACTCTCCATGGTCAGCGCCGCTTCCGGCGATCTGGGAGGGTCCTGCGCCAGCGCCTGCAAATATTGAAGCTCGGCCACGCCGTCGAGCCCGTTCGCCACCGCGATATTGCCTTTCACCGTCAGCGCCCGGCCCGCCTCTGTGCCCGATGGCGTCACTGCCAGCGCGCGATCGATGAAACTTTCGGCAGTGACCGGATCCTTTTTGCCGAGCGCGTTCGACGCCAGAAAGATCAATCCAGGCACGGTTGTCGGCGTGTCGCCCAAAGCGACGGCCTCGGTATAAAAACTCACCGCGTCCGCGCCTTTCCCGCGCCTTGCGGCCAGGTCGCCGAGCTTCATCAGTCCCTCGGCGTACGCCGTGCTGCTCTCGCCCGAGCTTTTCGCCCGCAGCGTAAGCCCCATTTCCAGAAGCTTCTGCGCCTCGTCATACTTGCGCGCGCGAAGGAAGCTGGCGGCGGCGTTATCGAGGATTTCGTAATTGGTTTGCGCCACCGCCGACTGGATCGTGGCGTCGAGATTGGGTTCTGCCACGGCAGCCGGTCTATCCTGTGCCTGCAATGCCGCGAACGGCGCCACCAGCGCCACGGTCAGCACAGTGGCCGCCAGCAGGGCGCGGGACGAGAGCGATTTGCGATTCGTGTTTCCATCCAGAATTGCCATAAGGCGTCCTTCCAGTTGTGACGGCCGCGCTATGGCGGCCGCGGCCGATACCAGTGCGGGCGCTGCCTGCATGGATCGGGCGATTTCCAAAAGTTGGCTGGCGTAGGCCGTTGCCCGTTCGCCGGCGGTAAGTACCAGATCGTCCGCTGCGCGCTCGCGCTCTTTTACAAATTCGCGCCAGACCTTCCATGCCAGCGGATTCCACCAGAAAATCGCCACCGCCACGCGCGCCATCAGTTGCGTCGCCAGATCGCCGCGGCGAATGTGTGCGAGTTCGTGCAGCAACACCACGCGGCGGCGTTCCTCGCTCCACTCTCGCGCGTCGGCGGGCAGCAAGATCGCGGGATGCAGCACTCCGAAACTCAGCGGCATCGTGCCGCGGGGAACTTCGAGCAGCGCTACCTCGCGCTCGATCCCGAGCGCGCGCCGCAGCGCTGCCAGAAGCGCGCATGCACCGAACCGGGCAGCCAAGCGGCGCTTGCGCCACATCGCCAGCCACGCCGCCGCCAGATGGGCCAGCGCCAGAAAGGAACCAGCGGCCCAAAGCAGTGCAACCACAAATCGCACGTCGGCATGCGTGCCGGGCGTGGCGGGCTGTTCCGGCCTGGCGGTGGCCGCCGCCGCGCCGTCGGAGTCCGCCCGAGCCACCGCGGTAGTCCGAAACGTGATCGTCGAAACCAGCGGTCCCAGCGTGGAACTGCGGACGCGCCACGCTGGCATTGAGACCGAGAGCAGCGGCAACGCCAGCATGCCCGCCGCTGCTGCCGTCCACACCAGATGCCGCATGGCTGCCGACTGGCGCCGCAACGCCAGTGCCAATAGCCACGCTACGCCAATCAAGACCGTGCTCTTGCAGGCGGCGCCCCACAATATGGTGAACCAGCCCGGCATTTTACTGCTCCTCGTTCTTCACCCGTTCGATCATTTCCGACATGCGGTCCAGGTCCTCGCGGGTGAGCCGGGGCGCCGAAACATCCAGCAGCGCCGCCACCACCTGCGACGGCGAATCCGCAAAAAACGTGTCCAGCAGGTGCTTCACGGCCGATCGCTTGGCCTTATCGCGAGCCACGGTGGGGACGTAGACGTACTTCAGTCCCTCCTCCTGGTGCTTGACATGGCCCTTCTCTTCCAGCACGCGGAGCATGGCGCGCACCGCCGAATAGCTGGGCGCGTCCGGCATCGCCTCCCGCACCGCGGCCGCCGGGAGCTTGCCCCGCTGGTAGAGGATATCCATGATCTGCCGTTCGCGCCGGCTGAGCCCGGTTCCCGAACTCATCGCGCCGCCTCCTGCAGTGTTTCTAGCATCATGCTAGAAAATTAGCACTACTGGCGCGGCGTGTCAAGCGTCAATTCCATGAACACATCGGCGCGCGCATATCCAGAAGGATGCCCCGGCGCCGCGTGGCGGAACCCGACCGATTCGTACAAGCTGATCGCCGGGGCCAGCGCGTGATTGGTTTCCAGGCGCAGCCGGAGCGCGCCTGCCGTTCGCGCCGCCTCCACCACCGCATCCAGAATCCGGCGGCCGATCCCCATCCCCCGGCATGCCGCCGTTACCGCCATTTTCGCCACTTCGAATTCGCCCGGCTCTGCCGGGATCAGGGCGCAACAACCCACCGCCCGGCCTCCCAGCACCGCGAAGAATATGCGTCCGCCGGGCGCGAGAATACATTCCCGCGGATGGTTGATGATCTCCGCGTCCTTCGCTTCGATCTCGAAGTAGTGCGTGATCCATTCTTCATTGAGCTGGCGGAATGCGTTCTCGTCTCCAGGCTCGAATTCGCGAATGATCACCTGTCCCAGTGCCGGTGACATGCTACCCTCCTTCTGTACTCTCAAAAGTACGCCCTCCTCCGGCAATATGTCCAATATCCGAATCCTCTATACTGAGACGGAATCGATATGAGCGACCGCATCGAGCTCCGCCACCTCCGGTATTTCATCGCCGTCGCCGAAACCTTGCACTTCGGGCGCGCCGCAGAACAGTTGGGAATGGCGCAGCCGCCCTTGAGCCAGCAGATCCGCATTCTCGAACGCAACCTCGGCTATCCGCTCTTTGACCGCACCACCCGCGGCGTCAAACTCACGCGCGTGGGTCAGTTCTTCGTCGAGCGCGCCCGCGGCACGCTCGCCAAAACCGCCGGCGATGTCGAAATGGCGCGCCGCCTGGGCAGCGGGCTGGAAGGCGCCCTCACCGTCGGATTTGCCGGTTCCATCATGTTCACCAGCCTGCCGAAAGCCATCCGCCGCTACCGCCGCGTCCACCCCAACGTGGAACTCCGTCTCCACGAGGGCGCCACCGACGACCAGGTGCCCTTTCTCCTCGACGGCACGTTCGATCTCGGATTTCTGCGCGATGGCGAGGCGCGGGGGAGCTTGATGATCGAGACCATCCTCCGCGAGCCATTCGTTGCCGTCCTCCCGGCGCGCCACAAGCTGGCCGCCCGGCCGTCCATTTCCCCCGCGGCATTAAAGCAGGAACCGTTCGTCCTCTTCGCGCGCCGCATGGGCAGCCTGGCCTACGACCGTACGGTCGCCTGCTGCGAAGCCGAGGGATTTCGACCCAACTTCGTGCAGCATGCGCCTCAGTGGCCCACCGTCCTATGCCTCGTCGCGGCCGGGTTGGGCGTTTCGCTCGCACCCGCCTGCGTCGCCCGCATTACCACTCCGGGCGTCGTCTTCAAACGTTTGCGCTCGCCTCATTGGACCTCGATCGACATCGGCATGAAAGCCAAACCAGACAATCCCGCTACCGAAGCGTTCCTGGACATCGTGCGCCGCCAGTTCTCCCGGCAGGAATGGTAAACTGGCGCGACGGCCCTAAATGGATCGACGAACCTTGTTCTCGGCCTGCGCGGCCGGCTTCGCGTTCTCCGCGAATTACACCAATCATGCGCCTCTCGTCCCCGTCCTGCGCGCCGAGTTCGGTTTCGACCAGGCGCGCGCCGGCCTGCTGACCACCGCGATTTTTCTCACTCATGCCATCATGCAGGTGCCGGGCGGTCGCCTCGGCGATCGCTTCGGCGCCGGTCGCGTGGTGGCCGTATCGCTGGCGTGGATCGCCGCCGCCAACTTCGCCATGGCCTTTGCCGGCGCCTATTGGCAATTGCTGTTCTGGAAAGCGCTTGTCGGTATCGGCAGCGGGGCTTGTTTCGCGGCGGCCGCTCGCTATATCGTGGTGCGCTCCTCCGATCGCGATCGGCCCATCGCGCAGGGTATCTTCGGCGGGTTCATCGTGCTCGGCTCCGGATTCGTGCTCTTCGCCGTTCCGCAATTGCTCGACGCCTTCGGCTGGCGCGGCGCGTGCGTGGCGTGCGCGCTGGTGGCCGCTGCCGCCTGGCTGTGGTGGCTCACCGGCGCTCCCCATCAGAAGCACGTAGTGCGCGCCGCGCCCGGCCTTCTCGCGGTGGCGGAACACGGCGAGTTGTGGCTGCTGGGCGTGATCCAGATGGCCTCGTTTGGCCTCATGATCGTGGTCGGAGCCTGGATCACCGTGCTGCTGCGCAGCAATTTTCACCTGCCGTTGAAGAGCGCGGGACTGATGGGTTCCCTTGTGCTCCTGCTCGGCATCGCGTCGCGCCCGCTTGGCGGATGGCTGGCACAGCGGCTCCGCATGAGGGCGCTTTTACAAATCGCGATGCTCTTGAACGCCCTCGCGTGCAGCGCGCTCGCGTACGCCGGGTCGATCGGTGTAACCTGGGCCGCCATTGTAGTCCTGGGAACCGGCTGCGGGCTGCCGTACGCCGCCATCTTCAATCGCGCCGCCGCGCTCGTCCCCGCCGGCGCCGGCGCGGCCATCGGTCTGGTTAATATGGTGGGGATCGTGATGATACTGGTTGGCACACCGGCAGTCGGCGCACTGGCCGATTGGACCGGCCGCTTTCAGATCAGTTTCTGGACCCTGGCCGCGTTCTCGCTCGTCGCGGCTGGCCTTGCCTGCGCTATTCCGGAGCGCGCATGAACCTGGCCCAATTATTCGACCTGTCGCTGGTAGCCCGGCGCGATCAAATCGGACTCGAATTCGCGGGCCGCGCTTACACCTTCGGCGAAATCGACGCGCGCAGCAATCGCATGGCCGCGCTTTTTCGCGCCCGCGGTTTGGAATCCGGAGATCGCCTCGCCGTCTATCTCTCGAACTGCGTCGAAATGATCGATCTCTATCTCGCCAGCGTCAAGCTCGGCGTGATCTTCGTTCCCATCAACGTTCTCTATCGCGAGAAGGAGATTCTCCACATCCTCGGCGATGCCGGACCGAAAGCCGTCGTCTCCGCGCAGGAAATGCCCGGAACCGTGCCGCTGTGGCGCGTGGGGGAACTGCAAACACCTCCCGGCGCCGAACGCCCTGATATCGCGCTGGACGGCGATGCACCCGCGGCCCTGGTTTACACCTCCGGCACCACCGGCGTTTCCAAGGGCGCCATCCTGACGCACAACAATTTCGCCGCCAATGCCGTGAATCTCGCTTCCTGCTGGGGCATCACCGCCGCCGACCGATTCCTGCTGGCGCTTCCCCTCTTCCACGTTCATGCCCTCGGCAACGGGCTCCATGTGTGGCTGGCGAGCGGCTGCCTCATGCGCCTTCTCGATCGATTCGAGCACCGGAAAGCTCCCGCTGAATTTCTTGATTTCCATCCCACCTTATTTTTCGGTGTCCCGACCGTGTATGTGCGGCTGCTCGATTTCCCTCCGGAAATCGCCCGCGAAGTGGGAGGATTCATGCGTCTCTTCGTCTCCGGTTCGGCGCCTCTTTCCCCGCAGATCTTCGAGGAATTCCGCGCCAAATTCGGCCGTACCATTCTCGAGCGCTACGGCATGACGGAAACTCTCATGATCATGTCGAATCCTTACGCCGGTGAGCGCCGCGCAGGTACCGTGGGCTTTCCGCTGCCGGGAGTTTCCGCACGCCTCGTCGAAGGCGAGATCCAACTGCGCGGTCCCAACGTTTTCGCCGGCTATTGGCGCCGCGAAGAGGCCACCCGTGCTGCCTTCGACGATGGATGGTTCAAGACGGGGGACATGGCCGAGCGTTCGTCCGATGGCTATTACACCCTGCTCGGCCGCAAAAGCGACCTGATCATTTCCGGCGGCTTCAACATCTACCCGCGGGAGATCGAAGATTTCCTCTGCGAACAGCCGGAAATCGCGGAAGCCGCCGTGGCCGGAGTTCCCGACCGCCTGCGCGGCGAGATCCCGGTGGCCTACATTGTTACGCGCCAGCCGGTCGACAATGCGGACCTCGGCGCTCGCTGCCGCGCGCACATGGCGTCGTTCAAAGTGCCGCGCGACTTCGTGGTCGTGGACCAACTCCCGCGCACCGCCCTCGGGAAGGTGCAGAAGCGATTGTTGCCGCGCCCCTAATCCCCTACTGCTTCGCCACCTCCGCCACGCACGCCATACTGGCAAAAAAGTCTTTCTGGAACATCGGAACATCGGCCTGGAAGCGCACCGTCAGTTCCTTGCCGCCCTCGATCATCACCGGCTTGGCGTCCTTGCCGCTGCGCATCACCCATTCGAGCGTATATCCGCCACCCGGCGCGGGCACCGTACGATCGGCCTGGTAGAAGAATTTGAAGATCGACCAAAGGCCTTCTTCCGTGTCCCAATCGTTAGGCCCGCCGCGCATGTAGGTCGCCTTCACGCCATGCGTGGCGCCAGCGCCCCCTTGCCAGTTCAGCGTCTTCGACACCATGTTCGAGCCCGAATAGGACACCTGCTGCCCATCCAGACTCAGCACCGCGCCCTCGATGCCATCGCTGGGCACCGATTTCAGCGTGTAGCTGAAGTGCGGCTCGGGCGTGTTGCCCGTGTAGAGCGATTCGCCGAACGCCGCGGATTTCTTGAAGAACGCCACGAAGCCGGGAGTCAGCGTCACGCCATCCACGGTCTGCGGCACATAATCCGATCCCTGCTTCGGCAACAGTTTCGTCAGATTGTCGGAATAGAATTTCCAGAACTTGCCGTCCGGGGATTTGAAGATGGTATTCACGTCCTCCACCGTCGCGTCGGTTTTCGACGCCCGATTGAACGGAAACTTCGCGAACATGGCGCGGTATTCGCCGCAGAAATTGCGGCCCGCGGCGTTCAACTGCGCCGGCCCGAGCGACCGCAGCAGATTCTCCACGTAGGTGATCGGGTCGTTCATCAGCTTCAGCACCGTGGCATCCACGTGCGCTTCCGAAGTGTCCGGATTGAACGTCAGCGACACCTGTTTCGCCGCCCCATGCGCCGCGGTGGCGTTGGAAAGCGTGGTGTTCTTGGCGGCGTCGTTGGTGGATTGCTGCGCCAGGGCGTCGATGGAGCCTTGCAGCGTCACCAGCGAGCCCATGTACGTCTGGTTCGGCGGAGCGAAGAATTTCTCCACGGTAGAGGGGGGCACCACGGCCGCCAACGGCTGGAATGCGTTCGCCACATCGGGAACGTCCACCGCCGTGTTTCCGGAAGCCAGCCAGAACAATTCGAGCAATGGCGATTGATTGCCGGACGTCGCCCCCAGTTTCTTGGACGCATCCGGCAGGCTGGCATACGGCACCACCCGCGCCGCCCTCATGTACTGCCGCCACTCCTTGATGTAGTCGGCGTAGTACAGGCCGGCCAATTGCTGAGCCAGCTTGCTGCGGTCGATATCGGCGCTGCTTTGCGGGCCGAGGACCCACGCTTCGCCCTCGAAATATTTGCCGGGATCTTTCAGCGCCGCCCTCATGAAATCCCAAGCCGGCTTGGTGAAAGCCGCCTGCACGGTGTAATCGTCGATCACTTCCTCGGCCGACCCGGGGAACCGCTTGTTGAAATTGAGCGGCTGTCCAGCCTTCGCGGCATCGGCGAGCATGGCTTGATACACCCGCTGCAAGCCACCAAATTGATTGAGATAGTGCCGTGCATTGCCGATGGCGGCAGCGTCATTATCGCTCGCATATGGATTGGCGAGCGCTAGTTCGTCGCTGTAAAACTCGAATTGCTTCTGCGCCAGCGCAATCCGGTCGGGATCCGCGTTGCGGCTCGTGCCCCAGCGGTCCGTGAGCACCGGCGGCAGAAAATCGCGAGTGGCTTTTTCGTGGTTCGACGTTGTTTCCAGGTATGCTTTCAGAGTCTTGTATGGCCCGGTGTATTCGTCGTTCGGGCCCGGCGCGCCCGGAAGGCCCCGCATCTGCGCCACCATGGTATCCTGCGTGGGCGCCAGCAGCAGGCGGTGGAAATCCGCGAAGTACAGCTTGCGCACATCGGGATAAAGATCGTTGCCGATGTACAGCCCCCAGCGATAACCCCACGGCGCTCCGTGGCGATTGTATTTGGTGAGCACTTCGAGCGACTGGCGCAGGGTTTCGAGCTTTTTCAAAGAATCGAGCGACGCCGCTTCGCCCGCGGCCGGTGCGGCAGCCGCGTTGATCGCGGTCGATGCCATTTTCACGTTGTTGGCAAGGGTCTTGTTCTTGCTGAACGAGACGAGCAGCAGGGCGCTGTAAATCAGGCACAACAACGATACCGTCAACAGTACGATTCGCCGCGGCATGCTGGCGCGAATGCTGCTCGAACTAGCGCCCTTCGCGGCGGTATCGGCCAGCAGCAGGTCGTTGAAGAAATGGCTGAGGAAGAGCCATTGCGGCACTTTGCGCTGCCCGACAATGCGCTGCGCCCCGGCCGCGGCGGCAGCAGCCGCCTGCGCCCGGAACATGCCCGTGGCCCCCACGCGTCCGCCCGGCGCGGGAGCGGGGGCGGCGGGAGCCGACGGCGCCACTTCGTTCACCACGATGGGCCTCACGCCCGAGAAATAGAATCCGCGCAGGAACGGGGCCACTGTGATCTGGCTCGGGCGGCACAACTCCACCAGGAACCGCACCAGCCCCTGGTGAATTTTGCGGAATTCGCGCGGAAATTCGTACATCCCCGCAAGCGGCATCGGCTCCGTTTCCCGGGCCAAAAATGTGGGGCGCGCGTTGCAAAGCTGCCGGAAGAGCCTCTCGAACGCGCTACCAAGCCGCGTGGTCTCCTCTTCCGCGTAGATGCCTTTTCGCTCCGTTACAATCGGCAGCGTGGCACCCAGAATGCGCGTGGCCTCCTCGTTGTTGAGCTTGCTGAAATATTCGGTGAAAAACAACAGCCGGTCGCTGCGCGTAAACAGAACATAAACCGGCAGATTGATTCCCAGCAGCCGCGAGATTTCGGCTAACTGCGTGCGCAGTTTGCGCGCCAGAGCGGCCAGCGGATCGGGGCTGGGAGAATTCAGGGCCTCCGCATCCACGCACACTAGCGCGGCACGCGGCATCTCCTGCGCGGTGCCCAACATTTGCGCCGCTTTCGAAGGCTGTAACCCCGCGATCAGCGTCTCCCAAGCCTTGTTGTCCGCGAGCAGCTTCCCGCCCATCTCGATGAACATGGTGTGGTGCGCGAACCAGAAATTGGCCGCCGGCGTCGGCAGAATATGATTGTCCTCGTACACCTGGCCCGACAGCGACTCCGGCTCGGCTCCCGATTGCACCATGGTCGTGGTCTTCGCGCTGCCCGTTTCGCCCAGCAAAATGATCGCCGGCAGTTTCCCGATCTTTGAGTCCTTTTGCTGCTGCGCCACCGCCAGCCGGGATTCCGCCTCGGCCAGCAGCTCATCCATATCGGTAACTTCGGCGGGAGCTTCCGCCCCACCACCTCCGCCGCCGGCGCCCTCCTCCGTCTTGTCGCCCCGGGTCATGATCCAGGTCATCACCGCCGCGGCAATCACGCCGATCACGAGAGTGACCGCCTGCACCACGAAGGGGTCCGCGTGCTTCAAACCGGGAATTTTCTGCGCGTTCGACCCCAGCCACGCCACCGCCACCCCGAACGCCGCCAGCGTGGAACCGATGATTATGTAATGCTTCTTCGTCATCGCAATCCCCTTACAGTTTGGCGTCCGCCGCCGTCACGTTCACTTCGTGGGCGCTCGAGCCCAGCGTGATTTTAAACGTCACAAAAATTCCGATCACCAGCACCAGACAAACTGCCGCGACGATAGCGAATTTCTTCACCCACGGATCGTCGGTCGCCTTCACCACTTCCGCTTCGTCCATCACTTGCATAAAGGGATCGTAGGACACGCCGCGAATGCGCTTGATCTTGTCGCCGGTGGCGCTGGTGATGGCCTGCAGTTCGCTCTTGCCGCCGATGCTGTACCGCCCGCCGAACCCCAGCAGCAGGCACAGATAGTGGACTTCCAACAGGTCCGCGAGATCGGCCGAATCCGCCCGTCCCATCAGTTGTTCCAGGTTGCGGAAGAAAAGTTCGCCCGCCATGTGGATGCCGAAAAGTTCTTCCTGCAGTGGTTTGCGCGGCCAATCGGCGAACATCGGGTTGCGCAGATTCAGCACCGATTCATCGAGAAACCCCACCAGTGCGAGGGTCGCCATCTTGATATCGTCGGCGTTGTAGCCGCCGTGATTGCGGGCATCCTGAACCGCCGCCTTAATCGCCTCCCGCATGGAGTAGCGGAAGCTTTCGGCATCGGTCAGTTCCTGGCGGTTGGAGCGCAGGCGCACGATCGCCGTGAGAACTTCCTGGAAGATGAGCGCGAGATTATCGGCCCGGGGCGCGCCGGAACCGGTCGCGGTGTTAGATGTCATAACAGAGGGTCCTTTTACTTACCGATTTTTTTTGCTTGTCGTTTTATTTATCCAGGATTACCAAAAGTTCAAGTTCCGCGTCGATCACTTCCCCTGGCACGTAAATGCCGACCCGGCGGGTTTGCACGATATGGTCCCAGAACGGACCATCGCGCGCAATGGCGAAATACTGGCTTTCCAGTTTGGCCGGAATGGCCGGCGGCGGGACCGGAAGGTGGGTGAGATTCAGGCCAGCCATGGCGCGCCTCACCAGCTCCCCGACGAATTTCGCCGAACATACTTTGATGAGTTGCGGCGTGCGCTCGATCAGTTCTGCTTCGCCCACCTTGGCGTGAACTCCCAACACCCAGCGCGCGCGGCCCAGCATGCGCGAGTCGTTGACGTCGCCCTCGTAAAAATAGTCCGCCATTTTGGTGAGCGGGATCTCCACGCAGTTGGTGGGAACGATGGTCTCGAGATGCGTGCGGATGTGTTCGTCCAGTTTTTCAAAACATTCGCCCAGGTTGCGGTGATCGTATGCCGGGAGCATGCGCGGATGGGAGTCGAGCGCGAAGGTGCACAACGCTCCGCCCAGGCGCGACATTTCCATGAACAGTTCCTCGGGATGACCGCGCTTCGAGATCCACAAATGCCGCAGCGCCGCCAGGCCGGAATTGACCGCGTGCATCAGCCAGAAATTCGCCAGGTCCCGCGACGAGAATTCCGTCAGTCCGCCGGTCCCCTTGTTACGGCTGAGAGCGCTGCTCTTCGACTCCAGAATCTCGATGAGCCGCCGCAGCATGAGCATCAGCGGCTCGCTGGCGCTGATTTGCAGGCAGGGCGGCACGAACAGCGGATCGTAAATGAAATGACCGGAGCCGTCGCGGCGGGCGCGGGCCAGCGGAAGCGCCACGATATGGTCGTTCAGCTCCGATTCCAGCACCAGCCGGATGTTCTTGCGCCGGATAGGGACCGGGCGGCTGTCCCCACCGTTGGTTTCATCGTTGAAGCTGCGCATTTCGCTGAAATAGCGCGACTCTCCGGGATCGCCGCCAGCCGCGCAGTTACGCCCGCCGGTTTTCCGCTGCTCGAGGCCCAGATAAATCGTGAGCGTATCGCGCGTGGGCGGAAAAACCTCGGCAATCGGCCGCACCGGCGGAACGGCATCCGCTTGCGGCATGGAAAAAGGCGTGCCATCCGGCAGAATTCCAGAGGCATGCACCAGGCTGACAGTTCCATTGCGCAAGGCGTCGCTATCCAGGGTGGCGCCAATCAGGCCATACCCCTGGTACCACAATGCGTCCGCGGCGAAGTGGATCGCATCTTCAAAATAGCGTGCTTGCGCCTGAAATTCGTGAGGGCCGAGGTACATGCCTTCTGACCACACGACTTGCGACAGGGATCTCATAGGACAAATGGCGTGCCATGTTCCAGCACCGAACTTGTGCTGCGAATTTCGCAGCAGCGATACTGTATCATATCAGGGGCTGTGAAGCATGAGGAAATGGGCCGCGGCGGTAAACTGGCGGTACTGGATGGGCGCTGCTAAGTCCATGGAGGTATAGGGAAAAACATGAGTTTCGATCAACGCTTCCAGATCACGGGGCGTATTGCCGGCGCATCCGGGCAAAGCGATCATGCGCTTTCCGCCCGCGAGAATTCCACGGGCCGGTCTGTAACCATACATTTACTCGCCGGCGGCCATAACGCGCCGAATGAGGCGCTGCTCGCGGAGATCGCCGCGCTGCCGCCCGAGTACCAGGTCTGCTTTCTCGAAACCGGCGATCAGAACGGCACACCCTATGTCGTCACCGACGCTCTTGCCGGCAATCCGCCGTTGCGGCAGTGGATGACCACGCTGAAAACGCGAGTCGCCGCCGAGAAGGCTGGCGCGAGCGATGGAACGCGTGTGCGGACGAAGCATGTTGCTCCCGCTCCGTCCGCGGAAGGCGAATTCACTCGACTACTGCGCGCTCAGTCGCCGGCTCCCGCGGCGTCGGCGCCGGCCGCGCCTCCTACCCCTACCGAGGGCGAGTTCACTCGTTTGCTCCGCGCTCAGTCCGCGCCCGCACAGGCCCCTGCTCCTCCACCGCCGGCGCCGGCCGCGCCTCCTGCTGCCGCGACTGAAGGCGAGTTCACTCGTTTGCTCCGCGCTCAGTCCGCGCCTACGCAGGCCCCTGCTCCTTCACCGCCGGCACCGGCCGCGCCTCCTGCTGCCGCGACCGAAGGCGAGTTCACTCGACTAATGCGCGCCCAGTCGGCGCCTGCGCCGGCCCCGGCGCAGCCGGCACCTCCACCGCTAGCGCCTCCCGCTGCTGCTGAAGGCGAATTCACGAGGCTCTTGCGGACGCAACCGGCACCTTCCCAAACGCCGCCGCCCGCCACGCCCGCGCCGCAAGCCGAGCCCGGGGAGTTCACACGTCTAATGCAGACCCAGCCCTCCCCGAGAGCACCCGAACCACCGCCCGCCGCTCCTCCGCCGGCCGCACCAGGCGAGTTTACCCGTCTGTTACAAGCTCAGCCCGCCGCAGCGTCCCCGGCGCCGCCAGTCGCTCCGCCCGCACCTCCGGCATCCGCGGGCCCTGGTGAATTCACCCGCATGCTGCAATCGCAACCGGCGCCACCGCCCGCGGCTCCCCCGAGAAGCGCCGCCACAGATTTTCCGTTCGAGTCCGCAGAGCCCGGCGAGTTCACCAAAATGATGCAATCGCCGCTCGCGCCCACCGGACCCGCATCGCAAGCGCCGCCGATGTTCCCGCCGTCCGCGCCTGCCGGTTTCCCGCCTGCGTCTGCCGGGCCGGGCGAGTTCACCAAGATGCTGCAAACGCCCAATTTGCCGCCTCCCACCGGCCGTCCGCCTGCGCCCCAGCCGCAGTCGATGTTTCCGACTCCACCATCGTCAGGCGGTGTCAAAGAACCGGGCGAATTTACGCGTATGCTGAACTCGCCATTCGAGTCGGAAGGATTGGCCGCCCAGCCGATAGCCGCTCCCCCGCCCCAGCGCGCGCATCCCTCCGGCGAAGCCACTCGCGCTTTCCAGGCACAGCAGGCGCAAGCACCGGCCGGCGCACCCGCGCAGCAGGGTCCGAGCGAGTTCACCAAGATGTTCAAAGCTCCGCCCCCGGCGCCGCCCGCCGCTCCCGAGGCGAAAGCCGTCAAGAAACCCGCCGGACGCCCGCCCATTCCTAAAAAGCAGACCAACTATTTGTTGTGGATTCTCATCGCAATCGCTGTGGTGCTCCTCCTGGCGATTGTGATCTACGTCATCGTGCGGTGAGTTCAGATTCCGCAACCACAGTTCCATTGCGAAAGAAACGGAGTCTCGCCGCGCGCGGTTGCGCAACAATTCCTCGGGCTGGCATTCTCATGCTGGCCGATCATGCTGCAGCGCGGAACCGGAACGCTTCTCTGATTTTCCGGTGGTTTTCACGATGGCTCTCTCGTGGCAGGAAACTGCTCGTGCGCCGCACATGTTGCAAACTCGTTCCTGCATGCCTCGATACGATAGCCCCGCAGGCCGCGATGCAGCGCCTTTCCCATCTTTGCGCTTGCCCTACCCCGCCGTCGGCAGCAGAATGATCAGCTCCAACTGGGGGTTGGGAAACTCCCCTGGCACATACGCCGCCAGATTCCGTGCGCGCACAATCGTCTCCCACGGACCGCCGCTTTGGCTCAAGCTAAAGTACTGATAATTCAGTTTGAGGGGGATGGCGCTCGGCGGGCTCACCGAATAAATCAGCGGCACTCCGGCCAGCGCCCTTTGCACCAGCAGTTCGATATGGTCGCCGGAGCAGATCTTGATCAGGTTCGGCGCCCGCCCGATGATGTCCGCCTGGCTGGCGTCGGCGCACATCGCCAGGTACATGCGCGTGCCGCGCAGGTATTCTTCCTTGTCGATCGAGGTGGCGAAAATGTTCGGCGACACCATCTTGAGCGGCAGCGAAACGAAATTGCTCGGCACCACGGTGTCGAGCAGAAAACGCAGCTTCTCATCGAGATCGGTAAAGCACCCGCCCAGGTTTTCGTGGTCGTAAAGCGGCAGATCGCGGGGGTGAATCTTCTGCGAAAATGTGCTCAGCGACCCGGCCAGTTGCAGCATCGCCGAGTAAAGCGCTTCGGGGTGTCCGCCGCGCGTCTCGAACAGGTGGCTGATGGTCGGAAACGACGTGTTGATGGTGTAGAGCAGCCAGAATTGGGCGATGTCCGACGCCGTGAAATCCGCCAGGCTCTGATTCTTCTGCCGCCGCGAACTGGAAAGCGTGCTGCTCTTCGCCGAAAGAATCTCCACCAGCCGGCGCGCGATGGAGAGCAGGTAATCGCTGGCGCTCAAATCGAGCATCGGCGCCACGAAATGCGGGTCCATCTGGAAGACATTCGCCGGCGTCTTGCGGATGTTGGCGATCTGCATCACCGACATGCCTTCCAGGCTTTCGCCCTCCACCAGCAGCCGGAAATTCTTCCTCGCCACCATCACGGGCCTCTCCGAAAGTCCCGTGTTGTCGTCGCGCATCATGGCAACTTCGGCGCGATAGCGAGCCTCCACGTCCCGCGCTCCGCTAGTCACGTTCAGACCTTGCTCCCGGTAGCGCGGGATGCCGAGGTAGACGCCGAGTGTTTCCTGGTCGGGCGCGAACCGGTCGCTGATCAGGCGCGGTGAAGGCGCGGCGTCGGATTCCGGGATTTCGAACAGCAGCCCGTCCGACATGATTCCCGAAGCCTGCGACACCGTAATCGTGCCCGCGGTGAGGGCTTGCGGGTCCACGCGCAGGCTGCGGAAGCCCCACGGCCGGAAATTCAGCGCCTGAAGTTGAAACTGCAGCGAGTCTACCAGGAAGCGGTCTTGGATTTGGAGGTGTTGCGGATTGAGAACGGTACCTTTAGCCCAAATCACGGGCTCGAGCAGAGGCATGGCACCCAACGTACCAGAAACGTTACGGAAGATCAAAGTGCCGCGATACCGGCTATAAATACTTCTCCCGCAAAATCTTCACGTGATGCGATAGATGCCCGGCGATCAGAAACGCGAGGGCCAGCACCGTGACGTGCTCGTCGCTGGCGATTCCGGCGCGCTTCCAGCCTTCCTCCGGCATATTGCGGAACAGCGAGACGGTCGATTCGCGCACGTGCTGGAACTCGTCCACGTGCGCCGACCACGAAACGCCATCCGCCGCCGCGCCCGCCGCCGCGATGTTTTGGTCGTAACTCGGCATGGGAGTGGTGAACCCGCGCCCGAACCACAGCGCGCGAAACGCCAAGGCCCGCTCGGTATCGGTCACGTGGTTCAGCAACTGCCGGATGCTCCACTTGTCCGGCTCATATCGATGGAGCGACGCTTCCTCCGAAATGCCCGCGAAAAGCGACAGCGATTCATCCAGCTGGCTCTCGATCACCGCCAGCACGCTATCGCCGGGGACCTGCTCGATGTACGGGACAAAGTAGGGCGCGGCATCGCCCGCCTGGGGTCGTCCGATCATGAGGTTCAGTCTATCGCAAGAAATTGCACTCATGATCGGAAATCGCCTCTGCCTCCGAGTTCTTCACCCCGGTGTGCCCGACCACAACCGCATGAACTTTACAAATCGCCTCCGAGTCTGTATGCTGGCGGCTAACCGCACTCATCAGAGAACGTTATGAAACTGGTAGCAAAATTTACCCTTGTCTTTATCATCGTCTTCGGAATTGGATTCGCTCTTTCCGCCTACCTGGCGCACGGTTTTCTACAAAAAAACGCCACCGATGAAGTCATTGAAAACGCGCACCTCATGATGGAAACCGCGCTCTCCATGCGCGACTACACCACCAAGCAGATCAAGCCCCTGCTCATCGGCGATAAGGGCGCTTTTCACCCGCAAACCGTACCGGCGTACGCCGCCACCGAGAGCTTTAACTACCTGCGCGTCAAGTATCCCGAGTACAGCTACAAGGAAGCCACCCTCAACCCCACCAATCCGCGCGACCGTCCAGCCGATTGGGAAGCCGACATCATCCACTACTTCCGCGATAATCCATCAATCAAAAGCAAAGTCGGATCGCGCGACACCGTCAACGGAACTTCCTGGTATCTGGCCCAGCCTCTAAAGGCCAATCCGCCCTGCCTCGAGTGCCACTCCACAGCCGCCGCGGCGCCTCCGGCAATGGTTGCCATCTACGGCAGCCAGAATGGATTCGGCTGGCAGCCCAACGAAATCGTCGGCGCGCAAATCGTTTCCGTGCCCGGTTCCCTGCCCGTCCATATGGCCGACAGCGCTTTTCGAAATCTGCTCACGAATATGGCCCTGGTGGCGCTGGTAACTCTGATTGCCGTCGACCTTGCTCTTATTCTGATCGTGGTGCGTCCGGTATCGAAACTCTCCGACATGGCCGACCGCATCAGCAAGGGCGAGCTCGATTCCGCCGAACTGCCCGTGCACGGAAAGGACGAAATCGGCGTGCTCGCCGGCTCGTTCGATCGCATGCGCATCAGCATGGCGAAAGCCATGAAAATGCTCGAAGGAGAGTAGCGCCGGCACAAAATGTGCCGATACACTACTCCCGACTTGGTAGAATCAGCAACTTAGCGAACTCGACTGGCACATTATGTGCCCGTAGGCCTAGGCCCCACGCTTTTGCAGAAACTTGATCCGGTCGGCAACCGACGGGATTTCCTGCGCCACCGTCTCGTATAACTGCTTGGGACTTTGCGCCTGTTTGGCCGCACGATTGACGATGATCTTGGCCATCGGACCGATGTGGGCGGCCAGATCCTTCACCGTGGCTTCGATAATGGCGGGATTAATAATGGATGTGCCCGATGCTGGCGTCGGAGTGCGCACAAGAGCTTCCAGCCCTGCCGCCACTGCGGTCATTGGCTGCGGAGGCGTGTGTACCGACGTGCCCATGAGCGATTCCAGGCTGGCGCGGAATTCCGCCGCGGTCTGAAACCGGTCATCCGGCCGCTTCTGGATCGCCTTCTGGATGATCGCCGCCACCGTCGGCGGCAGGAACGGATTCAGTTCGATGGGCGACGGCGGCGCCAGCGCCAAGTGCGCCGCCATAATCTCGTACTCGCTGTTGCCGCGGATGGGACACTGCCCGGTGACCATCTCGTAGAACGTGATGCCGAGCGAATATAAGTCCGAACGGGCGTCCGGCGCGCCGGCTTTCACCTGCTCGGGAGACATATAATGCACCGATCCCAGCGCCATGCCCGCCGCCGTGAGCCGGTTCTGGAGACTTCCGCCGCCGGTGGTAGTGGCGATACCGAAATCCATCAGCTTGACCGTCTTATTCGCCGTCACCATAATGTTCGCCGGCTTGATGTCGCGGTGGATGATCCCGCGCTGGTGCGCATAGCTCAGCGCCGAAAGCACCTGGCAGATGTAGTTCACGGCTTCCTGGCACTGAAGCGGGCCCTGCCGCAGACGGTTCGCGAGACTGGTGCCGTCCACGAACTCCATGATCATGAGGAGCTGGTTTTCGACACGCATGGCGGTAAGCAGGGCGGCGATATTGGGATGCACCAGGCTGGCGTGTACTTTGATCTCGCGGCTGAATCGCTCCGCCAGGTCGGGCGCCTGCCGCAGGTCGGGCAGCAGCACCTTCATGGCGTCGATGCGGTCGGTGATCAGGTTGCGGACCTTGTAGACCGCTCCCATCCCGCCAGCGCCGATGCGCTCGACGACCTGATAATCGCCGATGCGCTCCCCCGCCTCGTAATTCATCGCGAATTTAGCATACCAGAATATACCGGGTGCGTCGTTTCGCCTTAGGTTATTACCCGATCATTAGCCGCCCCGGTACGCTCATCCTGTAATGAGGCGCGAGGATTCTCGCGGAAATCTCCCCGGAGGCGATCTTAGGTGTATAGTATCAAGCGCGGTAGTTTTACATCTGAATATCTTGTAAGTGTCGCCCTGACTCAACCGATGGAGGTGACGAGCAATGCGAAAAGGAGAGATCCCACAGTTTAACGAGAAATGGTGGAAAGCTGCCCGGCCGGCGGTTATGTTCACCGACCCCGGGCTGGACCGGAAGCTCAAGGATTTTGAGGTCGCCGAGGACCGCTTCGACTACGACAAGATGCTGAAGGCACTGGCGGAGATTCGCGCCATGGCGAAGACTTGCATGGATAAATGCAAGCCCGCGATTCACTCGGAAACCATCGACGCCTTGAAGAAGTACCCCAACCTGATCGACCGAAAGGAAAGCGACGTCAGGAAGAAGCAGACGGAGTACAAGCAGAGATTGGCGCAAAAGGCGGCGCAACAAGCTCCGCCGCAGAAGTTCGGTTCCCAGGTAGTCATTTGGGAACGCGACGTCGCCGCCGAAGTGCGCAAACTGTACGCCGCCAAATGGCTGGATTTCAAGGGCGCCGTCGTGAAACTCAAACTCGACGACGAGATTCTCGACGTGCTCGAGAAGGAAGACGACTACGCCACTCCAGCATACATGGTGGATGACGCCAACGACCTTTGCAAAAAGGTGGTCGACGAGATCATTCGAAAAGCCCGGTCCTTCGAGCCGGCTCTGGCCAAAGGCAAGAA
>DATJMA010000051.1:0-8442 GCA_035509055.1 Bryobacteraceae bacterium | reverse complement strand
ACTGCTTGGTGTGGTGTCCGGATGGTTGCGCCGGCGGTTTGCGATTGCATCTCGCGTGCAACCCAACGCGCACCGACCTGGCCGCGGGGCGAAGCCACCATTCCAGATCCGATCATGTTGCCGCGTAGGATCATTTCACGCTACCGTCGGGCCCGCCCGCACAACGAACCGCACCGGGCCGTTCCGTTCATTCCTTGACCGGTGCGGAGTTCTGGTTCGCTCCGTGAACATCCGCATCGCGGGGCCTGCGACCGGAAGGTTCCGCACCGCCTCGACGTCCGCGATCCCGGTGGACGCGGCCCGGTCATAACCGATCTGACAAGCCCGCTGTGCGGATGTCTCGCGGGTGATCGTCCGGCTTGCGGAGGAACTCGATCGCATCGCCGACCCACCGTGCCATGCCGCGCGCAATGTACCTCTTGGCGTGGAAGAGCGTGGTATCCGCGCTCTTGAGTGGGTTCAGTATCCGAATCGGGATTCGCCGGTCAGCGTGTCGGGACACTTCGGGCTTTGGCCTCGTTGGGGTCGCTCCTATCGGAGCGAATTCAGGCGGGAATCAGCGGCCGCGATTGCTCATGTCTCACGACGTTAGCCGCTCAGCCGCCTGACGCACAGACTATCGCAAGAAACATAATCTGGCGTCAATATTTTTATTTGGATTGCAATCAACCAGCTGCGGACTTTTTTTGGACGGAAATCACTGGTAGTAAGAGTTCAAAGGGAATCCTACACCGCGTCCGGTTTCGATCAGTCGGCACTTTCCGAGAACGTCTATCACTCGGTACCGGCGAGATCGATCCCGTTGATCGTCGAGCATGCGAGCAGACTACCTTGGTTCGCCCGTTTTCTTGTTAGCGGTCTCCGCTTCGTCCATGAGCGTTTCTGCGATAGTGTTTAACAGGCAAGCAGTCGTATTTGGATCGTTCTGACTCCGAGCCAATCTCAGCGCATCCACGGCGTGGCCGGTCTCGGTCATTTTCTGCACCAAGCATTCTAGCGGCCAGAGCCTCCGTTGGAGTTGGGTGCCGTCAATGATCTCAAGTGCGCCGTTCATATCGCCGAGCAGTGCTCGCGTCCCGGCGATGTACTCCAACGCGTTCTGAAATGTTAAAGAGGGCGTGTTGCTCTGGGCATTCTGTAGCGCTCCCCAGGCGAGGGCAACACTGGTTCGCGCGGACTCCGGCGCAATTTCCACCTGCTCTAGAGCGAGGCTCGCGAACCCCCAAGCCTTTTCCTCCGGGCCTTTCATCCGCTCGATCACCGCGCGGGCACCTTTGTAGTCATGAGCATCAGCGAATAACCGGGCAATGTCGTCAAGCACAAAAGTTCCATGCTCGGGAAGCCTCTTGACGGTAGCTAAGGCATCCTCCAGCTTGCGCCGCCGGGCCTGTTCGCGTGCGATCCCCTCCAGAGCCATATCGCGGCCGAAGATTCCAGGCTCCAGGGCTGTGGCCATTTTCGAAGCTGCGGAGAACTCGCCGATAGTCGCCTTGGCAATCGCGAGCTGGCCCAGAATTCCTTGCCTCTTCTGCGAGTCGCGTTCCTGATCAGCCAACTCGGAGATGCGGCGGACGATCTTCCCAGCCTCTTCCCTCTCGCCGCCGACCGCCAGCGCATAGATGATCGTCTCGTACAGCCTGGGCCGATGCGAGTAAACAAAAGCCACTGGCATGGGCTTCGACATCCCCGGTGGAATTTGCGGCTCGCGATCAACTACGTCGAGCGCCTCCGCCAAAGACGATGCTGCCGCTTGCTTTTGCCCCGCTTTCCATTGCGCGGTGTGGATCTCCATAAACACCTGCACAAACCGGTTCAGTTTCTGTCGGGTCAGTGCCCATCAATCTTGCAACGGTCACGGCGTCTTGATACCGAGAGGCCCGCAGGAGGCCCCGTACGACCTGCCAATAGGCGACCGCTTTCTCCTGCCCCCGCGGCGTCGGGTCAAGCAGCGCCAGTGCTTTCGAGAGCTGGCCCTGTTTTGCAAGTTCGTACGCTATACCGCCAAGGGTCGCAGCGGAATTCGCGCCGGCGCTCGCCGGCGCCAGCGCGCCATCGAGATCGCCGGCCCGAGCCTGTTGCGCGGCGATATTGTGAGCTGTGACGGTATGTTCAGCAAGGGGAACTTTTAGAAGTAACGCGCTAGCCTCGTCCAGGATGGACCTGATTTCGGCGTTCCCGGCCTGCTGAGCGTTCAGCACTGTCCGGGAGAGCGAATGCAGCGAGCACCGCAACGGAAAGGGTAAGGCGCATCAAGCGCGTCCTTTGAAGCGTATTGTAGCAATTGCCACCTCTGGAAGACCTTTGAACGGCATACAGGCAACGGCCACAGGGTTCGCGCTTTCGAACTACTGTGATTCGCCAGGCGCGGAGACTCGTCGAGCGTCGATTCTCCAGGTTGGACGGATCATACGCCGATTCTCGCGGCTGCTGCTCTTCTCATAAAGGACCGAGGCGTGCGCCGAGGGATTCGCCCCACACGTCGCGAATGGCGGCGATCACCACATCCGGCCGATCCAGGTGGATGTCGTGGCCGGCACGCTCGGCGATGACGCGGCGGCCGCGCGTGGAACGTTGCGCCAGGCTGACCTGGAGCGTGTACCAAACTTTGAGAAACGACTGCTGAGTATTCTCAGGCCCTCGCGAGACTACGACCAGCGGAAGATCGCCGAACGGCCCGGTGGCGCGGACCTGGGCGGCGCTGGCGTCGGACCCGGCCTCCTCCGCCAGCCATCCCCGAACCTGTTGTGCGGTGCAGTCGAAGGCGCGAAATTCCGCGCGCCGATCGGCCAGCGCGGTCCCGCACCAGCCCAGCAGTCGTGGAATGCCGAAGGGCATCAGCCGGAGGTTCCGCTTCATGAACCCGGTCCAGTAATCCGAACCGCGCTGATATTCCGCCCCGAAAAAGCGGTTCTGGTCGGCATGGACCGAATCCACCAGCACCATGCCGGAGACTTCGGAGCGGTATAGGCTGGCGTACATCTGCATGTTGAGGCCGCCTATGGAGTGGCCCACCAGAACGAACGGCGGTGCCACACCGGCGTTCCGCAGCAGCACGTGCAATTCTTGGGCGATGACTTTGCTGGTACGCGGGCCGGGCCATGGATCGCTCCACCCCAACCCGGCGCGATCGTAGGAGCAGACGCGCGTAAACTTCGCGACCTCCGGCTGCACCTTATACCAATGCAGCCAGGTATTGGACAGGCCGGAATCCAGAACCACCGTGGGCGAACCCTGGCCGGTGCAGACCAGGTGCATGCGCAGGCCATCGACTAAGACGAACCGCCCTGGCGGCGGGTTGAAGCGCCGGTCCAGCATGCCGCCGATTTGCTGGTAGAGCGCGCCGGCACAGGCGGCCAAAACGAGGATGCCGGCTACATATCCGGCCCAGCGAGCCATGCGGCTGCGCCGCTCGGGGAGAATCAGGTGTGATTGTCCGGACATGTCCGATTGTACGGCGGGAAGGCCCTTGCCGGCGAGGGGTCGCACGCAGTTTCCGATACAGCCCTAGGACTTTAATGCCCTTCAAGGTTTTGAGGGCGTTTGGGTTCGTAAACGCTGCGCCGTTAGGGAGGGTTCACCCAGATGCCCGTGACTCTTGCCGAACCGCAGACTCGTTGCTGGAAGTGATAGGATTTTAGAAATTCACGCAGCATGGGCCCGCAACAGACAATCGCTCACTACCGCATCATCGCCAAACTAGGCGAGGGCGGCATGGGCGAAGTGTACCGCGCCACAGACACCAAACTGGGCCGCGAAGTGGCGCTGAAGATCCTGCCAGAGAGCTTCGCGCAAGATCCCGAGCGCATGGCTCGCTTCGAACGAGAGGCGAAGGTGCTGGCTTCGTTGAATCATCCCCATATCGCGCAGATTCACGGGATCGAAGAGCGCGCTCTCGTCATGGAGTTGGTTGAGGGCAAACCGCTGAAGGGTCCGTTGCCTCTGGAAACGGCGCTCGATTACGCGCGGCAGATCGCGGATGCACTTGAGGCCGCGCACGAGAAGGGGATCGTGCACCGCGATCTGAAGCCGGCGAACATCCTGGTGGGTGCTTCCGGCACCGTGAAACTGCTGGATTTCGGATTGGCGAAGGCGGCGGCCGAAGATCCAGTCAGCAATCCACAGAACTCACCGACGCTGACCATGTCCCCGACACGGGCCGGGGTGATCCTGGGGACGGCGGCTTACATGGCTCCCGAGCAGGCGCGCGGGAAGGTGGTGGACAAGCGCGCGGATATCTGGGCGTTCGGCGTGGTGCTGTATGAAATGCTTACCGGCAAGCATCTCTTCACGGGGGAGACGATCAGCGACATCCTGGCGGGCGTGCTGAAGACGGAGCCCGATCTTACGCGCGTGCCGGTGCAAGTACGGCGGCTCTTAGCTGGCTGCCTGCAGAAAGACCCGAAGCGGCGGCTGCAGGCGATCGGCGATTATGCGCTGCTGCTGGATGCAGCTGCACCGGAGACGACCGCTCCCTCGCGGTCGCCGCTCGGAATCGGGGTCATGGCGGTGCTGGCGATTTCACTGATTGGGGTGTCGTGGATCGCGTGGCGGGCGACGCGACCCGTCGAGCATCCGCTGACGCGGCTGAGCGTGGATCTGGGGCCGGAGGCGGTGGCGGGCGCAAACAGTACAGTGGCTATCTCGCCGGATGGCCGGCGCATCGTATATCCGACGAAGACGGGGCTCGCCACGCGGCTGCTCGATCAGGCCACGCCTACGCTGCTGGCGGGCACCGAGGGCGGCAGCGATGCGTTCTTCTCTCCCGATGGCCAATGGATCGGATTCTTCGCCGGCGGCCAGCTCAAGAAGATCTCCGTGCAGGGCGGAGCGCCCGTTACCTTGTGCGCGGCACTCAACGGGCGCGGCGCCAGTTGGGGAGACGACGGCAACATCGTGGCAACTTTGTCTATCGTGGCTCCTCTGTCACTCGTGCCCGCTGGTGGAGGCGCGCCGAAACCGCTTACCAAACTCGCGAGCGGCGAGGCCACCCATCGCTGGCCGCAAGTGCTGCCGGGCGGAAAAGAGGTTCTGTTCACGGCTTCGACCTTCACGGGGCAGGAAAACGCCAACGTCGAAGCCGTCTCGCTGAGGACCGGCCTGGTTACGGTGTTGGTTCGTGGCGGATATTTCGGCCGGTACTTGCCGACCGGCCATTTGGTTTACGTGCATCAAGGCGTGCTGTTTGGCGTCCCCTTCGATGTGTCGCGGCTGAAAGTGCGCGGCACGCCCACGCCCCTGGTCGAAGATCTGGCGGCAGGCCCGAACACCGGCGGAGGGCAGTTCGCTTTTTCGAGGAACGGAACTCTGGTATACCTGGCGGGGAAAAGTTCGGCCCAAACCGCGCGGATGGAGTGGCTGGACGGATCGGGCAAGCCGCAGCCTCTCCTTGCCACACCGGGCGTTTATCTGAATCCTCGTTTTTCGCCGGACGGGAAGAAACTCGCCTATGAGACCGGCTCGGATATCTACATCTATGATCTGGAGCGGGACACTACCACCCGGCTCACCTTTATTGGGAATGCCAATGGGCCGGTTTGGTCGCCGGATGGCCGGCACATTGTATTTGAAGCCAGCGCTAAGAACCTTCTCTGGGTTCGCAGCGACGGCGCCGGCGAGCCGCAACGCCTGGTGGAGAATCTGAGTAACCCTGTGCCCGGGTCTTTTTCCCCGGATGGCCGCCGGCTGGCCTATTTCCCTCAAGCTCCCGCGACGGGTTGGGATCTGTGGACCCTGCCGCTGGATTTGAGCGATCCCGATCACCCCAAGGCGGGCCAGCCGGAACTGTTCCTGGGCACGACGGCCAATGAGCTTCTTCCAAGGTTCTCTCCCGATGGCCGTTGGATTGCCTACCGCTCCAACGAATCGGGGACCGACGAGATTTACGTGCGGCCGTTTCCGGCGGGCAGCGGAGGCAAGTGGCAGATTTCCAGTGGCGGCGGGCTCTTTGCCCTGTGGTCTCCGAATGGCCGCGAGCTGTTCTACGAGACGGCGGATAACCGGATTATGGTGACGGACTACCGCGCCAACGGCGATTCCTTCGCGCCGGACAAACCGCGGCGGTGGTCGGACCAGCAACTCTTCAATCCGGGGCGATCGAACCTGGATCTGGCGCCGGACGGCAAGCGCTTCGCGGTGCTGGTTGCGCCCGAAACAGCCGGGGGGGAGAAGGGCTCGGTACACGTGACCATGCTGCTGAATTTCTTCGACGAGGTGAAGCGAAGGATTCCGTAGTCCCGCCTGACCTTCTCTGGCCGTATCGCGCAAGCCACGAGTCGAGGCGTCCGATCAGGTTCTGGACGGCGTTCAGGGAAAGTGGACCGGAGCGGTCCCATTCGAGGCGGCCAGTTTCCGGGATGCCCACCTATCGTTCCTTTCCGTCGAAAACGACTTGGCGCGTGGGCGATCGTCTTTAGCTCCAAGTGCCTGAGCGCCACGGTTAGCATGCGATGATGAGGATATGGCTTCACGATTGGCCCCAGCGCTTGCCGTCATCTTTGCCAGCGCGGTACACGCCATGATCCCGCGCGGCGCGTTCGGCGCATATGACATTGCGGTTCGAGCCGGAATCGCTGCGGCCGCAAGCGCAGGGGCCTATCTGCTGATAATGGCTTTCGCGGGACATTGGCGCCGCACCCAGTAGACACCGAGAACCGTCCTACTGAGCCTCCGAGCACCTTTTTGCGTAGTTGGGTCCCAGGGGATCGGGCTGAGCGGCACCTCGCGATCCTTGCGGCCTTTGCCTTGACGGATACTCACGACCATGCGCTCCTTGTCAATGTCTTCGCATCGCAGGTGAGCCAACTCGGCGCAGCGCATGCCAGTGGAGTACAAGGTCATGAGTATGGTGCGGTGACGGAGGTTGGCCGCACCCTCGATGAGCCGCTCGACCTCCTCGGGGCTGAGGACGACCGGCAAGTGCTTCGGCGTTTTGGGCAGTGGCAGGTCGTCACGCCGGAAGGGGCGTTGGAGGACCTTCAGGTACAAGAAGCGAAGAGCGCACATGCGCACCAGAACGCTGTGAGGCGCCAACTTCTTTTCCTCGAACAGATACAACTGGTACCGGCGCACGTGCTCCCTGGCCCAGCTGATCCGGCGATCGGTGGAAGTACTCCGCGAATTGCCGGATGGCGGTGACATAGGCCCGTGCGGTAGCTTGAGAGTAATTACGGCGCTTGAGTTCCTCAAGCACCTTTTTTCTTAGTTGGGTCACAGGGACCTCCTTGTGACCCAAAACTACCGCGAAGCGCGGCGGGCTGCGAACCATGCGCACGCGAAGCGTCCGCCGCGCAAGCGGCTTAGTTCAAACGGGATTCTCGGAAACTGAACTCGCCGGTCCGGCGCTACTCGCGCAGCTGCCGGCTTTTCGCCGCCGTGGGCCGTGGGACGCAACGCTAGCGCAGTCTGGCACAACCGGTGCAACGTCGGCGCCCCCTGCGCTAGCGTGGCCGAACACACGAGACGGTGGTTAGAATGGTGGGTCCACATGGCCGACGAAAACGTCCCCACGGAAACGAAAAACCCGCGCCCAAGAGAATATGGCCGCAATTCGATGCCGCGGTTGCGGCAGCAATGGATCGGGCCGCGGCCACCAGGAGCAAATGCACCACCGCCCTCGGGGACACCCATCTATGGCCGCGAGGCGTTGCGGCGCCTCCGCGAACAGGATGCGGCCAGGGAGGGCGAGGCGCCGAAGCTGCCCACGTCGGATGAGGCAGAGGAGCTACCAGCCCCGGCAGCGAGAGGAGCCAAACGAAGGCAGATCCACATCACCGTCACCGCGGAAGAAGAACAAGTCATCGCGGAACTCGCGAGATGCGATGGTATGACGCCGTCAAACTGGTTCCGCGCCGGCAGAGGAATGCCAGTTGTTGATCCACATCGGCCGAACGCAAGGCGGGAATGGAAGCGCAGGGAATGGGCGCGCTGGATGAACGCCCAACTGAAGAGTCGGGATACTGAGCGGAAGTGAGGAACAGTTCCGTACCGGGACAATCGCGATCCAGATGACGCGATCGGTGTCTGCTGGGCGCTTCGCTTCCGGGGCGCGAGTACGGAACTATTCCTCACTTCTGTGACTGGGACACTATATAGAAATCTGAAATCGGAAAAAGGTGTCCCAGGTGTCACAACCCCTTGAAAATACAGCGCGAACTGTCACAGACCCCGGCGTCCACTGTCCCGAGGAGAAAACAGGCAAATCCGTCCGTTTTGGACTCCAAATGGACTCCGCGAACGATAGCGCGCTTGCATTTGCAATAAGGGCGCTATTTGTAAGTGGTCGGTTTTTGTAGGGTTTAAGGTTGGTCGGGCCGCCGAGATTTGAACTCGGGACCTCTTGCACCCCAAGCAAGCGCGCTAGCCAGGCTGCGCCACGGCCCGATCAGATAACGATTCTAGCACAGCGGCCCAAAACGTCGCCTCCCCGAACTACTTCCTATTGAG
>DATJMA010000050.1:0-5823 GCA_035509055.1 Bryobacteraceae bacterium | reverse complement strand
CGATTTCGCCGCACACCTGCCGAACGCCATCGCCGGTGCGCAGGTCGAGCGCCGAAGACCCACTGGCGGCCCCACGCCCTTGACACTCCGCCCGGCAGAGGTTAGCTTATCCTCCGAAAGGTAGGAAACGATGTCGAACTTCTTGCTGCGCGCGGTAATCGCGGTCACCGCCCTCACGCTTGCAGCGGTGAAGGTCTTCCGGCCGGAGATCAAGGTCGATCTGACCTTGCTTGCCTTAGTGGTAATCGCTGCGCTCGCTCTTTTCGGGCCGAACTTTCGCGTCAAAGGTCTGGACCTCGGCGGCATCAAGCTCGAATTTCCGGAATCGAAGGCCGAGCCCGATAGACCGGCGCCGGCAGCGCCAGCTACCCGCGCCGCGGCCCCGTCCGCGTCCGCGGTACCCGCCGTCGCCTTCGATACCTACATGGAGCGTTTGATCAAACTCGCGCCCATCGAGATGATCGGCGCCTACGCGGTCATGATGGCAATGGTTCAGTCTCCCAGCAGCGGTTTCCACAGCCCGATTCTGCCATGGACCGTGTTTGCAGTTTTCCTGATCGCGACTCCGCTCTACTTTCTCTGGGGTCTCCGTATACCGCCCCTCCAATCCCTGCTCACCGCTCTGGCGTTCGCCGCCTGGGCGCTCATCCTGCCTGGCCCGTTCACCAGCATTCCGCACTACGACCCGATCTATGGGGCGCTTGGATTCCTCGCCGTAATGATGCTCCTGCCGATTGCGATAACCGGTGTGCGCGCGTAGAACGCCGTCGATTTTCGGTCAAACCGCGCTTGCGCGACGTTTTGAGCAGGCCATCCCTGGCGTCAGGATCATGAGACCGAATTTGGCTGTTCCTGGGGAAGAGAGGCCGCGGCAATCTGCACGATGTCGAGTAGCTTCGGGCGCGGCAGCGTCCCCGTACCCAAGGCATCGCGAAACATCGTCTGGCAGAACGGGCAGGCGGTGCCGATCACAGCCGCGCCGGTCGCAGCCAGTTCTTCCGCACGCTCCAGGTTCACGCGCTTACCCGGTTCCTCGCCCAGGAACATCTGGCCGCCGCCCGCGCCGCAGCAGAAAGAACGCTGGCGCGCCCGGCCGGGGTCGACCACTTCGCCGTAACGCCCGGCCACGTCGCGCGGCTCTTCGTAAATACCGCGATAGCGGCCCAGATAGCACGGGTCGTGGAACACGATGCGCTCGCGCGTGCCGTTCGGCGCCGGCAGGCGGTCGCGCAGCCGCGCCAGCAGCTCGCTGTGATGTTCGATCTCGAAGGTCTCGCCGGCCTCGCGCCAGTCTGTGCCGATGGTCCGCACACAATGCGGGCAGATGGAGACCATTTTGCCAACCTGGGCCGCGCGCAGAGTTTCGATGTTCTGCTCGGCCATTTGCGTGAACGCCAGATCGTTGCCAAGCCGGCGCGCGGGATCGCCCGTGCACCGCTCCTTTCGCAGTACGCCGAAGGTCACGCCGGCATGGCGCAGCACCCGCGCCAGCGCCAGCACGATTTCCCTGCCCTGTGGATCGTATGAGCCCATGCAGCCCAGCCAGAGGCAGTATTCCTGCGACCCGTCGTAATAAGGCAGTTGATTTTTCTCGATGAACTTCTGGCGCTCGCCGGCCGTGAACCCGAGCGAGTTGCCGTTGTGCTCCAGGTTCAGGAAAAGCTTGGTGCCGTAATCGTCTTCCCACTTGCCCGTGTTCACGGCGCCACGCCGCAAGCCCACAATCACCGGCAGATGCTGAATTCCCACGGGGCACTGGTATTCGCAGCTTCCGCACGTAGTGCACTGAAAAGCGGCATCTTCGGAAATATATTTGCCCAGCAGCGGCTCCTCGCCGCGCGCGCCAAACTCGTTCAGGTAGCCGCGCAGGCCGAGAATAATCTCTTTCGGGTTCAGCACCTTGCCCGTGTTGAAAGCGGGGCAGTGCTCGGTGCAGCGGCCGCATTCCACGCACGTGTAGGCCTGCAGCGCATCGATCTGCGTGACGTCCTTTCCTGTATCGAGGCCGAAATCTTCATCTCCCACCAGCGGAGGAATGCGGCTGAAGCCGTCGCGCTTCAGGAATACGGTCACCGGGCTCAGCGCCAGGTGCAGATGCTTGGTGTGCGGAATCAGCGGAAGAAATGCCAACAGCGTAATCGTGTGTAGCCACCAGACCGCGCGCCCGCCGATGGTGCCCTCCGCCAGCCACAAGCCTGCCAGGTAAGTGACCATGAGCACGAAAATCAGCACGGCAATCACGCCCGATTCCGGCGACACTTTGCCCAGCCATTTGGGCTGCACTGCGAATCGGCGCACGAACAGCCCGGCGATGGAAACCGCGACCGCCACGGCCCAAACCGCCACAAAGCCGGTATAGAAATGTCCGAAGGGACTACCGCGGTCGAGAATCCTTGCGCCGAATCCCTCGCCGATGTGATTGATCGTGATCAGCGCAAACGCGCAGAAGCCCCAGAATACGAACGCATGCGCTAGCCCGGGCAGCGGCCGTTCGCGAATTACTTTTCCCTGTAGCATCACTTCCCACAGGAACTTTCGAATGCGCGGTCCCAGCGGCTTGAGCGCGTAATCGGTGGTTGCCCGCGAATGCCGGATCACCTCGATGACACGCCGCAGATGCCACCAGAAAAGCCCTATCGACAGCGCGATCAGGACGAGTAAGATCAATCGCTCCGCTACGATTGCAGCTTCCATAATGCTCCAGCTTGAATGTAGCACCGCCGCTCTCCGCTAAAATAGGTGGGGAGGAAAATTGCGTATTATTGTCGCCGGCGCCGCCGGCTTCATCGGTTCTCACTTGTGCGACCGTCTGATCGCCGATGGCCACAGTGTTGTAGGTTTGGACAACTTTCTCACCGGCAAGCCGGATAATCTGGCGCATCTCTCCGGCCAGCCGCGGTTCGAGTTTCTGGAACAGGACATCACCGCTCCGTTTTCGCTCTCGGGGCCGGTCGATGCCGTGGCCAATCTGGCTTCGCCCGCCAGTCCCAAGGATTATCTGGAACATCCCATCGAGACCCTGGATGTGGGCTCCGCTGGGACGCGCAGGATGCTCGAACTCGCGCGGGAGCACGGCGCCCGCTTCCTCCTCACCTCCACTTCCGAATGCTATGGAGACCCCCTGGTGCACCCCCAGGTGGAATCCTACTGGGGCAATGTCAACCCGGTCGGCCCCCGCTCCTGCTACGACGAGAGCAAGCGGTTCGCTGAGGCTATGACCATGGCTTACCACCGCAAACACAGCGTGCGGACGAACATCGCTCGCATTTTCAATACTTACGGGCCACGTATGAAGCTGGACGACGGCCGCGTGGTGCCGGCGTTTCTCGACCAGGCGCTGCACGGCCGGCCGATGACGGTGTTCGGCAACGGCTCCCAGACGCGTAGCTTCTGCTATGTAAGTGACCTGGTGGATGGCCTGATCCGCCTGATGCTCTCCGACGAACGATACCCCGTGAACCTGGGCAATCCGCGCGAGATGACCATCCTGGAATTTGCCGAGCACATCCGCCGCATGACCGGAGCCGCATCCGAGATCGTCTTCGAGCCGCTGCCCGAAGACGATCCCAAGCAGCGAAAGCCCGATATCGGCAAAGCCCGCAGATTGCTCGGCTGGGAGCCGCGCGTTCCGCTGGAAGAAGGGCTGCGGCACACGGTGGAGTTTTTCCGCGGCATCACGGCCACCGCGGCGTAGCCATCGGAGTCAGAAGACAGAAGCCGGAATTCCCTCGCCGTGCGCTCCCGGCCCTGACGATCTTCTGTCCTCTGACTTCTGTCTTCTCCCTGCGATATACTTCCCTCCCATAGGAGGGATCCCATGAAGTGGATTGCGATCCTGGTTTGCGCCGCGGCGCCTATGCTCGCCCAGGTTCAGGTTGGCGCGAGCGATCTCGGCGGCACGGTTGCCAGCTCCAAAGGACCCGAGGCCGGCGTCTGGGTGGTTGCCGAAACCACGGACCTGCCGACCAAATACGTGAAAATCGTGGTTACCGACGACCGCGGCCGTTACCTGCTGCCCGATCTCCCCACGGCCCATTACCGCGTGTGGGTGCGCGGCTATGGCCTGGTCGATTCGGAGAAAGTCGACGCAACTCCCGGCAAAACGCTGAACCTCAAGGCGGTGACCGCGCCCGACGCACGCGCGGCGGCGGATTATTATCCCGCCAGTTACTGGTACGCGCTCCTCCAGCCTCCCGCAAAAAGCGAATTTCCGGGCACCGGTCCAGATGGCAACGGCATCAACCGTAACTTGCAATCCCAGGCGCAGTTCATCGAGCTTATCAAGACGGATAGCTGCTACTCCTGCCATGCCCTCGGCACCAAGGCCACACGTGAGATTCCGGCCGGGCTTGGCAGCTTCGATTCGCCGGTGAAGGCCTGGATGCGGCGCATCCAATCCGGGCAGGCGGGGCGCGACATGGTGGGTGGAATCACGCGCCTGGGGGCGGACCGCGCGCTGGCCATGTTCGCGGACTGGACCAGCCGTATCGCCGCCGGCGAACTGCCGTCGGCGCCCCAGCGTCCGCAGGGAATCGAGCGCAACGTCGTGATTACGGAATGGGATTGGAATACGGCCAAAGCCTATCTGCACGACGAAATCGCAACCGACAAACGCAACCCGCGGGTGAACGCAAATGGTCTTCTGTACGGCGCGCCTGAACTGAGCACGGATTGGGTGCCGGTGCTCGACCCGGTGCGGAACATCGCCACACGGGTGAAAATGCCCGTCCGCGACCCGAAGACACCCAAGCCCGGAGCTCCGCTACAACCTTCGGTTTATTGGGGCAGCGAATCCATCTGGGACAGCCAGGCCAACATGCACAACCCGATGTTCGACGAAAGAGGGCGCGTCTGGTTCACGTCGGTGATCCGCCCTCCCGACAATCCTGGTTATTGCAAGGACGGGTCGATTCTTTCCTCCAAGCTATTCCCGCTCAACCGCAGCGGGCGGCAGCTCGCCTTCTTCGATCCCCAAACAAAGAAGTTCACCCTGATCAACACCTGTTTCAGCACGCACCATCTCCAGTTCGCGGAGGACGCCAATCATACCCTCTGGACCAGCAGCGGCGGGGGCGGCGACGTGGTGGGCTGGCTCGATACGAAAATGTACGAGCAGACCCACGACGAAGTCAAATCGCAGGGATGGACGGCGCTGGTCCTCGATACCAACGGCAACGGCAAGCGCGACGAATACGTGGAACCGGACGAGCCGGTGGACCCGACCAAGGACAAGCGCATTTCCGGCTCCTTCTACGGCGTGACCGTAAGCCCGGCGGATGGCACCATCTGGGGGTCGGTGCTCGGCTACCCGGGCCGGATCGTGCGTTTGAACCCCGGCTCGCATCCGCCCGAAACGACTCTGGCTGAAGTATATGAACTGCCCGCGCCCGAAGCGTTTTCACCGCGCGGCCTCGATATCGACAGCAACGGGGTGGTGTGGACGGTGCTCTCCAGCGGTCATTTCGCCAGCTTCGACCGCCGCAAATGCAAGGGGCCTCTGAACGGCCCGACCGCTACCGGGAAGCAATGCCGCGAGGGGTGGTCCTTCTATCCGTTCCCGGTGCCGCAGTTCAAAGGCGTAACCGATTCCGGCAGTGTTGAAGCCAGCTATTACGATTGGGTAGACCAGCACGACACGTTCGGCCTCGGCCGGAACGTGCCCATCGCTACCGGCAACGGCGAGGATGCGCTGATGGCGCTGGTAAATGGAAAATGGGTAACGTTGCGCGTGCCGTATCCGATCGGTTTCTATGCCAAGGGCATGGACGGGCGCATCGACGATCCCAATACCGGATGGAAGGGCAAAGGGATCTGGTCGACCTA
>DATJMA010000049.1:0-20033 GCA_035509055.1 Bryobacteraceae bacterium | reverse complement strand
TCCGCTCGCTTACCAGACGCTGTACACCGTGCTGACCACGGTGACCCGCGTGATGGCGCCGTCGCTGCCGTTCCTCACCGAGGAGATTTACCAGAACCTGGTTCGGTCGGTAGACGAATCGGCGCCGGAATCGGTGCATTTGACGCCTTATCCGCGGGTGGACGCGTCGCTGGTGGACGAACAACTCGAGCAGGCGATCGAAGCCGTGATCCGCATTAAAAACCTGGCGCTCAATCTGCGAACCGCGAGCAAGGTGAAAATTCGCCAGCCGCTGGGAACGATCTACGTAGTCCCACGCGACGCGGCCGATCGCAAAGTGCTGGAGAATGTCGATTACGTCGGGCAGATTCTCGACGAAGCCAACGTAAAGACGCTGATACTGCGCGAAGATTCCAACTCGCTCGCGGCCAAGCGGATCAAACCTGACCCAAAGAAAATAGATCCCGCGAAACGTCGATATTTGAAGGCCATCGCCGAAGCGCTGGAAGGCGCCGAACTCAAGGACGGTAAATACACCCTTTTCGTGGCGGACCAGACGTTCGAGATCGCGCCGGAAGAGGTCGTGGTGACTTACGAAGGCCCGGCGAATTTGGTCTGCACCGCGGCGGAAGGGACTTTTCTAGCGCTCGATACCACCCTCACTCCGGAGTTATTACAGGAAGGCGTGGCGCGCGATTTCAACCGTCTCGTGCAGGACCTGCGGAAAACCTCAGGGCTGCGGATTTCCGACCGGATCGCGTTGAGCTATGTGGCGCCGGACCGCACCGCCGAGGCCATCGAGTCGCACACGGCGTATCTCAGCAAGGAATTATTGGCCGAAAGCATCGTGCGGCACCAATCGCTTGTGGATGGCACGAAATTGGCGCTCGCGGGTGAAGAAATCCGCGTCCGCATCGAACCAGTTTAGCCGGGCCGGTAATCGCGGCGCGATTGGTGTAAGATTGCCTTAAGTAGTAGAACGGGCTCGTAACTATGTTAGGCGCGCGTCTTACAACTACACTTCTCGTCCCATTTGTTTTCCTCACCATCGCCTCGGCTGCCGATTCCGACCGCGATTTTTCCGGCAAGTGGCTGCTCAATACCGACCATAGCGATCTCCGCGACCTCACCGGCGATATTTACCCCGTGCTCGTCGTGGATCAGCATTCCACCATCCAAATCACCGCAACTACGTCCGAGGGCAAATCCCTCGAGTGGACTTACCGGCTGGACGGCGAGGACTCCAAATATAAGTTGGGCGGCGAGTCCCGAAACAGCGTCGTGAAATGGGAAGGCGCGGCACTCTTGGTGAATACCCTGGTGGACGGCGTGCGCAGCTACACCATCATGGATCGTTGGACACTCTCGCGCGACGGCTCGCAGCTCAACATCCAGCGCAAGGTGCAGCACGGTCCGAATGAAGATGAAGGCTACCTGATTTACCGGCACGAAGGCTCCCCTGCCGTGCCGGCGAGCTCGAGCGGCACGGCGGCGCCCGCGCCACCGCCGGCGTCCACTACCGCGCTCGCCCGCAGACCCGAACCGCCGCCGGACGCGCCCGCGCCAACGCAATATACCATCGCGCAGGGCACCCACATCCTGCTCAGCCTGACCAACCCCATCAGTACCAAGGATTCCAAGGACGGCGACCCCGTCTACCTGACCACCTCCATCCCCATCGCGCAGGATGGGCGCGTGGTGATCCCCAGAGGCAGTTATGTCCGGGCGACGGTGAGCAAGAGCAAAGCCGCCGGACGCGGCGCGAACAAGGGCGAACTCTACATCCGCTTCGATTCTCTCACCCTGCCCAATGGCGTGACGCGGGATTTTCACGCGCGCCTCACCTCGGCCGACACCCAGAACGGCAAGGTCGATTCCGATGAAGGCAAGATCAGCGGTACCGGGAAGAACACCAAGCCGGGCGAAGTGGGACGCGACGTGGGAATCGGGTCCATGGGGGGTGTGCTGATCGGGAGCGCTGCCGGTCATCCCATCACCGGCCTCGGAATCGGCGCCGCCGCCGGTGTAGCCGCGGTGCTGCTCGGCAAAAACAAGGACGTCGTCCTGCCACGCGGTACTTCGGTGGAAATGGTGCTCGATCGCGATCTTTTCTATACCCCCCAGGACCTGCGGCGTTGAGCGGGATGTTTTCGTCCCGATTTCACTGGGATTTCCAGCCCAATCGCCTCACCGGACTGCTGGCCGAAAAGCGGCGCGCGGGCGAACTCATTCTCGATCTCACGGAATCCAATCCGACCCGCGCTGGTCTCCACTATCCGCCGGGTTTAATGCACGCTTTCGACGATCCTCGCGCCCTCGATTACCAGCCCGCGCCGGCAGGTTCGCTGGATGCCCGGCAAGCCGTGGCGCGCACTCCCGACCTGGACCCTAGCCGCAACCTCCTCACCGCCAGCACCAGCGAAGCCTACGCCTATTTGTTCAAGCTCCTCGCCAATCCCGGCGATAACGTGCTCGTTCCGCGTCCATCCTACCCGCTCTTCGACTACCTGGCCGCCATGGAATCGATCGCCGTTCACCAATACCCGCTGGCGTATCACGGCGAATGGTCGATCGACTGCGACGGCCTGGAAGCGGCGCTCGACGGCCGCACCCGCGCCATCGTCGTCGTGCACCCGAACAACCCGACAGGGTCGTATTTGAAGAGCGCGGAACTCGACGCATTGGTCCGCCTGTGCCGCGATCGCGAACTGGCGCTCATCTCGGATGAAGTCTTCTTCGATTACGATTTCGCCCCCGATCCGCATCGCGCCGGTACCATCGCCGCCGTCAAGGATTGTCTCGCCTTTGCCATGACCGGGCTTTCTAAAATTGCCGGCCTGCCGCAGATGAAACTCGGCTGGATCGTAGTCAGCGGCCCGGAAAAACTGCGCCGCGAGGCATTCGAAAAGCTGGAGTGGATCGCCGATACGTACCTTTCCGTCGGCACGCCGGTGCAATGTGCCGCGGAATCGCTTTTGCAGGCGGGCGAGCAGGTGCAAATGCAGATCCGCGAGCGCTGCGCCACGCACCTTTCGCTGGCGCGTGAGGCGCTCGCCGGCTCTCCCGCCAACATCCTGAATGTCGAAGGCGGATGGTATATCACCGTGCAATTGCCGCGCGTGCGCGGCGAGGAGGAGTGGGCGCTGCAACTGCTGGCGCGCGAAAACCTCCTCGTGCAGCCGGGATTTTTTTACGATTTCGAGTCCGAAGCGTACCTCGTGCTGAGCCTGCTCACCGCGCCCGGAATTTTCCGCGAAGGAATCGCCCGCCTGCGGCGTCAGTTGGACGGCGCGTAATAGCCGCGTCGCCAGTAGGCGTGCAGCGGCGGCAATCCATGCGGCGGAATCACTTTGACCACCACCGGATGGTAGCGCCCGTCGTGCTGCTGGTCGGTCGGGATGTAGCCAAGCACGTAGCGATTGCGCAGTTCCACGCCGATTTTCGCGGCGATATCCGGCAACTCGCTGATTTCGGCCGGGAAATGCCGCCCGCCCGTCTGTTCGCAGAGCTCGCTCAGCAGGCTCGGGCCCATCGCTTCCTCGGGCGTCCGCGACCGGTTCGCGGCCGATTCGAATACGCCGATGGCATAAATCATCGTGTCGCTCTCGCGCACCAGGTTGCGAAGTTCGGTTTCCGTGTACCGGCTGGCGTTGTCGCCGCCATCCGAGATGATCAGCAGGGCCTTGCGATTCTTCTGCGACTTCTTCATCTCGTGCATCGCCAGAAAAACCGCGTCCAGCAGCGCGGTGCGTCCTTTCGACGGCGAAAACGTCAGTTCGTTCTGGATGTCCGCCACGCTGGTCCCCATCGGGGAAACCAGTCTCGGGGTGTCGCTGAATTCCACCAGAAAAAACTCGTCGTCTTTGTTCGCCGTTTTGAAAAACTCCGCCGCCGCCTGGCGCGATTCGCGCAGCTTGTTGCCCATACTGCCGCTGACATCGAAGACCAGGCCGACGGACACCGGTTCATCGTCCATGGAGAAATGCGTAATGGTCTGCTCCACCTTGTCGTCGAAGATTTTGAAGTGCTCTTTTTCGAGGCCCGTCACTGGCTGGTTGTAAGGATTGCAGACGGTCACCGGAATCAGCACCAGGTTCGTGTCGACACGGATATTGGCCTTCGGAGTTTTGTCCTCGATGGGCGCCGGTCTGGGGCGCGGCGTGATGGAAACTTGTGCGCACAGCACCGCGGGCGCCAGCAGGACCAGACAGCACGCCAGCACTTTGAGTTTCCGCCGCACCATCACCCGGTTCTCTTGCAGCCATTGTAGCAAGCGCGCGTCAAACAACCGCGAGCTTTCCCTTACGGACCGGTGGGCCAATCGTGCGAGGCCGGATGGCCAACCCTAAGTGTTGTGCGGAAATTCCCGCCGTCCAAAACTATCCGGCATTGGCTAATTTTGCCGCACGACATCAAGAACAGGTTTCCGCTTGCGGCATAATCTTGAAATGGACCAAGACACCCTCCGCGCCCTCCAGGCACCGCTCAAGGACCGCTATCGGGCCGAACCCGAAAGCGCCATCGTTACCCTGAAGGCCGAAGGCCGCATCGGGGAAGGCATCACGTGCAGCATCCGGACTGGCAAAGCGCTGGTGGAAGCGGGCTTGCACCCGGCGACCGGCGGACCGGGCACCTTCGCTTGCTCCGGCGATATGCTCCTCGAAGCGCTCGCCGCTTGCGCCGGAGTCACCCTGTCCGCGGTCGCCACGTCCCTCGGCGTCCAACTCCGCGGTGGAGTGGTGCGCGCCGAAGGCGACCTCGACTTTCGCGGCACCCTAGGCGTTTCCAAGGAAGCTCCCGTTGGCTTCCGCGAAATCCGCCTGCAATTCGATCTGGAGACCGATGCGCCCGCCGACCAGGTGGAAACCCTTCGCCGCCTTACCGAGCGCTATTGCGTGGTCTACCAGACCCTCCGCCAGCCCCCGCCGATCGCCGTGTCGCTGAAGCGCGCATAGCGCTTCTGCGAATTTGTACAATCAGGACGTATGCCCGACGAAACGCTCTCCTGCCCGGTCAACTTCGCCGCCAACGATGGCAGCGATGGCGACCACATCTTTGGCTTCAGCACTCGCGCGTTGCACGCCGGCCATCGTCCCGATGCCGAGACTGGATCGCGCGCCGTTCCGATCTATCAAACCACTTCCTACGTCTTCGAAGACACCGAGCACGCCGCCAATCTTTTTAACCTCCAGCGTTTCGGCAACATCTACACGCGCATCATGAACCCCACCACGGCGGTGTTCGAAGAGCGCGTGGCTGCCCTCGAACGCGGCGTGGGAGCGCTGGCAGTGGCCAGCGGGCAGGCGGCGCAGTTCATCGCCATCACCAACCTGCTGGGGCAGGGAGACGAGATCGTCGCTTCCAAGAACTTGTACGGCGGAACCTATACCCAGTTCGACGTCAGTTTCCGCCGCTTGGGCATCAACACCACGTTTGTCGATCCCGGCGATCCCGAAAACTTCCGCCGGGCCATCACCCCCCAAACCCGCGTGATTTACGGCGAAACCATCGGCAATCCGCTGCTGAGTGTGCTGGATATCGCGGCGGTGGCGGAAATTGCTCATGCGGCCAACCTGCCGCTGATGATCGACAATACCTTCGCATCGCCATATCTCTGCCGCCCGATCGAGCATGGCGCGGACATCGTGCTGCATTCGGCCACCAAGTTTATCGGCGGCCACGGCACCTCCATCGGAGGTGTGATTGTGGATAGCGGGCGCTTCCCATGGAATCGCGGCCCCTTCCCGCACATGCTGGAGCCCAGCAAGGGCTACCACGGCATCCGCTTTTACGAAACCTTCGGCGATTTTGCTTACATCATGAAGGCGCGGGTGGAAGGACTGCGGGATTACGGCCCGGCCGTGAGTCCGTTCAATTCGTTCCTGTTCCTGCAAGGTCTGGAGACCTTGAAACTGCGCATGGATTGCCATTCGCGGAACGCCCTCGCGGTCGCCGATTTTCTCGCCGGCCACGCGCGTGTCGGCTGGGTCAATTATCCTGGGCTCGCGTCCAGTCCTTATCGCGCGCTGGCTCAAAAATATCTGCCGCGCGGCGCCGGTGCCATCCTCAGCTTCGGCATCCGCGGCGGGCTGGAAGCTGGAAAGCGCTTCATCGAAAGCCTCAAGCTGTTCTCGCACCTGGCGAACGTCGGCGATGCCAAGAGCCTGGTGATTCATCCGGCCTCCACCACGCATCAGCAGTTGAGCGACGAAGAGAAAAAGCTGTGTGGCATTTCCGACGACATGATCCGGCTGTCGGTCGGCCTGGAGGAGATCGAGGATATCCTTTGGGATCTCGACCAGGCGCTCGCTAAGGCGGCCGGGGCATGACCGACGGCGTCAGCGGAAATTCCCCTGTAAACCAGGGCGGTTTTGCAACCTCAACCGCCGACCGCATCCGCATTCTGGAGCGCTACAAAAAAATTGCCATGGTCGGTTTGTCGTCGAATCCGTTTCGCCCCAGCCATTTCGCCGCGATCTATCTCCTGGCCCAAGGCTACGAGGTCACTCCCGTGAATCCGCGCGAGCCGGAAGTGCTGGGCCGGCGCTCCTATCCGTCGGTGATCGAAGTGCCCGGCCCTTTGGAGATCGTCGACATTTTCCGCGAGGCTGCGGCCGTCCCCGAAATCGTGGACCAGGCCATCGCGCGCGGCGCCAAGGTTATCTGGACACAGCTCGGCGTGATCCACGAAGCCGCGGCCGGGAAGGCCCGTCAGGCCGGCTTGGAAATCGTGATGGACCGCTGCATGAAAATCGAGCATGCGCGCTTTTTCGGAGGACTGAGCACCATCGGCCTCAATACCGGTGTCATCAGTTCCCATAAGCGGAGCCGCTCGTCGTTAACGTGATGCTGACCGCTCTCACACGCGCGGTCAGCCCCGCGATGAATCAATGCGAAATCGGATTCATCGAGCGCGAACCGATCGATATCGCTAAGGCCAACGAGCAGCATGGCAACTACCAGGCGCTGCTGGCCGAACTCGGCGCGCAGTTGATCTCTCTGCCCGCCGAGCCCGGCTACCCCGACTCCGTGTTTGTCGAAGACCCGGCGGTCGTCGTCGACGAAATCGCCGTCATGACGCGAATGGGCGCGTCATCGCGGCGCGGTGAATCGCCAAGCCTGGCGAGAGCGCTGTCGCACTACCGGCCGCTGCGCTGGCTGCGCGAGCCGGCCACCCTCGAAGGCGGCGACGTCATGCGCATCGGACGCGCTCTGTATGTCGGGCTGTCGCATCGCACCAACCGCGAGGGCATCGAGCAGCTGGCGAACGAACTGCGCCCGTTCGGCTATTCCGTCGTGGCAGTGCCGGTGCGAGGCGCGCTGCACTTGAAGTCCGCATGCTGCCCGCTGGGCGATGGCGTCATCCTGGCGAATCGCCAATGGCTCGATCCCGCGCCCATCCGCGAGTTCCGCATCCTGGACGTCGCGCCGGGCGAAGACCGCGCGGCCAACGTGCTAGCGCTTGGCGGATCGGTCGTCCTGCCGGCCTGCTTTCCGCGAACCGCGGAAATTCTCGATCGCGAAGGCTGGCGCGTGCGCCCGCTGGACGTGTCGGAGCTGATGAAGGCCGAAGCCGGAGTTACCTGCTGCAGCCTGATCTTCGAGAGCTCTACTGGTACACGTTCGCTTTCTTGAAATCTCCCGCCTTGATGTAAATCAGGGCCGCCGGGTCCACCGCCTTGCGCAGCGCCTCGGTAACCTGCTCGGGAGTAAGTGCCCGAACTTTCTGATCGAGCTCCGCATCGAACTGCATCGTCCGGCCCCACCGTTCATGGCTTGAGAGTAAGCCAACCAGCGAGCCATCCTGCGAGCGGCCCAAAACCCGCTCCTGAAGCCACGCCTTCTTCGCGGCAGCCAGTTCGTCGGAGGTGAACCCTTCCTTTTCCGTCTTGGCGAGCTCGTCCTTCATGCTCGATTCCACTTTGGGCGCATTCTGCGGATTGCTGATGGCGTACGCCAGGAATTCGCCGCCATCGTCCTTAATAGGCGCGCTGAAATTCGATTGGACTCCGTAGCTCAATCCCTCTTTGTTCCGGATACGATCGGGCAGCCGCGCCGCCAGACTCCCCCCGAGCATGTAATTGGCCATGATCATCGCCGGGTAGTCCGCATCCTCGTCGCTCATCCGCACGAGTTCCGCGGCAATGGACATAGCATTCTGCTTGTCGGGGGTTTCGATCTTCTGGTTCGAAGGCGCGATCTTATGGTATGGAGTCAAAATGCGGCCGTATTTCATGGAACTCTTCCAGTTGCCGAATAACTCTTCCGCCTCTTTCAGGATCGCGTCTTTATCGAACTGTCCTACGACGGTGAATTCCCCTTCGGAAACGCCGTAAAACTGCTGATAGAACTTGTGTACGTCGTCGAGCGTGACTTTCTTGAGATCTTCAATGTCCTCATCGGACGTGCCGGCGTAGCGGACATCGCCCCTCGGGTACATGCTGTTGATGGTGCGGCCGAGCGCCTGAACGGCCAGCGACTGCGGCTCGCTCTTCCCCGCTTCGATTCCGGTAATCGCCTGTTTGCGAACCTGCTCGAACTCGGCTTCCGGGAAGGACGGTTCCTTCAACACTTCCGCCGCCAGCTTTAATGCCGCCGCCAGGTTCTCTTCGGTGGTATGAATCTGAATGGTCGCGTTATTCACGCCGCCGGACACGCTAATCTGCGCTTTCAGGCGATCCATCTCGTCCTGAATTTGCTGCCTCGTCTTGGTCTTCGTGCCGCGCATCAACGTGGCGCCGGTCAGCTCCCCGACCGCCGTTTTGTTGAACAGCGACTTTTCATCCCCAAACCGCGCCACAAAACTGGCGATCACCGTGCCGCCGCGCGTCTTCTTGGGAAGCATCACCACTTTCACGCCGTCGGATAACTTGGCGCGCGTAATGCGGTTCTCGATGTTGGTGGGGGAGGGATCGAAGACTTCGCCCTCGGATACCGCGGCACCGCCCTTGAAATTCTTGAACGTCTCGGCATCGGTCGGCGTGGGTGGAATCTCCGCTCGATCGGGCGTCTTGGTGGGAATGAATTCGCCCAGGGTGCGGTTCGATTCCTTCAAATATGCCTTGGCAACCCGTTCCACATCCTCCGGAGTCACGGCCTTCAACCGGTCGCGCTCCAGGAACAGCATGCGCCAATCGCCTTCAGCGGCGTACTCGGTGAGATCGAGCGCGATCGATTGCGAATTGGTGAAGGCCAGATCGATGTTCTTTGCCATTCGCGTTTTCACGCGCTCGACCTCTTCCTTCGTGGGAGGTTCCTTGGCAAAATCCTCCACCGTCTTCAGGAGAATCTGTTTGGCCTCTTCCAGGTTCTGATCGGGACTCAATACCGCGTACGCCATGATGTCTCCGGCGTCGTGGCGTTCTTCGGTATCCATCCCGGCATTGACAGCCTTTTTATTGTCGACCAGTGCCTTGTAAAGCCGGCCGGAAGGCGTTTCGCCAAGCACGCCGGCAAGCACCTGCAAGGGAGCATCGTCGGGATGCATGCCGGCGGGAATGTGATACATCGCCATCAGGTACTGCACGTCGCCCACGCGCCGCAGGGTGACCGAGCGTTCACCGTCCTGCGTCGGCTCGACGGTGTAAGGCTGGTCGAGGACTCGCGTGGGACGCGGGATCGGGCCGAACAGCTCGTCAATCCAGGCCAGCGCTTTGGCCGCATCGAATTTTCCGGCCACCGTCAGGATCGCGTTGTCGGGCTGGTAATACTTGTGATAAAACGCGGCCAGCTTGTCGATCGGCACGTTCTCGATGTCCGCCTTATTGCCGATCGCAGGGTGTCCGTAAGCGTGCCAAAGGTATGCGGTTTCGAGCACCCTCTCCATGAGAACCCGCCCGGGGTTGTTCTCACCCATTTCGAACTCGTTGCGGACCACCGTCATTTCCTTGTCGAGGAACTGCTTCTCGATCCTGGTATTGACCATGCGGTCGGCTTCGAGTCCCAGCGCCCAATGCAGGTTGTCGTCGGTGGCATTGACCGTTTCGAAATAGTTCGTGCGATCCTCCCCCGTCTCGCCGTTGAAGTCGGCGCCGTGGTCGCTCAATTCCTTCTTGATCTCGGTGCGGGTCTTCGTCTGGATGAAATTCAGGTGCTCCAGCAGGTGCGCCATACCGGTTTCGCCGTACCCCTCGAAGCGCGAGCCCACCAGGTAGGTGATGTTCACCGTCACCTTGGGCTTGGAATCGTCGGGGAACAGCAGCACATGCAGTCCGTTGGGCAGCGAGTATTCGGTGATCCCCTCGACCGAGGTGATCTTCTTGACGCCGGATGGCAGGCTCTGAGAAAACGCCGCGGCGGCACACAATAAGGCCGAAATGGCCGTGAAGGATCGTACAGTACGACGCATATATACCTTTTTACGATGGATTGCTCGGATTATAGCAGGAGATATACCGATAGACGCGCGGGAGCGGCCTTCGTTTCGAGGGACTTGCGGTGCCTTTTACAGCCAGCCCTTTTGCCGCGCGATGCGCGCCGCTTCCACGCGATTGGCCGCGCCCAGCTTGCTGATTGCCTCCGAAAGATAATTCCGCACCGTGCCCTCGGTAAGATCCAGCCGTTGGGCGATTTCGGCGCTGGCGGCGCCTTCTCCGGCATATCGCAGTACCTGCCGCTCCCGGTCGGTGAGCGGGTCGGCTTCCGACCAGGCTTCGGCGGCTAATTCCGGGTCGACCACCCGTCCCCCGCTGCGAATTTTGCGGATCGCGTTGGCCAGCGTCGAGGCCGGCGCGTCCTTCAACAAATACCCCGAGACTCCCGCATCGAGCGCTCGCCTGAGGTACCCGGCACGCGCAAAAGTGGTGAGGATAATGACCTTTACCGGCAGCTTGCGCCGCTTGATTTCGGCCGCCAGCTCCAGCCCGGTAATCTCCGGCATTTCGATATCGGTGAGCAGCACGTCGGGCGGAGACGCCAGCACCATCTCGAGCGCTTCGCGCCCGTTCTGCGCCTGGCCGGCGATTTCGAAATCGCCCTCGGTGGCAAGCAACGCCGCCAGCGCGCCACGCACCATACCCTGGTCCTCGGCAATCGTCACGCGAATCTTCATACCGGCACCCGAATCCGCAATTGCGCGCCGTGCGAGCCATCGCGTTCGAGCGCGCCGCCGAGCGCTTCCACGCGCTCGCGCATGCCGCTCAGTCCGCTGCCCTCGTCCAGCGCGCCGCCGCGGCCGTTGTCGGCCACCACCATCTCGCAGAACCGTCCGACCTGGCGCATTGTCAGACGGCAAACCGTCGCGTGGGCATGGCGCACCACGTTCGTCACCGCCTCGCGCAGCGCCATGGCGAAAACCGTCTCCTGCGCCGGCGACAGCAGCGGCGGTTCTATCGATGTCTCCACCTGAATGCCCGCCGCTTCCAGCGCCTCCATCGCCACCTTCAATTCGCTGTCGAACCCCGCCGTTCGGTATCCGCGGACGGCGGCACGCACCTGCGCCAGCGCCTCCCTCGAAATCCGTTCCACGTCGCGGATTTCCTCCGCGGCCCGCGTCGGTTCGCTTTCCGCCAACCGCGACGCCAATTCGGATTTCAGCACGATCACCGAAAGCGTGTGGCCCAGCAAGTCGTGCAGGTCGCGCCCTATCCGTTCGCGCTCCGCCACCTTGGCGAGATGCTCGCTCTCCGCCTGTGCCGCCAGTAGCTTCCGCGTCAGCCGTCCGCGATGCGTCCACTGGATCACCACCGAACCGATCAGCGATGTAAAGACCATCGTCGGAATCCAAAACTCCGGCGGCAGATGAAACAGCCAGGATTCCAGGGCCGCGATAGCCACGATCGTGTACAACAACGGGAAGGCTTGCGATTGCTTGTCCAGTCCGGCGAGAGCCGATGCGGCAAACACGAAAAGCGTGGCCGCGCCGGGATTGAACGGCGCGAAAACCACCGCCAGCACCAGGAATCCGCCCACCACCCACAAGACCCGGTAGCCTCGGAGCCAGTAGCCCAGGAAGTACAACGGCACCGCCACCAGCGTGCCCGCCACCGTTGCGATTCGCGTTCCCGTCTTCAGGTGGAAAAGAAACGGGATCGCCAGGAAGTACGCCAGATACACCAGCCACACGTAGGCTGTCCAATCGATGTAATCCGGCAGAAGCCGGAGCCGCTTACCCTTGAGCATGGCCGTTCACCCGTACATTTTCACATGCTCGCGCGATGGAGAAATCCACGCAATGCCCGCGAACCGCAGGCCAAATCCATCTGCGCCTCCACGTGCGCGGCGATCGGCCCTTGCGCCGGCGCGCCCGGAATCGCCAGCGCGATTGGCCCGAAAATGGTACGAGGGCAGAAGCGGCGCGAACTGTTGCAACATCCTGGGCATCGCGTCGATAGGGATCCACCAGCCGCCCAGGTACGCCAGAGGCAGATAAATCATGTTGACCGTGCCCGGCGCCGAACTGGGCCCGGCGAAACTGCCTATTGCGAGCCCGATGGCGCCGAACCAAATCGCGCGGGCCGCCGGCGCGAAAAGCAGCGATACCACCATCGCACCGACCACCACCGGTACCGACAGTTTTGCCGGCAGATAAGCGCCCGCGGGCATGGGGCTGGCGCGTTTCGCCTCCAGCCATCCCATTCTTCGCTCCACCGCTAATCCCGCGCCAAACGCATAGATCGCAGCACCCACCAAGTTGAAAGCGCCATACGGAGCCGGCAGGTATTTGCTCACCGAAATCGAACCCTGCGAAAACGACGCCGCCATCGCCAGCCTGGCGGCCTTGATGACATTGGTGTCCTGCACTTCGATGAGGCCGTCGGTCACCGTGTCGAACAGCGTCGGCATGGGTTCCTCCACGCGGTCCGCAGATTCGCTGTTCGCTCAACACTTCGGCTTTGGTGGTGGGCAGCGTCCGGTGCGCGCCGAATCCCGCCCTGGCGCGCGTCGCGGTCGCGCCGGAAACTCGCTTATGCAAAAGAACCGTCAGGATGGAATCGTAAGAGGCGCAAAATGGTGCTGGGTATCTCGTCGATGAAGATAGTCACCTTCTTCGCGGTTCCCTTGCGGAGCATATCCCGGCCTCCACGCCAAGCATAACTCAGCTCGGCCGGCATTGACATACAATCTGCCTATGGACCAACTCTTACACGGCCAGACCGCCATCGTCACCGGCGGGGCCACCGGAATCGGAGAAGCCATCGCCGCCCGCCTGGCCGCTTCCGGCGCCGCCGTCGCCATCGTCGACCTCGATCTGGAAGGCGCGGGTCGCGTCGCCGCGGCGATCGGAGGCGGAGCTTTTGCCATCCGTGCCGACATCACCAAATCGGCCGAGGTGGAACGCGTGGTTTCGGAAGTGCTCGCCCGCACCGCTCGTATCGATATCCTGGTGAACGATGCCGGCATGGCCGGAAAGTCAGCGCCCATCTGGGAGCAAAGCAACGACGATTGGGACCGCAACGTCGCCCTCAATCTGACGGCAGTCTTCTACTTCTGCCGCGCCGTGGTGCCGCACATGCTTGGGCGCCGGTACGGCCGCATCGTCAACATCGCCTCCATTGCCGGCAAGGAAGGCAATCCGCGCATGATCGCCTATTCCGCCACCAAAGCCGGCGTCATCGGGCTGACGAAATCGCTCGGCAAGGAACTGGCCACCGATGGCATCTGCGTCAATGCCGTCGCGCCCGCGGTAGTGCGCACGCGCATTCTCGACCAGGTGACACCCGAGCAGGTCCAGTATATGACCGACAAGATTCCCATGAAACGGACCGGGACTCCGCAGGAAATCGCCGCTGTGGTCCACTTCCTGTGCAGCCCCGAATGCTCCTTCGTCACCGCCCAATGCTACGATGCGAGCGGCGGCCGCGCGACGTATTGACCGGCCCTCGGACTTTCCGCGCGGCGAAGAAGTTATGCCGAGGCCGGATCCTTGACCCGTACCTGCGCGCTCTCGGCACCGGTTCGAATGCCTTTTTCCAGTTTCTTCGAAAGGAACAAACTCGCCAGCACGAACCCGATGAACAGGAAATAGCCCGGCAGAATCTTGGAGCTTTCCGTCGGGATCACCAGGTCCGCGCCCGTCTGCTTGAGCAAGCCCATGGTGTTCCCGATCAGCCCGTTGAACGCCACATACGCCATGAAGATCGCCAGCGCCATCACGTCCGCCATGGACCATTTCGAGGATTCCAGCGCAAAGAATTTCACCAGCCAGTTTCTTCGCAGCAGCGATGGCCGGAACAAACAGAAGGAGAGCGTCGAGATCTTGATGGCCGGGAACACCACGCTGAACATCAGCACCAGCACGCCCACGAACCACATATCCGGCCGCCCCATGGTCACCAGCGTGCGAAACACTTCCAGAACGCTCTTGCTCTGGAAATACAGCACCTGCTCGCCGAACGTCACCGGCTGCCCGAGGAACGTGAAACTCAAACGCGAAATCTTGGCCTCCACTTCGAGCATGGGCGTGAAGATTCCGCCCGCCAGCAGCACCAGGCAAAACAGCAGCAGCACCATGATCGCGCCTCGCCCCAGCATCGGCCGCCCGATTATCAGCAGCAGGAACGCCACCAGGCTGGCGGCCAGCGCTGTGAGGTAATAGTAGTCGATGCGGTCTTCCGCGTCGCGGATTTCCGCCCCCAGGGATTCCTGGCAGGCGGTGGCGTCCGCGCACCCGTGCTCTTTCAGGATGTAATCGTAGTACCGCGTATCGACCTTGCCGAACGTGGTCTTCGCGGCGTCGTCCAACACGCCTTTGGCATATTTCCGTAGCGCGGCTTCGTTCTCGGGCTTCTCGAGCTCCGCCATCACCACGTCGGTGTACTCGGGAACGTGCGGCTTGAGCGCGTTCACCATCATGTTGGCCATCATGGCGCCGGCGCCCCCGAACAATCCGCCGCCGGCCTTGGCCTGCGGATTGGGCGCGGTCATCTTCGCTTTCACCTGGTCGAGCAGTTCGTAGAGCGATCGTTCCACGGTCGGCCGCAGATCTTTGGCCGCCGATTTCAAATTGAGCGCGTCCACCTTGGCGTTCAGGATGGGAACCAGCTTCGCCATCCAATGGTCGATATTCAGCAGGTCGTAGCGCGCGTGGCTGATCTCGGCGAGTTCGGTGCGGAGCACGCGCCGCTTTTTGAGGCCGTCGATCGTCGCCCACGTGCCCGCCGCAGCCACCGCCAGCAGGAGCACGGAGGCAATCCACCGGATATCGATCTTCGCGCGCATAAAGGTCCTGTAACGATGACGGACGGCAATGGAGATGATTATAAGCTTTTCGCCGCCGTCCTACTTTAGCGTATACGTCGCCCGGTTGGCCGCAGGATGCTCGACGCTGAAAGAGACATTCCCGCGCCGGTCGGAAGCCAGGTGATCGTCCGGCAGCGGCGTGGTTTGCTCGACCGAAAGCACCATGCCGGTCAACCGTACCGTGCGTTTCCAGCCACTGCCGAGGAATTCCAGGCTATCGCCCACGGCGTGTACGTCCACCGGACTCTGGGCCGCAAAGACTCCCTGGGGTGGCAGGAAATTCAAATTGGTGTCCTTCCAGTTCAGCTCCATCCACCGCCCGCCATCCTGAGAGGAGAAAATAGCCCGCACTTTCTGCGTTTCCAGAACCCACTCCGGCGATCCATCGCCATCCAGGTCGGCCGACCATGCCACGGTGCGGCCGCGCGGCACCAGCACCACCCGCATGGGCAGATCCTGCGCCGCCCCGCCGCCCACTTTCAGGTTCCAATCGCGCAGGCCCTCGACGCCCTCCTTGGCAAAAATGCGCAACCGAGCCAGCCGCTCGGCAACGGCACCTACCGCGATATCGGCCTTGGCAGGGAAGAAATCGAGCCCGTCGCCGGACGCGGTCAGCGTGTAATCCTGGATACCCGGCCAGTTGTTGCGAATCGATAGCTCGAGGTCGCTGCCCGCCTTCGGTTCGATGGGCGCGATGGGCGGGTCGGGCGCCAGTTCCGCCTCCGTGCCGAAGTGAAGCTGAATGGCTTGCATCAACCGGATGGAGACCGGCCGGAACATTTGCAAGTGCGCGCGCCCCAGCGGAACGCCGTCCGCCTCCAGGGCCAGATCGGCGTATTCGCCGTGCAAGGCCTCGGGCGGCGTACCGATTTCATAATCGATCTCATTCGGCGACTTCGGAATGGGCACGGCCGTGAATCCCGACGGCAGCAGCATGCGCGAACGCGTCGCCACTTCAGCGGAGGAGTACGCCGTGGATACCACGTTCTTCTGCCCGATGATCAGCCGGTGCGCCTCGTTGAAAAAGGCCGACGTCTCCGGCTCTTCCATCGCAATTCCGACGCGGACCCGATTGCCCGGCCCGGGGTTCGCCGGGATCGCAAAACGCGCCCGCAGCGTTTTATCGTCCCAATCGAACTCCGTCGGCTTGCCCAAAGCCAGGTACGGACCCACCGGCTTTCGCGCCAGTTGCAGGATCATCTCGCCGCCCACGGGCGCGGCAAACTCCATGGCCAGAATTCCATTCTCGAACTCGATGGTGAGCAACTCGGCGGTAGCATACACGATCCGCTCCGCCTCGGCGAATTGCGTGCATTCGTGGCACAGACCCACCGGTCCAAGGGAAACGTCGAGCGGCAGCCACAGCGATTCCCCCGAAGGCACGGTTATTTCCGGAATCACGAGGGTGCGCCTCGAGATCGGCTCGAACACCCGCAGTTCGTCGTGAAAAGGCGCCTTGCCGCGATTCGTGAGGCTGACGGCGCTGACTCCCGGCGAAGTCAGTTCGCTTGCCGTTACGCCGTCGGGAAACTTGCCCGCGGCGGGTTTGGGTATTGGGACGGAGTGTAGTTCGCTGCGCCGCGGTCCCCATTTGCGCAACAGCGCGGCGTTCCGGCGAAGCGGAACCGCCGTGGGACGCTCATCGCCGCTGAGCCCGACCGCGCCCGGCCGCAGCAGCGTCGCCGGGTCGGCCGCCCACCCCGCGGGGTACAACGCATCTTCCACGTGCGTCCACAATACGGCGCTCGGAGCGTTTGCGGCGAGCGCGTCGCGGCTGCGCGCCAGGGAATCGGGATCGGCTGCGGAAATTGTGGCCAGCGGCGCGGGCGGCGCGGCGGCATCGATGGAGAGGACTCGTCCCTCCACATAGGCGATCGGGCCTCCGTGCGCCGCGGTCTGCGTGGTGAGCAGGCGTTCGAGCGCGTGCAGCCAGGCCCGCTGCGCGCGGGCATCGGCGCTGGGAGGCGCGCCGTTATCCCGGAATCCCTCCACCGGCGGCAAAGGCCGCACCCACGCGTGCAAATCCAGCTTGCGCAAAGTTCGGATAAATGCCACCAGGTCGCGGCGCGGGCTGGTACGGCCCGTGAAATCATATTCTCCCGGCTGAAGCTGATGCCAGTTCCACGGAATGGAGAATTCCACCGTGTCCACGCCGATGTTCTTCAGCCACACCAACTCGCGCTCCCACAGCGTGCGCGGGCACAAGTAATAGGGGAACTCGACCGCCTGCACATATTCGTGAGGGACGGGCGCGGGCGGAGCGGAAAAAACGGCGGCCGAAAGCACCAGCAGAGCAGCCAGGCGCTTCAAAACTGTTTGCCCTTTCGCACGCGGTAGTCTTCGATCAGAGGCATGCGGACTACCGTGCACATCTCGAACAGCCGCGAGCGCGCGCGGGCGCCGATCTGCTCGGCCAAGGTCCGGCGGTATTCCGGCTTATCCAGCGCCGAACGTTGCACAGTCACACTTCCGGCATCCGGATCGGGCATGTTGGTGGTGGCGAGCAATGCTTTCCGGTTGTCGCAACGGTAAGTGACAATCGAATTGATGGTGTCTTCCACCCAGTCGGTCGTGCGGTTCGCGCCCAGATCGTCAACGAGCAGAACTTCGGCGTCGAGCGCCTTCTCGTAAGCTGCCCGGCTGGACGAATTAGAGGCCGGGTCGTACCCCGACTTGATATCGTTCAGCAGTTCCTGATAATTGCAGAATCGGCCCTCGAAACCCTTGGCGATGATTTCACGCAGCGCCGCCACCGCGAGGTGTGTTTTGCCGCATCCGGTCTCGCCGATCAACAACAGGCCGGGCCGTTTCTCGTTGGGAAAATCGCGCACGAACTGCTTCACGGCAAGCAGCACGGTGGTCAGTTCCCGCCGCGCCATGGGATTCTCATTGCCCGGGACGATGAAATTATCGAAGGAAGCCCTGCGGTAAAGCGCCGGAATTTGCGAACGATCTTCCAGCCGCGCCGCCCGGCCCTGCGCGCGACAATCGCAGGGGGCGGCACCGCTCAGATTGGCGTGCTCCGTGATGATAAACCCGGTACCGCCGCACTTGGGACAAACCGCCTCGCCAGTCATCGCTTCTATTATCGGACAGACGCCTGGGGCTGGAACCAGGTTTCGACACCCTTTTATTCCGCGGCTCGCAGCAGACGGTCGAGGACGCCGGCCCATTGCGGTGTATCCGGCGGCCGTTCTACGAAGATTTTCCCCATCCCCAGGGCGTCCAGACGATGCAACGTCTCGTATAGCACCGCCGCATACGCGGCCGGATCGTCCGGCATCTCCCGCCCGATGCGCAACCAGGCGCCGTACCCCGCGGGCGGCGTTTCCCCGCGCGCCACCAGGTAGAGCGGAGTTACCGGACGGTAATGGCGTCGATGCATCCCCGGCGACGCGTGCGCTCCTTCCGCCGGCGCGTCCACGCTCCCCACCGGCCCGATGAGCGCCTCGATTTCCGGCAGCGGAATGACTCCCGGGCGCAGGAGCACCGGCGCGCCCGCGACGGAAAGCACCGTCGATTCAATCCCCACGCGAGCCGGTCCGCCATCGAGGACATAATCCGCCAGGCCTTCCGGCACGTGGCCCGGGAGCGTGGGCGAAAGTTCGGTGAAGCGATTCGCGCTCGGCGCCGCGATGGGCACTCCAGCCGCGCGAATCAATTCCAGCGCCAGCGGGTGCGCCGGCATCCGCAGCCCCACCGTCGCGAGGCCGGCCGTGACGATGTCCGGAATCGCCGGCTGTTTCGGCAGCACCAGCGTTAACGGCCCAGGCCAATACCGCCGCGCCAGCGTTTCCGCCGCCGGCGGCCATTCGGAGGCCAGCCCGCGCGCCATCTCCACCGAATCCACGTGCACGATCAGCGGGCTGCTTTTCGGGCGGCCTTTCGCCTGGAAGATTCGGGCTACCGCCGCGGCATTCAGCGCGTTGGCGCCCAGCCCGTACACCGTCTCGGTCGGAAACGCCACCAGCTTTCCGGCGCGGATCAACGCGGCTGCCTGCTCTACACTCACTCGGGCGACTCGTCCTTATCGTCGCCGGCCACTTTCCCCGTCTTCCGCCACACCAGGTACGCGTGGATCAGCGGCTCCAGGCCGCCATCCAGCACACGATCGACATCCCCCATCGCGAGCTTGCTGCGCAGGTCCTTCACCAGCCGGTAAGGCGCCAGCACGTAGTTGCGAATCTGGCTGCCGAAGTTGATGTCGAGCTTGGAATCTTCGGTCTTGCGCGTCTCTTCGCGCTTTTTCTCGAGTTCCCGCTCGTACAGGCGCGCGCGAAGCTGCTTCCAGGCCGAATCGCGGTTCTTGTGCTGCGAGCGCTCGTTCTGGCACTGCACTACGATGGGCGGGGTTGCCAGAAGGTAGGTAATGCGCACCGCCGAATCGGTCATGTTGACATGCTGGCCGCCGGCGCCCGACGAACGGAAAGTGTCGATCCGCACGTCTTCGGGCTTGATGTCGATCTTGATCTCGTCGTCTACCTGCGGGTAGACGAACACCGACGCGAACGACGTGTGACGCCGCGCATTGGCGTCGAAGGGCGAAATCCTCACCAACCGGTGCACTCCGATTTCCGATTGCAGCAGACCGTATGCGTTCTCGCCGTTCACTTCGAAGGTGACCGACTTGATGCCCGCGCCTTCACCCTCCAGACGGTCTGTCACCACCGTTTGAAACCCGTCGCGTTCGGCCCATCGCAGGTACATGCGCAGCAGCATCTCGGCCCAATCCTGGCTCTCGGTGCCTCCGGCGCCCGGGTGGATGGTCATGATGGCGCTGCGGGCGTCGTTCGGGCCCGACAGCAGCATGGCGGTTTCGAGGCGCTCGAGGAGCTCGGCATAGGCTTTGCTGTCGCGCTCGATATCGGCCTGGA
>DATJMA010000048.1:0-17466 GCA_035509055.1 Bryobacteraceae bacterium | reverse complement strand
TTGTGGTTCCGAATGTCGTGGGTTCGAATCCCACTACCCACCCCAACTGACACCCTCCTCTCCATTTGACGTCCCCGACCCGGATTCCATGCAGTACATCGCGAACTGCGCCATTTGGCGGAGCACGTCACGTTGCGCGTCGCCAGCGCCTTAGTGACGACTCAGAACGCCACCGTCAATTTATAGGAACTGGCCGGCGATCGGGTGGCGCCATTGCCGCTCTACCGGCTGAAAATCGGCATGCGGATCGCGAATGAGGAGGAGTATTTGCGGACGATCTCGCAGGGACATTGTTGTGGTACTCTGCTTCTATTCAGCCTTGTGGTCTGCTGCGCGCGGAGGGGACGATGCCACGACGATTCGAGCTTTTTGTTGCTGTGGTGCTGGGTTTCGTTCTTCTCATCGCGAAAGCGCAGGCGCAATCGGCCCCAGCCCTGGATCCGTTCATCGACGGCGTCACGATTGGAAGCTCGGCGTCTGGTGTAAGCGTGTTCGTCCGCCGCGCCGATGGAACCTATGTGAGCGTGTCGTTAAGTCCCGGCCCACCGGCGACCCTTTCCAATCCCCAGAGCCTCCTTACGCAGCTGTTGTCCGCGGGCTTGGCCGCTGCGGCCAATTCTCCGCCGGCGCCGGCCGGAGTGGGAACGCAGTCGGCAATCGCTGCGGTTTCCTCTCTGTTTCCAAACGGCGTGGTAGCTTTCGCCGCCCCTGGATCCGGGGACTCTTCCGTCTCGGTTGCGGCGAGTTCCGGTACCGGTACGCAATCGGTTTCTATCGGACAGGACGTTAACTCGGTGCTTTTTGCCGATTTCAACAACGATGGGAATCCCGATCTCGCGGTGGCTTTCGATGGCGCCGGCACTCCGGGCGGAATTGCCATTATGCTCGGAAGGAGCGACGGTACGTTCGGTAACCCGGTGGTATATGCCAAAGGCACGACGGCGACGAATTTTGCGATTCTCGATTTGAACCACGACGGCGCTCTCGACATCGCCGCCGCATCACTCGATCAGTCGGTCAGCGTGCTGCTCGGGAAGGGTGACGGCACCTTCGGCTCGCCGACGAAATATCCCGTCGGCGGCTCCGGGCAGGCCGTCGCAATCGCTGATTTCAACGGAGACGGCAAGCCGGATATCGTCAGCGGAACCATGGTGCTTTTGGGCAATGGGGACGGAACTTTTCGCACGGGTAGTTCGCTCCAGACCCTGCCTGGAAGCCTATGGGCTTTCGCTGCCGGGGACCTGAACGGTGACGGCAAAATGGATATCGTCTATGCCGACGTTCTGAACCAGGTGATCGGCACCATGTTTGGCAACGGCGATGGCACGTTCACGACCGCTTCGCCGTATGCCGCGAGCGTCCTCCCACAGTCTATCCTTTTGGCGGACTTCAACCACGATGGCAAACTCGATATCATCAATGGGACCGGTGATCAACGAATCTTCGGAACCTCCGAGGGCTCCGGCAATATCAACATTCTAGTCAACCATGGCGATGGCACGTTTCAAGCCGCCCCCGCGTATTTCCCGGTTCCTCTGCCCGGCAATTTCACGCTGATGAAGGGGATGGCGGTAGGCAAATTCGCGGGATCGACGGGCGTCGTTTCGCTCGGCTACGGCGGGTTGCAACTCCTTAGCGCCAACGGAAAGGGCGTGCTCGCGGCGGCGCAAGCCATTCCTTTTTCAGGCAACGAGCAGGCCATTTTGGCCGCCGATTTCAACGGCGATGGACAGTCCGATCTAGCCATTGCATCGGGTTCCAGCGTGGCAGTTCTGCCGGGCAAGACCACCGGTTTTGCGTCCCCCCTGACTTCGGCGGCGGGTGTCTCCACAATCAGTGCCATGACTGCGGGTGATTTCGACGGCGACGGCAAATTAGACCTGGTGCTGATGGGCGCGGGCTCTCCCGGCACCCTGGCATTTCTCAAAGGTAACGGCGACGGCACGTTTCAGATGCCGGTAACCATCCCGGCAGGCGTCGCACCATCCTCGATGGTAGCCGCGGACTTCAATGGCGACGGCAAGCTGGATGTGGCATTCGCCGATGCGAACGACGGCGTGAACGGCGCGGTGTACGTAGTCCTCAACAATGGTGGCGGCGCCTTCCGGACGCCAACTAAGGTGTTTTCGGGGACAGCACCGGCGTTGGCAACAGGCGATCTCAATGGCGACGGCCGGCCTGATCTGGTCGCCACCAGCAATGTGAACGGCGGCACGGCCGTGGTCAACTGGCTCGAGGGCAATGGTGACGGCACCTTCCACGCGCCGGTGGCGATCGCCACTTCAGTGGACCAGGACGATGCGGCGCTGATCCAGGATTTCAATGGTGACGGCCATGCCGATATTGTTCTTGCTCACCCGAACACTGATGTGACGTTCCTGGCGGGAAACGGCGACGGCACCTTCTCCGCGGAGACTCACTTGCTGGCGAGCGGACAGCCGGCATTCCTGGCGGCGGCTGATCTGAATGACGACGGCAAGCCCGATCTGGTGGTTGGCGGGCTTACCATTACCGTTCTACTGAACAATGGAATTGCAGCCGCAAATACCGTGAATTCCGCGAGCTTTGCGCCGGCTGTGGCGGTGGGATCGATCGCGACGGTGTACGGAACAGATCTGGCGACTGGTGTCGCGGCCAACAACACGACCGTGACACTGCAGGACTCCACCGGAGCCTCGCAGGCGTGCACCTTATTTTATGTCTCGCCCAAGCAGGTGAATTTCCTGATTCCCGCAAGTGCGGCTGCCGGAACCGCTACCCTGACGGTCGAGAGCGGCGATGGCACGATCTCGCAAGGTGCGGTTGCCCTCACCGCGACGGCCCCCGGAATATACGCCGCCAACGGTTTGGCGGCAGCCCTTTCGGTAACCGCGACCGCATCCGGAACGCAGACCACGACTGTGCTGGTGACGGCTAATTCGGCCGGGAATCTGGTGACCACGCCGATCGGTCTGGATCCGCCCAGCAACACGGTCTATCTGATTTTGTATGGGACGGGAATTCGCGGAGCCGCGCAGTCGCAGGTGAGCGTGCAGATTGGCGGCAAGACAATCGCGCCGGCGTATGCGGGCCCAGCACCCGGGTATCCCGGAGAAGACCAAGTCAACGTACAGATACCTTACTCACTGAAGGGTTCAGGAACAACTGCCGTCACAGTTGTCGTGGCTGGCCAACAATCCAACAGTGTGCTCATCCAAATTCAGTAGCTCCGTCACCGTCAGTAATTTGATGTTCGCCCGTTCACGCCGCCGGTCACCCTTTGCGGAATGCGCCAACGCAGCGCTGTCGCCCTTGACATAGTGGATCACAGGGTCTTCGCCTGTGACTCTGCGTCGTCCATCGACTGACTGACTGCTTCCCCCGCGCCTTCGGGGCTACCGACCAGCGTGAGATCGTGAACCGCTACTCGTTCGCTGGCTGATCACAAAAGTGGCCCCCGCATCCAGAATCGGCGTGTCGATGTGCGCGGTCATCCAGGTAATGCTTCACCGGCAACTCCCCTTCTTCCGAGTCGGCGAGGCTTTCCTTGACGGTATGCACCGGCATGGGGCACGCCCGCGCCCAGGCGCGCCAGCGTTCCCCGCCAAATCCTGCCTGAGAGCCCGAGGAGCTACGCTGGCACCGGTTGTCGTGGCCGTTCAGAGTAGAAAGGAAGTCAGAAACTCGACTTGGTTCGAGATGATCTCAGTCGATGGGCTGTGATACCCTTGCGGGCCCCAGACGAGACCTTGCGGTCCCCAGTGCGTGAACCGAAGTGCCGGCGCGATTTTCAGGCTCTTCCAACGCACCTCCAGCCCGGCACCGCCACCGATTCCGCGCAGCGAGGAGTTCTCGACGGCCAACCGGAAGGATGGTCCCGCTTCCACGAACGGTTTGACTCGTCCGCTCCCAAATTTGCATTTCGCCAAAACCGGGAATTCCATCGTCGTCGCCTCTGTTCCGGAAAACGAGTCGAATACTTCACCGTTCTGCAGCACGCTGCGCCAGGAGACCGGGATGGCGTGATGCAGTGCATCCACCTCCAGAAAAACGTGTTTCAGCAAGGTGGCTTCGAGCGCCGGGCCCACTAGCGCGGCTTGGCTGCCCGACGCATACGTCGTCTCAGACTCCTGCTCATACGTATAGCCGCCGCTGCCAGTCGGAGCCAGGAGATTGGCGAATTCAGTTGAGCCGGTCGGGACATCATGCACGAGCGTCGTGCCCGCAACCAGCCCCAGGGCGATTCGCGGACTCAGCGGGTGCCATGCGGAGCGAGGGCGGCCGCTGACGCTGAGCAACAACTCCAGTTGATCCGATTCCGACTCCGCCAGATTCGATAAGGGCCGGTCGTGCATCCACCGCGTATATCGCAGCATCGGCGAGATCTCGAATTGCCTCCACCGGACCGTAACACCGATTCCTGCCCCCAATCCATAATGTGAGGGATTGGCGTTCAGGTTCGTGGTGGGCCGGAATACAGGCCCCGCTTCGAGAAACGGATCCGCCTTCGACCCGTGAAACCGGTACTTCACCATCGTCGGAATCTCGTATGTGACCACCGGCGAAGGCGACACGGCGTAGAGGGTCAGGTTCGGCTCTACAAAGGCAACCGTCAGGTGAAGCTCCCTGTACAACCAGTCGCCTTCGACCGAGACATTCCCGGCCAGCCGATACTCCAGCATCAACCCAACGATGTAATCCTTTGCTTGGGAATACGATGTGAAGGTTCCCGGGACACCCGCGTTTGTGGTTTCAAACGCATTCGTTGGCGCCCCGCCGCCGGCAAAACCTACCGACAGATTTTGCGCGCTGCACGTAATCAGGAGGATGCCGAACACTCCATAACGGAGCAGCATTGCCTAGATTATCGCATGCGGCGAACCAGATGCCGCCGCCACAGATTGCCCCAGTCGGATGAGATTACGGCCAGCCAAAGGCGCAGTTCGTGCGAGTGGAACCGAATGGCGGCTCAGGCTGAGTTCTTCCGCCCGATTTGTACTCTTCGAACATCGCCAGCATGACCGCATCGGGCGCCCGCCTCTTCTCTTCGAACCGATGCAGTTGGTACTCGCGAATCTGCTGAAGGCCGGGAGACCGGTGGCCGCCGCAACGCGGAGACGCCATCGTTCCTCCCGGCGCGACGCGCCGAGGCGCATGCGAAAGCAAGCCGATTTAACAAACTGCGGTAGCGGAACTACCGCGGAGTGTGGGGTTTTCGACGCCCCAGCGGTGGAAGTCGCAAAGTCTACACCCGGCAAACACATGCCCCGGCGATGTAGCGTTGTGAGGGCTTATGGTTCCGAATGTCGTAGGTTCGAGTCCCACTACCCGCCACAACTTCCCATTTCCATTTATATCGGCTGCTAACCGCCACTATCTCCGGTCTATTCCTGAGAACGATCCGGCGCAATTCGTGCGAATCTGCTCAAGGGCGCGGTAACGGCCCAACGTGACAGCTATCGTATTAGCTGGCCAGCTTCGCCCCCTGACACCACTCCTCTCCCACTTCGCGTCCTCAGCCCCTGGTTCCTTGCAGTACAATGCAGTGTTACCCATGAAGTTGCTGATCGTCGAGGACGAAACCAAAACCGCAAGCTTCCTCGATCGTGGCTTTACCGAGGCAGGCTTCGTAGTGACGGTTGCCCCCGATGGACTCGAAGGCTTGCACCAGGTCGAAACCGCCACTTTTGACCTTGTGGTGCTCGACATCATGCTCCCCGGTATGGACGGCCTGCAACTCCTCTCCTGGATGCGCGCGCGTGGATTGCAGACCCCCGTATTGATTCTTACCGCGCGCGATGCCGTCAGCGATCGCGTGCGCGGGCTCGAGGTCGGCGCCGACGATTACCTCGTGAAGCCATTTGCATTTTCCGAGTTGCTCGCCCGCGTGCGCACCATCCTGCGCCGTCCGCCGTTACGCGAGCCCTCCATCCTGAGGATCGGCGACCTCGAGCTCGATATCTCCGCGCATAGAGTCACGCGCTCAGGCCATCGCCTCGATCTCACCGCCAAGGAGTTCAGTCTGCTTTCTCTTCTGGCGCGCCGCGCCGGAGAGGTCCTCACCCGCACCTTCATCGCCGAATCGGTCTGGGATATCCATTCCGGCGGCGACACCAATGTGGTCGATGTAAGTGTGCGCCGCCTGCGCAGCAAAGTCGATGACCCGTTTGCCCAAAAACTGCTCCGCACCGTCCGCGGAGTCGGATATGTCCTCGAAGCCCCCGAGCAGCATGACTGAGAAGAAGCCGCACCCCTGGTCGTCACTGGCGGTGCGGCTTACCGCGTGGTACACCACGGCATCGTTGCTGCTGGTCGCGGCCGTCACACTGCTACTGTACGTTCACCTTGCCGATACCCTCCGGCAAATCTCCGAGCAATCGCTCATCGATGAATTGAATGTTTGCCGCGCCCTGGTGCTCGAACGCGGCGGCGATTCGCACGCCCTGCATGAAGAAGTAGAAATCGATTCCGCCGTCCGCCGGTATCAGAAATTCTATGTGCGCGTGCTCGATCGCACTGGAACCGCGCTCTCGACTACGCCTGGAATGGACCGTGATCTGAGCGCCCGGCGCATCGCCGAGGCGGCCGCTACGCGTAGCGGCGTCTTCTGGATCGACTCGCCGCGCGGGGCGTCCTATCGGGTGATCGTAGCTACTGTTCCGCGCGACGCCACGGGCGCGGAGTCGTGGACCCTGCAAGCGGCAGTAGATCTGACTCAGGAGGAAATCATCCTTGGCCGCCAGCGTCTGTGGATCGCTGTAGTGTTGGGAGCGGCACTGCTCATCTGTCCTGGAGTAGGATTTTTCATCGCGCACCGCGGCACTCGCCCGTTGCGCGAGGTGGCCGATACCGCCCAACATATCGGGTCGAGCACGCTCAACGAGCGCATCCGCGTGGATGGCTATCCCGTGGAAGTGCGCATTCTGGCCAACGCGTTCAACGCGATGCTCGAGCGCCTGGAAGATGCGTTCGCGCGCCTTTCACGCTTCTCGGCCGATATCGCCCACGAACTCCGTACCCCGGTCAACAACATCCGTGGCGAAGCGGAAGTGGCTCTGGCTCGCGTCCGCACCCCGGAGGAATATGCCGAAGTGCTTGCCTCCTGTCTCGAAGAGACTGTCCGGTTATCGGAGTTGATAGAGTCTCTGTTATTCCTGGCACGCTCCGAAAGCCCCGGCGATCATCTCAAACGCACACGTGAAGATCTCGGCGCGCTTCTAGCCAGCCTGCGCGATTACTACGATGCCGCGGCGGTGGAAGCCGGCGTCACTCTCGAAGTCGATAGCGCCCCAAACCTGTATGCGCAGGCCGACAAGGCACTCCTGCAACGAGCTCTGGGAAATCTGGTCTCGAACGCTCTCGCCCACTGCTCCAGAGGCGATCGCATCCGTCTCAGCGCGGCGCCCCAGGATTCGGGCGTGCGAATTGAGGTGCGCGACTCCGGCTCGGGCATCCCGGCAGACGCGCTACCTCGGGTTTTCGACCGCTTCTATCGCGCCGATCCGGCCCGCTCTCGCGATGCCGGCGGCACTGGGTTAGGGCTCGCCATCGTGCGCCAAATCGTGTTTCTGCACGGCGGATCGGTGGAGATTTCGAGCGATCCCGACCGCGGCACGGTCGCCTCGGTGCTTCTGCCCTTAGCGGAAAAGCAGGGACTCACGGAACGTCACGTCTAAGAACTTGGGCCGCCGCGGCAAGCGCCGTCGGCGTTCGACTTGAAACATAATTTCGTGGTGCGTGAACGCTACGACCTTCCGTTCGACGCTCCGTTTCACAAAAGCGACCGCCTCTCCGCAGGCTGGGTCCTTTCCGCCATCACGCGCTTCGGCACAGGGTTCCCGGTCACCTTCACCAACGCCAGCGATAACTCGCTGCTCGGTACGGAGCCCGGTGGCGTCAACGGCTACGGCATCGATCTGCCGGACATAGCGCGCGGTCCGCTCGAGATCAACCACGATCCGCGCAATGGGCAGCCCTATTGCAACACCGCGTTGTTCAGTTTGCAGCCGCTCGGGCAGGTGGGTTCGGCCCCGCGAAGGCTGTTTTACGGGCCCGGCATCGCCAATTTCGATACCGCAATTTCTAAAACCGTGACGATTCGGGAATCGCGCCGCCTCGAATTCCGGCTGGAAACGTTTAACACTTTCAACCACACGCAGTTCTTTGGCCCTGCGTCCGTAGTGGGCGAGATCACGAGCGATGCCTTCGCGCAAGTGGTGAGCTCCGCGCCACCACGTCTGGCGCAAGGCGCCATCAAGTTCCTCTTCTGACGTTCAGCGCTCCGGCCCGCACGTAAAATTCGCCGCGTCGTCCGTACTTCCCGTGCCGTTCCATCGCGCCACCTGCGGATAAGGACAAAGAGGCCGCGTGCGATCGACTTTTCCCGCGGTGGAGTGCGAAGCCACAATTCTCTCGGGTGCGGCGCCTTCGGTTACCCAAATGTCGAGTGCTGCCAACATGTCGAAATCGTTCGGGCCGGGGCCGCCGCCACAGTGGCCCATTCCGGGCGCCATAAAGAGCCGGAAGAACGGCGCGATCTTACTTTCCCCGCCCATGGCGCGGGCGACGCTTTCGTAATAGCCGATCCCGTCTTCGGGAGGCACCACCGGGTCCGCCCACCCGTGGTACATCAGCAACTTCCCCTTGCGATTCCGAAATGCGCTCAGGTCGGGATTGTTGGCATCGATGTACCCAACTTGGCGGTCGGCGGCCGCCACGTCGCGGTCGAAATCGAACGTGTGCGGATTCCATTCGAGGTTGTCGAAAACCCACCGGCGCCAGAAATCGCTGCGTGCCGGCTCCGGCTGTCCCACAAAATAGGCGGACCATCCGAGTTCGCTCCCGCGCGCCCATCCGGGGAACACGCGCGCCCCATCGTAGACCTTGCGCACGGCCGCGACCTCTGCCTCGTTAAGGCACGATACGCTGTCGCCGCTCTTGCACGCGAGCGATCCGGGGTCGAACCGGCAGCGGCGCGGATCGGCAATCAGTCCATCCTTGATGCCGTCGGCGGCATCGCAAGCCTCCACCACGGCGCGATTCAGCATCGGCAGCTTGGCGGCCGGGAAATCCTTCGCCGCCAGCCAGGACCACAGAAATCCAGCGTTCAGGCGGATGCGGTTATTTCCGGGATCGCCCGCGACGATGCCGTCGTAATCGTCCGGATACCGTTGCGCTTCCATCAGCGCCTGATGGCCGCCCGTGGAGCAGCCCTCGAAATAGGCATGCGCCGCCGCCCGTTCATAATAGGCGTGGATCGCCTGCCTGGCCGTTTCCGTCATCACGTGGACGGCCCGATAGGCCCAATCCCGAATCTTCTCGGGATGGCCGGCTCCGAATTTCAGATCGCCGCCATCGTGGCCCGTATTCGAACCGGCGGTCGCGTACCCTCGCGCCAGCGCGGCGCGCATCTCCGCATAGCTGAGCGCCCCGGAATACCCTCCATTGCCCGTTCCGAGAAACTTCCCGTTCCACTGCGCGGCGGGCGGAAGCCAGATCTCCACGCGAATTTCGGAATCGGCCACCGGCCTCACTACCGCCGTCACCTTGCAGTAAGCCGCCAGACTCTCCGCGGCGATCGTAGTGTTTGCCAGTGTCAGCGACCCGAGGCTCTCGCACGTGGATGCCGCGGCAAGGGGCACAAGCACGCAGAACAGCAGGGCAGCGCGGTGCAACATCTTACCTCTTTGTCAGGTACTGTTCCCAGAATGCCAGCTTCGCTTTGTCCCCAGCCACGGGAATGACGGCGAACCTGTCCCCGACTTCGAACGCCATTCCCGCCTGCTCACTCACAGCAGGCCACTGCGCCAGTCCTTTTCCATTGGGGTCGCCGGTTCGAATGAAGGTCGCCCAATAGGACGACATCTCGCCGGCGATCTTGCGATCCGCATCTGTGAACGGACGGTCCGAGGCGTACAGCGTGTTCATGGCATAGGGCACCTCGGACGTGTGGAACGCGCCGAAGCGGTCTGCGTCCGGACCGGGCATGGTGTGCTCCCAGAAATACTCGTACGCTTTCGTCTTCGCGGTCTTCGCGCGAGCCAGCGCCCAGAAATATTGGCCGGCCCGCTCGCCGTCCCAGGCGCTTTCGTTGGCCGCGATCTTCGCCTGATCGTCAGCCGGCGCGGGATACAGCTTGAGGAATTCGTTCGCCAGTTCGCCATAGCGCTGCGCCTGCCGCTGGAATTGCTCGGCCGTAGTTGTGGGATGCGTGCTGCCCCCGCCGATGTCCTCACGATTGCATCCGGTAAGCGTGGGCACATCGTTCTGTTTGCCTTGCCTGAACGCATCGCCGGCGGACATCGGAAGCACATATCCATCCACCACGATGCCGAAGCGCGCACCGCCGCTGGTGAGTTCTTTCCATGAGAGCTTGCGTAGATCGGCGATGGAATGCGCGCCCTTAGCCTCTGCAAATCGCACACCTGCCTGTTCCTGCTCGGCAAAGGTGGAGGAGCGCATCAGCCCCAGCCCGGTCACGCTCGATCCGCTCTCGGCAATCGCACCTTCAAACAGCCCCTTCGCCAGCGGCGATGCCACCAGCGCATGCACGTCCGCCGCACCCGCCGATTGTCCGCCGATGGTAACGCGGCCAGGATTGCCCCCAAACGCCGCGATATTGTCGTGTACCCAATGAAGCGCCGCGATGAGATCGAGCAGCCCGTAATTCCCGGAAGAGTGGACGTCCGACTCGGCAGTCAGTTCCGGGTGGGTGAAAAACCCCAGAATGCCGAGCCGGTAATTGACCGTCACCACCACGATTCCCTTCTTGGCCAGTCCCTCACCGTCGTACACCGGAACCGCGCCCGATCCTTCCGTGTTGCCGCCGCCGTGAATGTAGACATACACCGGCCGTTTTTCGCCCGCCGCCTTTGCGCCCGTCCACACGTTCAGAAAGAGGCAGTCCTCGCTGATGGCGGTGTGGGTCATGAACTCGTAAGTCCACGGTTTTCGCTCGTCTACGATATTTTGCATGCAGCTCGCGCCGAATTGATCGGCCTTGCGAATACCCTGCCACGGAACAACGGGGCTCGGCGCACGCCACCGCAGGTCTCCGACGGGCGGTCCGGCAAACGGAATCCCTTTGAAAGCGGTAATCGCTGCGTCTTTGCCGGGAACGCCCTGCACCTCGCCGCCATCCACTTTGACGGGGTGAGTGATGGCCGCGGTCAGCGGTAAAATCGCGCACACCAACGCGGGAATGACCCTTTTCATGATGACCCGATCTTATCGCACGGAAGGGCGCGACACTGATAACGCGCGCGGATCGCAGTTACGATCCGGCTATTGCGCCTGTCCCGCCAGGTCGCTGTAAACCGCGGCTTGATACTGATCGTTCTCTTCGATCTTGCTCAGGTACTTCGCCCCCGTTTTGGCATTCCGGCCCTTGGTGGGATGCTGCGTCATCAGCAGCGCCAGCATGTCGCGCGCCGGGTCCACCACGAACCACGGGCCCGAGGAGCCCGACCATCCGTACGCGCCTACCGATGGCCCTACGGCCATCGCTTCCGTCCTCACCGCAACCGTAAAGCCGAATCCGCGCCCCGGGTAGCGATCGTAAAAGCCGCCATTACGGTGCTCTGCCGGCCGGAAGCGATCGACGGCCATCGCATCGATACTGCTCACCCTCAAAATGCGCTTGCCGTCAAGTTCTCCTTTATTTAAGAGCATGCGCGCAAATCGCAGGTAATCGGGCGCGGTGCCGTATAGCCCGTCACCGCCCGACTCGAATGTCGCCGGCCTGGTTGCGGTCGGCTTGTTTGGCTCCGGATATCCCGCGAGCCGCTCCATCTTTTCGGCAGGCACATAATAGGCCGTGTCGCGCATTCCAAGTGGTTCGAAAATATGTTCCCGTTGGAACGCCGTCAGAGTCCCGCCCGTCACGCGCCGGATCAGCACTCCCAGCACGTCCACCGACGTATCGTTGAGCCAGCGCTCGCCGGGCGCATATTGCAGCGGGATCGCGCTCAACCCCTTCAGCCAGGTATCGGGATCGCCGTACGCCGACCACTCGTTCTTCTTCAACGCATCGGCAAAAGGCCCCGCCGGGCCATCCCCGCCCATCCCCATGTGCATGGAAAGCAGATCCTGCACGGTAATCGGGCGCGGAGCGGGATAGGTATCGTCCAGAGGGCCATCCGGCTTGCGCAGCACCTTGCGGTTCGCCAGTTCCGGAAGCCATCGCTCGACGGGATCTTCTAGTTTGATCTTCCCCATCTCCACCAGCTTCATTCCCGCCACTCCCGCCACCGGTTTACTCAGAGAAGCCAGATAAAATACCGCGTCCGCGCGCATCTTGTTCTTCTGGCCGGCGTCGAGCCAGCCTTCCACCGCCTCCAATTCCAGCGTGTCGCGGCGGTACACGCAGCCGATGGCGCCGTTCGCCTGCCCCTCCGCGATGAAGTTAGCCAAAAAAGCTCGCGTCTTCGCGTACCCCTGACCTTGCGCCAACAAAACTCTGGCGGCGATCGGCGAAGCAGCGGACAAACCTATAAATCGGCGGCGATTCACTGTTCCCTCCAACCTACTGACAAAATCCGTCCAATAATACTACGGATAGTCTCCGATTTTATTGACAAATTTTTAATCTTTCGGTAATGTTGGGGAACATAACTCGGAGGGACTATGGTATTCGTTCGGGGCTGTCGTGTGCCCAAACGGCGGCCACTTATGGCGGTCGCATTTTTCATTGTGTCCGCTGCCTACGCACAGACGGATCGCGGAGCGATCAGCGGCACCGTGCTCGACCAGAGCGGCAAAGTGATTCCGAAGGCGCTAGTTGTGATTACGCGGACGGACACTGGCGCACAGCGCCGCACGAATTCCAATGAAAGAGGCATCTACGAACTTCCCGACCTTCCCATCGGCGTCTGGACCGCGGTTTTCTCGGCGGCTGGATTCGCCAGTGCGCGCTACGACTCGTTGAATCTTCCCGTCGGCCAGACCCTCACTCTTAATCCGCAGCTTCGCGTGGCGTCCAGCCAGCAACAGGTCAGCGTCAGCGAAACGGCGCCCCATCTGAATGAATCGTTCGCCACTTTACAGGAAGCCATCGAGCCGGCCGCTATCGCCGATCTTCCCCTGAACGGCCGCAATTGGACCACGCTCACCGCCCTCACTCCCGGCGCCATCGACCAGGGCGGCGATACCCAACGCTCCATTCGCTACACCGGCCGCGGGCGCGACGAAATGAACATTACTCTCGATGGGGTGGACGCCACGGGAATCGTGAATCAGGCCCAGAAAGCCTATGTCCGGCTGGCTATACCGGTCAGCGCGATTTCCGAGTTCTCCGTGCAGACGGTGCTGCCCACTGCCGAAATGGGAGTCGCCAGCGGCGCGCAAGTGATCGTGGCGTCAGCGGCCGGAGGAAACCAATTCGACGGCTCTCTGTTCGAATACTTCCGTAACAGCGACTTCGACGCCCGCTCCCCGTTCGATCAAACCAGGGGGCCGCTGCCTTTTCACTTGAACCAGTTCGGCGGCACCTTCGGCGGTCCGGTTCACAAGAACAAGACATTCTTCTTCGTCGACCACGAGGAAATCCGCCAGGTGCAGGACCTGACACTCATTGGTTTCGTCCCCAGCCCCACCATCCGGTCGCTCGTTCTTAGCCAGTCGCCGGCGCTCACGCCGGTCATCAACGATTACCCTGTAGGCAATGGCACTATCAGCTCGACCGGCGTGCAGCAATGGACCGGCGTCGGGCTCTCAACCCAGAACGAGTACTCGGAAATGATCCGGCTCGATCACCGTTTCGACGATGCCACCAGCGCCTATCTCCGCTTCAACTACGACAGCGCCCAGACCATAGCGCCGCTCGGCTCGCTCACCGACCGGCAATTGAACAGCGAAAGACCGCTGAACGGCGTGGCGGAGGCCCTGCACGTTTTCTCGCCTACCTTCATCGACGAATTCAAATTCGGAACCAACCAGATGGTTTCGCACGCGTACAATCTCACGCCATTTCCCTACACCGTGAATGTCTCCGGCTTCACCGCCCTGAACGCCAGTTCCACCAGCAACCAGGACGGCCGCACCTTCAGTTGGCTCGATAACGTCAGCCTGGTGCGCGGGCGCCATGTGATCAAATTCGGTGCCGAGGTCCGCCGCGTGGAGATCAATGAAGGTAGTTCCTTTGCCGGCACCCTCACATACAATTCCATTTCCGATTTCGAAAACAACCAGCTCGACACCGCCACTTACACCGCACTCCAACCGCTCAAGCGCATGCGCAAGTTCTCCTACTTCGGGTATGTCCAGGATGAGTTCAAGATGCAACCCAATCTGACACTCACCTTCGGACTGCGCTATGAGTTCTACAACGATTTCCACGAAGTGTCGGACCGCGACCTCCCGTTCGACTTCCAAACCTGCGGCGGATTTTGCTCGCCCACCGCGGCCTTTCTCTTCCCCGCGTACAACAATCTCGACCCGCGCGCGGCCATTGCCTGGGCGCCCACCCTCTTCCGTAACCGCACCGTCTTCCGCATCGGTTACGGCATTTATCACGAGGACGCGCAACTCGACGACCAGAATTTCCCGACCGCTAACGATGTTCCGCGCTATTCGCTGGCGCGCGGAACGCAGTTTCCGAACCTCGCCTACCCGTTCGATTCCCTGCTCGCCACCGCTACCGGCGTCGATTCGCCCAAAGATCAGGTTCGGAAACGGAAAGACACCTACGTCCAGGAGTGGATTGCCTCCATCCAGCAGAATCTGCCGTTCAAGATCGTCGGCACGATTTCGGGGATCGGCAACAAGGCTACCAACGAAATGAACCGCTCCTATACCAACATCATCAATCCACTCACGGGAACACGCCCCTATCCTCAGTTCGGCCAGATCGAACTGCGCGCCAAAGATGGCAACGGCAATTTCAATGCTCTGCAATTCCAGGCGCAGCGCACGCTTTCCAGCGGCTGGCTGCTGACGGCGAATTATATGTGGTCGCACGCCCTGAACGACGGTTCGCTGGGCAGCGGCGTGGAAGACGATTTCCCCGAAAACGTCTCCTGCCGCCGGTGCGAATACGCGTCGAGCGACCAGGATGCGCGCCAGAGCTTCTCCTTCTCGGCGCTCTACCAGTTACCGTTCGGCCGCGGCAAGAGCATGCTGCGCAACAAAGGAGTCCTCACCGCCATCTTCGGCGGTTGGGAATGGAGCGGTCTTGCCGGGGGCCGCACCGGCCTTCCGGTCAACATCACCGTCGATCGCTCCGCCTCGGTGATGCCCGACGGCAATTCCGCCAATCAGCGTCCGAACCTGGTTTTGGGAGTACCCTTGATTCCGCCGGGCGGGCAGGGGCCGCTCCACTGGATCAACCCGGCCGCTTTTTCGGTTCCGGTGGCGAAGACCTGGGGCAATCTCGGCAAGAACGTGTTCCGCGGACCGGCGCTGTGGCAAATCGACACCGCCATCCAGCGCCACATCACGCTGCACGAGCGCCTCGCCCTGGAATTGCGCGGGGAATGCTTCAATTTGTTCAATCGCGCGCAATACGGAAATCCGCTTGCCGATAGCTCGGCCACCGCCACATTCGGAGAAATCACCAGCCTGGTGAATACCACTCCGACCGGCAGCGGCACCCCGCGCCAGTTCGAGATCGCCGCAAAACTGGTGTTTTAGCTCATCTCCGCGCCCAGTATCGCTTGCGAGCTTGCACCTGCAAGCCCTTTTGCCGGGTAGTCAATTGAATCGTGCGAAATTCCGAAAGCGTGACCGGCTTGTCGGAGACATAGCCGATGCTGTATTGGTTGCGCAGTTCCTCTTCGAGGATGGCGAAGACGTTGTCGATGGGCACTCTCTTCGAAACCTCGAAGAAGCTGCCGCCGCTATCGTCGCACATGCGCTGCAGGACTTTCTTGCCGTCGCGATCTCCGCCCAGGGGACCATAGAACCCGGCGTCGGAATAAAGAATCGAGTAGATGAGGGTGTCGGCGCGCTGCGCCGCTTCTATGGAATCGCTCAACGAAGCGTCGCTCCCGAAGTCGACGCCATCGGAGAGCACGATCAGCGCCTTCCGCCCCGCCTGCTTGCTCATAATCTCGTTCGCGGCGCGCAGCACCGCATCGTAGAGCAGCGTTCCTCCCCCGCCCTGCATGCGAAGCTGCCGCATCGTCTCGCTATTCACGTATGCCATGGCATCGTCGAGAATCTTGATCGAACCCGTCAGCCCCTGGCGCAGCTGCACGCTGGTATCGAACTGCATGATGAAAGCGCGGTCGATGTTGTCGCGAAAGACGCGGTCGAGAAAGCGCAGGCTGGCGGCCCGTTCCTGGTCAAGCACCTTCTCCTGGCTGCCGCTGGTATCCACCATCAGGCCGAGAATCAGCGGCAGATTGCTCTCGTGCTGGAAATATTTGATGGTCTGCGGGCGGCGGTCCTCAGAAAGGGAAAAGTCGTCCTTTCCCAGATTACCGATCAGCGTTCCGGTCCGGTTGCGCACGGTGGCGAGCACGTTGACCACCTTCACTTCGGTGGTGAACGTCGGTTGGTCTTGTGGACGCGCCAGGCGCGCGGCACAGAATGCCGCCGCCCCCTGAAGCATCCCGCGCCTGGTCATCACTCATACTTTAGCGCGGTCACCGGTTCGATCTTGGAAGCCCGCCATCCGGGCAGAAGCGCCGCGGCTGCCGCCACCAGGGCGAGCAGCAGCGCGCCGCCGGCGAAAATCGCCGGATCGGACGCCTTCATGCCGTAGAGCTGCGATTCCACGTACCGGCTGACCAGAAACGCGCAGACGAGCCCGATCGCAATGCCCACTACGGCCATGCGCCCGGCTTCCCACAGGATCATGCGCAGCACTGTCCCCGGTTGCGCGCCGAGCGCCATACGCACGCCGATTTCGGCCGTGCGGCGCGTCACGGCATGTGCGATGACACCGTACAATCCGATCGCCGCGAGCAGCGTCGCAAGCAATCCGAAAGCGGCGGAAAGCATGGCGATGAGGCGGTCGGTGTAGATGTCGTCTTGAATTTTGACATCCACCGTCTTCAGCTCGCCCATCGGGACGTTGGGATCGGCGGCGCGAATCACCTGCCGGATGCTGTTGGCGAGCCCGCCGGTATCGCCGGCGGTCCGCACGTAAAACTCCAGCCGTTCGGGACGGTTCCATTGCGCATATGGCAGGAAGAAGGTTTCCTTGGGCTGACCGCGCACCGAAATGTGCGTGTCGGCCGCCACCCCCACGATCTCGTGGTCGAACTTCGGGTGACTGCTGCCGCCCACCATCAGGTGGCCGCCGACCGGATTCCGCCCGGCGAAGTATTTGCGCGCAAAAGTCTCGTTGATCACCACTACTTTCGGCGCGCCGATGCCATCGCGCTCGGTGAATTCGCGCCCGGCGCGCAATGGAATTCCCATCGCCTGGAAGAATCCGGGGTTGACGGCGATTTGTGAAGACCCGACGTACTCGTCAAGCTTGGGCTGGTAGCCCTCGATCGTCAGGTTGCCGCCCGTGGTACCGCCTCCGAAGGGCCCGTCCGC
>DATJMA010000047.1:0-23148 GCA_035509055.1 Bryobacteraceae bacterium | reverse complement strand
GCGCTAACCGGCTTCCGGCAGCCGTACCAGCGGACCGCCGCGAATTTCCTGAATCCGCCGTTCCGCACAGGCCTTCATCACGCTCCGGCGTGCCATCCGCGAATGCTCGCGCGCGAGCGCTTCGGCGCGCCCGCTCTCCCCGTTGGCGATGGCATCCGCAATCGCGCGGTGCTGCCACTGCGACACTTCGAGGGCCTCGCTCCATTCCTCGGAATTGAGTTCAGATGAGACAAACGCGTTCGGCGACGCAAACGGCAGCACCAGCACCTGCTCCAGGGAGCGGCGCAGCATGGTACTCTTCGCCAGTTCGAGCAGCATCGCGTGAAAGCGTTCGTTGCACGGGACGTACGCCACCACGGTTTCGACGTCCATCGGCTTGCGCGCGATCACCTGATCGATCTCCCCCAGGCACGCGAACATCGGCGCCAGTTCCGCTTTCGAGCCCAAGCGCTCTGCCGCGAGCCGCGCCGCCATGCCCTCCAGCGTGCCGCGCAGTTCGATCACATCGAGAATATCCTGAAGCGAGAATTGGCGGGCTACGAACCCGCCTTTCGGCCGCGCTTTGAGCAGCCCTTCGTGTTCCAGACGATCGAGCACCAGCCGCAACGGCGTGCGCGATACACCCAACCGCGCCGCGAGGGGAATCTCGCGGATCCGTTCGCCGGGCTTGAACTCGCCCCGGACTAACAACTCGCGCATCTCAGCCAAAGCGCGCAGCGTTTGCGATTCCCCATCCGCGCGGGGAACGTTGGTCGAATCCTGGAGATTCATCATAAGAGAATAACAGGCCGGGCTGCATGCAGAAATGGCCATTTCGCTTGTCGAGGTCAGGGGAAAAGCGATAGAATCGGCCTGCTGCATGCAAAATATGACCCGCCTCACCCCTCCGTTTCGCGCCGACCACGTTGGCAGCCTGCTCCGCCCAGCCTTTCTCAAAGAAGCACGCGCCGGCCGCGAACGCGGAGAAATCTCAGCGGACGAACTGCGTCTCGTGGAAGACGCCGCCGTCGAGTCGATCATCGCCCGGCAGTCCGAAATCGGCCTGCGCAGCGCCACCGATGGCGAGTTCCGCCGCGCGATGTGGCACTTTGATTTCCTCGAAAATCTCGACGGCGTGGAATCGTTCCATGCCGATCACGGCATCGCGTTCAAGGGCGGCATCGAAACCAAGGCTCAAGGCCTGCGCGTCACGGCGAAGCTGGGATTTTCGTCGCACCCGATGATCGGCCATTTCCAGTTTCTGCGCGATCGCACCAAGGCCACACCTAAAATGACCATTCCGTCGCCCAGCGTGCTCCATTTCCGCGGCGGGCGCCGCGCCGTGAGCCGCGAGCTGTATCCCGATATGGAAGAGTTCTATCGCGATCTCGCGCTGGCTTATCGCGGCGCCGTGCAGGCTTTCGCCGATGCCGGCTGCCGCTATCTCCAGCTCGATGAAGTGAACCTGGCTTATCTGTGCGATCCCGAGCAGCGCCGCCTCCTCACGGAGCGCGGCGACGACCCGGAACGCCTCCCCGCCATCTACGCGCGCATGATCAACACCGCTATCGAAGATCGACCCGCCGATATGACCATCACCATGCATCTCTGCCGCGGCAATTTCCGCTCGAGTTGGATCGCCCAGGGCGGTTACGAACCGGTGGCCGAGATTCTGTTTAACCAGATCGGCGTGAACGGCTACTTCATGGAGTTCGACAGCGAGCGAGCCGGCGGGTTCGAGCCGCTGCGTTTCGTTCCGAAAAACAAAACTGTGGTGCTCGGGCTGGTGACTTCGAAAAGCGGCACGCTGGAGCCGGCGGACGATCTAAGGCGGCGCATCGATGATGCCGCCCGCTTTGTCCCGCTCGATCAACTTTGCTTGAGTCCTCAGTGCGGCTTCGCCAGCACGGAAGAAGGCAACGCGCTGAGCGAGGACGAACAGTGGAAAAAGCTGTCCCGCATCGTGGAAGTGGCGGCCAAGGTTTGGGGTGACTGACTCTACTTCATCTCCTCGCTCGCGACTTTGAACCCGGTATTGGCCGCCGGCACACCGGCGTAGATCGCCGTCTGAAGCAGGACCTCTTCCAGATCGCATGCTTCGAGCTCATGCTCCAAACCCGTGCGGACGTGCAGGCGGAATTCCTCCCACCGTCCGAGCGCGGCCGTTACGGCCAGCGTCAGCAATCTGCGCATGCGGTCGTCGAGCCCTGGCCGCTGCCAGATCTCGCCCCACGCGTAGCGCGTAATCAACTCCTGGAATGTGCGCGTGAACCCGGTGGTGTTGGCGATGGAGCGATCGACATGCGCGTCGCCCAGAATCGAGCGGCGCTTCTCGAACCCGGCCGCCAGCGCGTCCGCCTGCCCGGGGAGCAAGAACTTCGCGAGCGCCGCATTGAACGAGCGCGGCCGCTCGATATTCGATAAGTGTGCCGCCGGCAAGTGCGTCACGCTGGCGCGCGGAATCTCTCGAGCCAGCACTTCGCCGTGGCCTTGCCACGCCGTGGAGTGATCGCGATCGCCGGAAATAACCAGCGTGGGAGTTCGAATCGACGACAGTATCGAGGTTTGGTTCAGATCGCGTATGGCCGCGCAACAGCCCACATATCCCACGGGGTCGGTTGCCAGTGCCGTGCGCCGGATGTTGGCGATGGCCGCGGAATTGCAAGCCAGGCTTTCGGGAGTGAAGAAACGCTGCATCAGCACTTCAATGACGCCCGCCATTCCCGATCCGCCCACCGTCTGCTGGCGCTCTTTCATTAGCTCGGGATTGAGATATCGCGACGAAGTGTTGGCCAGCACAAGGTGCGTCACGCGATCGGAGGCGTTCGCTCCGATCCACTGCCCGATCATGCCCCCGAGTGAAAGCCCGCAGAACGAAAATTTCTCTATGCCGAGTGAATCGGCAATCCCGAGAGCATCCCGGGCCAGCATTTCGATGGAATATTCGCCCGGGGTCACAACGCTAGCGCCGTGCCCGCGCGAATCGTAGCGCAGCACGCGGAAATACGGTGCAAAATGCGCCGCTTGTACATCCCACATCGCATGATCGCACCCCAGTGAGTGCGAAAAAATGAGCACCGGGGCGTTTTCCGGCCCCTCCATGCGATAAAAGAACCGCGTTCCGCCGACATCAACCAGCGGCATTGTCTTCCTCCAGCAATTTCCGGCGGAATTCCTCCGCCGCGCCGAGATAATCGTACGGATTGTCGAGATCGGCCAACTGCTCCTCCGTCAGACCATCTGTCCCGGCGAGGATTTCGCTCATCGGGCGTCCTTGGGCCACCGCGTCGCGCGCCGCATCCGCCGCCATCGTGCGGGCCGATTCCCTTCCGAAGGTGGGGGTAAGCAGGAGGGCCGCTTTTTCCGCGAAAATCACTCCGTGCGTGGCCGCCAGGTTGGCCCGCATGCGGTCGCGATAAACGCTGAGGTTTTCGATGGTGGCAGACATGGTCGCCAGTGCGCTGCCCGTCGCCTGGATGGTGGCGGCAACCGTGGCCCATTCCGCCTGCCATCCGCCGGCGCTTCGTTCGTGCTCCTGAATCATCCCCGAGAGGAACGCCGCCACCAGCCCCGGCGTGCGATTCGCCGCCGCCAGCACGACGGCGCAGCCCGACGGATTCAGTTTGTTGGGCATGGTCGAAGATCCGCCCCCCGCTTCCGCCACTTCGCCGACTTCCTGCTGCATGAGCAGCGAAATATCGCGCGCCATCTTGCCCAGCGCGGCGGTGTATATGCCGCAGCGGGACAAGAGCAGCGCGAAGCGGTCGCGCTGCGTATGCCAGGGAGCGCCGGGAAGAGGTAACTCCAGTTCCCTCGAAAGCTCCCGTGCCAGCGCCGAACCGTCTTTCCCGTAGGCCGCCAGCGTTCCCGACGCTCCCCCGAATTGTAGCGGCAAAGGGTCCACAAACGGCCAACTTCGACGGATTGCGGCGTACCAGCACGCGACCTTATACCCGAAGGTAATCGGCGGCGCGGGTTGAAGCAGCGTGCGCGCCAGCATCACGGTTCCCGCGTGCTGGTCAGACAGTTCGCGCAACGATTGCGTGAGCCACGTGTGTTGACGGTGCAGGATGATTTCCGCCTGTTTCAGCAGGAGGACCATGGCGCTGTCGAGCAGGTCCTGGCTGGTGGCGCCCCAATGGACATACCGCGAAGCTTCGCCCGCTCGCCCCATGAGAGCTTTGACGAACGGAATGGCGATGCTCGCCGACTCGCGCGCCGCGCGCGCGATGCCGGCCGCATCGAAGTCTGCCCCCGCCGCAGCCTGCTCGATGGCATCGGCCACGGCGGCGGGAATCATGCCGAGCCGCGTTTGGGCGCGCGCCAGCCCAATTTCGAACGCGAGCATCGCCTTCAAAACGGATCGATCGGAGAATACCTCCGCGAGTTCCTCCGTGGTAGCCAGGCAGCCGATCAGGTGAGAGGACACAGACCGTTATATCTCAAAAAAGACCGTCTCGTCCGGCCCTTGCAGCCGAATATCGAAGCACCACACGCCGGCGGCGTCGCGCCGCGCCAGAAGCGTGCCCCGCCGTTCCGCCGGAACGAGCTTCAGAACGGGATCGTCCGCCAGCGCCGGATCGCCTTCAAAATACAGGCGCGTCACGAGTTGCCGCAGTAACCCGCGCGCGAACACCGTCACCGAGATGTGCGCCGCCTGGCAACCGCCGCTCCCATCTGGCGTGGGGCCTGGCCGCACGGTATCGAAAACGCACGCGCCGCCGGCATCGGTGGCCAGCCTGCCGAAGCCGCAAAAGCCCGGGTCGGCGGCTTTCTCCTGGGTGTCGGCCGGATGATCGTATTTGCCCGCGGAATCCGCCTGCCAAAGCTCGACCATTCCATCCGGCACCGGCGCGCCCGCGCCATCGAATAAACGGAAGCGGATGCGAATGCGCTCGCCTCTGGCTACCGGCCCGGTCATGCAGCCGAGCGCTTCGGTCACCGTCAGGCTGAAATGATAAAACGGACCGACGGTCTGCGAAGGGCTCGGGCGCAAGCGGCTCATTTCGGCTCCTCGAAAGGCGTCGCCTCGCACCCGCGCAGCACGATGTCCCAGCGATATCCCAGCGCCCACTCCGGCACCGTGAGATCACGGTCGAATTGCGACACCAGCCGCTCCCGGGCGCTGTCATCCCGGATGGATTGCGAGATTGGATCGTACGGCATCAGGGGATCGCCGGGAAAGTACATCTGCGTGATCAGGCGCGTGATCAGGCACGGGCCGAACAGCGAGAAGTGAATGTGCGCCGGGCGCCACGCGTTGGGATGATTCCGCCATGGATATGCGCCGGGCTTGATGGTGACGAAGCGGTAATTGCCGTCTTCGTCCGTCATCGTGCGGCCGGAGCCCGAGAAATTGGGATCGAGCGGCGCCGGATGTTGGTCAACCACATGAAAATAACGGCCCGACGCGTTCGCCTGCCAGATTTCGACCAGCGTGTTCGGAATCGGACGGCCGTCTTCGTCGAGCACGCGACCCGATACGATGATGCGTTCGCCCAGCGGGTCGCCGGCATGCTGTCGCGTGAGGTCGTTATCGGTTTCGCCGATGGGATTGTGGCCATAGAGCGGTCCCGTAAGCTCCGACAGCGTGTGCGGCAGCGGAATTGGCGGCATGGACGGAGCGCGCCGCACGGTGGCGGCGTACGGTGAGTGGAGCAGAGGCGGATGATCGCCTTCCCGAGGCAGTGGATAGATTTTCATGCGGTCCCTCCGGCATGCGCCCGCGCCGTGCGGGCGTTCAGTTCGCGGAGCGCGTGCAACTCCAGCGGAGATGGCGGTTCGGTCTCGCGCACTTGGTTTGCGAAGCGGACGCCCCAGCCGGTGTTCTGCGCCACCTGCTCGCGCATCACGCCCTCGTGCAGCGCCGTCACGACCAATTCGTTAGTCTCCCGCTCCGGCTCCATGATACACAGATCGGTGACCAGCAGCACCGGGCCGGCCGTCGTGATTCCCAGCCGCCGCCGCTCCTGCCCGGTCGGACCGTGCCCCAGCGTGGTCAGGAAATCCAGCTTTTGGACCATCGCCCGGGCGCCGTGGCGCATGATCATGAAGATTCGTCCGCAACTGGTAGCGATTTCCGTCGCTCCGCCCGCACCCGGCAGCCGAACCTTGGGTCTGCCGTACGGCCCGATCACCGTACTGTTCAGATTGCCGTAGCGATCCACTTGCGCACCGCTCAGGAATCCCACCGAAATCCGCCCGCCTTGCAGCCAGTAGCGAAACATCTCCGGTACCGAGACCGTGGCGAGCGCGGTCTCGCACAATTCGCCATCGCCGATGGAAAGCGGCAGAACCGCCGGTTTGGCCTCGATGGTTCCCGATTCGTACACCAGCGTAACTCCCGGCGCATGCGTGGCGCGCGCCAGATTACACGCCGCCGATGGCAGCCCGATGCCCACGAAGCACACGTCGTGGTTCGCCAGCGCGCGCGCCGCCGCAATGGTCATCATTTCCGTCGCCGTGTAGTTCATCTGAGCACGTTCTCGCGCATCCACCGGCCAAAGCTTTCCCGATCCTTGGCGATCCCGTCCCAAGCCACGTAGAAGGAATTATCGCGCGAATAATATCCGTGCGCGTATGATGGGCGCGCACCCTCCGGCGCCACCGCGATCGCCGTCACGGTCCACGAAGGCAGCACGACGGAATTCGGGCTGCCGGCGGCGAGATCGTCGACAATTTCTTCCACCGTGACCAGCGAGCGTTTGGCCGCCAGCACGGCCTCTTTCTGCACGCCCACGATGCCTTCGATCAGGACATTTCCCTTCCGGTCGGCGCGCTGCGCGTGAATGATGGCGACATCCGGCCGGTGCGCCGCCACGCAGGCGAGCGTCTCGCCGGTGAACGGGCAATCGATGAAGCGGATCCGGGCGTTCACTTCCGGCAGTGCCGTCCCACGGTAGCCGCGAAAGAACGCGCTCGGCATTCCCGCCGCCCCGGCGGCGTACGCATTAGCCATGGCGGCGTGGCTGTGCTCCTCGATCTCGAGCGCGTTCGGCCATCCGTTCTCCACCGCGTCTCGCAGGCGGTACAGCGACCCGACGCCAGGATTTCCACCCCAAGAGAACACCAGTTTGCGCGCGCATCCGCAGCCGATCATCTGGTCGTAGATCAGGTCCGGCGTCATGCGGATGAGCGTGAGATTTCGCCGCCCCTGCCGGATGATCTCGTGTCCGGCGGCAAAGGGGATCAGGTGAGTAAACCCTTCGAGCGCGACGGTATCGCCGTCGTGGACCAAACCCGAAATTGCGTCGGATAGAGATTGGAACGAAGCCATTTGTGCGATTAACGTACTTGCGTGCGTTATTCGGATATTATATGAGAGATTACGTGATATGTGTATGGCGGTCCCCTCCGGCGATCCCGACTTCGTTTTGTCTCTGGCGCGCGGCCTCCAAGTCATCGAAGCCTTCCACGAAAAGCCGCGCGGCATGACGGTCTCCGAAGTCGCCGCGAAAACCGGTCTGTCCCGTGCCTCTGTCCGCCGCCTCCTGGTCACGTTGGAATCGCTGGGATATGCCGAGCACGCAGGATCGCACTTTCGGCTCACCAGCCGCGTTCTCCGTCTGGGCTTTTCGTTCCTTAGTTCCACATCCCTTGCCAGTCTCAGTCTGCCGATTCTGGAACAGCTCAGCGCGCACATTCGCGAGTCATGTTCCGTAAGCGTGCTGGACGGTGGCGATATCGTTTACGTCGCCCGTTCCGCGCCCAAGCGCGTAATGACCATCGACCTTGGCGTCGGCAGCCGCCTCCCCGCGTATTGCACCTCGATGGGTCGCGTGCTTCTCGGCGCGCTAACTCTATCCGAATTCGAGCAATACCTGGCGGAGGCGGAACTGATGGCGCTCACCAGCAAAACCATTTGCGAGCGCGAAGAGTTGATGCCCCTCATCGAGGGTGTCCGCAATCACGGATATGCCCTGGTAGACGAGGAGCTGGAACTCGGACTGCGCTCCATCGCGGTGCCTGTATTCTCGCAGACCGGCCGCGTGGTGGCCGCGATGAACTCCGGGGTGCATGCCGCCCGCGTTTCCTGCCTGGAGCTGGTGGAGCGCATTTTGCCCGCTCTCCGCGACCACGCGCGCATGCTCGGGCAGATGATACCTTGACTTTAATCGTCATGCCCACTCCCTACATCTGCGATTGTGTTCGGACGCCTATCGGCCGCTATGGCGGAGCTCTGGCGCGCATTCGAGCCGACGATCTCGCCGCCATCCCCATCCGCGCCCTCATCGACCGCAATCCCGGGGTCGCTTGGACGCAACTCGATGACGTGGTCTACGGTTGCGCCAATCAGTCCGGCGAGGACAATCGCAACGTAGCGCGCATGGCGCTGCTTCTTGCCGGGCTTCCCGATCGCGTGCCCGGCGTCACTGTGAACCGCCTCTGCGGGTCGAGCCTCGACGCCTTTGCCATCGCTAGCCGCGCGATTCTCACCGGCGATGCCGAACTTGTCATCGCCGGCGGGGTGGAGAGCATGTCGCGCGCGCCCTTCGTCATAGGGAAGGCCGACGAGCCGTTCGCGCGCTCGCAGCGCGTCGAAGACACCACCATGGGCTGGCGTTTCGTGAACCCGAAAATGAAAGAGGCGCACGGCGCCGACACCATGCCCGAGACTGCGGAAAACGTGGCCGAGCAGTATGGGATCACACGCGAAACGCAGGATTGTTTTGCCCTCCGCAGTCAGCAGCGCACGGCGAATGCCATCGCTGCCGGCTGGTTCGCCGACGAACTCATTCCCGCCAGCAAGGTAACAGCCGACGAACATCCGCGCCCGAACACCACCATCGAAGCGCTCGCGAAGCTCAAGCCCGTCGTGCGAACGGGAGGCACCGTCACTGCAGGAAACGCCTCGGGCATCAACGACGGCGCCTGCGCCATGCTCCTGGCCTCGGACGCCGCGGTTCGAAAATTCGGACTCACACCCAAGGCGCGATATGTCGCCTCGGCCGTCGCTGGAGTCCCTCCTCGCATCATGGGCATGGGACCGGTGCCTGCGACCCGGAAAGCCCTCGACCGCGCCGGCCTCCGCCTCGATCAGATGGACATTATCGAGCTGAACGAAGCTTTCGCCGCGCAGGCCGTCGCCGTGCTTCGCGAACTCGGCCTTCCCGAAGACGCCGCCAACGTCAATCCGCAAGGAGGCGCCATCGCGCTCGGCCATCCGTTGGGTGCGAGCGGCGCGCGCCTGGCCACCACGGCCGTCCACCAACTCGCCCGGACCGGCGGACGGTATGCGCTGTGCACCATGTGCATCGGGGTAGGGCAGGGAATCGCGGCCGTCATCGAGCGCGTATGAAGCGGCTTTCGACGCAGGTAAGCATTGTGGGCGCCGGGCCGGCGGGACTCCTGCTCGGCCATCTGCTCCACCTCGAAGGCATCGATTCCATCGTCATCGAAGATCGCAGCCGAGAGCACGTGATCGAGCGTGTGCGCGCGGGCGTACTGGAACACGGCACGGTCGACCTGCTGAACGTCACGGGCCTCGGCGAACGCCTCCGCCGCGAAGGCATGCGCCACGGGGGCGTCCATCTCTGCTTTCAGGGCCGGCGGCACCGCATCGACTTCGAAGAACTTACCGGCGGCCGATCGATCACCGTCTACGGCCAGAACGAGCTGGTGAAAGATCTGATCGCGGCGCGATGCGCCACCGGCCGTCCGCTCTATTTCGAAGTCGCCGATGTCCGCATCGCCGATTTTGAACAGGCTCCCCGCATTTCATTCCGCGCCGGCGACGAAGACCACGAAATCGCATGCGACTTCATCGCCGGATGCGACGGCTATCACGGTATCTGCCGCCCTTCCATTCCGCCCGAAAACGTCCGTCTCTACGAAAAGGAATATCCATTCGCCTGGCTCGGAATATTGGCTGCCGCGCCGCCAAGTTCCGATGAGCTGGTGTACGCGCTTCACGAACGCGGGTTCGCACTCTTCAGCATGCGGTCGACCGCCGTCACGCGCCTTTACCTCCAATGCGCGCCGGACGAAGACCTGCGCGAATGGCCGGACGACCGCATCTGGTACGAACTCGAAGCGCGTCTGTCTTCGAGCGAAGGATGGCGGCCCAATCGCGGCGCGATCCTGCAAAAAGGAATCACCGGCATGCGCAGTTTCGTGGCCGAGCCCATGCGATGCGGCCGCCTGTTCCTGGCCGGGGACGCCGCCCACATCGTGCCGCCGACGGGTGCCAAAGGCCTGAACCTCGCCGCGGCCGACGTGCGCGTGCTCTCGTGCGCCTTGGCCGCATACTATCGAGAAAACCGCCAGATTCTGCTCGACGAATACTCAGACCGCTGTCTGCGCCGCGTCTGGAAGGCGCAGCGATTCTCGTGGTGGATGACCACCATGCTCCACCGCGTACACGGGAACGAGTTCGATTATCGCCGTCAACTCGCCGAGCTCGATTACCTTACCGGTTCGCGCGCTGCGATGACCAGCCTCGCCGAAAATTATACCGGCCTGCCCATGGAATGAGAGGAGCCAACATGCACCGCCTGACCATCGTCTTCACACTTTCCGCCGCAGCCTTCGCACAGCAGCCCGCGCGCACCTGCGAGAGCCTGACCTCGCTCTCCCAGCCGAATACTACTATCGAGTCGGCAGCCGTCCAGGAAGCCGCGGGCAACACACCCGCGTTCTGCCGCGTGACGGCCGTGACCACCCACCCTCCCGCGGGCGACCGCGTGAAGATCTGGATCGGGCTCCCGCTCACCGGCTGGAATGGCCGGTTCGAAGGCCTGGGCGGGGGTGGATTCTCCGGGGGCAGCGCTTCTGGCCTGACTGGGCCGGTGCGCCAGGGGTACGCCGCGGGGTCGACGGATACCGGCCACGAGGGCGGCAGCGGCAGTTTCGCGCTCGATTCCACCGGCCATTTGAACTGGCTGCTGATTCGCGACAACGCCTATCTCGGCACGCACGAGATGACGGTTACGGCCAAGGCGCTCATCGATGCATTTTACGGTACGCCCGCGCGCCACGCATATTTCAACGGCTGTTCCACCGGCGGACGGCAGGGGCTCTCGGAAGCCCAGCGCTATCCCGCCGATTACGACGGCATTCTCTCCGGCGCGCCGGCCATCAATTGGACCAGGCTCCACGTGGAGCAGATGTGGGGCACGGTGGTCATGCTCGCGACTCACAATCCTGTTCCGCAGTGCAAATTCGCCGCCGCCACCTCCGCCGCCGTGGCCGCCTGCGATGCTAACGATGGCGTGAAAGACGGCGTAATCGAAAACCCGCGTGCCTGTAAATTCGACCCCAGGCAATTGATCGGCACTTCCACTCCCTGCGGCGATTTCACCGCGGCCGATGCCAACGTTATCCGCAAAATCTGGGAAGGCCCGCGGCGCCAGGATGGATCGTTCCTTTGGTATGGCTTGCAGCGCGGCGGCGATTTCAGCGGCTTGAGTTCCACCGGCGGTGCGCCGCTCGTGCCGCGGCCCAATCCCATCACGATGGAATGGTGGCGCTATTTTCTCAACCAGAATCCGCAGTGGGACTACATGAATCTCACGCCGGCTTCCTACGAGCAGTATTGGGATCAATCGGTGGAGGAGTTCAGCGCCGTGCTCGCAACGGACAATCCCGATCTATCGGCCTTCCGCGATCGCGGTGGCAAGCTCGTTCTCTGGCATGGATGGTCCGATCAGTTGATTTATCCTGAAGGCACCATCGACTATTACCAGCGTGTCGAGAAGCAGATGGGCGGTGCGGAGAACACCATGAAATTCGCACGGCTGTTCCTGGCGCCTGGAGTGGGGCATTGCGGCGGCGGTCCCGGGCCTTCGCCGCAAGGGCAATTCGACGCCGTGGTGAAATGGGTGGAGGACGGCAAAGCGCCCGAGACGCTAACTGCCCTGAGCCGCGCGAACGGTGCCACTCACACGCGCCCGTTGTGCCAGTTCCCACAGGTGGCCAAATACAAAGGCACCGGCAGCACGGACGACGCTGCCAACTTTACCTGCGCGGCGCAATAATTGGATTGAAATGGAAATCACTCGCAGGACCGCTCTGCACACTTTTTCCGCGGCGCTTGGAACGCTCGCCGCGGCGCGGGCGCAGTCTTCGGAAACCGTAACGGCGAAGACCGTCTACGGTCAGGTGCGCGGCGCGCGCAAGGATCACTTCGTCGTCTTCAAAGGCATTCCCTACGCCGGTTCGCCCGAGGGCGCGGGCCGGTTCAAGCCCGCGCCGAAGCTCAAGGCGTGGGCCGGTGTGCGCGACGCGCTACTCTACGGCGCGCAATCGGTGCAGCCGCCCGACCCGAATTGGCCCAAGGAGTGGAAGCCCGCGAGCTCCGGCGAGGATTGCTTATTCCTCAACGTCTGGACTCCGGCGGTGGACCACTCCAATCGCCCCGTAATGTTCTATTCCCATGGCGGCGGATTCGCCACCGGGAACGGCGGCGCCGATGTCGCCCCGCAGGATGCCATGCACGACGGCGGCCCGCTGGCGCGCGATTACGACGTGGTGGTGGTGACTCACAATCACCGCCTGGGCATCATGGGTTACCTTTACCTCGGCGATCTGCTGGGCGAAGAGTATGCTGCTTCCGGGGTCGCCGGTATGCTCGATATCGCCGCGGCGCTCCAGTGGGTCCACGACAACATCGCCGAATTCGGCGGGGACCCCGAAAGAGTCATGATTTGGGGCGAATCGGGCGGCGGCGCGAAAACCACCACCCTGACCGCCATGCCGCGCGCGCAAGGGCTCTACCAACTCGCCTCCATCGAAAGCGGATCGATGCTCCGTCTGAAGACGCGTGAATCGGCCTCCGATACCACGCGCGCGGTTCTGAAATCGCTCGATCTCACGGAGAAAGACGTGCGCCAATTGCTCACCGTGCCGACCGGTAAGTTGATCGCTGCCGGGCAGTCGCTGCCGCGTCCTCGTGCAACCGGAGGCTTTCCATCGGTCACCAGCGGCATGGCCGACGGCCTTGGTTTCGCGCCCATGGTCGACGGCCACGAAATTCCCGCCAACCCATACGACCCTGTAGCGCCGAAGATCTCCGCGCAGGTCCCAATGATTGTCGGCACCAACAAGTTCGAGACCCAGTTCATCTTTCGGGGCAATCCCGCCATTCTCAAAATGGACGACGCCGCTCTCCGCCAGCGCCTCGACGCCATGTTCGCGGACAAGGCGGCGCACGTGTTTGACGTGTACCGCCGCAGCCGCCCCGACGCCTCGCCGGGCGAACTCTTCCTCGCGATCACCACCGCGCAGTGGATGGGCATGGACGCCATCCGCATGGCGGAGCGCAAGGTGGCGCTCCACGCCGCGCCGGTATTCATGTACGTGTTTGCCCACGGCGCTGCCGGCCATGCCTCCGAAATGCAGTACAAATTCGATCACGTCCCCGGCAAAACGGCGCGCAATATGAGCCGCGCATGGGCATCGTTCGCGCGCAACGGCGATCCCAGCCATGACCAGATCCCCAGATGGCCGGCCTACACGCTCGGCGAGCGCGCCACCATGTTCATCGACGACGAATGCCGCGTGGTGAACGACCCCTACCGCGAAGAGCGCTTGCTCTGGGAGGGGTGAGCCTCACTCTTTGCAAGTGAAATTTGCCGCGTCGTTAGGATCGCCTTTGCCGCTGTAGTGCGCGAATTTCGGCCAGGCGCATAGCGGCCTGCTGCGGCCCGGAAACCCCGTGCCGGTAGCGATCACCGAATCGGGAGCCACGCCTTTCTCGACCCAATTCACGATCGCCGTGAGCATGTCGAAGTGGTCGAGCGTGGCGCTCCCGCCCCCGCAATGTCCCATCCCAGGTACCAGGTAAATCCGGCTCCATGAGGCCACCGGGGCGCCGCCCGTATCCTTACCTATCTTCTCGTAATATTCCAGCGTGTCGTAGGGCGAGAACCATGGGTCGCTCAGCCCGTGGTAGAAGATCAACTTCCCTCCGTGGCCCGCGAATGTACTCAGATTGGTCGCCGTCGTGTCACCGAGTAACGCGCCTCCGTTGGCCGCGATCCGCGCCGCTTCCTTATCCACGTCGAAGTGGCTGGGATCGGCGCCCGTATCGACCGGAATGCGCGGCCCGCGCAGGATTCCCGGCAGAAACGAGCCGCCCTCGTCGATTCCCGCATCGTACGGCATCCCCGGATAGTACGGATCGCCATGCAGGCTCTTCGGACCGGCAAATGCCGCGTGCAGTGCGTCCACCTGCGCTGCCGATAGGCACTCAGCCGTTTTCGCGCCGGCGCATTTCAGCGCCGCGGGGTCGAAATCGCATCCGCGCGTATCGAAAATCATGCCGTCGGCGATCCCATCCCTGGCGTCGCATTTCGTCAGCAGCGCCTTTACGATCAGCTTGCGGTCGGAATCCGAGAACGCCGGCGACGGGCTCACCTTGGCGAACACCGAGGCGATGTACCCAAGCGCGAGGTTGGAATACCCCGTTCGCATCGCGGGATCGCCCGAGATGATGCCATCGAAATATGCTGGATAGCGTTGCGACATGATCATCGCTTCGCGCCCGCCGGTGGAACAACCGTCGTAATAAGAATGCTCGGCTGCTCGCCCGTAATACCAGGCGATCATTTCCTTGGCGAGCGCCGCGACCTTTCCGATCGCCAGGTAATAGAAATCGAGCGCGGCCTGCTGATCGCGCATGAAGCTCGCATCGAATGCCTGCCCTTTGTGGCCGCTGTCGGTGGAGACGACGGCAAATCCGCGTGCCAGCGCCGGCTCATCGCCGGCAGCATTCGCTCCCGTGGGATTGCCGACAGTTCCGTTCAACCCGCCGCCGCCCTGAAACAGAAAGCGCCCGTTCCATCGCTCGGGCAGCGCCAGTGCAAATCCGATTCCGTAAGACTTGCCGTCCACGCCTACGCGTGAATCGATCACGCCATTGACCCGGCAGTACGCCGGCAAGTTTTTCGCCGCCGCCACCGGCGCGGCCCTGCCGATTTCCAGCGAGACGCCGCTCGCATGAAATGTCGCGGCACCGGCGCATCCGCGCGCCGATTGCGTCCATGCGGCCGGAGCCGCCAGCGCGGCCGCCAGGCACAGCGTCAAACCTCTTTGCATTCGATCACTCCTTCGGGAATGGGACTCGCATACAACTGCTCCACCAGCGCGGCGCGCCGCTTCAGCACCGCTGCCTGATTCAGCGATCCCTTATCGGTAATCTCGCCGCCATCCATCGAAGGCGGCTCCCGCAGCACGATGGCGCGTGCAATGCGATTCGAACTCCCAGTGCTACGGCGCGCGAATTCCGCCAGCAAACGCTCGAAGGCGGCGCGCGTTTCCCCGCTCGTCTCCAGCCGCGCGAGTTCGCCGGGGTCGGGAAAAATCATCGCTGTCACTTCATCGCGATCGTGTCCGGCGATCACGACGTCTTTCACCAATGGCGCCGCGTGCATCAGGAACTTCGCACGGAGGGGTCCGACACTCACCCACGTTCCCGTGGAAAGCTTGAAATCCTCGGCGATACGTCCGTCGAATAGGAATCCAGCCCCGGGATGATCGCAATCGAGGAACGCCAGCGCGTCGCCCATGCGGTAGTAGCCTTCTTCGTCAAATGCGGCGCGCGTCAGCGCCGGCTCGCTCCAAAATCCCGGCGTCACGTTCGGACCGCGCACGCGCGCCTCGAGCTTGTGATTCACCGGCGCGAGCTTCAATTCGACGCCCGGCACCGGCAGCCCGACCACCCCGGCCCGCCGGTTCGATTGCGAAGCGCACAGCGCGAAGGGCGCCGTCTCCGTCGCGCCAAGCCCGGTGAGCATGGGAACGCGCGCGCCTGTAGCGTCGATTGCCAGCCGGTCGAATTCGTCCCAAACCGCTTGCGGCAGTCCCGCCGCCGCATAGAAAGCCATCCGCAGGCGCGAAAAGAAGTGCTCGCGAAACGCGCCATCCACCGCGAGATGCCCAACCAGCAGTTCGTACCCCTTCGGCACGTTGAAGTATAGCGTGGGCGCGATCGCACGCAGGTTCCGCAGGCTCTCGTCGAATGCGCCAGGCATGGGTTTGCCGCGGTCGATGTAGAGCGTTCCTCCGTTGTAGAGCACCAGCCCCACATTGTGGCTGCCGCCGAAAGTGTGGTGCCACGGCAGCCAGTCGCAGATCACCGGGGGCTCATCGGCAAAGAATCGGAACACTTCGCGCAGCATCTGCTGATTGCTCGCGAGCATGCGTTGAGTAGTGATCACGCCTTTCGGTACGCCCGTCGAGCCCGATGTGAACAGGATTTTCGCGATGGTATCGGGGCCGGTTGCCGCCTGCGCGTCATCCACCGCCGCCGTCGCCGGTGTAGCGGCGAGTTCCGCAAATGACATCGCTGCACGCCCCAGCGGCACATTCCGGCCAACCACCAGCGCCGTCTCCTTGGGAATGACGGCCGAAATTGCCGTCACGAACGCCGCGCCATCCGACGCGAAGACCAGCGACGGCGCCAGCAATCGAAAGATATGCCGCAGACGCTTGAGATCGGACGACACCAGCGAATACGCCGGCGAGACCGGGGCGTATGGAATCCCGCAATACATCGCCGCCGCTGCCATCAAGGCGTGCTGGATGTCGTTTCCCGACAGAATTGCGATCGGCCGGCCGGGCGGCTGCTTATGGTCGAGCATCCACTGCGCCACGCTCCTCGCGCGCTCGCGGAATTCTGCATAGGTGATCGTTCGCCACCCATTCGCGCCATCGCGTTCGGCGAGAAATACCCGCTCCGGCGCGTGCTTCGCCCAATGATCGATCCGTTCCGTGAGGGTCGCCGGGTAACTGCCGAGTTCCGTTTCCGGCCGCACGTAATAGCACCCATCGGTACTGTCGACCGACACACTCCAGGTGGCGATATCGAGTGACCGAGCCGAAGAGGGTCGACTGTGCATGCAATTCAGCGAAAATCTGAGCGCTTATCCGCACATGATACAATGTCTCGACCTTTTCTGCATGCACACTTCCGAGCTAATCGCCATCGATACCCACGTTCATCTCGAGCCCGAAGACGCCGGCGGCGCCTCCGACCGTGCCGCCAAAGAATATTTCGGCGAGAGCGGCGCCTCGCACGATTGGAACAGGCTGGCTGAATATTACCGTGCTCGCAAGATCGGCTGCGTGGTGTTTCCGGTGGCCGAAAATCTCACTGGAAAGCCGCAGATCTCGAACGAGCGCGTGGCAGATTTCGCGGCTCAACACGCCGACATTATGATCGCGTTCGCCAGCATCGATCCCACCCGCGGCGGGGCGGCGGTGGAAGAGGCGAAGCGCCTGGTCTCATCGGGCGGAATTCGCGGGCTCAAACTCCACCCTCCGCTCCAGCAGTTCTTTCCCAATGACCGCATCGCCTACCCTCTTTATGAAGTCTTCGCCGAAGCTGGTTTGCCCGTGCTTTTTCACACCGGCCACAGCGGCATCGGCACGGGGATGCCGGGCGGGGGCGGTGTGCGCTTGAAATATGGCAGCCCCATGCACATCGACGACGTCGCGGTGGATTTCCCCGAGCTGAAAATCATCCTCGCCCACCCCTCGTTTCCGTGGCAGGATGAGGCCATTTCGGTCTGCCTGCATAAGCCCACGGTCTGCATCGATCTCTCCGGCTGGTCGCCGAAATATTTCCCGCCGATCCTCATTCAGTACGCCAACACGCTGCTGAAGCACAAAATGCTCTTCGGGTCGGACTACCCGCTGATTACGCCCGATCGTTGGCTGGCCGATTTCGCCAAAATCGATATCCGGCCGGAAGTGCGCCCGCTCATTCTCAAGGAAAACGCCGTACAATTCTTCGGGGGGCTTCTGTGAGCGAACACGTAAAGTACTCCACGTACGATGGCGTGGGCATTGTCACCATCGATAATCCGCCGGTGAACGCCGTCGGTCCGGGCGTGCCCGAAGAAATCGCGGATGCCCTCGCCGCCGCCGCGTCCGACCCATCGGTTCGCGCGGTGGTGATGATCGGCGCCGGCCGCACGTTCATGGCGGGCGCCGATATTACTCGCATCGGCAAGCCGGGCGGCGCGCCCAACATCCATCTCTCGCTCGCCAAATGCGAGAACCTGCCGAAACCACTCGTGGCGGCGATTCATGGCGCCGCCCTCGGAGGCGGCCTCGAGATTGCCATGGCCTGCCACTATCGCGTCGCGGCTCCGGACGCGCAATTGGGCCAACCCGAAGTGAATCTCGGCATCATCCCCGGCGCGGAGGGCACGCAGCGGCTGCCGCGCCTCGCGGGCGTGGCTCGCGCTATCGAGATGTGCGTCACGGGGGCGCCCGTGAAGGCGGCCGACGCGCTGGCGGCGGGAATTGTCGATCGCATCGTGGAAGGCGATCTGCTCACCGGCGCCGTGGCGTTCGCGCTCGAGATGGCCGATCGCGGTGGCCCATGGCCGAAAGCCAGCGAGCGCCGGGACAAGTTAGGCTCGCCCGAATCGAATGCCGAACTCTTCGCCGCCGGACGCGATCTGGCCGCCAAAATCCGGCGCAATCAGACAGCGCCGCTGAAGGCCCTGGGAGCCTTGGAAGCCGCCACCATGGCCGATTTCGCGCAGGCCTCCGGCTTGGAGCGGGCACTCTTCCGCGAATGCGTGGAAGGGCCGCAGTCGCAGGCGATGATTCATGCGTTCCTGGCCGAGCGCGAAGTCTCGAAAGTGCCGGGCGTTGAAAAGCGCGTCGACATTCCGGCCATCGCCGAAGCCGGCATCATCGGCGCAGGTACCATGGGCTCGGGAATCGCCATGGCATTCGCCAATGCCGGAATTCCCGTTCGCCTGCTCGATGCCGACCAGGCGGCGCTTGACCGTGGTCTCGCCAATATCCGCAAAAACTACGAGAATTCCGTAAAGAAAGGCCGTTTTTCGGCCGCCGTCATGGACCAGCACATTGCCCTCATTCGCCCGCAACTCGAATGGGACGGGCTTGAATCGGCGGACGTGATCATTGAGGCAGTCTTCGAAGACCTGGCGCTTAAAAAATCAATCTTCAGGGAAATCGATCGCGTAGCCAAGCCCTCCTGCGTGCTGGCGAGCAACACTTCCTCGCTCGATATCGACCTGCTCGCCGCCCAGACGAAGCGCCCGCACCGCATGCTGGGCCTTCACTTCTTCAGCCCCGCCAACGTCATGCGCCTGCTCGAAATCGTGCGCGGAAACGCGACCGCGCCAGATGTTCTGGCCGCCTCGCTGGCTATCGCGAGGAAATTGAAGAAAGTCGGCGTGGTGGTCGGTAATTGCCCAGGGTTCGTCGGCAATCGCATGCTCATGCCATATATGCGCGAGGCGCAATTCCTGGTGGAGGAAGGCGCCACGCCGTGGGCTGTCGACCGGGCGCTCTACGATTGGGGAATGGCGATGGGCGTTTTCGCTGTGGACGACATGGCGGGAATCGACGTCGGCTGGCGCATCAAGCAGCAGAACAAGGCATTTCAGAACCCTGGAGCGCGCACGCCGCTGGTGATGGACAAGCTCTACGAGATGGGCCGCTACGGCCAGAAGACCGGCGCTGGCTGGTTCCGCTACGACGCCAATCGTAAGCCGTCGCCCGATGCGGAAGTGGAAGCGCTCATCGAATCCACCGCGCGCGCCGCGGGAATCGAGCGCCGCGCCATCGATGGTGCCGAAATCGTGGAGCGCTGCATTTATGCGCTGGTGAACGAAGGCGCGCGCATACTGGAGGAAGGCTACGCGCTGCGCGCCTCCGACATCGATACCATCTACCTTACGGGTTACGGCTTTCCTGTTTATCGCGGCGGACCGATGTGGTACGCCGATACTGTCGGACTCGCCGAAGTCCATCGGCGCGTCGCGGAATTCCATCGCAAACACGGCCAACTCTGGACTCCGGCGCCGCTTTTAGCCCGTCTTGCGAGCGACGGCGGCACCTTCGCGGCGTGGGATGGATCCCGCGCCGCCGCTGCTCAATAGGCATTCGCAACAGCCGCCAAATCCTGCAGGAACGTCGCCGCACAGGGAGATAAGTGCCGACACGCCTCGCACATGAGAGTCTGTGTGGGATGTCCGCAGTAAAGCGTCGCCAGTGACGCTCTCGGGCTTGAAGAAGACCGGCCCGGCGGAAGACTTGGAATCACCCGGACAATTTAATGAGTATGAGTGACTGCCAAAAACACTACGAGGGCGCGAAAGCACCGCGCCCTCGTAGAATTTCGACTGGGATATGCGTTAAGTGGTCTGCGGCTTTCTCAGCTTCATCGCTGCGAAGACCACCAGCAGAATCCCCAATGCCACCAGTCCCCACTGACCGACTGCAGGAACCGATGTGGGCGTCTGGGTGATGGTGCTCGGCAATGCCGCGGCGCCGATGATGGCGGTGAAAACCGCTGTGGACATGGGGTCTTGCCAGCCCTCTTCGTCCGGGTCGCCCGTCCAGTACTTGTTCGAGCCGGAATCGGTGGCGGTGGCGGTGGTCTGATTTACCAGCCACTCGTTGTAGTCTTCCCACCAGTTGCAGACCCCACTGCCAGGAGCATTGGTGGGGATGCCGCAATTCGTGAACAGGTTCGTGATGTGCGTCGTGTCTTTGAGCCCGATAGCCGCCTCGAGCCCCTTGTACGACGACCACATGGCATACGTATGGCCAAAATTACCATACCAGGTACCCGATGGCGTCGTCTTCCAGTTCGCATTCAGAAAGTTGAGCGCATTGGCGGTGCTGCCACCACCCGCGAACGCATTCGCTACCAGATACGCGCCGTTCTCCGAATTCGTCGGGCCGATGCCGCAACTGGTCCCGCTTCCCTGGTAGCACGCGGGACCGTCTTTGGACTCGTTCGTCATGTAGACTTGCAGCAGCGTCTTAACGAATGCCGGAGTCGAAGCGCCCACGCTCTCGTTGTAACCTGATGCCAAGGCTCCCCACTGTGTAGTCGACATGTCGGCATCGCCATCGCTCGGCAGGTCGTACCGCCAGCCGCCTTCGGCAGAGCCGTTAGTGGCCGTTGCCTGCGCCGCCGCATAGGCGTTCGTCATGCCCTGGGCAATTTGCAGCCAGGTGAGGCCGGAGAGCGGACCGCTTGTGGTCGCCACATTACTCGTGCCCACCGACGAGCCATAGAGATCGATCGACGCTGCCACGAAACCTGTCGCGTAAGTCTCGTTGCCGCTGATATTCCAATAGATGGCCGTGCAGCTTCCCGACCCGCCGGGGCAGATGTTCTGTCCGGCATCGTTCGTGCTCACCGTCGCAGTGCTGGCATTGGCCAAAAGATAATTCACTCCGTTGGTGACGTCGGCGGCATATTTCGTGGCTAGGTTGGTCGGCCATTTGGTTTTCTGCGTCTGGAATGCGAACAGGGCAGCGCCCGTCATTGCATCGCTGTATCCGCCACCGCACCCGCCGCCGTACGACCAGGAGCCGTCCGTGCCGCACTGGACGAGATCCAGATGCGCCAAGCCATTCAGGATCGCCGTCATTTTCTGTGCTTCCGTGGCTGCCGAAGCTGTCACGGTCAAGCCGACGCTCAACAAAACCACGCCGAGCGCGCTAATCAAAACTCTCCTCATTCGGTTGCCTCCATCGCCGAAAAAAAGCAGATTGGTATCTCGTTCCCTGGGCTAGCCCTAGTTTATACCATGACTTCCGGTCTAAAACAACCGTAAACAAAGACTTTTTAAACCTAGCGGTAAATCCCGGAGAACCTCAGACCGCGGCAGCCTTTTCGTGCTAAATTCGCTCCTATGGCAATTGAGTCAGGTAATCGGATCGGTTCCGCGATCCTCCTCGCAGGTTTGGTAATCGGAGGCTCCCTCTGGTTGTCCGGCCACACTCCGGCAGCGCCAATCCGGACCATGCGGTTTGCCGCTACCCTCCCTCCCGGTGACACATTCGGAGGAATGGCTGGCTCTTTTCCCAGCGTTGCGATCTCGCCGGACGGCGAGCACATCGCGTACGTGGCTACCCACGACGGAGTCACGCAACTTTACCTTCGGAGCAGTACCGAGTTCTATGGCAAGCCGCTCCCGGGAACCGGTGATGCCCATACGCCGTTTTTCTCGCCCGACAGCCGTTGGCTGGGCGCTGTCGTCGGCCACAAGGTTGTTAAGATTCCCGTCGCTGGCGGTCCGGCTGTTACCCTATCCCGGATTGCATTTGAGATTTACGGGGCCAACTGGGCCAATGACGGCTGGATCTACCTGGGTACTGAGTCGCCCCTCGGCTTGGTGAAGATTCCCGTAACAGGAGGCATTCCGCTCGGACAGAGCATGATCGATGACGACCACGGAGAGCGCGATCATCGCTATCCCGAACTTCTGCCGGGCGGCAAATGGGTGCTTTTCACTGCCTCGCGCGCGGGGCATGACTTTGAGGACGGCGAAATCGACGTGATTTCCGTGCGCAATGGAGACCGCAAGACCATTCTCAAACCGGGCACCGACGCCCACTACATTTCGAGCGGACATCTGGCATTTCTCCGCGGAGGCAAGCTGATGGTGGTTCCCTTCGACCCGATCAGCTTGCAGGTGAAGGGCGAACCCGTCGCCATGGTCGAGGGAGTCACCGAAAGTCCGGCGGTCGGCTCCGGGCAATATGCCATTTCCGCCACGGGTTCTCTGGTATTCGCCACTGGCAGCGTCGCCGCCGCCCGGCGGGAACTGGTGCTTGTAGACCGCACCGGTACCGCGCGCGTTCTCGGGCCGGCGAAATCCTACGAGGACATGGCGCTCTCGCCGGATGGCCGGCAGCTTGCCGTAACCGCCGTCGACAGGAGCACCGAAATCTGGATCCACGACATCGCGTCGGGAGCCGAGAAGCAGTTTACCTCCGGTGGCGAGCATCGCAGTCCGGTTTGGAACCCCGATGGCAAGCGTCTGATCTACGCCGGGTACACAGGCAAGGAAGATGCCGAGTTCGTGATATTTGAAAAGGCCTTGGACGGCAGCGGCGCCGAGCAAAGCCTGCGCGTTTCGGAGACCCCCATCCAGCCGTGGTTCACTTCCACGGATGGCCGGACGCTGCTTTTTGAAGAGAACGAGCGCAACGGAAGAATGGCTACCCAATTGATGATGCTCGAAGGGCCGAAACGCTTCCGCACCTTGACGCCCCGCGACTTCGACCGCACATGGTCGCAATTGTCCCCCGACGGAAAATGGGTGGCTTTCAATTCCGACGAGTCGGGCCAGCAGGAAGTCTACGTTCAGACTTACCCGGCCCAGACGTCTACTGTGAAGATCTCGACCGGCGGCGCAGTTCACCCGCAGTGGTCGCCGGACG
>DATJMA010000046.1:0-4023 GCA_035509055.1 Bryobacteraceae bacterium | reverse complement strand
TGATCGCCAGGGTGACGCCGATACTTTCGGCATCGAAGGCCAGAACCTCGCCGCCGGAGACCTGAACCCGATTGTCTCCGCCGTCACCGCCGGCCCGGGATTCTTTGAAACGCTCCGCATTCCACTAGTGAAGGGTCGGACCTTTACCGATTACGATTCCCCGAACTCGCGGCCGGTAGCCATCGTCAGCGAAGGCTTCGCGCGCCGCTTCCTGCCCGGCGAGGACCCGATCGGCAAGCGCATCCGCCAGAGTTCGGCGGCGCTGGGCAATCCGTGGATGGAGATCGTTGGCGTCGTCGGCAATGTGAAATATCTGGGCCTGACGGCGGATACCGAAGCCGCCTATTACGTGCCTCTCGCCCAATCCTACTCGCCCATTACCTTGCTCGTGGCGCGCACCTCCGCGAGCGCGTCTTCAGTTGCCGATTCTCTGCGCCGTACGGTGCAGTCTGTCGATCCCGGCCTGACGGTGGCGTGGGTCGGCACCATGGAGAACGACATGCGGCACTCTGTGTCTCAGCCGCGTTTCGACACGGCGCTGCTGGCAGCCTTCGCCGCCATCGCGCTATTGCTCGCCGCCGTCGGCATTTACGGCCTGATTGCCTATTCGGTAGCGCTGCGAACTCACGAAATTGGAGTGCGGATGGCGCTGGGCGCCGCCCGTTCGGATGTGGTGGGGATGGTGTTGCGGCAGGGGGCGTCGCTGGCCGCCATCGGAATCGCGCTCGGGCTGGCCGGGGCTTTCGCGCTGACGCGCTTGTTGGACACGATGCTGTTCGGCGTCCGCGCCACCGACGCTCTCACCTTCGCCGCCGCCCCGGCTGCACTGTTGGCTGTGGTCCTTCTGGCGGCATTGGCGCCGGCTCTCCGGGCGGCCAGAGTCTCACCCATCGACGCGATTCGCTATGAATAGCGCCTGGATCGCCTGATCTCACGGTTTTTCGCTCAGTACTACACTTCCGGCAAGTTGCGCAGCGCTCGATCCAGATCGGTCCAAAGGTCCTCGACGGCCTCGATACCCACGCTCAGCCGCAGCAGCGTTGGCGGCAGGTGCTCCTGCCCAGGGATGCTCGCCCGCCGCTCGATGGTGGATTCCACCGCTCCCAGGCTCGTGGCGTGTTGGATTAGCTGCAGTCCGGCGCATACGGCGTCGGCGGTGGAGGCGTCACCACGCACGTCAAACGAGATAATCGTGCCGAAGCCCTTGAGTTGGCGTCGCGCGACCTCGTGAGTAGGGTGGCTCGCCAGGCCGGGATAGCGCGTCAGAGCCACGTTCGGATGGCCGGCGAGGCGCTCGGCCAGTGTCATCGCGTTGCGCTGCGCGCGTTCCAGCCGCAGCGCCAGTGTCCTGGCGCCGCGGACCGCGAGAAACGTTTCGAGAGTGCCGGGTGTTGCACCCGCCAACTCCCGGGCCTGTCGCAACGCCGCCAGCAGGTTCGCATCGCGCACGGTGACGACGCCGCCGAGCAGGTCCGAGTGCCCGCCGATGAACTTCGTTACGGATTGTACGGCCACGTCGGCCCCAAGCGCCAGTGGACGCTGATTGAGCGGCGTGGCGAAGGTGCTGTCCACGCCCAGGATCGCGCCGTGCTTCCGCCGTGCGGCGCAGATAGCGCATAGGTCAGCCACCGTTAGCAGCGGGTTAGAAGGCGACTCCAGCCAGATCAAGTCGGCCACACCGCACATCTCTATCCAGCCCGCGGTGTCGGCCACGGCTAGGCGGTGCACGGTCCACCGGCCGCGGTTTTGGCCTGTTTTGGCGAGCCCCGCGACACCCTGGTAACAATCGTCCGGCAGAACCACGATCGACCCTGCGTGCAGTTGATCGAAAATCGCCGCGATCCCCGCCATGCCGGAGGCAAACGCGACCGAAGAGCCGCCTTCGAGGCCGCCGATGATCTCTTCGAGTGCCTCCCAGCCCGGCGTGCCGTCGTCGCGAGAGTACGCACGGCGCTCGCCCAGCACGAAGTTCGACGCCGGGCATGGCGGAACATTGAGCGGCGAGCCCGGGCGCCGGTCCCGTCCTGCCGAGACCAGCCACGATTCGACCGAACCGAGGGCATTTGCGTGCCCGGTCGTATCTCCTGATGTCATGGCTCGATTTTAGCGAAAGGCGCCTTCTTATACGGCTTGGCCTCGGCTTAAGACAACCATTGAGGCCCCGTACTCGCAGCGGTATTGCGGGCAACAGCGGCAAGGTCTCGGCAGCCCGAATATCGTGTTTCGCCGCCCAAACGGGCTGTGGCCGGGAAAAGACTGCGGTGATGCAGACCGAAAGGCGGCAATGGAGATGTATACTGAACCCTACCGGGATGCTCAAAATGGAAATCCGGCCGGAATCTCTTGAGGGGAGCGGGACCATCGTTCCGCCCACGACGGCGTCGCTGGGTTTTGCCTTTGAGTCCGTTTTCGAAAGTTTGGATCCCGAGATCAGATAGCCGGGGTATGAAACCTAATGTGTAACTTTCCGAAATTTGCGATTTGGTTTGCGGTTCTCGCATGCGCACAGGTTGCGAGCGCTGCTGATCAGGATTTTAACGGCCGTTGGGACCTGACCGTTCACAACAACCCCGGCTGCACCGTCACCTGCGCCTGGTGGCTGGAAGTAACGGGAGCGGGCACTCCGCAGTTGGCGGGTTCCTTCGTCGGCTTTCCCGACGGCAGCCTGCATGATCTTCCGGACCTGAAAGTTCAGGACGGCGTGCTGAAGTTCGCCTGGGACCGTCCGGCCCGTGAGGGACGCGGTGGGCGCGGGCCTTCGGTGGCGCAGCACTGGGACTACGAAATCCGCTACGTCAACGGCAAGCTCGAGGGCAGGATGATCGGCGGCAAGAATCTCACCTTTACCGGCGATCGGGCGCCGGTCATCAACGAGCACGACGACGGTACCTGGGCCAAGGGAAAACCCATCGTTCTCTTCAACGCGAAGGACCTGACCGGCTGGACCGGCATCAAGACCGAGAATGCCGACGGCTGGACCGTAGCGAACGGCCTGTTGACCAGCAAAGGTCATGCCGACGATCTGGTCACCAGGCAAAAGTTCTGGAATTTCGAGCTGCACGCTGAGTATCGGATTCAGGAAGGCAGCAACAGCGGCATCGGCCTGCGCGGCCGCTATGAAGTCCAGATTGCCGCCGACTACGGCCGCGAACCCGGCCTGCACGGCACCGGCGCCCTCTACACGCGCATCGTGCCTCCGGTGAACGCACAGAAGCCGTATGGTGAATGGAATGTTTATGACATACGCCTGGTGGGGATGGACGTAACGGCGACCCTCAATGGCGTGAAACTGTACGACAAGGGGTTCATCAAGGGACTCACCGGCATCGCTTACGACCCAAATGAAGGCCAACCCGGCTCGCTGGAACTGCAGGGCGATCATGGGGAGGTCGAATTTCGCAATGTCGTTCTGACTCCGCTGATCAAGAAAGGCAGTTAGCGGAATTCGCGGGCTAGAAAGGCGTAACTATGAGGTCCTGCGATTTTCAGCGCGGCCCTTCCGGCATGAACCGCCGCGCGTTTCTGTTCGGCTCGGCGGCCGCTCTGTCCGCCGTAGGCCTGGCGCGGGCGTAAGACCCTGCCACCCGCGCCAAGCTCGGCCGCATCAGCGTAATGACCAATGATTTCGACACCATCCTGCCGGAAATCTGGGACCGGAGCAAGGAAGTGGCGCCCAAAGATCTGGACATGATGGATCTCCCCGATGCGGTGGCAGACCGTCTCCACCTCCACAATCTGGAGGTGTGCAACATCAATCTCCTCTCGATGGAGCCTTCGTATATCAGGAAGTTCAAACAGCGGCTGCAGAAGGCCAAATCGAAGGTGGTGGACTTTGTGGTGGAACTGGACCCGCCCGAAACACGCTACCGGGGCCATATCAGTGTGTGCTCTCCCGATCCTGCCATTCGCTCGCAGGCCATCGAGATGACGAAGAAATGGATCGATATTGCGGCGGTGCTCGGCTCTCCCAGTATCATGCCTAATCAAGGGGTCCACTATCTGACGGATGACCTGACGCCGGCC
>DATJMA010000045.1:0-68160 GCA_035509055.1 Bryobacteraceae bacterium | reverse complement strand
CCTTATCATCAACCTGCTCTCTACAACAAGGCTGTTTCACTCGAGAAACTCGGCCGTGCGCGCGAAGCGATTCTCGTCTATCAGGACATCCTGGCCATTAATCCCGAGGAAGAAGGCTCTCTGGGCTGGGACTACCAAGGTCTCGCGCTGCAACAACTCGGCAAGCCGGAGCTGGCTCTCACCGCGTATGAGCGGGCTTTGGCCATTGATGCCCGTGACGCGGACATCTGGTCGCACAAGGGAGATAGCCTTTGCGATCTCGGGCGCTTTGCCGACGCAATCGTAGCGTTCGACCGTGCCCTACAGATCACACCCAATCACGGCCAGGCATGGCAAGGCAAAGGTGAGTGTTTGGCACAACTCCAGCGCACGGAAGAGGCAGTGGCTGCCTTTTGGCGAGCGTTGGAGTCCGATCCGAATGACGTGCCGACCCTTTACGACTTGCCATACTGCTCGTGGGAGGTGGGCAGGATTCGGAGTCCGAACGCCTGTTCGAGCGTGCATCGGCGGTTGTCACAGCGGACCGCCGTGTTTATGCCCTCAAGGCTATTGCGATGTGCAATCGCGGGCGCCCATCAGCCGCTTTGGAGGTCTTAGACGAACTACCCATCTGTCGGACGGAACTCCCCATCTACTGGTGGGGCAGAGGAGTCGCCCTCCTGAAACTCGATCGCACAGCAGAAGCAGCAGACTCATTGGCGCGCGCTCGGGAGATCGAGCCTCATCACCCCTTGGCTACACTCGCCCGCCGGGTGATGCTGGACCATCTTGGCCTTGAGGGCGAACTCCAGAGAGCACTGCAGAGTGAATTGTGCCGGGCCGGCGCGCATTTGTGGTTACTTTCACTGCCGAGCTTCACTAGTCATCTCTCGCATGCGGCTCGCGGCGAATGACGAGTTTTCCGCGATGTACAGCCTTTCGTGTTGACGGTCACACCGCCGCGGTGATAAGTTATTGAAGACGCAGATTTGCCGTAAGTTACTGCGATTCCGGGCCTTCCAAGCTGTTGGTCGCGGGTTCGATCCCCGTCTCCCGCTCCATTAAATCAATAGCTTACCGCCAAGCCTGAAAACTCAAATACCGCAGAATACCGCATTAGTTCACTCGTAAGGCCTTGTCCAACCGGTTGAACGCATCCGCTTCCCCGATATCTTCCTTTAGATGATCCAGCCCTTGTTTCAGAGTGGCGCGCTCGAGATTGCCAATCGTCTGCTGGTGGCTTGTCATGTGACGAACCGCCGCCAGATTGTCATCGCGCGGCAAACGATCCTCCATGTTTTCATGCGATTCGACTTGGAATGCAGCGTGCCCTACAGCAAGTATCGATGTTGGCATTGGCCGCATATTTCGGGTTCGTCGTATTTCTGGCCGTGGCTGTTCTGACGGGCTCTTATCTGTTGGGTCCCAGGCATTCGGAGCCGGCCACGGGAGAGCCGTACGAAGGCGGCATCGTCTCCGAAGGCTCGGCGCGCGTGCGTGTTTCCGTGAAGTACTACCTCATTGCGATGTTCTTCGTGGTTTTCGATCTGGAGGCGGTCTTCCTGTTCGCGTGGGCGTGCTCGGTGCGCGAACTGGGCTGGGCGGGCTATTGGGAAGTTCTGGCGTTCGCCGGCGTGCTAGTCGCAACGCTCGTTTATTTGGGAAAGATCGGAGCGCTGGATTGGACGCGGGGTTCGCGCCGGTCGAGGTAATCAAACGATGCAGTGGTCGCTGACAAAACCGGACATCACAGGCCTGGTGGCAACTCCCGACGGTGAGTCATTCGAACAATCGGTGCGCCGCAGCGTAGTGCTCACGCGCCTGGAAGAGTTGGTCAAATGGGGCCGCAAGAACTCCGTTTGGCCGTTTAACTTCGGCCTCTCCTGCTGTTACGTGGAGATGGCCACCAGCATCACCAGCAAGTTCGATGTCTCGCGCTTCGGCGCGGAAGTGATTCGCGGCACTCCGCGAGAGGCTGATCTGATGGTGGTCGCGGGCACCGTCTTCACCAAAATGGCGCCCATCGTTCAACGCCTTTACGAGCAGATGATGGCGCCCCGCTGGGTGATTTCGATGGGGTCGTGCGCGAACTCCGGCGGTATGTATGACATCTACAGCGTGGTCCAGGGCGTGGATAAGTTCCTCCCGGTAGATGTTTACGTGCCCGGTTGCCCGCCTCGTCCCGAAGCGTTTCTGGAAGGGCTGCTGCTGTTGCGGAACGTGGTGGGAACGGAGCAGCGGCCGCTGAGTTGGGTGGTGGGTTCACAGGAGACGGTTCGCGCGCCGATGCCGTCCTTGCGCGACCTGATGCGGCCGACGCGCGAGAAAGCCACCGTCTTGAGGGAGCCTGACGAGGTATGATTGCAACTCCGACCATCGCGCAGGAAATCAACGGCCGGCTTGGTCCCGAAAGCCTGATTCAAGACACCGTAGACCGCATCCCCACGATTTGGGTGGCGAAGGATCGCGCGCCTGCTCTGCTGCGGTTTCTTAAAGACGAGATCGACCGGCCGTACAAGATGTTGTACGACCTCTCCGCCATCGACGAGCGCGTGAGGGTCCATCGCGTGGGCCAGCCGCCGAGCGATTTTACAGTTGTCTATCACCTGCTCTCCTTTGACCGCAACGAGTATATCCGGATCAAGGTCGCTCTGCCGGAAGATCGCCTTTCGATCGCCAGCATCACCAACATCTGGCCCGCCGCGGATTGGTACGAGCGCGAAGTGTTCGATATGTTCGGGATCGTCTTCGAAGGCCACCCCCATCTCGAACGGCTTCTGATGCCCAAGAGCTGGGTGGGCCATCCGCTGCGCAAGGAGCATCCCGCCCGCGCCACCGAAATGGGACCGTATCAGTTGCCCCCGGATAAGGAAATCAGCGAGCAGGAGGCACTGCGTTTCCGCCCCGAGGAATGGGGAATGAGCCGCGAGCGCGACGGCTCGGACTTCATTTTCTTAAATCTCGGTCCGCAGCATCCGGGCACTCACGGGGTCTTGCGCATCGCGCTGCAACTGGATGGCGAAGAGGTGGTGGACGCGATTCCGCAAATCGGGTTTCACCATCGCGGCGCGGAGAAAATGGCTGAGCGCCAGTCCTGGCATTCGTATATTCCCTATACCGACCGCATCGATTACCTCGGCGGGGTGATGAACAACCTCGCTTACCTGACCGCCGTGGAAAGACTGGCAGGCATCGAAGTCCCACCGCGCGCCCAGGTAATTCGCGTGATGCTGGCGGAACTATTCCGCATTATCAGCCACCTCGTCTGGTACGGCACCTTCGCCCAGGACCTGGGACAGATGTCGCCGGTCTTTTTCACTTTCAACGATCGCGAACGCGCATTCGGCATCGTAGAGGCGATCACCGGCGCGCGTATGCATCCTTCGTGGTTTCGCATCGGCGGCGTGGCTGCCGATTTGCCCGGAGGCTGGGAGAAGCTGGTTCGCGACTTTCTGAATTACCTGCCGCCCCGCCTCAAAGAGTATGACCGGACGGTCATTCAAAACGTGATTTTCAAAGTGCGGACCAAAGGTATCGGTGCCCTCACGGCCAACGAAGCCATCGAGTGGGGGATGACCGGTCCCAATTTGCGCGCCTGCGGGTTCGAATGGGATTTTCGCAAAAAGCAGCCGTACTCGGGATACGACCAGTTCCAATTCGATATCCCGACCGCCCGGAATGGCGATTGCTACGACCGCGCGCTGGTTCGCGTGGAGGAGATTCGCCAGAGCCTGCGCATCATCGAACAATGCGTGAAGAATATGCCCGGCGGGCCGTATCAATCGGATCATCATCTGGCCACGCCTCCGATGAAAGCCCGCACCATGCACGACATCGAAACCCTGATCACGCATTTTCTAAACGTGAGCTGGGGACCTGTAATGCCGGTGGGCGAGGCGCTCGGAGCGATTGAAGGCACCAAGGGCAACAACGGCTATTACCTGGTGAGCGACGGCAGCACGGTTTCGTACCGCACGCGCATTCGGACGCCTTCCTTTGCCCACATACAGACCCTGCGGCTGCTGTCGCGAGGCCTGATGATCCCAGACGTGGTGATCAATTTGGGCAGTCTGGATTTTGTGCTGGCAGACGTCGACCGGTGAGGACTTAACGAGATGTTGACCAGGGAAGAAATCAGCGAGATTGAAACCGAGGCGGCGCACTATCCGAAGCGCGATGCGGTGTGTATCGATGCGCTCAAGATCGTGCAGCGGCACCGTGGTTGGGTCTCCGACGACAGCTTGCGCGATATTGCCGCGCACCTCGGGATGTCGCCCACCGACCTGGATTCGGTGGCGACGTTTTATAACCTGATTTTTCGCAAGTCCGTCGGACGTCACGTAATCATGGTCTGCGATAGCGTGAGCTGCTGGATCATGGGCCACGAACGGATAAAGGAGCAACTTACTCAACGCCTCGGCATCGGGTTCGGCGAAACGACGCCTGACAATCGCTTTACGCTCTTGCCGATTGTCTGTCTGGGGTGCTGCGATCATGCACCGGCCATGATGGTGGACGCCGACCTGCACGCCGACCTCGACCCGCAGACAATCGATACGCACCTCGAGAAGTACAAATGACTGCCACCATGGAAAAACCGCTGACGGGAGACATGCACTCCGATGGTTCGGTGCTGGATCTGCCGTCCTACGAACAGGCCGGCGGCTATCAGGCGGTCCGTAAGGTTCTGAAGGGCGGCGGCATGACGCCGAACGCGGTCATCGACCAAGTGAAGGGCGCCAACCTGCGCGGGCGCGGCGGCGCAGGCTTCTCAACAGGAATGAAGTGGTCCTTCGTGCCGCGCGGCCAGGATGCTCCGAACCCCACTTACCTGGTGGTCAACGCGGACGAGATGGAGCCGGGGACTTTCAAGGACCGGCTGTTGATGGAACGGAACCCGCATCAGCTGATAGAAGGAGCCATCGTCGCCGGATTCGCGATCGAAGCAGACGTCGCCTATATTTTTCTGCGAGGAGAATACACCCTCGCGGCGGAACGGATAGCGCGCGCCATCGCCGAGGCCTACGAACGCCATTATCTCGGCAGAGACATTCTCGGTTCCGGTTACAGCCTGGAACTTCATCTGCACCTCAGCGGCGGCCGTTACATCTGCGGCGAAGAAACCGGGTTACTCAACGCACTCGAAGGGAAGCGGGCTAATCCGCGATCGAAGCCGCCGTTTCCACCGGTGGTCGGCTTGTTCGGCAAGCCCACGGTGGTGAATAACGTCGAGACGCTCTGCTGTGTCCCTCACATCATCAACCACGGCGCGGCCTGGTTCCGCGCGCTCGGACGCGGCGGCGACGCCGGCACCAAGCTCTACGGCGCCAGCGGAAAAGTGAAGCGCCCGGGTCTCTGGGAGCTTCCCATGGGCACCACCGTGCGCGAGATTCTGGAGGAGCACGCCGGCGGGATGCGCGACGGTTTGAAGTTGCGCGGCCTCCTGCCTGGCGGTGCTTCGACCCCCTTCATCGTGGAAGAGCACCTCGACACGCCCATGGATTTCACAGCCATGGCGAAGGTGGGCAGCCGCATGGGCACCGGCACCATGATCGTGCTCGACGACCACACCTGTCCGGTCGGCATGGCGTGGAACATGATGCGCTTTTTCGGGCGCGAGTCCTGCGGTTTCTGCACGCCCTGCTGGAGCGGGCTGGGATGGGCCGAGCGGATTCTGCAATCGATGGAGGAGGGCCGGGGGCAAGCCGGCGACCTCGATAAGCTCGCGTTTCAAGCCAAAATGTGGGCCCCCGGGAACACTTTCTGCGCGTTGGCGCCCGGCGCGGCGGATCCCTTGCAAACCGCACTAAAATACTTTCGCGGCGAGTTCGACCGTCACATTAGCGAGCATCGCTGCCCGTGGAGATAGGTATGGCCACCGTCTACATCGACAACAAACCGTACCAGATGAACCCCGATCAGAACCTGCTCCATGGCTGTCTTTCGCAGGGACTGAAGCTGCCGTACTTCTGCTGGCATCCGGCGCTGGGGTCGGTGGGCGCATGCAGGCAGTGCGCCGTCAAGCAGTTCAAGGACGAGCACGACGAGCACGGCCGTATCGTGATGTCCTGTATGACGCCGGCTAGCGAAGGCACGCGCATCTCCATCGACGATCCCGAAGCCGCCGCGTTCCGCGCCGGGGTTATCGAAGGACTGATGTTGAATCATCCGCACGACTGCCCGGTGTGCGACGAGGGCGGCGAGTGCCACTTGCAAGACATGACGGTGATGTCGGGCCACGATTATCGCCGCTACGAATTCGACAAGCGCACATTTCGCAATCAGGATCTCGGTCCGCTGGTAAATCATGAGATGAACCGCTGCATTCAGTGCTATCGCTGCGTGCGCTATTACCGCGACTACGCGGGCGGCCGCGATCTGAACGCTTTCGCCTCGCGGAACACGGTGTTTTTCGGCCGTCACGAAGATGGCGTGCTGGAGAATGAATTCAGCGGCAACCTGGTGGAGATCTGTCCGACCGGCGTCTTCACGGATAAGACCCTGAAGCACCACTACACCCGCAAGTGGGACCAGCAATTTGCGCCCTCGGTCTGCGTGCACTGCGCTCTGGGGTGCAACATCGACGCCGGCGAGCGCTATGGAACCTTGCGCCGCATCGTGAACCGCTACAACCACGAGGTGAATGGCTACTTCCTGTGCGACCGCGGCCGGTTTGGCTACGAATTCGTCAATAGCGAACGGCGCGTGCTCCGGCCGATGCTGGACGGGCAGCCGGTTTCCCCGGCCATGGCCCGTCAGCAAATCATGGAAAAAGTGGCGGCCGGCAGAGTGATCGGCATTGGCTCGCCGCGCGCGTCGCTGGAGGCCAATTTCGCTCTCCGCACCCTGGTGGGTCCCGGCCGCTTCCACATTGGCATGGCGGACGACGAGGCCAGGCTCGTGGATAGCACGATCCGGATTCTGTGCCGCGGTCCCATGCCGACCCCCAGCCTGCGCGAGATCGAGGAGTGCGACGCCGTGTTTATCCTCGGGGAGGATGTCACCAGCGTCGCGCCCAGAATGGCGCTGGCAGTCCGTCAGGCGATACGCCAGCAGCCGATGGAGATTGCCAAGAGTTTGAAAGTCCCCTTGTGGCTGGATCATGGCGTGCGCGATGCGCTGCAGGACGCTCGCGGCCCGCTGTTTCTCGCCACACCTTATGCGACTCGCCTCGACGAAGTGGCTACGGCCACGTTCCGTGGAGCACCTGAGGATCTGGCTCGCCTGGGATTCGCGGTGGCGCACGCGCTCGACCCGCGCGCTCCTTCGCCCGATGATTTCCCCTTGGCCGGCGAAATCGCCGGCGCGCTCAAAGCTGCCAAAAAGCCGCTGGTGATTGCCGGGGCGAGTTGCGGCAGTGAGGCCGTGATCGAGGCGGCCGCGAACGTTGCCATGGCAGCACAGGCCAAGCTCGCCTTTACGGCTCCGGAGTGCAATAGCGTGGGTGCGGCCCTCATAGGTGGACTGCCGTTGAGCGCCGCGTTTCGAGCGGTGAGGAATGGCGAGGCCGATACTGTCATCATCCTGGAGAACGATCTTTATCGCCGTGCTCCCGCGGCCGAAGTGGACGCCTTCCTGACCGGCGCGGACCACGTAATCGCGCTCGACCATCTCGACAATCTGACGACTCGCAAAGCGGACCTGCTTCTCCCTGCCGGAACCTTCGCGGAATCCGATGGAACTTTGGTCAGCAGCGAAGGACGCGCCCAGCGTTTCTTCCAGGTATTCGTTCCGGCGAACGAGGTGTGCGCAAGCTGGCGTTGGCTGAAACCCGATCACTGGCTCGACCTGGATGAGGTGCTCGTGGCAATCGCGCGGGCCTTGCCCGCCCTGGCGGCGGTGCCAAGCGCCGCGCCGCCGGCCAAATTTCGCATCGCCGGGGCCAGAATTCCTCGATCGCCGCACCGCGAGAGCGGGCGCACCGCCGTGCTCGTGAACATCGACGTGTCCGAGCCCGCGCCACCCAGCGATCCCGATTCCCCGCTGTCGTTTTCCATGGAAGGCACGCCAGAGCAGCCGCCGGCAGCCCTGATTCCCTTCTTCTGGTCGCCCGGCTGGAACTCCATTCAGGCGGTCAATAGCTATCAGAGAGAGATCGGCGGACCGTTGCGTGGGGGCGATGCGGGCGTTCGGATCCTCGCGCCCGCTCCGCTGAATGGCCAGGTGTACTTCAGTTCGATCCCCGCTCGATTCGAGCCGCGCGACGGTGAGTGGCTGCTGGTGCCCATCCAGCATATTTTCGGCTCCGAGGAACTCAGTGTGGCCGCGCCGGGAATTGCCGAACTGGCCGCCGAACCGCACGTTGCCATGCCTTCCGGCGTCTTCACCGATGGCGAGAAGGTCGAGATGGCCTGCGGTGGCGGCACTTTCCGCCTGCCCGTGCGCGTCCGGCCCGAACTTCCGCCGGGTGTCGCCGGGCTCTCCATGGCTGGCGTCTGGTTACCCGCGTGGGGAAAGATCGCGAGGCCGAAATGATCGCTCAAAACACCATCTTCTGCATCGTCGGCATTGTCATTGTGGCGCTGACTATCGCAGCCTTTTTGATTTGGGTGGAGCGGCGATTACTGGCCCTCTGGCAGGATCGCTATGGCCCGAATCGTGTCGGACCATTCGGCCTGCTCCAGGTGGCCGCCGATGCGATCAAGATGTTCATGAAGGAGGACTGGGTCCCGCCGTTCGTCGATAAGCCTGTCTTTATCATGGCGCCGGCCATCGTTTTCGTGACCGTGCTGATGTCGTTCGCTGTCATTCCGGTCGCGCCCGGAATTCTCGTGAGCGATCTCAATGTCGGCCTGCTGTTCTTTTTGGCCATGTCGTCGCTGGGAGTTTACAGCGTCGTACTCGCCGGGTGGTCCTCGAACAACAAATACGCACTGGTTGGCGGCTTGAGGGCGGCGGCGCAGATGCTGAGCTACGAAGTCTTCATGGGCCTGTCCCTGATGGGCGTGGTGATCCTGGCCGGGTCGTTCAGTCTGCCCGCCATAGTCGAGGCGCAGAAGAGAGTCTGGTTTGTGATTCCACAACTCCCCGGCTTCGTCCTCTTCCTGATTGCGGGATTGGCTGAAACCCGCCGTATCCCGTTCGACCTCTCCGAGGCCGAAAGCGAACTCGTCGCCGGCTACCACTCCGAGTACTCAGGAATGAAATTCGGCATGTTCTTCGTCGGCGAATATATGGGTGTCACGCTGATCTCCAGCATGATCGCCGTCCTGTTTTTTGGCGGCTGGCTGGGTCCCGTGCTCCCGGGATTGGTCTGGTTTCTCATTAAGACCTTTTTCTTTATTTCCTTGTTCGTTCTGATGCGGGCCGCTCTTCCGCGGCCGCGGTTCGACCAGCTCATGTCGTTCGGTTGGAAGGTGATGTTGCCGCTGGCGCTCGCGAACCTGCTGCTCACCGGCGCCGCAGTGCTTTTGTGGGGGCACAAATGATCAGCATGTTGCGGACGATCTGGCTGGTGTTTCTGCACGCCTTCCAGAAGAGGATTACCGTTCAGTATCCGGAACAGAAGCCCTATCTGACTCCGCGCTACCGCGGCAGGATTGTCCTGTCTCGAGATCCCGATGGCGGCGAGCGCTGCGTAGCGTGCAACCTGTGCGCGGTGGCTTGTCCGGTAAGTTGTATCGCGCTGCAGGCGACGGAGGATGAGAACGGGCGGCGGTTTCCCGAGTTCTTCCGCATCAACTTCTCGCGTTGCATCTTCTGCGGCTACTGCGAAGAGGCCTGCCCCACTTACGCCATCCAGCTCACACCCGATTTCGAGATGGGCGAGTTTCACCGTAAGAATCTGGTCTATGAGAAGCAGGACCTGATGATCGACGGCCCCGGCAAGCATCCGGGCTATAACTTCTGGCGAATCGCCGGAGTGCAGATCGGCGGCAAGGGCAAAGGGGAATCCGCCCACGAAGCGCCGCCTGTTGATGTTCATTCTCTGTTGCCGTGAGGGAACTATGGAATTGCTGTTTTACATCGCCGGCGCCGTAGCGGTCGTATCGACCGCTCTGATGCTCACTCGCCTCAACCTGGTGCACGCTTTGCTGTACCTGATCGTATCGTTCCTTGGGATAGCGGTGGTTTTCTTTGTGCTCGGCGCTCCATTCGTGGCGGCGCTTGAAGTAATCGTTTACGCGGGCGCGATCATGGTGCTTTTCGTTTTTGTGGGGATGATGTTCAACCTCGGGCAGAGTTCTGTGGAGGCGGAAAGGGAGTGGCTGACACCGGGCATTTGGATCGGCCCGGTGGTCTTGAGCACCGTCCTGTTCGCGGAGGTTGTGTATTTGCTGCAAAGCGGCTCTGCCCAGGTGGGCGCCGTCGCGGTGGGACCGAAGGAGGTTGGGGTGGCGTTGTTCGGTCCTTACGTGATCGGCGTGGAGCTGGCCTCCATGCTTTTGCTGGCTGGAGTGGTGGGCGCGTATCACCTAGGCTTTCTGAAAACCGTGAAACCGGAGATTCAACATGTCACAAATACCGATGAGGGACGGGCTGATGCTAGCCGGGATCTTGTTCTCGTTGGGGCTGACAAGCCTGCTGGTACGCCGTAATTTGCTTTTCGTTCTGATGTCGTTGGAGGTCATGCTCAACGCCGCCGGACTGGCGTTCGTGGTCGCCGGATCGCGCTGGCAGCAGGCCGACGGCCAGGTAATGTTCCTGTTCATTCTGGCGATGGCCGCGGCTGAAGTAGCAGTCGGACTGGCGCTGGTCTTGCAGATTTATCGCCACTTCGATTCCTTGGACGTCGACAAGCTCGGCGAGATGAGGGGATAACGTGATCGGTTTGTTGTGGCTCATTCCGGCGATTCCTTTCGCAAGCGCTTTGCTGCTTCTGCTGTTTGGACGGAGCCTCGCACGCAAGGCGCAAGCGGCGCTCGGCGTGGCATCGATCGGACTTTCCGCCGTGGCCGCAATTCTGGTGGCGATCGGCTTCCTCAACCGCCCGCCCGCCGGAAGTGCCTATACGCAAGTTCTCTGGACCTGGATCGACGTGGCCGGATTTCGGCCGCAAATCGCCTTCTATCTTGATGCGCTGTCACTGGTGATGATCCTGGTGGTTACGTTCGTGGGCTTTTGGATTCACGCCTACGCCGCCGAGTTCATGTGGGAAGACGAGGGCTTCAGCCGCTACTTCGGTTACATGAATCTTTTCGTCGCCTCCATGATCACGCTGCTTTTAGGTGACAATCTTCTGCTTCTGCTCCTCGGGTGGGAAGGCGTCGGATTGTGCAGCTTTCTGCTGGTCGGCTTCTGGTATCGTGAGCCGGTGAACTGCGCGGCGGCGCGCAAGGCATTCATCGTGACCCGCGTCGGCGATACCGCCATGCTGGTCGGCCTGTATTTGCTGTTCACACGCCTCGGCACCCTGCAAATTCAGGAGCTGATGCATCGGGCATCCGTACAGTGGCATCCGGGATCCGCCTACGCGGTCGCTGCCGCGTTCCTTCTTCTAGGCGGCGCGGTCGGCAAATCGGCGCAGTTCCCACTGCAGGTCTGGCTACCCGATGCCATGGCGGGTCCCACGCCTACCAGCGCCCTCCTCCACGCGGCGACCATGGTCACGGCAGGCGTCTATCTGATCGCGCGCACTCACGTCCTGTTTTCGCTGGCTCCGGCGGCGCAAACCGCGGTGGGAATTGTCGGTGCGGGGACGCTCCTGCTCGCCGGATTCAGCGCGCTGACACAGCACGATATCAAACGTGTTCTGGCATACTCCACCGTCAGCCAGATCGGGTACATGTTTCTCGCCCTCGGTGTCGGCGCGTGGCAGGCGGCGATGTTCCACTTCGTGACGCATGCCTTCTTCAAGGCGCTTCTGTTTCTTGGCGCCGGCGTCATCATCAATGCGGTTGACGAGGAGCACAGCATGTTCCGCATGGGCGGCTTGCGCCACGAATTGCCCGTGACCTTCTGGACGTTTCTGATCGCCGGCTGCTCGCTGGCGGGCCTCCCGTTGGTTACCGCCGGGTTCTTCAGTAAGGACCTGATTATTTGGAACGCGTGGTCTGCGCCGGGAGGACACCCGGCGTTTTGGATTGCCGGCATGATTGGCGCTCTGCTCACCGCGCTATACACGTTCCGGCTCATTTTCCGGGTCTTTTTCGGTCCGCTGGGGATACCCGTCACGAAGCGGCCGGGCTACGCGATGGAAATCTCGCTGCTGGTGCTGGCGTTCCTCTCGGTAATCGGTGGATATTTCAAAGCGCCTTTGCTTCATTTGCTCGGCGCGGCCCTTCCGGCCACTGTCGAGGCTCACACCGAGGGCTTCAGCGAACTCGGCTCGGAAGCAATCGCGGCGGTGGTTTTCGCGATCGGGCTCTATTTCGCTTACCTGTTCCATCTGCAAAGGCGAAGCTTGGCGGATGCTTTGGTCGCGAACCCCGCCGGGAACGCTTTGGAAAAATGGTGGTTCGCCGGGTGGGGTTTCGACTGGATCTACAACAGGCTTCTGGTGCGGCCCTTCGTCTGGGTATCGCAAGTCAATAAAACCGACTTCGTCGACTCCTTCTACGCTGGGGTCGCCTGGCTCGCCGGCCTGTTTTATCGCGGGCTGAGTGCCACTGAGACCGGCCGCGTCCGTTGGTACATCGCGGCGATGGCTGGAGGGTCGGCGGTGTTTCTGGCGGTGGTGCTGTTCTTATGATCCTGCTTTGGTTGCTTGTCATTCTGCTGGCTGGCGGCGTTCTCGCCGGCATCGCTGCACGCTGGAACGCACTACTTGCGCGGGCCATCACTCTTACTGCGATTGGCGCGGACCTTGGTCTCACCGCGGGACTGTGGAGCGCCAGAGCGAGCGTGCCAAGAAGGTGGATCGCGGAGTTGGATTGGAATTGGATACCGAGTTTCGGCATTCACTTTCATCTCGCCATGGACGGCCTCAGCGTGCTCATGCTGCTATTGACGTTCTTTCTGGGCATCGTGGCGGTGCTCACCTCGTGGACCGAAATCAGCGAGAGAGTCGGATTCTTCCACTTCAACCTGCTGTGGGTTTTGGCGGGAATTGCGGGTGTGTTCCTGGCCGTCGATCTCTTCCTCTTCTACTTCGCCTGGGAACTGATGCTCGTCCCGATGTACTTCCTGATCGTCATTTGGGGCCACGAGCGCCGGGTGTATGCGGCCGTCAAGTTTTTCCTCTTCACGCAGTGCTCGGGCCTGCTGATGCTGATCTCGATCCTGGCCCTGTACTTCATCCACCACCAGGCTACCGGCGTTTACACGTTCGAATATTCCGAACTGCTCGGCACGCAGATCGGTTCGGGCGTGGCACTGTGGATCATGCTCGGCTTCTTCGCCGCCTTCGCGGTGAAGTTGCCCGCCGTCCCGCTGCACACCTGGCTGCCCGACGCGCACACCGAGGCGCCCACCGCCGGCAGCGTGATTCTCGCCGGCCTTCTATTGAAAACCGGCGCCTACGGCCTGATGCGCTTCGTCATCCCGCTCTTTCCTCACGCCGCCCGTGAGTTCACTCCGGTCGCCCTCGTACTCGCTGTCACCGGGATTGTCTATGGCGCGGTGATGGCTTATTCGCAGACCGATTTCAAGCGCCTGGTGGCGTACACGAGTGTGAGCCATCTGGGGTTTGTGCTTCTCGGCATCTTCTGCTGGAACTCGCTGGCGCTTCAGGGTGCCATCGTGACCATGATCTGTCACGGCCTGAGCACCGGTGGGCTGTTCGTCCTGGTCGGCGGCTTGCAGGAACGCATCCACACCCGCGATCTCGAGCGGATGGGCGGCCTCTGGACGGCAGCGCCGCGCTTGAGCGGTGCGGCGCTGTTTTTCAGCATGGCCTCTATCGGGCTGCCCGGGATCGGCGACTTCGTTGGCGAGTTTCTGGTCCTGCTGGGGTCGTACCGGGTCAGCGTGCCCATCACCATTGTGGCGAGTATCGGGATTCTCGCCTCGACGTTTTACGGTGTTCGAATGGTGCAGCGCGCCTTCCAGGGTCCAGCGCCGCATTCATGGCGGCTCTCCGATTTGACGCCGCGAGAAGGCCTGATGGTGGCGGCGATGATCGCGGGCCTGATCTGGCTCGGCCTTTACCCTCAGCCAGTGTTCAACACCTTCGCGCCGGCCATGCGAAACCTGCAGGACGAGGCGTCCGCGGCCATCGCGGCCGTGAGGAGATAAGGGATGAACATCCGCGATCTATTCGCCGTGCTTCCACTGCTGCTGATCGCGGCTTCGGCCGTCGTCGTCATGCTCAGCATCGCCGCAAAACGGAGTCCCGCATTGGCGGCCGGACTGACGATCGGAGGACTGACGGCCGCTTTCGTCTCCCTCTGGGCTGCCGCTTCCGCCGCGCCGCGACAGGTCACTCCCCTCCTGCTGGTGGACAGATACGCGCTCTTCTACACCGGTCTGATCGTTGGCTCGGCAGCCGTGGCGGCGGTGCTTGCCTACCAATACTTCAAAAGCCACGAAGGCGAGCGCGAGGAGTTGTACCTTCTGGTGCTTCTCGCGACTCTGGGTTGCGCGGTGCTGGTGGCGAGCAGTCATTTTGCGTCCTTCATTCTCGGGCTGGAAGTCCTGAGCGTCTCGCTATACGGGATGCTGGCGTATTTGACGGACCGAAAGCGGGCGCTGGAAGCCGGAGTTAAATATTTAATTCTGGCTTCGGCGTCGGCTGCGTTCCTGCTCTTCGGTATGGCGCTCATTTATGCCGCTACGGGCACCATGCAATTCTCGCAACTGCGCGATCTTTCCCCTCGTGGATCGGAACTCACTCTCCTGTTCGGAATCGCCCTGACGGTTACGGGCATTGGCTTCAAGCTGGGGGTCGTGCCGTTTCACCTTTGGACCCCGGATGTATACCAGGGCGCATCGCCGCCGGTGGCGGCTTTCGTCGCCACCACGTCGAAGAGTGCGATGGTGGCGCTCTTGCTGCGGTATTTCTACTTATTGGGCGCACTGCGGAATCACGCGATATTCGTAGTGTTCGTGACAATCGCGGTACTTTCGATGTGCGCGGGGAACTTTCTGGCTCTGCGGCAGACGAACGTCCAGCGTATTCTGGCCTACTCTTCGATTGCCCACTTCGGGTACATATTAGTGGCTTTTCTGGCAGGTTCCACGATGGCAGTGGAAGCGGTAGCGTTTTATCTGGTGGCATATACCGTTACGCTCCTGGCGGCCTTCGGAGTGGTGAGCGTTCTCTCCAACTCCGGGCAGGACGCCGGCGATCTGGAGGATTATCGCGGGCTGTTCTGGCGCCGGCCGGCAATCGCCTGCGTCTTCACCGCGGCTCTGCTTTCACTGGCCGGCATTCCGGCGACCATGGGTTTCCTGGGCAAATTCTACGTGTTGGCCGCGGGGGCAAACGCGGCGGCCTGGGCGCTGATGATCGTCCTGGTGGTGACCAGCGTCGCCGGACTTTTTTATTACCTGCGAATTGTAGTGGCGCTGTACGCGGAGCCCATCGAGTCGGGCGCCCAACTGCAGTTGGTGCCCTGGAGCGGAGTGGCGGTCCTGGTTGTACTCGGGGCTTTGTTGCTCTGGTTTGGGATGTACCCGACTCCGCTCCTCGATCTTATTCGGTCCACCGTAATGCTTTCGAGTTAGTCGCCTGTTAGCGCGCTTTTGGCAGCACGTCTTCGACAGCCTCGGGATGTTTGGCAATTACGGCCAACGGGACCCTCGTGGGCGCACGCGGCCGCGATGGCCCTGTTCCCAGTTGCGGAGCGTTGGTAAACACAGTCTGGAGGATCTTCTCAAACCGCACCAGGATGCGCTCGTGCTCAAGCTCAAGCTAAGTTTCGTGCTCTTCGACGAGGTCGAAAAGGCTTCCGACGCGTTGTGGAACCGTCTGCCCGGCATCCTGGACAAGAGCAGCTTGAGGCTGGGCGACAATGGCAAAGTCGATTTCGCCGCGACGATGGTTTTCCTCACCAATCTCGGCGCGGCGGAAATGAACTCCCTGGTGAACCCGCGGCTGTGCTTCCACGCGCCCTCCGGGGAGGATGGCGAATGCGTCCCTCGGCTGAGCGCCCCGATTTGCGATGCCGGCATCGCCGCCATGCGCCGGAAGTTTACCCCGGAGTTAATCGATCGGCTCGACGAGACCGTAGTTTTCAAAGCCTTGGAGCCCGAGGCACTGCGCCGGATCGTCGATATCGAACTTGAAATCGTGCCGCCGCGCATCCAGGTTACCGCCGGAAGTAAACCGTTCGTGGTGGATGTTACCGATAGCGCGAAGGAGTTCCTGCTGGCGGGGGCGAACCTACTTCCGATAGGGCGCCCGGCACTTAAAGCGCGCATCGAGCGCCTGCTCATTCAGTTACTCTCCAACCTGATGGCAAGCGGCCAGATTCGGTCTGGGGACTCGATCCGCGTGATTCACGAAGGCGTTTCGCCCAGCCTGTCGTTTGGGCGGGAACTGGAAGCTGGCAAGCGTGGGGAGTGTCCAGCGAAGCATCGTAACGGGACGGGAGCCATACTCTCGTCTGATCGACTTGAGCCGGCGTCTTGCTGTAATCGGCTAAGGGGTGCGGGAGCCAAGGTGTTCGCAAGAAGGCGTCAAGAATCATGATTGGCAGGCACCGGTTAACCAGAGGAACGAAACCCAACGGCGATGGCACGGAAGGGCCGACTTGCCGCCGCCAGGAAACTTTCGCGATCCGGACAGCCACAAGGTCCGAGTCGGCCTATCGACGTAACCCCTTCGAGCAGAGGCGGCTTTTGTTGGGAAATTCAACACTATGGTCTCCTGAAGTGAGAGAATAGGAACCACAAACCTTAGGCAGTTCGCTACGCCTTCCGAGGCGCTATCGAATTTGTTGCGTGGAGGTGGAATCTTGTCTGCCAAACCCCAAAATGAAGTTCTGCGGCCGTCCCAGCGCCTGGCTAAGTCCCGCCGAGCCGCCCACCCTGAACCGTCAACATTCCTCTACGGAAAACGGCCAGATCTGTTGTGTCCCATCGTGCGCGGACTGCGGGTCGGCGTTTGGTCCTTTTGCCTTGTCGCAGTGACGCGGTGCGGCATTTCGCAATCCACTTCCGCGTCGGTGAATGGCACTGTGAGGGATCAGAGCGGGGCGGTCATTTCGGGCGCGCAGATCGTGCTCGCAAATGTAGATACCGGTGTTCGGCACGCCACTGCGGCAGGATCGGCTGGAATCTATTCGCTTGGCGACATCGCCCCCGGTAATTATTCGGCTCAAGCCTCAAAAGACGGCTTCACCACTGAAAAGAGAACCGGCATTCTCCTGCAAGTCAACCAGACGGCAACGTTGGACTTCACATTGGCGGTGGGTCTTCAGAAAGAAACCGTAACCGTGAATTCACACTTGTCAGTCATTGATTCCACCACATCCGAGTTGGGGACCGTCGTTACGACCGGATTCGTGGCCAATCTGCCCCTGAATGGCCGCAACTTTACTCAACTCCTTGAATTGACGCCCGGGCTAAGCCCAGTCAGCGTCGCCCAGAATTCGACTGGCGGCAACGGTTTTGGAGGCCTGCCGATCGGTACTTTCATTTTTCCCGCCGTGAATGGGCAACGAAACAGAAGTAACATGTTTCTGCTCGACGGCGCCAACGACCTGGCGTTTCTCGGGAACTATAACTATGCTCCCATCATCGATGACATCCAGGAGTTCAAGATTCAATCCAACAACGACCTGGCGGAATTTGGGGGCGTCGCGGGCGGCACTGTCAACGTGCTGACCAAGGCCGGAACAAACGCCTTCCACGGCTCGGCATGGGAGTTCTTAAGGAATGAGCAACTGGATGCCCGCAGCTTCTTCCTGCCAACTCGCAATCCGCTGCGCCAAAACCAATTCGGCGTCACAAGCGGCGGCCCGGTCGTCATCCCTAAGGTATACCAGGGAAAGAACCGAACCTTCTTCTTTTTCGCCTACGAAGGTTTCCGGCAAAGTCAAAGGGCCCAATCCATCGTCCGCACGCCAACGCCCGCGGAACTGAGCGGCGACTTCAGTTCCCTGCTCAGCCAGGGCATCCCACTGTATAACCCGTTTTCGACGCAGCCTGATCCGGCGAATCCCGGAGAGTTCGTTCGAGACGTCTTTCCCGGCAACATCATTCCGTCTCAACTCCTGTCACCGGCTGCCGAGCTTTACGCGAAAACGTTGTTCCCGGCCCCTGGAGTGCCCGTTCCCGGCGGCAATCTCTACGACACCACACCTGCAAATCTGGACCAGGACAGCTATACGGGACGAATCGACCAGAGCATCGGAACCCATGACATGTTGTTTGGCCGGATATCGTACCTGAACGAGTCTTCCAGCTCCACTGCGGGTTACCCGGGAGCTCTCACCGAGGTGGCGATCACGGGGTGGAACACCAGTGTCCACGAGTCGCACACCTTCGGCGTAAGCAGCATCCTGGATCTACAATTTGCAAGGAATCTCGGGAACGATACGCTGCAAACTGTCTTTTCGAATGCTCCGTCGAACTTTCCATCGGCTTTGGTCAACGCAGGGTTTTCCCCGGCATTTATCTCCGGTTTCCCTTCGTCTTCGGGATCCGTCATTCCGATCGTTGGGATAACCGGGTACGTCTCTACCAGTGGATACGACAGCCAGGCGGAGCAACTGGCAAACACCTACGAGCTCGGCGCGCAATTTACCAAGGTCGCCGGCAGGCATACTCTGAAGACGGGTTACTCGTTGTCGCTGCAGAATTTCGCGGACAGCCCGCTCTATGCGGCGGGCGAGACGTTTAGTGCATTCCAGACCTCAAATCTCGAGAATCCCGGCGGACCAGGCGGTGCGGGCACCGGCGATGCGTTGGCGTCCTTCCTGCTCGGGGTGCCGGCGAGTTCGTTATGGCGCCACAGCACGGTAAGCGAGCATGGCGGAATCATTCAAGGCGCATTCGTTCAAGATCAGTACAAGATTTCTGCGCGGCTTTCCCTGAATCTGGGACTTCGCTGGGATGGTTCGAAGTGGCCGGTTTTCGGCTCTCTTGCGACCCGCACCGGATACGTGGGCGACCTGGACCTCTCCGACGGCACGTACCTGCTGAGCGCGCTCCCACCCGCCTGTTCTTCCTCTCAACAGGCGCCTTGCATTCCGAACGGTGTTCTGCCTGCGCACGTAATGGTTAACTCGAACGGAGGCAACTTCCATCACCCGGATTACACCAATTTCCAGCCGCGTCTTGGTATCGCTTACCGGCTTCGCGATACTACCTCCCTACGCGCCGGCTATGGACGGTCTTACGACGAGTGGAACGGGTATGCGCAGACCCCTCAAAACATCGGAGGAACCTGGCCTTCCGTAGGTTCGCTAAATGTCAATTCACAGAACCAGAATCTGGTCACGGCGAACATCGGGGATCCGGTCGGCCTCGGGAGCAGCAGCGCGCTACAGCCGGCTGCCAATCCATTTGGAAGCTCGCACTTCTACTACGACCCGCACCTGAAGACGCCCTACGCCGACCACTGGAATCTCGAGGTCGATCGGCAATTTGGCCCGGCGGCCCTATCCGTTATTTACGTCGGCGAGCGCGGCCGCGATTTGGATCTCGGAGCGATATTCAACACCGCGGAGTACCCGGGACCGGGCGATGCCGCGACCGTGGCGAGCCGCCAGCCATTTCCATACATCACCCCAACCAGGTACGACACCAGCCTCGGCTACAGCGACTATGAGGCCCTCGACGTCCGGCTCAGCCAGGCCACTCGGAACGGATTCGCTTACCTGCTCTCCTATACCTGGTCGAAATCGATCGATCTGGCATGCTCAGGCGATTACGGCGTGGAGGGATGCGAGGTTCAAAACGTCTACGACCTGGCGCTGGATCGGAGCGTCTCCGGTTTCGACCTGCCCCAGTCATTCGTGGGGAGTGTTCATTATGAACTGCCGTTTGGCAAGGGCAGCTCCGGCGATTCCTTGGGCAGAGCCCTTCGGTTGCTCGAGCGGAACTGGGAATTGAACGGCATCGTGGCCCTCCACTCCGGCCTTCCTTATGATGTGACGTATCAAGGTGACCTGGAGAACACGGGAAACACTTTTGTACGCGTGAACCTCGTCGGCGATCCCACTCTTGGACACCCCACTCACTTAGAATGGTTCAATACGGCTGCGTTCGCGATTCCTGCGCCATATACGTTTGGCGATCTGGGACGGAATTCCTTGCGCTCAGACTGGTTTCGAAATCTCGATTGCTCGCTCTTCCGCCGATTTCCCATCGGCGACGAGGTGGCCCTCACTTTCCGGCTGGAAGCATTCAACGCCTTTAACCAGGTTGTATTCGCCGCTCCAGGCGACGTGATTAACGCCTCGAACTTCGGCGTGGTGACTTCGACGGCGAATCAGCCGAGACAGGTACAACTTGCGCTCAAGCTCGTCTTTTAGCACGTCTCTTGTTTCGGCTGGGGCCCTCGCGATGCTCTGCGCGCCGTTTTTCATCTCCCCGATGGGGGCGCAGAGCCGCCTGATGCCGTCCGCCGATTCCGACTTGCAGCAGGTGCATTTCAATGCCCAAACTGTGCGCGTGAATGTCGCGGAAGGTGAAGACATTCGGTTCAGCCGGCTCACCACCAACGCCGGGTTATCTCAAACCCGCGTCGCGGAGATCGTGCAGGACGATCGGGGATTCATGTGGTTTGGAACGCAGTACGGATTGAATCGGTACGACGGTTATAAATTTAAGGTGTTCACGCCGGATGCTTCGCGGCCTGACAGTATCAGCGGGGCGTACATCTACGCCCTGTTCAAGGATCGCGACGGCATGATATGGGTTGGGTGCGGGCAGTACCTGGACCGGCTGGACCCCGTCACCGAATCGTTTGCCCATTATCGTCTCGAGCCTGCGACGGAGGGGAGCCCGGTGGCCACCGTGGCTGGCATCAGTCAGGACCGGGCGGGAATTCTGTGGTTGTCAACGGCTAATGGCTTGTATGGGCTGGACCCTCGGACGGGACGAGTGGCTCGCCACTATTCCCACGATCCGGCAAACCCCCTCAGCCTGAGCAGTAATAATGTGAGATCGGCAGGTGAGGATCGGAAAGGCAGGTTCTGGGTTGCGGACGGCAACCGCCTGGAACAACTCGACCGCCCAACCGGGAACGTCACCCTACGAGTTGCGCTCGATTCATCGCCGCGCGAATTTTCATTTTACGAGGACAGCTCGGGTTTACTCTGGATCAGCGGTGGAACGGAACTTGCCAGTCTCGATCCGGACTCAAAAGAGCTCACCCATTACACTTTTTACGACGATCGGTCTCAGAAAGCGCTCGCAGCCAGCGTGTTTGCGGTTCTTCAGGATAAGGACGGAGTGCTTTGGTTCGGCACACAGGGTGCAGGACTGCTGAGATTTGATCGCGAGCACAGGCGAGCGATTGGCTATCGCAATCACGCCGACGATCCGCAGAGCTTGGCCGAAGACAGGATCATCGCCCTGAACCAGGACCGGGAGGGAAACATCTGGGTGGGCATGCATGCGAACACTCCAAACTTCTTTTCTACAAAGAAACCGTCTTTCCGGCCTCTATTGAGCGAAGGTGTCAATCCCAACAGCATGGGCGAGCACCTGGTGAATTTCGTCTTCGAAGACCGGCGGGGAGTTTTGTGGGTTGCCACAACAGGCGCCCTGCTCGGCCTTGATCGTGGAACTGGAAAGTACCGTTCGTATCCTCCGCCCGGAGGGATGAGCAACGATATCGTGGCCATCGCGCAGGATCTTTCCGGGACCATGTGGGTTGGGACCATCGGGCACGGCCTCAACCGCTTCGATCCGGACACCGGACGATTTACCGCATACCTTCACGATCCCGCGGTTCCATGGAGCGTTAGCAGCGATGCCGTGGATCACCTGCTGGTCGATCACACCGGCAGAATCTGGGTGGGTACGTGGGACGGCCTCAATCTCTTCAACCCCAAGACCGGCCGGTTTGTCGTCTACAAACGGAATTGGAATGGCCGCGCCGAAGCGGTTCATGGGATCGCCGAGGACAAGGATGGAGCGCTGTGGCTGGGGGGCACGGCTGGTTTGCAGCGCTTCGATCCGGCGACGGGCAAATTCACGGGCTACCAACATAAGCTCGACGATCCGAACTCGATCAGCGACGACCGCGTAATAGGCGTCTATATCGATCCGGCCGGAGCCATCTGGGCGACAACTCACAATGGACTGAATAAACTGGATCGGAAAACCGGAACCTTCACCAGGTATTTCGTCAGCGACGGATTACCGAGCAATCGCTTGAACTGCATGGAGCCGGACGAATCCGGCCACTTTTGGATCAGCACCACGAACGGGTTGTCGGAATTCGACCCCCAGACGAAGATCTTCAAGAATTACGCCGTCGCCGATGGTCTCCCGGGGATGGATCTGAGCGGCTGGTCGGCATGTGCGAAGAGCCGGACTGGGGAGATGTATTTCGGAGGGTTTTCCGGAGGCACGGCATTTTATCCCGAGAAGATTGCCGACAGTACGTACGCACCGCCGGTTGTGTTGACCGACTTTCAGCTGGCTGGAATTTCGGCCGGCGTGGGCGGCAGTTCGCCGCTCAAACAGTCGATCTCGTATGCCAAAAGTGTGACGCTATCCCACACCCAAACCACGTTCTCGCTCGAGTTTGCGGCGCTCTCGTACGCCACTCAAGAGACGGATCGTTACCGCTACCGTCTGGATCCGGCGGATTCAAGTTGGCATGAAGTTGGAAGCGGGCAGCGTCTGGTTACTTATAGCAGGCTGCCTGCGGGCGAATATACATTTCGCGTTCAGGGTGCCACCAGCCATGGTCCCTGGAGCGATCCTGGGGCCTCATTGGGAATAGAAATACTTCCCCCTTGGTGGAACAGGTTGTGGTTCAGCTTGATCTGCGCCATCGCGGCCCTTTCTGCCTTGTATGCCGCATACTCCTACCGGGTGGCCGAAATCGCGCGGCAATTCGAGGTGCGGCTTGAGGAGCGAGTTTCGGAGCGGACTCGGATTGCCCGCGAATTGCATGACACGATGCTGCAGAGTTTTCAGGGACTGATATTCCGGCTTCAGGCCGTGGACGACTTATTGCCGGCAGGAAAGGCCAAGGATCAGCTCGAAAGGAGCCTGGAGCGTGCCGATCAGGCGATTGCGGAGGGGCGGAGTACGGTGCACGAGCTCCGGGCGTCCGCCACGACCACGAATGACCTGGCTCTGGCCATCAGGACGTTGGGGGATGAACTGGCAACTCCGGACTCGGCGGCGTTCCACCTGATGGTGGAAGGCGCAGTGCGAGGGTTGCACCCCATCGTTCGGGACGAAATCTACCGCGTCGCCTGCGAAGCGCTGCGAAACGCGTTTGCCCACGCTCGCGCGAATCAGATTGAAACCGAGATGTCCTACGGCGAACGGCTGTTCCGCTTACGGATTCGCGATGATGGGGAGGGCATTCCGGCCGGGATTCTGGAAAGCGGGAGGCCGGGCCACTACGGCCTGCCCGGGATGCGGGAGCGCGCCAAACAAATCGGCGGCAAATTGGAGATTTGGAGCCGGATGGGAGCCGGTACCGAAATCGAATTGAGCATCGCTTCGCCGATCGCGTACGGCAGGCCCCCGCGCCGTTCGCTGTTTGGTCTCTTCCGGAGGAAAGCCGGATGATTCGTATTCTGTGCGTTGACGATCATCCTCTTCTTCGGGAAGGTATCGCCGCCCTGATTGGCAATCAATCCGATATGGAACTGGTGGCGGAGGCGCCCAATGGGCGCGAGGCGCTCGAATGCTTTCGACAGCATCGTCCGGACGTCACTTTGATGGACCTGCAAATGCCCGATATGAGCGGCATCGATGCGATGAGCAGGATTCGCATCGAGTTCCCCGACGCGCACATCATTGTCCTGACAACCCACACCGGGGATGGGATGGTTTCTCGCGCGCTCAAAGCCGGAGCGCGGGCTTATTTGTTGAAAAGCGCCGTTCGAAAAGAGCTGCTGGACACGATTCGAGCGGTCCACGGCGGTCAACGGCGCGTCTCCCCGGAGCTTGCCGCGGACATCGCGGAACACGCCGCCGACAGCGTATTGACGCCACGAGAAGTCGAGGTGCTGCGCCTGGTAGCAGGAGGCAATGCGAACAAAGAGGTGGCGGCACGACTATCGCTTACCGAAGAAACCGTGAAGGCGCACATCCGGAACATCCTCGGGAAGCTTGGGGCCCACGACAGGACCCACGCCGTCGCGATCGCACTGAAGCGCGGAATTATCGAGATCTGATCGCATACCTCGAAAGAGGGAGGCCTCTTGGGCTTTTCGAGGGATTCGAATGCCCGCCCGAACCTCATAGGATTGAGTTGGGATGTACTTTTGCAACGTCTCTTTTCTACGTTTCCGAGCGGCTGGCCCGGCGTTGGCCTGTTTCTGCTCAGGATTTGTTTCGTTATCGCTCTGATCAGTCTCCCTCCGTCGGGCGCTTCGGAGACATCTCCCCATACAATCGGCATCGTGCAACTCGGGATCGCGGTCTTAGCCGGCCTCTTTCTGCTCGTCGGCTTGTGGACGCCGCTGATGGGCATCGTCGCTGCCCTCGATGAGGTATGGATAGCGCTGGCTCTCACTGCTCCGGCGCACGGAGAAAGGTGGGTTCACGCCCTCCTGGCGGTCCTGGCCGTTAGCGTTGCCATGCTCGGCCCCGGGGCATGGTCGATGGATGCTCATCTGTTCGGAAGGAAGCGGTTTGACATCGACCGGCGAAGAGGGAGGCGGTAATCCCTCTAAATAGGTAAGAGCGTCCTGAACCGTCGAGGGACCCTATCGGGACCGATGTAGGGACGATTTCCAAGCGAGCCGGCGCCACAATCACAACAGAGGGATTGAGAGCGAGCCGGATCCCACCGGACCCAGGCTTGGCCCCAAACCGATACCGAGCGAGACTTCGAATCATAAAACAGAAACTCAGCCGATGGCGCGAGACGCCAGGAACAGGAGGAATCGTCATATGTTTAGTAAATCAGCCCCGGTCCCGACGTTCGAAGAGGAAATCGTCGGCCAGAGCCCCGCATTTCAGAGCATTTTGAATCAGGTCCGCATCGTCGCGATGGCGGACTCGGTGACCTTGATCCAGGGTGAGACCGGCACGGGAAAGGAGGTCATTGCCCGCGCGATTCACAACCAGAGCCGCCGCAGTCAGGGACCGTTTGTAAAGTTGAACTGCGCGGCTATTCCCGGCCCGCTGCTGGAAAGCGAGCTATTCGGCCACGAAAGGGGCGCGTTCACGGGCGCCTGTGCGCAAACCAAAGGGAGATTCCAACAGGCGGACAAGGGCACGCTCTTTCTCGATGAAATCGGCGACTTGCCGCTCGAACTGCAACCCAAACTCCTGCGCGCCTTGCAGGAACAGGAATTCGAGCGCCTGGGCAGCAGCCACACGATTCGCGTCGACGTGCGAGTGGTCGCGGCCACCAATCAGGATCTGGCGGAGCTGGTAGCGAAGAAACAATTTCGCGCGGACCTTTACTACCGGTTGAACGTCATCCCGATTTCGCTGCCCCCGCTGCGCGAGCGCGCCCAGGATATTCCGGCACTGGTGGAGCATTTCGTCAGGAAATTCTCCGAGCGAATGAACAAGCCGATTGACGAGATCCCGGCGGACGTAATGGACCTGCTCAAAGTCCATGACTGGCCAGGCAACATTCGCGAACTGCAGAACTTCATCGAGCGCGCCGTGGTCCTCTCGCCGGAATCGGTACTGCGCCTGCCGCTGATGGATCTGAAACAGATGACGAAGCACCCGTCGGCCGAGGCTTTGCGGACCCTGGCCGAAGCCGAGCGCGAACACATCCTCGATGTGTTGAAGCAAACCGACGGGATGATCGGGGGACAGCAGGGCGCGGCCGCGCGCCTGGGGTTGCCGCGCACGACTTTAATCTACAAGATGCGGAAACTGGGAATTGAAGCGCGCCGCAGTCACCGCCTCCGGTCTGACCACCATACCGAGCCTCTGTTCGCGGCCGCCGCGTCCCGCGGCGCCGGGATCGGAGCATTCGACCCGGTCGGCGCTTACTGACGGGTCTGAGCCTCACATCCTTCCGTCTCGCCGGATGGGAAGCGCATCGCCTATGTGGGCGGTCGGGCTGGATCGGATGTAATTGAAGTCTCCATTCCAAACGGCGAAGTCCGGACGCTCGATACCGGCGGCGATTCCCCTGTGGCCGAATCTGGCGCCCTCTGGAACGCACCTCGAATCGCCCGGCGATTCGCGACGTTGCCGCTCAGGTTGCGGTGACCGCTTGGGCAGAGGCTCCGATCACGCACCAAATCATCGCCATCGCTAGTACTCTCATGAGCGCTCCTCAGCTTACTTATCGCTGGGTTGGGAGTGTCGCGGTTTCGATCCCCGTCTCCCGCTCCAGATTCTGCAAAGCCTGCTCGAACCAGCCCCTGCTCGACTACCAGCACTACCGCCAGATTCATGTAGGTTGCCTAAGCGGCAGCCAATTCCGATTCACCGCGTACTCGCCCCCAAGCCGCTGTAGGAAAAGCCGCCTGCCTGCTGCGGCTGGACTGGAATGTAACGTGCTCCCCTTCCGCCAACCCCAGGTAGCAGTTTCCTGGATGGTATAGGAGGGTCAAGATGAAAACGATGCTGCGCCGTTTGTCCTTACTCGCGCTGATGGTGGGCCCTTCAGCGTTGTCTTTTGCCGGTGTTTGTCCTGCCAATCAATGTGCCCCGCCCACGGGCACGGTGCCGGAGATCGATCTTGGCACCGGAGCGATCGCGCTTGTGGTCCTTGCCGGTGCTTCGGTTGTCGTGCGGGCAAAACTTCGAAATCGCCGTTGAGGCAATACACACTGAAACGGTATCTTCCTGTCTGCCGGTCCCCGCTAAGCCGACCCGATTCCAGAGGTGCGGGCTAACTTTTGCCGTTTCAATTGTTCCCAGGCATGCGGACCGCCGGCGCAATCGTGCTTAGTAATTGCGAGCGGCGGCCAAACTTTGGGATTTCTCTCCAGTTTTTCAGGCCCGCCTCGGCCTTTCCACAAGGTGCGCCGGGATAACGGCTCCGCAGTATTAACCACCGCTATCTTGGGGTTCTTCCCGAGAAGCGGCCGGAGCCAATCGTGAGAGTCTGTTCATGGGGCGTGGGTCCGGCCTCACGTGACAATTTCCCTGTTCTGCCGATAACCTCGCCCCGTCCCATTTTTTCGAAAGTAACAGCTATGCCTGTAAGGGACATCGAGATCGAAATCTATCGCCAGCGCCGGGCCGGCCTCACGAAATCCTTGAGGCGGCATTACAAGCAGATGGCCTGGCTCCGGGAAAAAATCGCGGACCTGGAAAAGGCCCAACGGGCGCTCGACCTTTGCGAGGTGGAATTGTTCGAGCGTTATAATGCCACGCCGCGAAGTCTCGCGACTCGCGCCACCACCGCCATTGCGAAATAAGATTCCATCCAGGTCGCCGATATTCTGCTTGCCTCGCCTTCGCGAGATTCTGGGTCGAACCAAGCAGGTTCAACGCACTGGCAATTTCAGACTTGTAAAGCCAGTTCGCCGGGCCCTGGAAACCGCTCGCGCGTGACGTTACGGAGGTTGTTCTCTGTGTGTTACCCGGATGTCGGAAGCTCAGGCGCGTGGGTTCGCCCGCGCGACAGCACAGGATATTCCGCATTGAACTTCCGGTGACTGGCTGGGAATTTACTTCACCGGGACAGCCAGCGCGTCGCGGATGCGTTCGGTCAGCAAATCGGCAAAGTGATTCTTGTCCAGAAATCCGTTCAGGTGTGTGTAGAGTTGGGCGTTGCGATCCAGCAGGAGGGTCGCCGGCAAGCCCTCAATGGCGAAAAGACGCGCCAGACCATCTTCGAAATAGACCGGCCCCTGCCACTTCATACGTTCCACAAACGGCTTCACCGCCGACCGGTCGGCGTCGGCGTTGACGGATAGAAACACCACCGCGGGGTTCTCGCGGAAGCGCTGCTTGGCTTCTTCGTACAGAGGATGTTGCTCGCGGCAGGGAATGCACCACGTTGCCCATAGGTCCATCACCACGACTTTGCCTTTCAGGCTCGCCAGGGCCAGGCTTTTGCCGTCCAGGCCCGAGAGCGTAAAGTCCAGGACATTCGTCTTTCCGGAATTGGGTTCGTTCCGTTCAAAGTTCGCGTCCCGCGCCTTGAGGAGCGCCGCGGTCCGGTCGTACGCCTGCAGGCACAGCGCACCCATGCCGGTTTCCGATCCATTGAGCTTGCGATACAGCTCACCCAGGTGCGCGCGGTCCGCGGCGCGCTGCGCCCCGGTGGCGATCGGGTCCGGGATCATAAAAGCGTCCGCCAGGGAATCGATCGCTTCCTGCAATTTGCCCGCTCGCTCGAACCAGTAAGCCATCTCACGCGCCGCGGCCTCGTCGGGATCGACTTCGAAAGCCCGGCGCGCGATGGCGAGCGCATCTTCGGGACGATTCACGATGCCGGTCGCGCGAGCTTCATCGACCAGCGCGAGATTCAACAGGTGATCCGTCTGTTTCCGCCATTCCGCCGGACTGACGTTGCCCGGATTTCCGTCCGATTGCATTTTCCGCACCAGGTCTTCCGCGTGGCGCGCATATTGCAAGGCCATCTGGGCGGCGTCCCGCGTTTCGAGGGCCAGCAGTGCGTGCGTAACGCCCGGTAACAGCTTGGTATCGTCGGGTGTGCGCGCCAGCGCGGCTTCGCCATAGCGGACCGCGAGAGCGTTGTCGTGAACCGCGATGGCGGCCTCCGCCGCGCGGTGATCCAGGTCCGGACGAAAGGCGGTGGCAGGATGCTCCGCCAGATATTTTTGGATGACGCGGAGGACTTCGATCTGGCTCGAGTTCGCCTCGGCGAGCGCGCGCTGGAGCTCATCCAATTCGCCGGCGGAGGGCTTTGCAGCCGGCTGTCCCAAAGCGTACGCGAGAGCCACAGCCGCCAGACCGCACACCTTCACGGCTGCGCCTTGCGAATGGATTCCGCGAGCTCCGCCGCCATCGCCCGCGCCTGGTGCATGTAAGTTTCATTCTTGGCCACGCGATCGAGAATCGGCAGAAACTGATCCACGCCTACCAGCCGCTTGCGGTCATAGGCGGAGGCAAGCAATTGAACGGCCTGCATCACCCCCAGGTGGTCGTACTTGGCGGCGCGCTCCAGATTGTCCCGCTGCTGGCACGATTCCGCCATGCGTTCGAACCAGTCCTGGAGCGCCTGGCCATTCAGGTCCTCAGTGTAGTTGTATTTGACTTCGTCTTTTTCGTTGCCGAGTTCGTAGCGGAAAACCTTGGCGCCCATGAAGGCCACTTTCAGGGGCGATTCGAGCGGGTGCTTGAAGTGGTCGAGCTTGTCGGCGAGAGCGAAAACATCCTTGGTTTCGCTGTCCGACAGGTGAAATTTGTCCGGGAGATCGTCATCGACCGACTCCCGGTATACGCCGTCTCCGTTGCTCTCCAAAGTCACGTCGAAGTAGGCCGGGGTGCTTCCGGGGAACGTGCGCGAGTAGAACAAGCGCGGACTATCGGCGGCCAGAGCCGCGGCGGCGAGCGACAACAGCAACCACCACTTCATCACAATCCTCGACTATGCCAGCTTGCGGCTGGTGGCTTCGTGGGTGGCATGGCACAAAGCCACAGCCAGCGCATCGGCGGCATCTTCCGACGCGATGGTTTCCGGCAAGCCCAGAATCGATTGCACCATCAACTGCACCTGGTGCTTTTCCGCGCGCCCATATCCCACTACGTTGATCTTGACCTCCAGCGGAGAGTATTCCGCCAGTTCCACTCCGGCCTCGGCGATGGTCAGCAGCACCACTCCCCTCACGTGCGCGAGTTTGAGCGCGGTTTTCGCGTTCACCGCATGGAAGACTTCCTCCACCGCGGCGAACTCCGGACGGTAATCGCGGAACAAGCCGCGCAATACCCCGGCGATTTCCGCGAGCCGCCGCTCGAACGGCCATTTCGTGTTGGTACAAATCACTCCCGAAACCAGCATGCGATGGTCCGAGCCGTCGCTCTCGATCACGCCGTAACCGGTGCGTGCCGAGCCGCAATCGATGCCCAGAATGCGCATGTCAGGTCCGCCAATCAGGCGGTGAGCGCCTCCAGTTCCTTCTCGTCGATATCGAAGTTGGAATACACGTTCTGCACGTCGTCGTGTTCTTCCAGGGCTTCGCTCAGGCGAAGCATGGACGCGGCGTTCTTCCCCTCCAGGCGAAGCAGGTTCTTCGGCACCATGGCGATGCTGGCTTCTTCGGTGGGAATCTTCGCGGCTTCCAGCGCCTTGAGGACAGCTTCGTGCGCGTTGGGGTCGGAGAGCACTTCCCACTGGTCGCCCTGATCTTTGATATCGTCGCCGCCGGCTTCGAGCACCACCTCCATCAACTGGTCCTCGCTAGCCTTGTCGTGGGGGATCAGGATCTGGCTCTTGCGCTCAAACATCCATGCCACGCTGCCTTGTTCGCCCATGTTCCCGCCATTTTTGGAGAACACGTGGCGAATTTCGCTGACCGTGCGGTTGCGGTTATCCGTGGCCACGTTGACCAGGATGGCTGCGCCTCCGGGACCGTAGCCTTCGAACATGACCTCTTCGATCTGTCCGCCTTCGAGTTCGCCGGTGCCGCGCATAACGGCCTTCTTGATGTTGTCGGAAGGCATGCTGACCGCTTTGGCGGCCAGTATGGCGGTGCGCAGGCGCGGATTCCCGTCCGGGTCCCCGCCGCTGCGCGCGGCGATCGTAATTTCTTTAATGATGCGCGTGAACGACTTTCCACGCTTGGCGTCTAACGCCGCCTTTTTGTGTTTAATGGTGGCCCATTTGGAGTGGCCCGACATGATAAACCTCGCGAGGGACCCGGCCGCCATGGCCGGTCTGTAAATGTTATGAATTCAACGTATTGAGGATAGCAGAATCGGGAAATGGGGTAAAGCGAGAAGGCTCGCGGCCGGCTCTTACGGCCGGCACGCTCTCCGGCCCTCCGTTCCCGGTGCAGTCACACGGTTTCATTTGCATCGCGCAGGCTCCGGGGATGAGCAGGGGCCGCGCGCGGCCAGCCCGGCGTGTCGGTCTGGTATGGTCCGTCTCAGCCGCTCGGATGGCGGGTTTCAAGGCGAATTTTTCCGTAACTTTTCGTGAATCCGCCGGTATCAGAGGTATCGGCAAACGGCACGGTTGCCGGTTTCGTCCGGCGAGGAGGACCTTATGAAATCGTTGATGAAGTGCGCGGCGTGGGTCGGATTGGCGGTCGGTTTGGCAGGCGTTCCGGCACTGGCGCAACTGAAGGACAATACCGAAAAGCAAATGACTTGCGAAAATGGCGACTCCGGCAGCGCTCAGACGCGCCACTGCGATATCCGGGAACAAACCGTACCGTCAGTGGGAAGTCTGCTCGTGGATGCCGGCCGGAACGGCGGCATCTCGGTTAAAGGCGCGGCGCGGGGTGATGTGTTGGTTCGGGCGCGTGTGGAAGCCGCCGGCGACACGCAGTCCGCCGCGGATTCCATGGCGAGCCAGGTGACCATCGACAGTTCGGGCGGCCAGGTGCGTGCTGTTGGGCCCGAATCGGCCGACAATTCCTGGTGGAGCGTGAGCTATGAGATCTTCGTGCCGCAGAATGGCGACCTGACGGTCAAAGCCCACAACGGCGGAATCACGATTTCCGATGTGCGCGGCACCATCAAATTCGAAACCACCAACGGCGGTGTGCGTCTCAGGCGGGTGGCCGGCGATGTCAGCGGCGAGACCGTAAATGGGGGCCTTCAGGTGGACCTGGCCGGCGCGGTCTGGGACGGGCGGCAAATGGACGTAAGTACGCGCAATGGAGGCGTCACCGTGACCATGCCAGCGTCTTACTCGGCTCACGTGCAGGCGGAGACGCGGAGCGGCAGCATTCAATCGGATTTTCCACTTACTCTACAAGGCAACCTCAAGCCGAGGCAATTGGACTTTACCCTCGGCGGCGGCGGTCCCTTGATTCATGTCGCCACTCAAAACGGCGGCGTGCGGTTGAAGCAGGCCGAAACCCAGTAGGCCGCCCCGGCACGTGCCCGATATAACTTCCGTTAGCCGGGGACATTAACCATTGGTTGATTGCAAACCCATAGTATGGGGGCAGTATTCTTGGGGGGATGAAGGCCTACTCTCGCCTGCTCCTCCTGCTGTTCTCGGCAGCCGCGAGCGCTCCGCTGGCGCCGGGTCAGACTTCGAGCGCATGCGACGTGAATCAGACCGGGAGCCCGAATGTCGGCGACGTGCAGACAGTCGTCAATGGGGCCCTGGGAGTGGCGGTGCTGGCGCCCGACCTGAATAATGACGGGGTCGCGAACGTTACGGATGTGGAGATCGTCATCGACGCGGCGATGGGACACGGTTGCAGCGCCGATAATGCCACCGCGTACACTCTTACCGTGGTAAGTGGAACCGGCGGAGGAATCTATTTTCCCGGCGCGGTTGTCAATCTCCTGGCGAACGTGCCGGGAGCCGGACAGTCGTTTATGGATTGGACCGGAGCGGCGGTTTCCGATGCCGCTTCCGCATCGACCTGGCTCACCATGCCGGCGGCCAATACCACCGTGACCGCGAATTTCTCGGTTGTCCCGGCGCAAGCCTCCTGTGCCGATATGAGTCTGGGAGCCAACGCCAGCCTCAACGGATTTGTGCCGTTTCCGTCGACCGCCGCCTGGAACACCGATATATCCAGCGCGCCGGTCGATCCCAACAACGGGGCCATTACTTCGGCGGGAGGATTTGCGGGCCTGCACCTGCATCACGATTTCTCGTCGGTGGCGGGCGGGAACTACGGCATTCCGTACGTGGTGGTGGATTCCAGCCTGACGCCCCTGGTATCGATTAATGTTCTGGATTACGCCAGCGAGAGCGATGTGGCGTTGGCGCCCTTTCCACTCGATGCTCCCATCGAAGGCTCGCCGGCGGACTGCAGCGGATGGCCCGACACGTATGTGGGAGATTCGCACGTGCTGGTTCTGGACCGGCACGCCTGCATGCTCTACGAGACGTTCAACACGCACCGGTGCAGCGGCGCCTGGAACTCCTCCTCGGAGACTATCTGGGACATGCAGAACTTCGAGCAGCGGCCCTGGGGATGGACGTCGGCGGACGCCGCCGGCCTGGCGATCTTTCCCGGGCTGGTCAGGTATGACGAAGTCGCAGCCGGCGCCATCAATCATGCCATCCGGTTCACCATGCAAGTTACTAAGAACGACGCCAACGGCGGATATTTCGTCCCTCCCGCGAGCCACGCGGCTGGAGTCTACTGGGGCGTCAGCAATGTGATGGGGATGCGGATCAGATTGAAGGCCGGCTTCGATATCTCCGGTTACTCGCCCGCTAACCAGGTAATTCTGACCGCCATGAAGAAGTACGGGATGATTGTGGCGGATAACGGCGGCTATTTCTATTTTCAAGGCGTTCCCGACCCGCGCTGGGACGACGACGATCTTGTAAACCTCGATGCCATTCAATCTTCGAATTTCGAAGTGGTACAGATGACGCCCGCCTTCCCGGGATGGGATTCCGCCACCGCGCCCACGGGCCCTCCTCCCACCATCGCCAGCTTTGCCGCGTCGGCGAATACGGTTAGCCCGGGAACGCCAGTGACGCTGACGTGGAAAACCAGCAATGACTCTTACGACTTCATCGACGTCCTGGGAGGGGTTCGCGGCGGAAGCATCACCACGACGCCGGCCGCGACTACCACTTACACACTCAACGCCACGAATCAATACGGCCGGTCCACCAAACAGGTGACCGTCACAGTGAAATAAAAGCGATACTTGCCGGCGTGAAGGAGAGTTCGATTACGAGCCGCGGCGTAAGGGCCGACCGCGGCTCCACTGAACCGGGAAAAGCCGGCCGCGGCTAAGATCGGGACGCCGGCTAAATCAGCCGCACCTCACTGCGCCCTACCGTAGTATCGATTCGGCGCGCCGGGCGTGGGGACGTCGTTGGCAACCTGCGCCCCGATGCTATGCGCCCTAGCCAGCGCCGTGGTGAGGGTAATGCCGCTGCCGGAGACTGGCGCGCCCGCAGGGTGCGCCAAGTTGAGCGGCGCGGCGACGGTGAGAGTGGCGCCCACCGGTCCGCCGGGTCCTCTGCCGCCCCTGCCGATGGCGGTGACAACCGCCGTTTCGGAGTCCGAGCCACTGCCGATCGCGATGCTCTGGCCGGCGGCAAAGCCCATCGTGCCGGAGACTGGAATTACGGTCGCGCCGGCGGCGATGGCGGCGCCCGCCGTAGTGGCGCCGGCCGTGCCAACCGTTGCGATTACCGCGGTCTCGAGGTTCCCACCGGCATCGATCCGAATCGCCTGGCCGGCCCCAAACCCCGCCACGCTGTCCACTTTGAGATTGGCCGCGCCGGCGGATGCGGCCGCCGACAAGGTAGTGGCGGCTTGCAAGCGGAAGTCCATGCAGTTGCTGCCAGTATCGGCGCCATCGGGGAAGCGTCCCGCACTCCTGTCGACCGCCGGCGCGCGGAAGGCCGGGCCGGGGGCGGGCACGTAGCAGCCGCTCTCGCCCGATCCGGAGACGGCTTGGTTGCCCTCGGCTGCCCATGGATCCACCAGGCCGCCGTAATTGAGGCTGTCCACCACGAGTCCGGCGGCGTCTCGCAGGACCATGCTGCCGGCGCTGACAGAGAGAGCCGGGCCGCCGAACCACTGATTGGGCGCCGGCGCCGGGCGGTAGCCCGCGCTGGTCACCGTGGCGTCGCGAACCACCGCGTCGATGGCGTGTTCCTTAACCAGAGGAGTGTCGAGCGTGATGCCCGTGCCGAGCCCCTGCACGGGCTCGTTGCTGGAGTGAGCGAAAGCCGTCGCCGGCTGGAAACCAATCCCGGTTCCGCGATCGCTGAAGGGAAGGTTGGCCGCATGATGGAATTTCAGCGGAGCGGCGAGGTCGAGTCCCGTGCCCTCGGCGATCACCCCCTCACGTGCGAGGTGCGCATGCGCGAGGACCGGCGTAAAGTCGACTCGGTCCCCGCCGGCAGCGGTGATCGTTACCGTTTCGCGATCCGCGGGCGTACCCACGGTCAGCTTGTCACCGGCTCTAAAACCGTTCCCGCTCCGGACCTTGATATTGGCCGCGCCGGCACTGGCATCGGCCGTCAGTGCGGTGTGGAACGACTGCGAGCCGACCTTCGTCACCGTGACCGTCTCGATCCCATGTCCGGGGCTGTCGATATCCAAACGGATCTTGTCCCCGGGCGAGATGTTGGCCGCGGACGTCACCTTGATGTTGGTCGCACCGGCGGGCGCGTCCGCGGCCAGGAGCGCCTGCGTTCCCGGCTTGCCGACCGCGGTGACCGTCGCTACCTCATACCGCTCGATGGTTCTTCCCACGGTGGGATAAGTAGCGCCGTAGCCGAGGGCGATCTTCTCGCCGACGGCGAAGCCCTCCACGCTCGTGACCGGCACGCTGGTCGAGCCGGCGGGGATCTGGATTACCGGACCATCGGGCAGCGGTTGCCATAACGTGGTGGGATTGCCGGCTGCCGTTCCGATTTTGGCAATCTTACGGGTCTCCACTCCGGAGCCGGTGTCGATGTCGATGGGATCGCCGGCGTTCATGCCGGACGCGCTCCTCACGAAGATCGTCGTATCGCCCTTGCGCGCCGGGACGGCCAGGCCGGAGTTGGACAGCCCGAAGAGGTAGAAACCATGAGACGCCAGCTTCGTTCCAGCCGGGATCTTCACGGTAGAGAAGACGGCCTGCCGGGTGGCATGTTCAGTCAAACTCCAGCCGGAGATATCGGCGGCGCCGGCGCCGGCGTTGTAGAGCTCGAGGAACGAGTCCGACGAATTGGCGGGAGAGCCTATTCGGAACTCGTTGATCTTGACCGGCGCGACATTACGGACTTTCTCGGCCCTGGATTCGGATTCCTTCTGCCCGGTCGTCCGGCTGGTCCAGGAAGCGTGACCGGCCAGGTCTCCGTTGAAAGGCGCGGGGCCCGAGGTGACCTGAAAGGTCGCGCTCACGCTCGCACCCGGCACGATCGGATCGGGAAACGTCGAGACCGGCTCATTCTTGCCGGCAACGGCGCTCCATCCCTTCGGTACCGAAATACTCAACTGGACGCCCGTCACGGTCACGCCCGTAGTGTTGGTGAAGGTCACCGCGGTTTCCTGCGAGGAGCCGGGCGAGAACGTCTGGAGTCCCGACGCCGGCCCCACTTGTAGCCGCGCCACGCCGTACTTCGCGGCCACCACGTTGGCCTGCACCAGTTGGTCGGTGGCATCCGCGGGGAAGGTGCCTCCGGCGGTCATCGCACCTTCATAGAAAGTGCCCTGCGAACCGTTGCTGTTGTCGCCGCCATTGCCCAGCAGGATCGCCCCCTGCTTTCGCATCGGGTCATAGGTGTGATCGACGCGCGGTCCGTCGAACATGACGGAGAGGGCGCCCCGTTGAGCGTCGCCGCCGAGGGAGGTCCAATGGTGCGGTTCGCCCTTGGCCATGGCGGTCACGAAGCGCCACGTGATGCTCGGCAGGTTCGGGCAGCCTTTGGATGCATCCCTATTGACGCAGCCCACCAGGTTGTTTTCCTGGTCGGTCATGATCCAGGGTCCGGGCTGCGGCCCATGAAACCAGGCGCCGGCGGTGCCGAAGTAGGCGGTTTCCATAGTGCCGTTGTCGTCGTCGCGGCTGTCAATCTCGGCGTTGCCGTAGTCGAAGCAGCAGCCGGAGTTGAAGTGGCGGCCGCTAATCACCCAGTACTGACCCTCCGCCTGGTCATCGACGGCGGTACCCCTCGGGCTGTCATTGCGGAGGCCCATGCCGGGCTCGATGAAAACGCCGTACGCCTTGTGGCCCATGATGGTGATCGCCGCCATATCGGCCAGCGGTACGTTGTTGAACCCTCCCATGGCCGGGCCGCTGAATCCCCCGCGGGGAGCCTGCGTGAGGTTGTTGTGCCTGGGGGATTGGTCGTAGATGATGGCGATCCAGCAATAGGTGTTGGCGCAGAACGCGTCCTGCGCGCTCGCGTTGGCGTATCCGCCGGCATCCGGTGCGGGCGACGCGGCAGGCTCGACGACGCCGATATCCAGCGTCTTGCCGTCCGACTGCCGCAGCACCCGGTAGAGTGGGCCCTTGTAGGAAGCGTACAGGGCGCGCGTCGTGCTGTGGGCGGCGACGCACGGGTCGCCGGCGGCCGCGTAGATGTCGCACGGCCCTTGCGGCCTGGGCGGCGGAACCGCCGCTCCGTTCTGTTGGGCCATGATCCACGCCGCGCCAATCAGCGCGAGCGCCACTGCGAGCATCGGAAGATGGGCGGCTTTCATGTTGCCTGATTGTAGTCGCTGGCAGACTTCCGACGCAAAGGTTGCAGGCTTCGGTTTGCCGGGCCGGTGCATAGTTCTTTGCACGCCGGCGCAGCGACGAATTCGATTCTGGCGATCGCCGACCGATCCCGGGATCGGTCGCTAACCAGTAAACCCTGTGCCTGCAACACGAAAAAATCAAAACCGATCCCGCGGACCGATTTGGCGGTTGCCGGCGTTGGATTAGAATGATGCGATGACCTGTCCGAAATCCATCCCGACGCTCCTGTTTTCGATTGCAGCCACAGCCTTGGCGCAGGCGCCCGCACAGCTGATGAACGATCCAGCGGTGCGCGCAGCTTTCGAGGCAATCCGGAGCAACGAGCCTTCCGTAGTGCAGCAACAAATTCAAGTCTGCGAGATTCCCGCGCCGCCGTTCCACGAGGACGCGCGCGGGCAGGAGTTGAAGCGGCGCTTCCAGGCGCTGGGATTGCGCGATGTCCGTATCGACCGCGTAGGCAACGTGATCGGCGTGCGGCCGGGGAAGGCGCCGCATCCCAACCTGGTATTTGCGGCGCACCTCGACACGGTATTTCCCGAAGGCACGGACGTGAAGGTGAAGGTGGATGGCGACACGCTGAAAGCGCCGGGGATCGGCGACGATTGCCGCGGCCTGGCGCTCATGCTGGGCGTGATCCGCGCGCTCGACGAAGCCCACGTCGAGACGCCGGGCACGATCACATTCGTCGCCGACGTGGGCGAGGAAGGTCTGGGCGATCTGCGCGGCATGAAGGAGTTGTTCGGCGCCACGCTCAAGGGGCAGATCGACAAATTCTTCTCCGTCGATGGCCTGGGACTCTCCATCGACAACGTGGGCGTGGGCAGCAATCGCTATCGCGTGACGTTCAAAGGCCCGGGCGGTCACAGCTATGGCGCGTTCGGCATGGCCAACCCGATTCAGGCCATGGGCCGCGCGATTGCGAAAATCGACGCGATCGAGGTCCCCACCAAGCCGAAGACCACCTTCAATGTGGGACGCGTGGGCGGGGGAACATCCGTGAACGCGATTCCCTTCGAGTGCTGGATGGAGGTGGATATGCGCTCTGCGGACGCGGCATCGCTAAAAGCCGTGGACGACAAGTTCAAGGCAGCGCTCCAGGATGCGGTGGACGAGGAGAATAAGCGCTGGAACAATCGCGGGCCGGTATCGGTTTCCGCCGAACTGGTGGGTCTGCGCCCCGGTGGGCATACCGACGAGAACAATCCCATCGTGCAGACTGCCCTCGCGGTCAATCGCGCCATGGGATTTGCGGCATCGCTGCACGAGGGGTCGACGGACGCCAACATTGCGATGAGCCTGGGCATACCGGCCATCACCATCGGCGGCGGCGGATCGGGCTCGGGCGCGCACTCGTTGGGAGAGACGTTCAATACCAGGGATTCTTGGCAGGGAACCGAGCGGGCACTGCTGCTGGCAGTCGCTCTGGCGCGGTAAATCGCGTCACGCGCGTACCTGCTCGATGGCCGCCTGCAGATAGCGCCGCAAATAGGGACGATTCAGATCTTCCTGATGGTGGAAGGTAATGTGGCGGATCATCTTGCCGCTGCCCTCGAGCACTTGGTTGGGATCGTGAAGCTGCGCGCCGCGATTGAATCCGAGATTTACGTGCGTGCGGTAGACGGCGATGTGGCAGAAGCCGTCCTTGAGCGGCTTGCCGGTAAACGAGAAGCCGATCGCCACGGCATAACCTTTGACAATCGATTCGATGGCCTCGGGCGCCTCTTCGAGAACCGCCTCCCGGATGGCCAACGCCAGGCGCGAGACGTGCGGATCGTAGGTGGAGAGATGGTCGAGCAGGATGCGGCTGGGACGCTTAGGCATTTAGGGCAGTCTACCACCGCAAGAACGGGACTTGCTGCCGCGGTGCGTCAGGTGTGAGGGCGACTCACACGAACGCTTTTGGGAAACCTCTTGCCAGCCGTCGCGCGGTCCTGGCATCCGGAAGGCAAACCGCGATGGGACTGCCACGACAATGAAACTGCCCGGCGTGGTTTACCTCTGTTTCTGGTTCACGGGTTCGGCTGCGGCGCAGACGCCGCCCCCCGGCAGGACCGCGGTCCTCCAGGTGCAAAATGGCATTCTCCGCACACGTGAGGGCCTTCAGGCCTTCAGCGATCTCGAAGGCAAATACTCCGCGCGCAACGCCAGCCTGGAAAAGCTTCAGAACGATATAAACGCCCTTCAGGAACAACTCCGAAAGGGCGGGGCGGCGATGTCGGACGATGCGCAGCGCAAGGTGGCGCGCGACATCGACCGCAAGAGCAAGGCGCTGAACTACCAGGCGGAGACCACACGCGCGGAATACGAACAGGAGCAGGCGGACCTGATGCAGTCACTGGCTCGGAAGTTTCATGGCATCGTCGAGAAGTATGCCAAGGATAAAGATATCGGCATTGTGGTGGACATCGGGAATCCGCAGACGCCGGCGTTCTGGTGGGCGAGCGCACTGGACCTCACGAACGACGTGGTAAAAGCGTATGACGCCGCATACCCGGCGGCGGTCAAGCCGGAGCATTAACAGGTTGCGGAAACTCTGGGCAGGCTGATGACAGATGCCGGCAGGCGGTTGCGCCCAAATTCGCAAGCGCCGATCTTGCCCGCCGGGGGCGTTCCTCAACGGGATATGATGTGTGCGTGAGACCGCCCGTTTTGGCCGCCGCATTCGCGTTATCGGCCGCGGCGCAGACGCTTCTGCCCGCGCGTCCGGGCGTAATTCTGTACCGCGAGGGCCAGGCTTGGCTGAATGGCGCAGCCGTGGAGATATCGGCGCCGCGCTGGGTGGAAATGCGTCCGAGCGCCATGCTCACCACCGGGCACGGCCGCGCGGAACTATTGGTGAATCCCTGTACGCTGCTGCGCCTCGACGGGCACGGCGCGCTCCGCATGGTGGTGAATTCGCTCACTGCCGCACGCCTCGAACTCGTCGCGGGCTCGGCTGTAATCGAAGCCGACGGCGGCAGCCGGACCGGCTCCGTGGAATTGGTGATACAGCACCGGGTGGTTCGGGTGGCGCAATCCGGCGTGTACCGTTTCGACAGCGTCCCGCCGAGACTGCGCGTCTATTATGGCGCGGCAGAGGTGGAGGGCGTGCGCCGCCGGATCGCGGGCGGGCGCTCGGTGGATCTGACGGACGCGGCGATATCACCGTTCGACCGTAAACAGACTGATGCCCTCCAGCAGTGGAGCGATTTACGCTCCTGGCAGCTGATGGATGAAAGCGGCATCCTGGCACAATCCGGACGTCCGCGAATCTGCGCGCCGTAGCTTATTTCTTCGACGGCTCGGGGTCCGCGCGGTCAACGATGAGCGCGGTCCTCGACGTGACATGGGGCTCTAATTTCAGTCCGAGCTGATCTTCGAGCGCATCGGGGATAGCCGGATATCGATCCAACGGCGTTAGCTGTGCCCTTTCGGGGTAACCCAGCCCGACAGACGGACCCATCTCGCCGATCATCGGTAAACTCGGACGCGGCGGGTAATACTCCACTGTGAAATCGTATCTGCCGTCCTTTCCGGTCTTGTCCAGCACCGATTGGCCCAGCCGGTAACTGAGGGAAAGCGCGACCTGTTTCATCGAGAAGCCGCGCACGTCCAGGTGTACCCCTACTCCTGCTTTCGGCATCGCGATCGCACCGCAATCCTGCTTTCCGCCGCGCCCGGGGACGTGCGGGCGCATCTTCAACCCTCCCTTTGAAACCTTCAGCGACAACTCCTCGCGTTCTCCGGAAGACTCATGTACGGCAGCATGGAAGCGATCGGAAAGCATTTTGCGGAGCATCGCCGGCATCTGGCCGAATTCCGCACCGCGCGGAGTCTTGGCATCGATATCGTAGCGCCGGGCCCAGATGGAGACCGGTCCTTCCGCCGGTTCGACCGCGACCCCGTCGGCTTTTTCGATAACGTCGGCCAGACGGACGTTACGGTAAGAGATGCCGCTTTCGTCCTGGTGGAATTCGCCATCGAGCCCCGGGCAAGGTTGAATCCCCAACGGTTTGACGGTGACCGTCTCGAACTCCTGCGCGCCGGCGGCGCTGGCCAGGCAGAACACGGTAACCAGAACCGGCAGCGTACGCTCCATGCCACCGTCAGACGCGGCCCGGGCATCGGGGTTACCGGAAAAAGTCACCCGCGTGAGGGCAGAGCACGGTAACCCGAGCCGGGCCGGCCTCAGCCCACGGTCCTCGCCCCGGGATATAATGTCCCCCAAGCAATTTCGCCATACGAGGGTGATATGAAGATTCGTTTCGCCGCTTTTCTGATCTCCCTGGCGGTTTTCCCCGCGGCGTCCCAGGAGACGCACGCGCCCAACCGCCTCACCACCGAGCACTACTTCGATCTCGAGCGCATCAGCGGCCCGCAGATTTCGCCCGACGGTTCACGCATCGTCTACACGCGCCAGCAGGCCAACAAGCTCGAAGACCGTTGGGAATCCGGGCTCTGGATCATGAACGCCGATGGCAGCCAGAATCGCTTCCTGGCGAAGGGCGGCAGCCCTCGCTGGTCGAAGGACGGCAAACGCATTCTGTACCTCGCCGAAGGTGAGCCGCGCGGGTCGCAGATCTTCGTCCGCTGGATCGACACCGAAGGCGCCGCCACCCAGGTGACGCACGCCACCGACAAGGTCGGCGACGCCCGCTGGTCCCCCGATGGCAAGTGGATCGCATTCACCATGTTCGTGCCCGACAAGCTCAAATGGGATATCGGGATGCCGGCGGCGCCGCAGGGAGCGCACTGGACCGCGGCGCCTCGCCTGGTTGAGTCGCTGCACTACCGGCAGGACCAGGTGGGCTTCCTGGAGGACGGACATAGCCAGTTGTTTGTCGTCTCGGCCGACGGCGGAGCGCCGCGGCAGCTCACTTCCGGAAAATGGAGCGCGGGCGCCGGCGAACTGCGCAGCGGCGTCCCCATGGATTGGACTCCCGACGGCAAGTTCCTGGTCTTCGAGGGCGACAACACCGCGCAATCCGACCTCGATTATCAGACGTCGCACCTCCTCGTCGTGGATGTCGCTTCCGGCGCCATTCGCGAGCTGGTGTCGACGCCAGGAGCGTGGAACCGCCCCGTGATTTCGCCCGACGGCAAAAGCGTGGCGTTTACCGGATACCCGCAGTCGAAGAAGACCCACTCCGTGGCCGATCTTTATGTCATTCCGTTCGCCGGCGGCGAGATGCGCAAGATCAGCGGCGAGTACGATCGCGATCCTATCAATCTCCACTGGGCGCCCGATTCCCAGGGGGTCTATTTCGACGCCCAGGATCACGGGTCGCAGAACGCGCAGTTCGCCGCCGTGGCGGGTGGGGGAGTGAAAGCCATCACCACCGGAGCCCGGGTGCTGACCATGGATTCCACCTCCAGCGACATGATCGCGGTCGGTACTTATTCCGATCCGGACACGCCGCCCGAGGTAGTCCGCTACAATCTGCGGCGCCCCGGTGAACCGGCGCGGCTCACCAACATCAACGGCGGATTGCTCGCCGGCATGCAGCTCGCGAAAACCGAAGAGATGGATTTCACCTCCACCGGCAATACCAAGGTGCAGGGCTGGGTGGTCAAGCCGCCCGATTTCGATCCGGCGAAGAAATATCCGCTGATTCTTGAAATCCATGGCGGGCCGTTTTCCATGTACAGCGTGGCGTTCAATTACATGTTTCAGAATTTCGCCGCCAACGATTTCGTGGTGCTGTATCTCAATCCGCGAGGCAGCACCGGGTACGGCTCGGGATTCTCGGGCGGAATCGACCACAACTATCCGGGTCCCGATTACGACGACCTGATGGCGGGCGTGGACGCGGCGATCGGCAAAGGCTTCATCGATACGACGCACATGTACGTTTCGGGTTGCAGCGGCGGCGGAGTGTTGTCGAGCTGGGTGATCGGCCACACCGATCGTTTTGCCGCCGCCGCGGTGCGCTGCCCGGTGATCGACTGGCTGAGCATGACCGGCAACACCGATATCCCGCTCTTCACCTACAGCTTTTTCCAGAAGCCGTTCTGGGAAGACCCGAGCGAGTGGCTGTCGCATTCGTCGGTCATGGCTGTCGGCAAAGTGACCACCCCGACTCTGCTGATGACGGGCGTTCTCGACCGCCGCACACCCATGCCGCAGACCGAGGAATATTATGCCGCGCTCAAGGTCCGCGGCGTGCCGGTGAGGCTGCTGCAATTCGAGGGCGAATACCACGGCACGGGCTCGAAACCATCGAATTTCATCCGCACGCAGCTTTACATGATGAGCTGGTTCAAGAAATGGGCGCGCTCGGCGGATGGCAAATCGACCGGGGCGGAATGATCCGCCGCGGCCCCGGGGAGTGCGGTTTGAGACGAATTTGGGGGCTATCCACGGGTTCGGTATCTTTCTTCACCATGTGGCGGCTGTTGTAATGGTATAATCGCAGCTTATGTCCATACCGTAAGCCCCGTTTCCAAGAGAGCTCTGCAGCTCCTCTTCACGTTCACCCGCCGGTCCGGCGGGCGCCGTTAACGCAGTACCACAAAATTTCAAATTCAAGGAGGTTTTACTGTTGAGGAAACTATTGTCTGGAGGGCTGGTCGTGTTTGGAGTCGCGTCAATTCCAGTGCCCATGTCGCCCCGCACTGTCCCTACCCCCATCAAGCAGGAATACCGCAGCGATCCTCGTCTCGAAACTTTACACCACTTTTTTACCAGGTGGGAATGCCCGGCCGCCGATTATGCCGTCGACTTTCTGATGGTTGCGGATGAATACGCTCTCGATTGGCGGCTTTTGCCGAGCCTTTCATTCGTGGAATCTACCGGAGGAAAATCCAGCCCCTACAACAATCTGTTCGGATGGGACTCCGGGCGCGCACACTTCCCAAGCCCCAATGCTGCCATCCGCTCGGTTGGATCTTATTTAGCCACTTCGTCCCTTTACCGGTCAAAAAGCCTGGACGAAGTCCTGGCGCTCTACAATCCAGACCGCAACTACGCGCAAAGGGTAAAATCCGTCATGCGACGGATCGCCGCTGTTCAGTGAAGCGCTGACACGCGCGGCTATTCCAGGTGCTGTACCCACATGTACAAGCCGCCGAAAAGCACAATGACGACTAATGCGACTACACCCCATCGAAGGATCCGCTCGCTCATTTTAGCGGGCGGCCCATCGTCTTGCTTGATCCGGTCTGCGAGGGTATCAAACATGGAACCTCCTAAAATGCCGGTATAAAACCCCGACTGGGGGGACTAAATCTTAGATCAAGCTGTCTGATTGTAGCCCGGTTCTTGGGATCTTCCAAGAGCATTTTGAGGGGATTCGTAGGCCATTTTGGGGCCGAAACAGTAAGCGTATATTTCGGCCCGAAATTACAGCAAATCCCGGAAAGGTCAGCTACCGTTACACGGGCACCAAGACGAGGCGCTCATCGATTTCGGCTTTGGCGCCTTCAGGAGATCCCCCCAGCCATGATCGGCCGGCGGCGGGCACGAATTGCATGAGTTCCTCCCACTGCCACTCCCGCTTCGGGGAGAAGGCGGCATATCCGAGGGTGTCGGCCAGACGCCAGCTTACCTGTACCATCGACTCCAGGCTGCAAACCTGAGAGAAGGGTTCGTCGTGGTGAACCGCGATGGCGGCCGCCAATTCATCGGGAAAATTCCAGTCCTGAGCCAGATACGCGCCCGCCAGGCAATGATCGATCTCGAAAAGATCCTGCTCCGTTTTCAGCAGATCGAACCCAAAATCGTTGGATACTTCCAGCATCCGGGAATATTCGTCGGGATAGGCCGACATCAAGCCCAGAGTGCCCAGATTGTGGAGCAAACCCGCGGTATAGGCGCTTTCCCGTGCCACCCCGGTTACCCGCGCAATTTCTTCGGCAATCGCGGCAGTTACGAGGCTGTGGATCCAAACCTTGCGCAGCGCCTCCTTGCGGACCGAATGGCGCACCATCTGGTTGACCGAGACCAGCGTCGCCAGGGTCTTCACTCGATCAAGCCCAACCACCACGATGGCCAGTGGCAGACTTCTTACCTTGCGTCGGCTTCCCAGCAGCGCCGAGTTCGCAAATCGCAGCAGTTCCGCCGCGAAAGACGGGTCGATCTTTACTAATTCACTCAATTGATTGATGTTCGTGTCCGGGTCGTAGGCCAGCGCCAGAATACGCTGGGCGACCGCTGGAAATGGCGGCACAAGGCGTAGAGCCCACGGGGCTTGCGGACGGGCGAGTTGTTCGATCATACATGCTTCCCACACAAGTTATCGACGGTTCGAATGATCGACTTCACGCTGCTTCGTCTTTTTCAGCCCCTTCCACACCGGGGTGGAATGGACCTAAAATGGCTGGGGCACCGTTGACAACCTCGCGCGTGTCGGCGTATATTTGCTAACATACTGATCTCTCAGTGTTTTCTGAATATTTGGCGCATGGTTCATTGATTCGATCTGACGGGGTTGATGAAGCGCGCCCGCTCCCGCGTTAGATGAGCCCGCCGCAGCCTATGCGACCCCACGCTGAGTCAGTAAACTGGAGAAGGCGTAATGGCCGTAGACCCTAACAACAAACCAGCCGACGAGGAAAACCAGAACAACTACGAGAATCTTCTCGACGACTACAGCCATTTCGCGCCCCCGGCCGCGGATGAAGTCCTGCCGGGAAGAGTTGTGGGCATCACGGCGAAAGATGTGATTGTCGACTTTGGCTATAAGTCGGAAGGCCTGGTGCCCATCGAACAGTTCCAGGGTCCCGGCGGCGAAGTTACGGTTCAGGCTGGCGACGCCGTCGACGTGATGATCGATCACGCCGGCGAACAGCCCGAGGGTTACGTTCTTCTGTCCCACACACGGGCGGCCCGGCTGCGTGTCTGGGACAATCTCGAAAAAGCCTACCAGGAGCAACTGGTAATTTCCGGTCATGTGCTGGGGCGAGTGAAGGGCGGTCTGGCGGTCGACGTGGGAATCAAGGCATTCATGCCGGGTTCGCAGGCCGATCCGCGTCCGGTGCACAATCTCGATTCGCTGGTGGGTCAGGACATTCCCGTCAAGATCATCAAGCTGAACCGCCGCCGCGGAAATGTGGTGGTTTCCCGCAAGGCCGCCGTGGAAGAAGAAATTACCGTCCGCAAAACGTCCACGCTGGAGCATCTCGCGGAAGGCTCGGTGGTCACGGGTGTCGTGAAGAATCTCACCGAATATGGAGCCTTCATCGATCTCGGCGGCATTGACGGCCTGCTCCACGTCACCGATATCTCCTATGGCCGCGTGACGCACCCTTCGGAACTGCTCCATGTGGGCGAGGAAGTCACCGTCAAGGTGCTGAAGTTCGACAAAGCCAAAGAGCGGGTTTCGCTGGGAATCAAGCAGCTGGGGCCGGACCCTTGGGAGACCGTTTCGGAGCGCTTTCCGCTGAACAGCAAGGTGATCGGACGGGTGGTCAATGTCACCGATTACGGCGCTTTCGTGGAGCTGGAACCCGGTGTGGAGGGTCTTATCCACATCAGCGAAATGACGTGGTCGCGGCGCATGAAACACCCCTCGAAAGTGGTCAAGCCGGGCGATCAGGTGGAGGCGGTGGTTCTCGAAGTACACCCGCGCGACCGGAGAATTTCGCTGGGACTGAAGCAACTGGAGCCGAACCCATGGACCACCATCGATACCCGCTACAGTGTCGGCTCGGTGGTGGAAGGACGGGTGCGAAACATGACCGATTTCGGCGCCTTTATCGAGATCGAGGAAGGCATCGACGGGCTGGTTCACGTTTCGGATCTTTCCTGGACCAAGCGCGTGAAGCACCCGTCGGAAGTGCTCAAAAAAGGCCAAATCGTGCAAGCGGTGATATTAAATATCGATTCCGCCTCGCACCGGCTGTCTCTGGGTATTAAACAACTTCAGCCGGACGCTTGGGAGACTTATTTCCAGACCCACCAGGTGGGCGACACGGTCCACGGGAAAGTGTGCCGGCTGGCCAGTTTCGGCGCTTTTGTGGAGTTGGCCGAAGGCGTCGAGGGGCTGTGCCATTTCTCCGAAGTGCCGGGATATCAAGGCCGGCGCGGCCACGAGGAGCCCCCGCTGGTGATCGGCCAGGAGCATGATTTCAAGATTATTAAGATGAGCGAGGCCGAAAAGAAGGTGGGGCTCAGCCTCCGCCAGGTGAATGACGACGAGGAGAAGCACCGGTTGTCCGACTACCAGCGGCAAGCCGCTGCTGCCACAAGCACCATTGAAGAAGTAATGAGTTTGAAAGACCGGACCCCTGAATAACTTGCAAATTTCTGATTTGTAAGCGATACTGCGGTTTCGTAATCAAATGACACCTAGGAGAAGGCGATGACCAAGGCCGATCTGATTGAAGAAGTCTCCAGAGTGACGGAGATGACCCGGAAAGAATCCGAAGTCATCGTGGAGGCCATTTTCGACAGCATCGTGAAATCCTTGCGCACCGGCGACAAAATCGAGATCCGCGGATTCGGCAGTTTCCGCACGCGCCAGAGGCAGCCACGCATCGGGCGCAATCCGAAAACCGGCGCGCGCGTCGAAGTGCCGGCAAAGAAAATCCCGTATTTCAAGCCCAGCAAGGAGCTTAAAGACGTAGTCAACAATTCGGCCGTGCCCGCCGTGCCGGCGACGCCTCCACAGACTCCCGAGCCGGCGCCTAACGCCTGACCGGGCGGACGCCTTGCGCCTCTGCTCATCGGGGCCCGCATGGACTATCTTTGGACACCCTGGCGGTATCAGTACGTCACCAAGCCGGAAGACGCCGGCGTGTGCGTCTTCTGCGCCGCCGCCCAGGCGTCCGACGATGCCCGCACGCTGGTGGTGTACCGCGGCGCGCAGAATTTCGTGATCCTCAACCGTTACCCGTATTGCAGCGGGCATGTGATGGTGGTGCCCTACCTGCACGTGGCGACGCTCGAGGAGTTGCCGGACGAGGCGCTCGTCGAGTTGATTCGCCTGGGTCGGGATTGCGAGAAGCATCTGCGCGCGGCGTACAAGCCCGATGGATTGAATCTCGGCATAAATCTCGGTAAGAGCGCGGGCGCGGGAATCGCCGGCCATTTGCATCTCCATGTGTTGCCGCGATGGACCGGCGACACAAACTTCATGACGGTAGTGGGCGAGACGCGCGTGGTCCCCGAGACCCTCGAAGCCACGTGGGAGAAGCTGCGCGCGGCGTTCTCGGGTGCGTGACCGGTTCAAAGCTTCCGGTGGAATCCGTCCGGCGCGGCTTCGCCGTTTTCGGGGCTGGCGATGGCGAGGTTTACAACCACCGGCTCCTGCCCGCTGCGCACCACCACCGCTTCCACCAGCTCGTCCGCCCGCGCATTGATCTCCTGGTGCGGCACATACGGCGGCACGAAGATGAAATCCCCCGGCCCGGCCTCGTCCATAAATTCCAGGTTCTCGCCCCAGCGGAAGCGAGCCCGCCCGCGCACGATGTACAGCACGGTTTCGAGCTCGCCGTGATGATGCGCGCCGCTCTTCGCATTGGGCTCGACCACCACCGTGCCGGCCCACAGCTTGCGCGCGCCCGCGCTGGCATGGCTGATCGCCGCGGCGCGTGTCATCCCCGGAGTCTGCGGGGTGTTGGGGTCGAGTTCACTGGCGCGAACGATACGGATGCCATGCGTCTTCCAATCGGGCGTCATTTGTGTCGTGCTATTCCGCGAGTTCCTTGCACATGCCCGGCACACCCGACTTGAACAGCGTGCTGGGCTGGAATCCGAGCCCGGAAAAGTCGAGCTTATCGGCGGCGCTCGCCGCGCCCGCAGCGCAGGCCGAACGGACACGATCGCGAACCGTGGCCATCGTGCTCACCCATTTTTCCAGATCGGCGCGCTTCGAGACCGGTCCGTGGCCCGGAATCACAGTATCGAAATCGTAAGTAGCCAGGATTTTCTTGACTGTTTGGTCCCAATCCTTGATGCTGCCGCCGTTGTTGGTGTCGCAGTAGGGCGCGCCCACGACGAACAAATCACCGGTATGCAGAACGCGCTCGGAGGGAAAGTAAACCACCGCGTCGCCATTCGTGTGCCCGCGGCCCAGGTGGCGCGCCACTACTTCCTTGCCGCCGAGGAAAACCTGCGATTCGTCGGTGAAGGTGATCTGCGGCAGGCCGGGCTGTTTGTTGGCGACCATATTCGCGCGCGCGTTCTTGTGGATCACGATTTCCGCGTTAGCCGCCATCAAGGCCTGGTTGCCGCCGGTGTGATCGCCATGCTGGTGCGTGTTGAGCACGTAGCGGATCGGCTGGTCGGTGATCGATTTCACCTTGGCGACGATCTGCGGCGCATCGGCGGCGAACTTGTCGTCCACCAGGATCACGCCCTCGCTGGTGGGCATGAAGGCGCTATTGCCGCCGTCCCCGATAATCACATAGAGGTTATCGGTGACCTTCTGAAGATTGAGTTGCTGCGGCGGGTTCTGCGCCCATGCGAACCACAGTCCCAATCCGGCCGCGGCGGCCAGGGCAACGCGAAGGGTACGGTCTCTGCGCATACTTGTCTATCGACTATACCGCGGCACCGGGCGCGCCGGCTTCTGCTAGTGTTAATAAACATGCCCGCCGCACCCGAGAGTCGTCCCCTTTCGCTAATCGAGCTGAACGGAGGCGCCGCCGTGGTGTCTTACGATCGTCGCAAGTGGGGCAATCCGGAAAAAAAAGCCAGCGGCTCAATTTCGATCGAGCGCGCCGGCGGGGTGGGTACCGCGGCGATTATCGCCGAGCGCGAGGGCATCCCCACCACGATGCTTGCCGATGGTCTGCTGGAGGAGTTGGGGAAGGAACATCCCGGCCTCAAGCTGCTTTTCCGGGAGACGCGCCGGATCAACGGGCGGGAGCTGTGTTGCCTGAAATGCTCCTGCCAGGTGAACGGTATCGATTTGGTGCTCTACGTTTATTGCTTCGGAGGGCTCGCGGGCAGTTTCCAGATCCGGACCTGCGCGCGCGCGTCCGCGTTCGACGAATGCGAGCCGGATTTCAGCGAGCTGATGAACAGCCTCGAAATCCGCCCGCTCGCGCATCCCGCGCTCGCGCGCCTGCGTCATGATATGCGCTTCGCGGTTCGCGTGACACGGGCCTCCTTACTGGTAATCGTATTCGGATCGCTTGGGATTTACTTCCGCGCCAACTTACGCGCGGCGCTACTGATCGCGGCGGGGCTGACGATCGGCGTTTTCGCGATTGCCGCGATTTTCGGGCGGCGCAAGTACGAGATGGAGTAGTCCCTTTATTTCTTTGTCTTCGGCGCGATGATTTCGGCCAGCAAATCGGGTGTGCCCTCGATGCGCACCAGGTGCGGGTACTTCTCGCCGCCGTGATAATCCACGCTGTAGGTCTTGTAATATTCCCCATCGCGAACCAGCAGTTCGATCGGCTTGTCGTCGGTGACCGCGGTGCCGATCGCCTCTCGCAGGACAGTGGCCGTGAACTGACGGCCATTCACCGCGACAATCCGGGTCGCCGGAGAAATTCCCGCCTTGGCCGCCGGACCGGTCATGGAAATGTCGTAGATGTACCCGTCGTCTTTCACCTTGAGCCCGATCGAATAGCTCAAATTGGAGCCCTCTTCCGCGGTTTCGAAGAAATCCGATTCGTCGCTGTCGTATTTCAGCTTCCACCCCCCGCGCTCAATCCCTCCGAGGGGCGCGTGTTCGCTGGTGGAGTCCAGGCGCGCCTTCAGCAAGCCGGCCCAATCGTACGGCTGGACAGCGTTCAATGCCGCCACCACGTCATCGAAATCATAGGGCTTCATCGCCGGCGCGCCGCCGGGGGCGCCCTCGAAGGCGCGGCAGAAGTCGTCGATGGATTTCGCCCCTTTGCTGAGCTGACGGATGGTCACATCCACTTCCAGCCAGATGAGGATGCCTTCGGGATAGAAATCCACTCCGCGGCGGTAGTCGGCGTAGTCGTTTCCGGCATCGTAGAGGAAGGGCGCGGAGACCGCGGTGTCTTCCAACGAGCGCCAGCGCCGGCCGTATTCGTTGTCCAGCAGGGCGGCGGTGTAGGCCAGTTTATCGCGATAGTCCTCGGGTTTCCACAATCCACTGCGCGCCGTGAGCACACCGCCCAGGTATTCGGTCAGCCCCTCGTACACCCACAGCAAATCGCCCTTCATGGGAGTGGAATAGCCGCCGTCGTGATCGTCGGAGACGAGCCCGCGCGGGCGGCGGAACTTGCCGTTCCAGGAGTGCACGAATTCGTGGGCGAGCAAGTCGGCGACCGCCCGCTGTTTGTCGGGGTCGATGAGCGTGCGTTCGTCTTCGCGATCGTCGCTCGACTCGTGATGCTCCAATCCGAAATGGGCCACGTGGTTGCTCAGCGTGTACAGGAAGTGATAATCGCGGTAGTGTTGGGCGCCGAACAGCGCGCCGGCTTCCTGGACCAGATTCCTGTATTCTCCGATGGTTTCCGGGCCGGCTTCGAGCGCGCGATCGCTGTCCGCGGCAAGGTGCATGAAATGCGGGATGCCATTCACGGTGCCGAGCTCGATGGTGCGGTAATGCTTTCCCGTGGAGACCGGCGAATCGATCAGAGTGGTGAGCGGCGCCGGCTGAAAATCGATTTCGTTGCCGGATTCCCGGGCGATCGGAAGCGCGGTGCCGAAGCGCCATCCGTTGGGGACGCGCAGGTCAGCCTGATATTTGAGGCTGTCGGGCTGGCTGCCCTGTGGGTAAAGCACCAACTGATTCCAGTTGAGCACGGCGAGCTCGCTGGTGGCGGAGGCGGTGGAGGTGAATCCGCCGCCTTCCGGAGGGGAGATGAAATCGAACGCCACGTCGATTGACTTCACGCCCTCGGGGACGTCGATATGGAATGCGAACATATTCACGTCATCGCGCTTCCAGGCGATGGTTTGCCCGCCGGATTGGACTCTTAGCCCCACGAGATTGACGATCGGGCCGGTGGGGCCGTGCTCGCCGGGGATCCACTCGGGATAGAGGAGGGTCAGGGGACCGGGGTTCACCGGCATCGTCATTCGGACATGAAACAGGCGGCGCGGAGCGTCGGTGGCATCGACGTGAAGACGCACGGGCGTCTGACCGAGGGCAGACATCGCGGCAACCAGCGCGATGATCGAAAGTCGCATATTTCCGATTGTGACAAATCCGGGTTTCCGGCGCCGCGCCCGTCATAGCTGGTCCTAGTCCAGCCCCGTTCCGCCGGGCTCCGACGGTCCCGCTCCGCGGCCCAAAAAGCCGCGGTGGATGTGATGGGACGTCCTTTTGTCACCGGGATGCCGCGGGGACATGGACCGTCGAACCGCATAAGACCTTGGCGCTGAAGATCTCGACAGGACGAATGCCTCACGCGGACGCGTGGCCTTCTCGCGATACGAGCCGGCTGGAGCTAGCATTTTCGGCAACTCGAGAGGACGAATGCCGCATGGCGACGCGTGGCATTCTCGCGAACGAACCCGCCTGAATCTGCCGATTTCGGGCAACTCGATACGACGAGCGCGTTGCGCCGACGCGCGGCCTTCTCGCGATACGTGCCAGCTGGAGCTGGCATTTTCGGGCAACTCGACAGGACGAATGCCGCATGGCGACGCGTGCCGTTCTCGCGAACGACCCTGGCTGGAGCTAGCGATTTCGGGCAACCGGTGCATGGGCGCAAGTTGGACGGTGAGAGCGTCCATCTTGACTAGCGCGGGCTGGTTACCAGGCTTTTCGAGCGCGCGGGTGGGCAGTCAGACGTGGAGATCGGCCGCGCATACGGCGCCGCGATCGCGCGGAATCGGCGCCTTTCACCTTGCGCCGGGAAAAGCGCGACAATGGGGGGCAGCCCCAAGTTCATGATCCACATAGAGCGGCTCTGGAACGAACGGAACCGAAACAAGGTTCTCATTACCAGCGGGATATTCATCGTGGTGATCGCCCTCATCGACTGGCGAACCGAGCGATATGTCTCCTTGGGCTTTCTCTATTTGTTCCCCATCATGTTCGCGGCAGCCTTTCTTCCGCGGTGGCTGGTGGTTTTAATCGGGTTCGTTTGCGCGTACCTGGCCGAACTGTTCAGCTCGCTCGAGCCCTCCCCTGTCCGGCTGGCTTTTGTAACTCTGGCGCTGGTGGGGTGCGGACTGTTCGTTGCGGAACTGGTGCGCAACCGCCGCTTGAGCCTGGCCTCGCAGGAGCGGTTGAAAGTGCTGGTGGAGACCAGCCCAGCAGCGATCGTAACGGTGGATGAACGGGGTTTTATCGAATTGGCGAATGCCGCGGCAGTGGAATTGCTCAATCCACGAAGCTCTGCCCTGATTGGCGACCCCATTGCAGCCTATTTGCCGGAATTGCACCATGCGCTGCGCTGGGAAGAGGCCGCCCAGTTCCGTGCCTCGATGCAGTGCCGGGGACATCGCGGCAACGGCGAAGCATTCACGGCCGATGTCTGGTTCTCCACGTATAAAGAAGGACCGAATCCAAAGCTTGCAGCGATCATTGCGGATGTCAGCGAAGAGGCGGAAATCGGTCTAGGCCAGGCGGTTGGCGCCACGGCTCAAGACGGCCGCGAAGTGGCCGGGTTAAGCGGACGTGAAACCGATGTGCTCCGGCTGCTGGTGCAGGGGCTCGCCAATAAAGAGATCGCCGCCCGGATGGAGATCTCCGAAAGCACGGTGAAGAACACCATCCAACAACTGTTCGCTAAGACCGGCGTGCGAACCCGCAGCCAGCTTGTCCGCGTCGCGCTGGAACAATACCGCTCCACCCTTTAGATCGCTAATCAAAAGATTAATCCTTCGACTATGCTTGTTTTCATGGACTTCCTTCGACCGAGTGGTGCCGCTTCAGGCCCACTGCCCGGTAACCCGCCACACCGTGAATTGCATCAAATCCTGGCATGCTTGCCTGAACGATTATCGAAATATCAGCTCAGAGACCGGCAAGATGCCTAGCGTCTCATCTTTTTACGCGTTATAGAGAAGAGGAGAAGTGAATAAGCTCATTGGCGCAGCCCTGTTCCTGCCACTAGCCGTTTCCGGCCAAACCCCTCTAAGCTGGCAGGACGTGAAACAAAAATTCGAGGATTCGAACCCCACCCTCCGTGCCGCGCGGCTGAATATCGACGAGTCGCGCGCTCAGGAGATCACGGCGTACCTGCGTCCTAACCCGGATGTGGGAACGGGAGTCGATCAGATCGTGCCATTTTCGACGCAGCCTTCGCCAACGTCGGGCTTGCCGGTGTACCGGCCTTTTCTCAATGTGTTTCCGTCCTTCAGCATCAGTTATTTGCATGAACGCGACCACAAACGCGAACTGCGGCGCGAAACCGCCCGAAAGTCGACCGACATCGCCGCATCTACGTATGACGACCAGGCGAGGACGCTTCTGTTTAACCTGCGAAACGCTTTTGTGCAGGTCCTACAAGCCAAAGCGGTTCAACAAAATGCGCGTGAAAACCTCACCTATTGGGACAAGGAGCTGGATGTAAACCGCAAGCGGCTGGCGGCGGGAGATCTGGCCCAGGTGGACATGGAGCGGCTGGAGTTGCAACGCGTGCAGTTCGAAAGCGATCTGGAGACCGCGCTGGTCAATCTGCGGACCGCCAAGATCCAGGTTCTGGCACTTCTCGACGAGCGCACTCCTATCGACCGGTTCGACCTTGCCGGGGCCTACGATTTTGTCGACCGGCTCGACCCGCTGGAACAGTTTCGGAATGTGGCGATGCAATCCCGGCCGGACCTCAAGGAGGCCGTGCAAAACGTCGAACTGGCGAAGGCTAATCATCAGTTGGCCATTGCCAACGGATCGACCGATCCGACCTTCAGCCTGGACTTCGGCCGCAATCCTCCGGTGCCGTTCTATTTCGGAGTCAGCGTGTCGATTCCGTTGAGGATTTTCGACCGCAATCAGGGTGAAAAGGCGCGTACGGCGGTCGATATCCGCCGCAGCGAGGAAGCTCAGGACGCCACCAAAGCACAGGTGTTTTCGGACGTCGACTCGGCTTATTACACGGTGGTGAGCACGCTGAATCTGCTGCGACCGTATCGCGACAAATACCTCAAACTGGCTGAGGACACGCGCAACAAGGTGGCGTTTTCCTACCAGAACGGCGGGGCATCTCTGCTGGACTACCTGGACGCCGAGAAATCGTACCGGGATACACGGCTGGCTTACCTGAATCTGATTGGTTCTTACTTAACCGCGGCGGCCCAAATGAATATGGCGGTGGGCCGGGAGGTGATTCCATGAATCGTTCGTTTCTTCTCGAATTCGGCGTATGTCTCGGAGCGATTCTGCTCGCAGCGGGCTGCGGAAAAGGCCCGTCCACAGTGGCAGCGCAGGATGCCGACACCGGTCCGCACCCGGGGCAAGTGGAACAGGACATGGATCCCAACAACGTCAAGGTGGACGACGCCAGCAAATTCCCTACGGTAGCCGCGGCAGTGTACCTGGCGGCGCCGGAACTGAAAGCCACAGGCGTAATCAGCCCGGATGTGTCGCGACAGGTGCCGGTGCCGTCGCTGGCTTCCGGAAGGATCGTGGAGATCAATGCGCGTCTGGGCGACGAAGTGAAGAAGGGGCAGATTCTGTTCAAAGTCCGCAGCAGCGACATCGCGGGTGCGTTTTCCGACTATCGCAAGGCGGTGAAGAACGAGGAACTGGCGAAAGTGCAACTCGACCGGGCGCAATTGCTTTACGACAATGGGGCGATCGCCAAGAGCCTGCTCGAAATCGCGCAAAACGCCGAGGAAAATGCCAAGGTCGATCTGGAAACCACGCAGGAGCATTTGCGCCTGCTGGGATCGGACCCCGATCATCCGACGGGAATCGTGGAAGTTCCAGCGCCGGTAGCGGGAGTAATTACGGATCAGCAGATCAGCATCGCGTCCGGCGTGCAGGCGCTGACCCCGCCCAACCCGTTCACGATTTCCGACGTGTCGCACGTTTGGATTGTGTGCGACGTCTATGAAAACGATCTGGCGCAGGTGCGGCAGGGTGAATATGCCGACGTTCGCCTGAATGCCTATCCGGACCGGGTGTTTCGCGGGCGAATCAGCAATATCGGCCAGATCATGGATCCGAATTTGCGGACCGCAAAGGTACGGCTGGAAGTGGAAAATCCCGGGCTGATGCGGTTCGGCATGTTTGTGACCGCGATTTTCCACGGGGAGGCGCGGGAACAGCACGCGTCGGTCCCGGCGACGGCAGTGTTGCACCTGCACGATCGCGATTGGGTTTACGCGCCGGCTCAGGGCAACCGGTTCCACCGGATCGAAGTGAATGGCGGCGCGATGCTGCCCGGCAACCAGCAGGAAATTCTCGCCGGGATCAAACCCGGGCAAATGGTGGTGACGGATGCGCTGGTTTTGCAGAACACGGTGGATCAGTAGGTGAGTGCTCAATGATTGCAGCCCTGGTCGATTTCGCGCTCAAGAATCGCATCCTGATTCTGGCGGGGGCGCTCATGCTGTTCATCGCCGGCGGGGTGGCGTTCCACCAGTTGCCGGTGGAAGCTTATCCCGATGTGGCCAACAACTACGTCGAAATCATCACGCAGTGGCCGGGAATTTCGGCGGAACAGGTGGAGCAGCAGGTCACCATTCCGCTCGAAATCGCCATGAACGGCATTCCAGGCATCGAACACTTGCGGTCGTTTTCCATTTTCGGGCTGTCGGACCTCAAGCTGATGTTTGCGGACGGCACCGATAACGCCTGGAATCGCGAGCGCGCGCTGGAACGGCTCTCGCAGGTGACGCTGCCACCGGGTGTGAGCCCGCAGATGGGAACGGACTGGAGCCCGGTAGGCCAGATTTATTTCTTCACCCTGCACAATACGAATCCGCAGTTCGACGTGATGGACTTAAAGGCGATCGAGGACTGGGTGGTCGAGAAAAACTTGAAGTCCGTGCCGGATATTGTTGATGTGGCGACATTTGGTGGTCCAACTCGTGAGTATCAGGTGCGCGTCGATCCGAACAAGCTGATTGCCTATGGCCTGAGCCTCGCGCAGGTCGAGCAGCAGATTACAAACAACAACACTAATGCCGGCGGGAGCTTTGTCGAAGCCGGTTTGCAGCAGATCAATGTGCGCGAAGTGGGTTTGGTGAAGAATGTTCACGACATCGAAAACACCGTGCTGTTCACCAAGACCGGGACGCCGCTGCGGGTGAAGGATATTGCGGTGGTGGCGCAAGGTCCGAAAATCCGGCTGGGGCAGTTCGCCCGCACGATTCATCGCGAGGACGGCAAGCTGATCGATAACGACGATGTGGTTTCGGCGTGGGTGCCGATGCGCAAGGGCGCCGATGCCGAGGCGGCATTAAAAGGATTGCATGCCAAGGTGGACGAACTGAACGACCGGATTCTGCCGGCGGGCGTGAAAATCGTGCCGTTTATCGACCGCAGCGAGCTGGTTCACCACACCACCCACACGGTGCTGCACAACCTGACAGAAGGCATCATTCTGGTTGTCATCATCCTGCTGATGTTTCTGGGGAATTTCCGCGGCGCCATCATCGTGGCGCTCACCATTCCGTTTTCTCTGCTCTTTGCCGCGTCGTGTCTGAAGCTGAAGGGCATTCCGGCCAACCTGCTCTCGCTGGGGGCGCTCGATTTCGGCATGGTAGTGGACGGCGCGGTGGTGATGGTGGAGAACATCGTGCGCCACTTGAGCCACCGGCGGGCCGACAGCGCGTCGACGCCGGCCGAAATCATCCGCGAAGCGGCGCACGAAGTGCAGCGGCCGGTGTTTTTCGCGGTATCCATCATCATCACGGCCTACCTGCCGATCTTCACCCTTCAGGCGGTTGAAGGGCGCCTGTTCAAACCGATGGCGTGGACGGTGGCGTTCGCGCTGTGCGGTGCGCTGATTTTCTCCATCATAGTGGCGCCGGTTCTGTCCAGCCTCTTCTTCTTTCGCGGCACCCGGGAGTGGGATAACCCCGTGATGGCGTGGCTGCGGAAAATTTATCGCGTGCTTTTGCGATGGGCCATCGAACACCGCTGGGTCCCGGTGACCGCCGGCGTGCTGTGCCTGGCGACCTCGTACTATCTGATGACGGGCGGCGCAATCGGCTCGGAATTCCTGCCGCACCTCGACGAAGGCTCGCTCTGGGTACGCGGAACTCTCGCTCCTTCAACCGGTCCGAGCGAGGGCATACGGCTCGCCAACCAGGCGCGGCTGCTCCTCTGCTCGTTCCCGGAAGCTACCGATTGCACCAGCCAGGTGGGCCGTCCGGACGATGGTACGGACACCACCGGATTTTTCAACACCGAGTATTTCGTCGGTCTAAAGCCGAAAGAGGAATGGCGCAAGGCGTTCCATCAGAACAAGGACGAATTGATCGCCGCGATGAACAAGGAACTGGAGAAAATTCCGGGCGTGCTCTGGAATTTCTCGCAGCCGATCGAAGACAACATGGAAGAGGCGGTGAGCGGCGTCAAGGGCGAGCTGGCGACCAAGATCTACGGCGATGATCTGAACCTGCTCGAGGAGAAGGCCGATGAGATCGTGAAGGTGATGGGCGGGGTGAGAGGGATTGCGGACCTGGGCGTATTTCGCGTGATGGGACAGCCGAATCTGAACATCACGGTGGATCGCGATCAGGCGGCGCGCTACCAGATCAATGTGGCGGACGTGCAGGATGCGATCCAGACCGCGGTGGGGGGAAACGCGCTCACGCAAGTGCTGGACGGCGAGCGGCGCTACGACCTGGTGATGCGCTACCTGCCGCAATATCGCGACGATAAGGACGCCATCGAGAACATCCGCCTGCTGTCTCCCACGGGCGAACGGGTGTCGCTGGCGCAACTGTGCCACATCGAAGTGAAGGACGGCGCGTCGGAAATCTATCGCGAAGGCAACGAGCGGTACATCGCGGTGAAGTACAGCGTACGCGATCGCGACCTGGGCGGGGCGGTGGAAGAGGCGATGGCGAAAGTGGCCAAACAGGTGCAACTGCCGCGCGGATATCACCTGAAATGGGAGGGCGAGTACGAGAGCGCGCAGAGAGCGCGGGCGCGGCTGGCGATTATTGTGCCGCTGACCATCGCGCTGATTTCGATGATTCTGTACAGCATGTTCCGGTCGTTCAAATGGGCGCTGCTGATTCTGGTCAACGTGCTGGTGGGAGCGGTGGGCGGATTCCTGGCGCTGCTGGTGACGCACACCAACTTCAGCGTGTCCTCGGGTGTGGGAATGCTGGCGCTGTTCGGCGTTTCGGTGCAGACCGGCGTCATCATGCTGGAATACATCAACCAGCGGCGCGCGCGGGGCTTCCCGATCGAAGAAGCGGCGATCGAAGGCGCGGTGCTGCGGCTGCGTCCCATCATGATGACCATGCTGGTGGCGACTTTGGGGCTGTTGCCGGCGGCTTTATCGCACGAAATCGGGTCGGATTCGCAGCGGCCGTTCGCGATTGTGATTGTGGGTGGGCTGATCGCGGCGCTGGGAATCAGTGTGTTCCTGCTGCCGACCCTTTATGTCTGGATCGCGGGCGAGGGCGACGTGCTGCCGGAAGCGGAAGAGGAGACGACGTAGGAAGCGGTGTTCGCCGATCCGGCTCCCTGCCTCAACTGCGTCAGAAGCCGGAGCCCGGGGCACTCCCATGGCGCTTTACAGTGGCGGTGGTACGCCCGCTAAAAGCCGAACGCCGGATCGAGATCCTCGCAAAGCCGCTGAATTTGTGGATCCGGGCGTTAAAAATCGCACTTCTTTTTGTTTACGCAAAACCCCGGGTTCGCGTAGGCTTAAAGTGATGAAAACACCAGCTGCGGTACTCGCGACACTGATTCTGATCACCGGCACCACGCTTTCCGCCCAGGAACACAAGGGCGGCGCGCAACCTCACTTCACTCCCAGCAAACCACCGGCCCATGGTCCGGCCCCCGTGCGAAATGCCCCTTCGCACCCGGCGCCGCCGCAGCACCTGGCGGATAAAGCCGGCCATCCGGCAGCGCCGCACGTCGATGGCAACAAGTGGGTCGGCCACGATACGGGGAAGAACGACCCGCGGTTTCACCTGGATCATCCATGGGAGCACGGGCACTTCACGGGGGGATTCGGCCCCTCCCATGTGTGGCATTTGGCGGGCGGGGGACCTTCGCGATTCTGGTTCAACGGATTTTACTTTTCGGTGGCGGACCCGGATTTGGCGTACGTTGCCGACTGGAACTGGACGGGTGACGAAATCGTCCTTTATGAGGACCCCGATCACGTGGGTTGGTACCTGGCTTACAACGAGCGGCTGGGGACCTACGTTCACGTGATGTTCCTGGGGGCTTAGACGGCACTCCGGCGGGCCTCTGGTACGATGGGGCCATGTCGATTCGACCGATCAAAAAGCTCATCCGCTCCAAGCCGACTTTGGAAGGCGCCGGCGTGCATTTGCGCCGGGCATTCGGATTCGGCAACACCAAGGAATTCGACCCGTTCCTGCTGCTCGACGATTTTCGGAACGACGTGCCGGAGGACTATCTGGCGGGGTTTCCGTGGCATCCGCATCGCGGGATCGAGACCATCACCTATGTCCTGGCGGGAACGGTGGAACATGGCGACAGCATGGGAAATCGCGGAGCCATCGCCGCGGGCGACGTGCAATGGATGACGGCGGGCAAAGGGATCATCCACCAGGAAATGCCGAAGGGAGACACGACCGGGCGCATGCACGGTTTTCAACTTTGGGCCAACCTGCCGTCGGCGTTGAAGATGACGGAGCCGCGGTACCAGGAAGTGAAATCGGGGGATATTCCGGAAGTCACGGACGACGACGGTACGCACGTGCGGGTGGTATGTGGGAACTTCTGGGGTAAGAGCGGTCCGGTGGACGGGATCGCGGCGGACCCGATTTACCTGGACATCTCGGTGGCGCCCGGCCGGCGCAAGAGCTTGCCGGTGGAAACCACGCGGCACGCGTTCGCGTATGTGTTCGGTGGGGCGGGGAAGTTCTGCAACGCGTCGGGACCGCTGGAAGTGCCAACGGAAGGGGTTGGATGGCTGGAGACGGCGCCCCCGACGGCGGCAGACAACCGGTCGCTGGTGCTGTTCGATAACGGAGACGAAGTGACGGTGCAGGCGGGCGACGAGGGGATTCGATTCCTGCTGGTTTCGGGCAAGCCGCTGGAGGAGCCGGTGGCCTGGTACGGCCCGATCGTAATGAACACGCAGGAACAACTACGGGAGGCTTTTCAGGAACTCGAGAAAGGGACGTTCCTGAAGCGGTAAGCTACTTCTCGCGAAGTTCCGGCAGAAGCAAATGGGCAAATCCCGCTATCTCCCGGGGACTCTCTTTGAATTCCGTGGCGGAGTCTTCCGCAGAGACGCGAAGTACGCCGGGAAACGAAAGCAGGCGGTGCGAGGGCCGCGGCATCGCGGCCATTCTCGCTCCATGCCTCCTCTTACCGCGCGGCCGGCAGATGAACTGCGAATCAAGGAAATGCCCGCCGTTGCGCCCCTCCGCGGCCAGCTCCGGCGGTGCGTTGCCCGCGGCCGCCATAGCGGCAGAAACCGATTTGCGTTTTCGTTACCAGTCGAGGTGGAACGAGACTTCCACGTGGCGGGCCGAGCTGCCGAATGGATATCCATACGACGCGACAGGCGTGCCTAACCCCGCGACCGGTGAGATCACTCCCAGCGTGGCGGTGTACCCAATGGTCTGCACGGCCGAAATATTCTTGTGGTTGGAAGCGTTGAAGGCATCGAAAGCGAAGGTGCCGCGCAGACGAGAGGTGAATGGAACGGTTTTGCTCACCCGCGCATCCACGTTCAAGAACGCTCCCAGCGGCAGGATATTCACGGCATCGAGCGGCATTCGCGACCAGCCGCCGGTGCCGTTGAGCGAACTCGGGAAGTCCATAGTGATTTTGGTGTTGACCGAATTGGTGACGTTGAACTGCTGGCCGATCACGTCCACCAGCGGAGTCTGGTAAATGGTGGAACCGTAAGTAACGATTCCCGACACCAGCCAACCATTCAGTAAGAAGCGCGAGAGCGCGTCGCTCTTGTTGATCACCGGCTGCCACAGGAAATTGGCTACCCCGTGATTGCGCTGATCGAATGCCGAAGGTCCCTGGTCGCCCACATAGCTGCTAGGGAAGTAATTGGCGGGCACGATGGTGTTCTGCACCAGCGGACCGCTCATATCGTCGTAGGCGTGGGACCAGGTATAAGATACCTGGAGGGAGAATCCCTTGAGCGGCGCCGTCCTGGCCTGCGCGATGCCCGCGCGATAACTGGCGCCGCCCTCGGGCTGCACTTCGTAGTGATGACCTTGTTGCGCGCCATTCCAGACCGCGGTGGTATAGGTGTTTACCGCGGTACCCTGCGCGTTATTAACCGTATAAGTTTCACTGGTAAGATTGCTCCCCACCAAGTTGGAATCTTGCGCTACCCAGAGGCGGTGAGTCGAACTTTGCAAATAGGAAAGGGCCAGGCTGACCCATCGGTTCAGGCGGCGCTCGATGGCAGCGTCAGCCTGGATCGAATAGGGATTACGGAATCGTTCGGCGGGATAGAACGCCCCGATCAACGCAGTGTTGAGGTTGTTGACGGCGCTCGACGGCAATACCTGGGGGTAGGTCACCGCGCCGGTTTCATAGGGGACGAGTTCGTAATAAGATTGATAGTTTCCGCCGCCTACGTAGAGATCGTGGAGTAACTGACCGGGAAAAGGCTCGTAATAAGACCCACCTCCGATGCGGACCACGGTGCGATGATCGAGCAGGTAGGCGAGTCCGAACCGCGGCTCGACGTCGGTATTGGGCGAGGGGATGGTGTAGGCCAGATAATTACCGAGCGAATTCGAAGCCGGTACCGGGAGGCGCGCTTTCTCCCAACGGACGCTGGCGTTGACCGTCAGGCCGGGCTTCACCTGCCAGGTGTCTTCCGCAAATGGGCTATAGAACCAATCGGTGGTGGTCGCAACCGACGTGCCGAGCGTCTGCTGGAAGCTGGAATAGTTCTTGAGGGCCCGCACGTTAGCGCTGAAATCCTCGGCGAAGGCAGTTAAGGAGTCATAATTATAGACCCCGAAGCGCGCGTAGAGCTGGTCCATGGTGTCCTGCCGCCGCCAGCCGTCGGCGCCGATGCGAACCGTGTGGGAAGCCAGACTGAAGGTGAAATTGTCGCTGGCCTGGTAGCGCAGTTCGCGCAGATTAAAAGGCACCGCGGGATTGCCGCCCAACGGCGTGCCATCCACGGTGATGCCGAGCGGTCCCGTGCCGCAAGGCAGGCAAACGCCCGAGCTGACCGGGAACTGGCCGGTATCGGTGGCCGTAGTCATGGTGTCGCGGAACCATCCGCCGTGGAAGTCGTTCACCATGCTTTCGCGAAGCACGTGGGTCCAGCCAAAAGCCCCGTAGCGCGTGGAGTTGGTGAGGTTGGCGTTCGACCCCAGCAGGCCGCCGTTGGTGGAGACGGTCGCGTTGTTGTAGTTGTTCACGCCCCGGCCGGCGAGGATGGCGCCGGAAAGCGTGAAGTTCTCGTGATCGTTGGGCCGGAAATCCATACGCGCGAAACCGGTGGTGGAGTTGTTCGTCTCCGGCACCTTCACGTTCAACTGCTGGTTGATGAAATACGCCGCCTGCTGGCACTGCGAGGCGGTGGCGGCGCACGATGCGGTGAGAACCGAGCTTCCGTCAGGCGTGGTGAGCAGCGGATTCACAATGCGGTTCAACCCCTCGGTGGAATCGTTCAGGTGTTGCAGGTTGCCGAACAGAAACAGCGTATCCGTGATGATGGGCACTCCCACGCTGACGCCGCCATTGTTGTAGCGGCCGGAGGGAACGAAGCCGTTGCCGAAGAAGTCCGGTGAATCCCAGGAATTCTTGGCGTAATAATCGTACGCCGACGCATGCAGGCGATTGACTCCCGATTTGGAAACGGCGTTCACGATTCCGCCCGTCGTGTGGGTGAAATCCGCCGTGGCAGCGCCGGAAATCACCTGCATCGTATCCACCGATTCCTGCGCGATGAAGGGCGCCACATTGGGCGCGTAGCGGAAATAATTGTCGCTGATACTGAGGCCGTCAAGCAGGAACACATTGCGGGCGAGTGTGCCGCGGAATACCAGCACGCCTTGGGGGCTTTCCACCACCGCCGGAGCCAGCAGCACCAAAGGATCGACTTGTTGCGCGGGAGTCGGTAACGAGGAAAGCTGTCCGGGAGTGATGGTCGAACTGACGCTGATCTTGCTGTCCTGCACGGGGGCGATGGAGCGCTGCGCCTCCGCCAACGTCGAGGGGCGATCCGCATACAGATGGATGCGGAAATTAACAGTCTCCCCGATCGCCAGATCGAAGCTCGGCAGTTCCCAATCGGAATAGCCCCGGCGCGTGACTTTCAAGTCGTAGTCGTTTCCCGGGACCAGCGCCGACAAGTTAAAAATGCCGTCGTCGGTAGTCAACATCGTGCGCTTGATTCCCAGCGTCTTGTTGGTCAACGAAACGGTAGTTTCGGGGATGCCGTCCCCGTACTTGTCCATGACGATTCCGGTGATCGCACCCGACCCAACCACCGCCTGCGCATACACCGCTGCCGACGAGACGAGCGCCAATAGAGAGACCGCGAGTGTTCTTCTCATGCATTCATGACCTGTTGAGGCAATTACCCATTGTATGTTAGATTTGCGGGCACTTGCGATGTGAAAACCGGATGACAGTGTGAAGAATCGGTGCCGCTGAGGGCGGCTATAATGATCGCGGTACACCCATGAAGCAGACTCTTGCCCCCTATGCAGCGATGTTCGCTGCGATCGTCGCTGCGACCTTCGGCGCCGCGCCTTCCTTGGCGCAGAAAACAGACTGGACCGCGCGCTGGATCGACGTGCCTGGAACCTCCGGTCAGGAATATGGCGTCTACCATTTCCGCCGGACGTTCGATCTGCCGGCGAAGCCGGCCGCATTCCAGGTCCACGTTTCCGGAGATAACCGGTACCAACTGTACGCCAACGGGAAACGCGTGGCGTGGGGACCGGCGCGCGGCGATCTTCGCCACTGGCGGTACGAGACAGTCGACATTGCGCCCCAATTGCGGGCAGGCAAGAATGTGCTGGCCGCGGTGGTCTGGAACGACGGGCCGAACAAAGCAGTGGCGCAGATCTCGCTACGGACCGGGTTCGTGCTTCAGGCCGCGGATGCGGTAGTGAACAGCAATCGCAACTGGAAATGCGCCATCGACAAGGCGTACACCTCGCAGCCGCTGCCGCGCGACCAAGCGACCGGCTATTACGCGCTCGCTGCCAACGAGAAAGTGGACGGCGCGCTCTATCCATGGGGTTGGAGCCAGCCGGATTTCGACGATTCGGCCTGGGTGGCGGCGCGCGAAACCGGTCCGGCGCTGCTGACCTCGACGAGCGATCAATCGCCGCTGCGCATGCTCGAACAGAGCCCCATCCGGCTGGAGGAGCAGACGGTGGAGCGCTTCGCGAGCATTCGCCAATCGACGCCCGCCGGCGTCTCCGACGGATTTCTGAACCGGCACGGCCCGCTCACGATTCCAGCCAACACCAAGGCGTCGCTGCTGCTCGACCAGGGATATGAGACGACGGCATATCCCGAACTGACGGTAAGCGGCGGGCGCGGCGCGCAGGTGGACATTCGATACGCCGAAGCGCTCTATCTGCCGACGCCGCCCGGCAAGGAGCGGGAAAAAGGCAATCGCAACGAAGTGGAAGGCAAGCGGTTCCTCGGCCCGTTCGATACTTATGTGGCCGATGGCGGCGAGCACCGGCAGTACCGCCCGCTCTTCTGGCGGACGTATCGCTACGTGAAGCTCGACATCGCCACGGCCGCCGAGCCGCTGGGCATCGAAGACCTGCACGGCGTCTTCACATCCTACCCCTTTCAGCGGAAAGGGCTATTCCAGGTGGATAACGGGGCCGGTCCGGACCAAGAGATTCAGCGCATTCTCTCGGTCGGGTGGCAAACCGCGCGCCTGTGCGCGCACGAAACGTACATGGATTGTCCCTTCTACGAGCAGCTTCAGTATGGCGGCGACGCACGCATCCAGATGCTGGTCTCGCTGTACATGGCGGGCGACCGCAGCCTGATGCGCAATGGAATCACTCTCATCGATTCCACCCGCAATGCCGATGGCCTGACCTACAGCCGCGCGCCTTCCAACCTGGTGCAATATATTCCGCCGTTTTCGCTGTGGTGGATCGGGATGGTACACGATTACCTGATGTACACCGACGACCCGGCGTTCGTCGAGCGCATGCTGCCCGGCGTCCGCTCCGTGCTCAGCTATTACGGGAGCTTTCAGAAAGAGAGCGGATCGCTGGCGCGCATGCCGTTCTGGAATTTCGCCGATTGGGTGGACAGCTGGCCGGGCGGCGAGGCTCCCGGCGACAACGACGGCTCCTCCGCGGTCTTCGATCTGCAATTGGCGCTGGCGTACGACTGGGGCGCGGCGATTGAATCGGCCGTGGGGAACCACGGAATGGCGGACGAAGATCGCTCCAAGGCGTCGAAGCTGAAGGCGTGGGTGCTGGCGAAAGATTGGGATGCGGCGCGCGGGCTGTTTGCCGACCAGCCATCGCACCGCACGTGGTCGCAGCACACGAATACTCTGGCGCTGCTGGCGCATCTGCTGCCACCGGCGCAGGGACGCGCGGTATTCGAGAAGATGATCGCCGATCCGAGCCTGGCGCAGGCATCGATCTATTTCCGCGCGTACACCAACGCGGCGCTGCGCGAAGTGGGATTGGGTGACCGTTACCTGGAGCAGCTCGAGCCGTGGCGCCAGATTTTGAAGAACGGCCTCACCACGTGGGCGGAGAAGGCCGATCCATCGCGATCGGACTGTCACGCGTGGGGCGCCAGTCCGAATTTCGAACTGCTGCGCACGGTGGCGGGAATCGATTCGATGGCGCCGGGGTTCGCGCGGGTTCGGGTGGCGCCGAATCCCGGCCAGTTGACTGAGATTCGAGCTCGTATGCCGCACCCCAAGGGCGAGATCGTGGTGGTGTTAGCCAAGCATGGCACGAACTTGACGGCGGACGTCGAACTGCCCGCGGGCATCACGGGCGAGTTCGATTGGGCGGGGGAGAAGAAGGCGCTGGCGGCGGGGAAGAATCATCTGGCGTTTTAGTCAGGCTGGAGTGGCGGGGCGCGGTTTCGTCTGCCAGCGGTGGTAAGACCGCTGGTTGCGGCGAGATGCGGTAGCGCCTGCCCCAAGAGCGCACGCAGGTTCAGTCGCATCTCGATTCCACGGCATCCCAGGCCGGCCTGCGCCACCGGGAGCAACCGGTATCGGTATGAAGGACGACGGTGCCGGCGCGGGGCGAGCTATTTCCCCAACATTTTCTTCGCCGCGGCCACGACGCTCTCGGGTTCGAAGCCGTACCGCCGCTGCAATTCCTTGAGCGGCGCGGAGGCCCCGAAGGTTTTCATGCCGAGAATCCGGCCCTGGACGCCGGTGTAGCGCTCCCAGCCGAACGTGGACGCCTGCTCGATGGCGATGCGGGCGGCGATTTTGGGCGGCAGCACGTTGGCGCGGTATTCGTCGCTCTGTTCCTCGAAGAGGTCCCACGAGGGCATCGATACAACCCGCGAGCGGATGCCTTCGGCCGAGAGCGCGTCGTGGGCGTTGGCCGCCAGCACCACCTCGCTGCCGGTGGCGATCAGGATGATTTCGGGTTCGCCTTCGGCCGGGTCGGCCAGCACGTACGCGCCGCGCGAAAGGCCGGATGCCGGTGCGAAGCGCGTGCGGTCGAGAGTCGGCAGCGGCTGGCGCGAGAGCACCAGCACGGTGGGCTTATGGCGGAGTTGCAGGATGTGCCGGTAAGCTTCCACCACTTCGTTGGCATCGGCGGGACGGATGGTGCAAAGGCCGGGGATGGCCCGCATGGACGCGAGTTGTTCCACGGGTTGATGCGTGGGGCCATCTTCGCCATCGCCCATGGCGTCGTGCGTAAAGATGAAAATGGCCGGCAATTCCATGATGGCCGAGAGACGGATGGCGGGGCGGGCGTAGTCGCTGAAGATGAAGAATGTCGCTCCGTAAGCGCGCAATTTTGAGAGCGAAAGGCCGTTAACGATAGCCGCCATGGCGTGTTCGCGAATGCCGAAGTGCATGTTCTTGCCGCCAGGG
>DATJMA010000044.1:0-13249 GCA_035509055.1 Bryobacteraceae bacterium | reverse complement strand
TGAGTTTATGCCGAAACAGGCCCCGCGATTGCCTTTTGACATTCTTCTATTGGATCTGGCGCTGCCTGATGCCTTTGGTTCTGAAATTATTCGAGAATTAGCCCTGGATCCTCGTTCTTCCGGCCTCAAAATCGTTATCATCACCGGCCACCTGGCCCAGGGCGAGGAGGAGACATTCCTCAGTCAATTGGAGCCGAAGGCCCGGGAATTGGTCGCCTCCATCTTGATTAAACCCTACGAGTGGAATTCGCTTTTGGCGAGCATTGCCCAGGTAGCGGCAGAACTTCCCAAATAACCTTTTGCGCGTCCTACACGGTTCGCGCACGAGGTGTTGCCTGTAGCCGAAACTTCTCGCGAAGCTGATCGACTGCTCAGATGTTGGCCAGAATCGTCTCGTAAACCTCGCGAACCCGCTGCGGATTGACCTCGATGGAGTAGAGTCCTTTGTAACCGAGGTCGCTGTTGATAAAGCGGATGGCGGTGGCCAGGTCCCAATTGGGACTGGTCTTGATATGCATGTTGCCGGAGTTGGATGGGGCTAGGCTTTTGATGGCCACGTGCAGCGACTCCTGATCCCGTGCCGCGACGCCGCCGATGTCGCAGTTGGAATAACATCCGGCGCCTTCCACCAGTTCCTGGAGCACCTTCCACGCGGGCGGGCCGGGAGGAGCCTCCGGCGGCGGAGTTGCGGGCGCCGGCGTGGCGCTGGCAGCGGCGGTCTCGCCGCCCCGGCCCCGGCCTCCACGGCCCCGGCCGCCGCGCCCGTATCCGCCGCCGCGGGTCTCGACCGAGATCTTGACTCCCTTGGTCTTCGCGTACTCGCCCATCAGCTTAAGCGCCACCGTGGCGCGCGGCAGGGACTCGGGCGTCAACCGTCCCTGATTGACCATCACGCGCGGGCAGCCCATGATCACCGCGTGGTCCACCCAGCGCATCGTCAAATCGAGCGCTTGATAGCGCATCACCGGATTCTCCACGGATATGTTCTGCTGCACGATCCCCTCGTCGAACTCCACGTTAATCTGGCTGTTCCGCGATTTCACCTTCTCAATGCGCGCGCGGAACTCCTTCAGATACGAGGTCTCCGTAGATGCAAAGTGAGTGTGCTGCAGTTCAACATTGTGCATGCCGTAGACGTCCGCATAATATTGCGGCAGGTCGAAGACTTCGAGAACGCGATCGGGACTCGGCGGCTCCCCTTCCACCTTTAACCGGGAGTTGAAGTTCCAGGAGAGCATCGAGAGTCGGGCTAGTTTCTCCGCGCTTACCTTGGCGGGAGCGCCATTGTCGAGAGGCGGTGCCGGAGGACGCGCATCCTGTGCAATTGCGTTACGGGCGCCTGCCACGACGGCACTGCCGGCCGCGGTACAGATCAGGAACTCTCTTCGGTGCATGCGCGGAATTGTATCAAAATCGAGGCGCATAGCCTGCCTGGCAAGAATTCGTCCACCGCTGAAAGATCCCGCACGGCATTGCTTTAAGCAGCTTATATCCGAGGGCTCTAAAACAGCCTTGCCGGCCAAATAGTCGCCGACCGGATTAAGCCACCTCCGGCGGGTACTCGACGGTGCAGCCGACGATCGGCGCATGTAAGTGCCAGCGCGCTTCGTTCGGCCAGACGCTCTTCGGGTGCGTTTTAATGGCGCTTATTGGCGCTTCTCAACGTAAATGGTGCCGGGCAGGCATTTTGCCGCCTTTCTTTCGGTTGTGGACATCACGATCGTAAGCAGATTTCCCACCGCAATGGGTTTCGCGATTACAGAGGGGACATCGGCCTTGTCGTCCTCCACAATCTTTGCGACGTAATCGAGCCGCTCACTGCTGGCCTTTTCCTCGCCTTTCACGTGGTAAATCACTTTGCCCCCTTCCACCCGGAAGTATGCACCGCAGTCGGAGCCTTTGGCGTCCTGATCGGAGAGAGGTGTGAGGCTCTTGCCCGTATCCTGCGCGAACGCGCCGGCTGCGAAAACAAGGGCTAGCAAAATGGATCTCATTGGAACCCCCTTATGCCGGAAATTGCCGAAAAGATGCCCCGATCGTATCAGAAATTGGAATCGGGGGATCGGGGGTGGGCCGACAGAAATGGTTTCAGGGAATGGAGAACGCTGCTACAGGTTGGGCAGGTAGGGCGCGGGACACGTGAGCCGCCGGCCCGCGAAGCAGGCGGATTTGTGCGTTTAGCTCAGTCTTCCGAAGCTGCTGCTGACGTATCTCGTCCACGCTCGAAACGCGCTATCATTCGGCTCATGCGGCAGAGGCCGCGCTCCGCAGAGCATGGGGGCGACAGAGAAGTGAGAATTCCGAACTTGAAGGTCGAAACGCTGGCCGTGCATGCCGGACGCCGGACCGATCTGGCGACCGGCGCAGTGACCCCCGCGATTCACCTCTCGACTACTTTCGAGCGGGATCCCGATGGGGAATATTCCCGCGGTTTCAGCTATTCACGCGAGGGGAATCCGAACCGGCAATCGCTCGAAGAATGCTTGGCCGCGCTGGAAGGTGGCAAAGAAGCACTGGCCTTTTCGTCGGGGCTTGCAGTCGCAACGGCGCTCTTGCAGGGTTTGGAACCCGGTGACCACATCATCGCACCAGAAGATGTTTATTACGGCCTGCGGCAAGTTGTCGGAGGCGTGTTCGCGAAGTGGCCCCTGGAAACCAGCTACGTCGACATGACGGACCTTGCTGCCGTGAGCGCAGCGATCCGGCCGAATACGCGCCTGGTGCTGATGGAAACGCCGTCGAATCCCCTGATGAAGATCGTTGACCTCACGGCGATCGGACGGATCGCCCGAGAAGTCAACGCGATCAGCGTTTGCGATGGCACTTTCACCACGCCGATTCTTCAGCGGCCGCTCGACTGCGGAATTGACATGGTCTGGCACTCGACCACAAAGTACATCGGTGGCCATAGCGATATGACAGGAGGAGCCCTCATCACGCGATACGACAATTACCTTTTCGAACGAGCCAGGAAGTCGCTGATGTTCGGCGGAGCGGCCCCGTCTCCGTTCGACTGCTGGCTTGCGCTCCGCGGCGTGAGCACGCTTCCCTGGCGCATGCGAGCACACTGCGGAAATGCTCTGGCCGTGGCCGAATTCCTACGGCGGCACCATGCAGTCGAACGAGTTCACTATCCGGGGTTGCCGGACCATCCGGGCCATGAAATCGCAAGCCGCCAGATGTCCGCCTGGGGCGGTATGCTGTCTTTCCAGGTGCGAGGCGGCCGAGAAGCGGCAATGAAGGTTGTTGCCGGCGTGCGGCTGTTTACAAGGGCTACTAGTCTTGGAGGGCCGCATAGTCTTATCGAGCACCGCGCATCGATCGAAGGTCGCGACACGAAGACGCCCAAAAACTTGTTACGTGTCTCGGTTGGGCTCGAGAATTCCGACGATTTAATCGCTGATCTGCGGGAGGCACTGCAATAGATGGGGAAGCGCGCCCCCAGGGGTGTCAATAGAAAGAGCTGGGAGGCATTTCTGATCCCACTCGGTCGTTCCTCCAGCCTTAGCCCGGCCGCCGGGCCGTACCGGCTCAGCGTCTCCATCTCACGAGCAGCACGACGCGTGCCGAGACTGCTGAGCGGGTCAGGGGCCATTTGATTTTCGTTTTTTCGCCTGCGCTGGAATCGTGGCCAGCGCCTGCGGCCACCTGGCTAATGTGCGCACGCTCCCTGGTCCGGCCGGCTGTCCTGGATGTTCGCGAGAATAAATCTCTCGACTTCTTCAACGGTCGAATACGGCACCAAGAGACAGTTTGCGCTGGTATTACCGGTAATCAGCAACGATATCTTGTTCTCCAGGTCACGGCGATAAAGCAGCACGACCTTTTTGTCAGTTGCACCTAAGAGATAACCGGTCTCGAACCCAAGCCCAAAGGAAGATCCCGAGACTTCTGCGATGAAAAGATCGCATTGATCCAGCCAGCCCATATCGCGCCGGAATACGTCCTGGGGACTGATCGCTCGGTCTGCCTCCCAAGCGTTGTCACTTACGAGGTGGCGAGTCAACACCTCATGCCCGCGCTCCTCCAGCAGTTGGACTACCTTGCGCGCAGTATCCACGGCCGATCGGTCGCCAGCCACCGTGAACCCGAAATAGACTTTCATGAACCTAAGGTATCCCACGATGCTGGCGGGCAATCGCGCCCGGACTGAGTCGTCCGCGGAACCGGCCGATGGCGACGGCCATCGCGACCGGTCCGTACTCCAGCAGCAGGACCCAGACGGGAACGCGCCAAGGTTGGCCGAACGTGTGTGAATACCAGACGAAGAAAACATTCATACTGGTGAGCGTCCAGATCATGAGTGGAAGTGCTGAGGCCGATCGCAGAAACGGTACGAGCCACAGCGGCTCGGTGAACCTCGGCACCGGCGAGAACGGTATGCATCCCGACTTTCTCGCCATTTTCACTTACTGAGGCCCCTGGTTCGCGCGATGGCTGGTGATGGGGAAAAATTGACAACCAACTGAAGCCAAACCGGTTGCTTTGGCGTCCCCAGGGGGATTCGAACCCCCGTTACCGCCGTGAAAGGGCGATGTCCTAGGCCGGGCTAGACGATGGGGACTGCAGGCAATGCAAGAGGACGAACATTTTCAATGTAACACAGCTCCCCCGTGACGAAAACCGTCGCCCCAGAGTGGCCTACCGGGTTGTTTGAAGCGGCTGCAAAAAAATTGCCTGCGGCCGAAACTACTCTACCGGAACGTGCGTGCCCTTGGGCTCGTCGCGCGAAAGGCGAGCGATGCGGTCGTCAATCAGGCTCCGGATTCCCTTCAGGAACTCGATCCGTGAGTTGCGGAAGTGGCTGCGCGTGGCATCGTTCCATATGTGCTCCAGAAACGGACGTGCGGTCTGGCACACGAAGCAGCCCGATTGCGCGGTGGCACCGCTGGTGGATTCGGATTTGTTTTCCATTTCAAATCTCCTTCATTTCCACGGTCAGAACCTTATTGTCGAGGCGGGCACGGCTGGGCGAAAGGCCGGCCATCGAAACTGGCAACCCAACGTGACGGCGCAGCGTTCCGATCTCCACCACCAGTTCGTCTCCCTTTTTGAACAGCCCCACGTCGCCCTTGGCGGCAAACGGCAATTGCAGCTTCACCTCGTAATAATTATCGCGCTTTACGAAGCTATACGGCGCTTCCGTGCGAACCACGGCGGCCGGGTCCTCCTTTTCGGAGTACAGCGCCCCGGCCAGCTCCTCCAGACGCTCGCGTCCCAACACTTCGTGCGTGAACAGCGGCAGCCGCTTCACCGGAACCGGGGCGAAATAGGCCTCGATCTCCTGCAGGATCTTCGCCTGGGAGGTCCGCCACTCGGCGAAAAATTCGTCCTTCACCGCCTGCGGCAGCACCCGGTTCACGATCACTCCGTCTACCGTCAACCCGTGCAGCGAAAAATATACGAATGCGCGCTCGGTCTCCCGCAGCACCATTCGCTCCGGATTGGTGACAAGCCGTACGCTCGTCGTCCGCGGATCTTCCAGCAGCGTGTCGATACCCTCCAGCTTGCCGAACAGGTCGGCAATGTTGGCGAAATAGTTGTCCGTCGGCAGCTCCACCGGCGATACCCGGTTGGCAATCGGCCGCACGGCCTTGATGATCCCTCGCTGGAACGGAAAGATATGCTTCATGTACCACTCCAGCGTGGTCGGCATGCTGACGAACCGCATCGATTCCGCCGTCGGCGCGCAATCGAGCACGATCACGTCGTAGCGCTTCTCGCGCCGGAACTGGTTCACGTACATCATCGCGCTCAACTCTTCCATGCCCGGAAGGATGGCCAGCTCCTCCGCCTCCACGTCGCTGATGCCGGTGGTGCGCAGCACGGAGATCACGTAAGACGAAATCTCGCGCCAGTGGCGCTTGATCTCCTTTTGAATGTTCACCTCGTGGATGGCGAGGCGCGAATCGATGGAATAAGGGTCGCCGGTCTTGGCGTGGAACAGGCCGGTATCGAGATCGAAGGCGTCCGCCAGGCTGTGCGCCGGGTCGACGCTCATCACGAGAGTGCGATAACCGAGCCGTGACAGCTGCAGCCCGGTAGCGGCGGCAAGACTGGTTTTCCCCACGCCTCCCTTGCCGCTGAAAAGAAGGATGCGCATACTTCCAGTTTAAAGGGCGCCACGTGCGGAAGCCACAGCCTTGCAGACACGCCAACTGGTGCACAGCGGCCGCGAGCTCCCTGGCGGCCCCGAGAGCGAAGATCAGACCCACTCCGAAATGAGTCCAATCGCTGCCGCTGCATGATGTTACGCTGTGCTTTGCGCCGCCATCCCCTGTTCCTGCCGTACCTGGCACTGGCTGCGGTCTGCCTCTTCTGGGGCACAACCTATCTCGCCATCCGCATGTCGCTGGAGACGTTTCCGCCACTGGCGGTGGTGGCAGTCCGTTATACCCTGGCGGGCGTTGCCATGCTCGGCATTGCGCGCGTGCGCGGCATGGAAGTGCCGCGCGGCGCCGATCTCGCTGTGGCCTGCACCACCGGTCTGTTGACGCTTGGCATCGGCAATGGCGCCCTGGTGTACGCCGAGCTCCTCGTCCCCAGCGGCATGGCCAGCCTGATCCTAACCTTTACACCGTTCTGGATGGTGGCGATCGAAGCCCTCTTCCCCGGGGGCGAGCGCCTGCACGGCCCCGCGCTCGGCGGAATGGTCATCGGGCTCGCCGGCGCCGGGCTGCTTTTCGTGTCCCGCGAGGGCGTGAGCGGCTCCGACCTCCTGAGCGGTTTCCTGCTCCTGCAGTTCTGCATGTCCGGCTGGGCCTTGGGCTCGATCTTACAGCGCCGCCGGCCCGGTATCGCTCACCCCGCCATTGCAGGCGGCATCCAGATGCTCGCCACAGGCCTGGCTGCGGCGCCCTTCGCACTCCTCCTCCCGCACCCGGCCTACCATTGGAGCACTCGCGGTGTCTGCGCCGTCTTTTACCTGGTCGTCTTCGGCTCCGTCGTGGGGTATAGCGCGTATGTGTATGCGCTAGATCGCCTTCCAGTCGCCATCGCCTCGCTGTACACCTACGTGAATGTTGTCGTCGCGATGGCGCTCGGCTGGCTGGTCTATCGCGAGCCCTTTGGCGCGCATGAGGCACTGGCTATGCTCGTGATTTTCGCTGGTGTCTGGGTGGTGAAGCACTATTCCGCCCAAAAGCGCACCGCGCCGGGCGCCGAGCTGCTCGCCCGCGCAAGCACGGCTCCGTTCCGAGCCGCCACTGGAAGGGAGCGGTCCTGACACGTAATGAGCGGAATCGCAGCGGCCAGAGCCTTACGTCGTCCGCGACGGCTTCGCCATCTTGGCGCCTAGCGCCCCGCCGGCCACGCTTAGCCCGATGATGAAAAAGAACAGCGCAATCAGGGAAAATGCGATCGCCGCCGCGATCCCCGGCCCGCTCTGCAAAAACCCGGTCAACTGCTGCACCGCCGGGTCCGACGCCGGCAGGCTGCGCGTCATCTGTTCCTGGATCATCGAAGCCAGCTTTCCCGATCGCGCCGCCGGCAGTTGCTCCGCGAGGAAAATCATCGCCCACGGCCCGAACATCAGCAGCCCGGTGATCCAGCCCAGCTTCATTCCCCCGCCGACATTCAACTGCAGGCCGGTTTTCCGGCAATAAAAGTAGACCGCGAAAAATCCGGCCGCCAGCCAGTTGAGCAGGGGCAGCACGAAACCCAGCACGGTGGCCGTAAACGCCACCAGTAGTGCGATGCGCACCGCAATCGGATTGCGGAAATTCAGCGGAACCGCTTCCAGGCGTGGCGCCGGGGGCACGAACGGCGTGGGCGCGGGCGCGGGCGTCTCCGGCGGCGGCTGAATTTCAGGTACGGTGATCTCGCGCTGGGGCTTTCCGCATTTATGGCAGAACACCGCATCTGGCGGAAGCGTGGCGCCGCAGCTACAGAAATCTGGCATCTAACTACTTTCAGTTTAGCAATCCTCGACGGTCCGCCGCCCCGCCGGCCAAGTTCCAACCTATCGGAATCGCACCTTCACATCCGGCTTGTTCTCCAGGTGCGTCGTGTCGATGAAACGCACGCGCGGGGGGGTCGACGTCATTACCACCGATTCCGTATGTGTGCCATCGCCGGTAAAGCGGACTCCCTGCAGCAGGTTGCCATCCGTCACGCCGCAGGCCGCGAACACCAGGTTCCGCCCCGGCGCCAGGTCCGTCGTCGAGTAGAGCCGGTTGGGGTCCTGAATACCCATCGCCTGCATCCGCTCGCGCTGCGCATCATCCCGCACCACCAGCCGCCCGATGATCTCGCCGTTCAGGCAGCGCAGCGCCGCCGCCGTCAGCACGCCCTCCGGAGCTCCGCCCGATCCCATCACGGCGTGCACGCCCGTGCCCGCCACCGCCGCCGCAATTCCGGCGGAAAGGTCGCCGTCGGAGATCAGCCGGATGCGAGCCCCAGCCGTGCGGATATCCCCAATCAGTTGCTGGTGGCGCGGACGGTCCAGCACCACCACCACCAGGTCGTCCACCCCGCGCTGCAGCCGCCGCGCGATGGCTTTCAGGTTGTGCCGCACCGGCGCCTCCAGGTCCACCGCCCCTTTGGCCGCCGGCCCGACCACGATCTTCTCCATGTAGCAATCGGGTGCGTGCAGCAGCCCGCCCGGCTCCGAAGCTGCCAGCACAGTGATCGCGCCCGCTCCGCCCGTCGAGCACAGGTTGGTCCCTTCCAGCGGATCCACGGCAATATCCACCGAAACCGGCCCGGCGTAATTCTTCGAGCCGACCTTCTCGCCGATGTACAACATGGGAGCCTCATCCCGCTCCCCTTCGCCGATCACGATCCGCCCTTCGATCGCCACCGTATCCAGCGAGCGGCGCATCGATTCCACCGCCGCCTGGTCCGACGCCTTGGGGTCGCCCATGCCCATCGTCCGCGCCGAAGCAATGGCCGCGTCTTCCACCACGCGAAGCATTTCCAGGGAAAGATCGAACATGTGGTAGGCTTTCTCCCAGCATGGACGATACCACAGTGCTGGTGCTGTCAGACGAGAGGGATGCACAATTAGCGATGCTCGAAAAGTTGCCTCGGGGAACCAAGATCACCGTGGGCAAAACGGCCGACACTTTCCGCGGCGCCGCCGCGCAGGCGGACGTCATTTTCAATTGGTCGATGAATGGCAAACTGCTGCGCGAGGTCTTTCGCATGTCGCCTCATGTGCGCTGGGTGCATACGCGCTCGGCCGGTCTGGATAGCGTGCTCTTTCCGGAACTCGTCGCCAGTCCCGTGCCGCTTACCAACGGCAGCGGTGTGTTCAGCGAGCCGCTCGGCGAATTCGCCCTGGCCGCCATTCTGTTTTTCGCCAAGGACCTCCGCCGCATGGTGCGCAATCAGGAAGCCGGCGTCTGGGAACAGTTCGATATCACCGAGATTACCGGCCAGACGGTCGGCATTATCGGCTATGGCGATATCGGCCGCGCCGTCGCCGAGCGCGTGAAGCCGATGGGGATGCGCGTGCTCGGCCTCAGGCGCTCCGGTCCACCCCTCTACCACGTTGACCCGCTGGTCTCCCGCATCTATAGCCCCGCCGACCTGATGGATTTTCTGCCCCAGTGCGATTACGTGATCGTTGCCGCACCACTCACCGCCGAGACCCGCAGCATGATCGACAGCGCCGCTTTCGCCGCCATGAAGCGCGACGCCGTCATTATCAATCTCGGCCGCGGCCCGGTCATCGACGAAGCGGCCATGGTGGAGGCTCTCCGCGCCGGCCGCATCAAAGGCGCGGCCCTCGACGTCTTCGACCACGAGCCACTGCCCGCCGGCCATCCCCTCTACAGCCTGCGGAACGTCCTGCTCTCTCCCCACGCCGCCGATCACACGCCCGATTGGCTCGAGCGCGCGATGGAATTCTTCCTCGCCCAATTCGAGCGTTACCACAAAGGAGAGCCGTTGCTCAACGTGGTCGAAAAAGGCCTGGGTTATTAACGTAATTTCGCGCTCGATGTGGGGCAGGATGGTATCCTGCGCGCCGGTTGGCAACCGGCGCAGGCGGGCGTTAGCCGCCCGCTGCCTTCCTACTTGTTCCTCGCCAAAATCGCGATATCGAAGGCGTCGCCCATCGCCTTGTATCCCGCATCGTTCGGGTGGAGATGATCCCCGGAATCGAAATTGGGAGCGAGCCGCTTCGGATCGGCCGCATCCCGCGTCGCTTTATCGAAGTCCACCACCGCGTCGAACGCACCGCCGCTGCGGATCCACTCGTTCGCCGCTTCCCGCACCTTCTCGCCTTCCTCGGTCCAATACAGCGCGTATCCCTCGTCCGGCGTGATCGTGCAGCCGATCACCTTGATCCCATGCGCGTGCGCCCGCTCGATGATCTGCTTGTACCCCGCAATCAATTCGTCGGCCGTAACCGCGTCGGCCGGCCGGTTCTTCGCACGGCCGATGTCGTTCACTCCTTCGAGCAGCGTCATCCACTTCACGCCCGCCTGCCCCAGCACGTCGAAATCGAACCGCGCCAGCGCGTTCACCCCCGTGTTGTCGCGCAGCACGCGGTTCCCGTTAATGCCCTGGTTCCCCACCGCGATGTTCGCCGTCTGCTTGTTCGCTGCCAGCCGTACCGCCAGCACGTCCGGCCAGTCCGCGTTGGCTTCGTTCGTCGCAAAATGCCCGTCCGTGATGGAATCGCCGAACGCCACCAGCAGGAATGCGTTTGCCGGGGCCGCCACATCTACCGCCGCCAGGAAATAAGAGGACTGCGTCACGATGGCATTGTCAATCGACGCCGCCCCGGTGGCATCGCCTTCCTGCGAAATGTAGGTGTTGTGCAGCGCGTTGATGTGCAAGGTCGGCGCGCCCGTCTCTCCCGGAAAATACAGGCTGATGGCCAGGTCCGCCCGCGCCGGCACTTGAAAATCCACCGCGTCGCTCAGGATCGCCGCGCCCGGCGGAATCGTGACGCCGGGCTTGCCGTTGAACGCCAGTGCGCGGTCGCTCGCCGTCACGATGGCCGAATCCTTCTCGCGCAGCGCCACGTGTGCCGATCCCACCATCACCGGGGCGCCGCCGAACGCGTTCTCCAGTTTGATCCGCAGCCGCCGCCCCGCAATGCTCGTATGGGCGATCATCCGGACCGTCTGGTGGCTGAAACCGTGCGCGGCGATCGCCTGCGCCGGATCGTCATTCTTCGGCGCCCCCCCGCGCGCGCCTCCTCTGCCCCGTCCACCGCCCGGCGCCGGGAGATGCGCCAGAAGCTGGCCCGTAGTCCAGGTGGCTACCCAGTGATCCCGGGCCGACTGAGCGGGCAGAAGCACCGCGGTAAAAGCGACAATGGGGATAAGACGCAGGTTCATGGTAAGGAAATTATATACTCGGCCCCGCGCAGGCGCCCCCCAACGTTCGCCGGCTAAGGCCGATCGTCTCGGCAGCTTCCGTGGCGCGAATCTCTGGCTTTCTCTTGCCCTCGTCTTCGCCACCTTTGCCGTCTACGCCCGCGTCGCCCAATTCTCGTTTGTCAATTACGACGATCCGGATTACGCCAAAGCCATCACGGTAACCCGCGCCTTCACGTCCACCGAGGCGGCCAACTGGTTTCCTATCACCCGCCTCTCCCATTCCCTCGACGTCCTTCTCTTCGGGATGGATGCAGGCTGGCACCATCTCACCAGCGTCGCCATCCACGCCGTCGCCGCCGTCCTGCTGTTTCTATTCCTGCTCGCGGCCACCGGCACGCGCGGCCCCAGCGCCTTTGTCGCATTCGTGTTCGCGCTCCACCCGCTGCACGTCGAATCCGTGGCTTGGGTGGCGGAGCGCAAGGACGTCCTCTGCGCCTTCTTCTGGTTCCTGGCCCTCTGGGCCTATGTGCGCCGCAAGCCTTGGCTGGTGCTCGCCGCCTTCCTGCTGGGCCTGATGTCGAAGCCCATGATCGTCACCCTGCCGTTCGTCTTACTCCTTCTCGATTTCTGGCCGCTCAAGCGCGGTCTGCGGGTCCGTGAAAAACTGCCGCTATTCGCTTTGGCCGCCGCCGGCGCCGCTGTCACTTACTTCGTGCAGCACGCCGCCGGCGCCGTCAAACCCGTGGGCGCGCCGGCAATTACCAACGCTCTGCTTTCCTACGTCTGGTACATCGGCAAAACCCTTTGGCCCGCCGGCCTCGCCTGCTTCTATCCTTATCCCGCCGGCATCCCGCTTTGGCAGGCTATCCTCGCAGCCGCAGTTCTGGCCGCCGTCACGGCCGCAGTGCTCCGCGCTTTCCCCACTCGTCCCTATCTCGCTGTCGGATGGTTCTGGTTTCTCGGCACGCTCGTTCCGGTCATCGGCCTGGTGCAGGTCGGCGCCCAGGCACACGCCGATCGCTACATGTATGTCCCCATGGTTGGACTCGCCGTCATGGCTGCGTGGGGTACATGCGATCTGATGCGTTCCCGCCCTCGTATCCTCGCGCCGCTCGCCGCCGCAGTCTGCCTCGCTTGCGCCGTTGCCTCGTGGGTCCAGACCGGCTACTGGCAAAATAGCGGGGCCCTCTTCAGTCACGCCCTCGAAGTCACTGACGGCAACTATATCGCCGAGCACAACCTCGGCTCATACCTCATGGACCAGCACGGCCAACTCGAATCCGCCGTCGCCCACCTCCGCCGCGCCGTCGAACTCCGTCCCGATTCCGGTCCGGTCCATTCCGATCTCGGCTCGGCCTTGGCCAAATCGCCCGGAGGCCTCGCGGAAGCCATCGCCGAACTCCAGACTGCCGTGCGCCTCCTGCCCGATTCCCCCATCCCTCGGGAAAATCTCGCGCACGCCCTCGTTGACGCCGCCCAGCAGCACTACCAATCGGGCATGTCTCTCGCCCACGCCGGCCGGGCTACGGAAGCCACGGCCGAATTCAGCGAGGCCCTCCGACTCGATCCCAGCCTCGCCGAGGCGCATAATAATCTCGGTGTCGTCCTTTCTCAGATTCCCGGCCGGGGAAGCGAAGCCATCGCTCATTTCCGCGAAGCTCTCCGCCTCCGCCCGGATTACGAGGACGCCCGTTACAATCTCAACCTCGCTCTCCACGCGAATCCGGTCAGGTAATCGCCGAAAAGTCTCCAATCACCGATCGCCTCGAGAAGGCCCGGCCCAAGTGGCTTTTTCGATTTGTGCTCAGGCTCCCAACCCGCGGACAATCCCGCCGCTCAGAACGAGATCTTCGCTCCCAACTGCACCGCTCTCCCGCCGCCCGTGCCGTTCACGCCCGTGCCGCTGCCGAGGGTGCTGGTCACATAACCGAACGACGAGCTCGTAATCGAGCCCTGCGGGTTGCTGAATTGCG
>DATJMA010000043.1:0-2454 GCA_035509055.1 Bryobacteraceae bacterium | reverse complement strand
CCCGCGTACGCAGGCGATTTTTGCGGGCCTGGCCGGGCACTCGTTCCTCAGCCTCGATCGCCCGCTCAGCGCCGGCATCGGCCTCATGTTCGCCGCATCGCTGCACGCGGTGGGCTGGCCGGTCCCGCGCGGAGGTGCGCGCGCCATTCCCCACGCGCTCATCGGCTATCTGGAATCGCTCGGCGGCGTGGTGCATTCATCCACGCGCATCGACGCAGCCGCCTTCCGCGAGCTCTCCCGCGACAGCGCGCTTATGCTGTGCGACCTGACACCGCGCCAGTTGCTGGCCATTGCCGGCGACCAGCTCACCCTCGGCCATCGCCTGGCGCTTGCCGATTTCCGCTATGGCCCAGGCGCATTCAAGGTGGATTACGCGCTCTCCCAACCGGTGCCCTGGCGCGCGCCCGAGTGCCGCCGCGCCATCACCGTGCACCTCGGCGGAACGTTTGAGGAGATTGCGAAATCAGAGAGTGAAGTGGTCCATGGCCGCGCGCCACAACGGCCCTTCATCCTGGCCGCGCAACCCACGCTCTTCGACCCTTCGCGCGCACCCCGCGGCCAGCACGTGCTCTGGGCCTACTGCCACGTCCCCAACAGTTGCTCGGTCGACATGACCGAGCGCATTGACGCGCAGATCGAGCGCTTCGCTCCCGGCTTCCGCGACTGCATTCTGGCCCGCCATGTCTCCACGCCCGCGCGACTTGAAGCCATGGACGCGAACCTCATCGGCGGCGACATCTCCGGCGGCGCCATCAGCCTCAGCCAGCTTCTCTTCCGCCCCACGCTGCGCGAATACGCCACCAGCAACCCGAAGATTTTTCTTTGCTCGTCGTCCACGCCGCCCGGCGCCGGCGTCCACGGCATGTGCGGCTATCACGCCGCAAAGATGGCGCTGCGCCGGTTGCGCGAAAAGTAGCGCCGGCGTCCACGCCGGCAGCGCGGGCGCGGGTCTGGAGACCCGCACGACAGCCGGTTTGGAAACCGGCGCTACAGCTTCCTTTACGGCAGATGATTCAGGTAGCAGGCTGCGCCTTTAATCTGCGTTGGAGGCACAGGCGGCGTCATCCACGGTGGGTTATCGAAATCGAAAAACTCCGTCATATCCATCTGCGCCGCGTCGCGTTTGGTCAGAGTCGGTAAATTCCAGCGGGTTTCAATGAACTTCAGCATGGCCGTGTAATCCGCCACCGTGTGCGAAACATAATGCTGCTTCGCATACGGCGAGACAACCACCAACGGAACGCGATAGCCGGTCCAGGTAAAGTCGCAGGTCGGCCCGGAATCGTCTTTGCAGATATCGCCCGGGAGCAGATCCTTGGGCCGAATACCGTCGGGGCTCGGCATAGGCTGCGGCGAAACGTGGTCGTACAGGCCGCCCGCTTCGTCGTACGTCCAAAAGAGGACCGAGTCGCTCCAGGAGCTGCTTTGCATGAAAGCATCGACCATCTGGGAGACGTAGTATTCGCCGTCCTGAATGTTGGTCGGCGCATCTTTGTCCGAGTCGGTGCCGTGCTCGTCTTCGCCGGCGTCCGAGGCCGGTTCAATCTCCGCTACCTGGGGCAACGTGCCGTTCTCGAGATCGGAGAAAAACTGCGAAGTGGTCGTGATGTTCTGCGGATACTTCACGATGACCGTGTCCGCAAAAACGAAGTTGTGCAGATAGCTGAGCGTCATCAGGCACTTTGCCGTGTACACCGGCCCCTTGCAGCTGCTGCCTTCGGGATTCACATAAATTTTCCACGTAATTCCCGCATCCTGAAGATCTTCGAAGATGGTTTTCGACTTCAGTTGCGGCGTGTCGGCGGCGCTGGTTCCGTTCGGATATGCGTATCCTCCCGAGGTGGCCCCCAGCAGGTATTCGCGATTGATGTTGGTCCGCGACATGACCGGATTGAACCACCGGTCCGAGGTCGCAAAACTGCTGGCCATGAAGTAGAGGTAGTCCAGCTGGTCGCTGTCGTAGTAGCCCATCGCGCGGATGCCATCGCTGTCGTAATAACCGAGTGCGCGTCCGTCATAAGCGGCGGTAAATACAAAGCCGTCGTTTTTGGCCGCCGCTCGGCCGGTATTGTCAGTAGGATCCCAATCGTTGTGCGCCTCGTTCCACGAGGGGCTGGTGTTCTCAGTGCACACTGTGTTCAGGTGGAACGACGTCACCGTATGGCTGCGATCGAAGCTGCAGCCGCCGCTATCGGAACTGCACCCCGGATTCGACGGCGCCCGGCCCTTCAGCGGGGCAATGCCCGTGGCGGGATTGAACTGCGGAAGCCCGTCGAACGATTCGTCCGGGAACCCGTTCTCCGCCCAGTACTCGCGCAGTGTGCCCAGGTAGTTATCGAGCGACCGGTTCTCCTGTACCAGGATGATGACATGATTGATGGACGCAATACCCGCAGCGACGGTGAAGGTCGCCGACACCGTGGCATTGGCGGTCATGGTCACGCTGCATGCCGC
>DATJMA010000042.1:0-65114 GCA_035509055.1 Bryobacteraceae bacterium | reverse complement strand
CCGCCCTCTGGTCGAAGGGCCGTGGGGGAATCACAAGCTTCTCTCGCCTAAGTTTGCCCTGTTTTCAATACCTTGCTCTCGCGCTCCTCATCCCGCCGCTTGCCGCCGTGCTAAACCCGCCGTCGTATGTCGAAATCCATTCCATCTCCCAGGCAAATCGCCGCCAACCGCGCCAACGCCGCTAAGTCCACCGGACCCCGCACCGAAGAGGGCAAACAGCGCTCCGCGCAAAACGCCCGCAAACACGGGTTCGCCTCCTCCAAATACGCCGTCGTCCGCTTCGAGGAACTCGACGCTCTCACTCGCCTCCGCGACGACGCCGTCGCCGCTTACCAGCCCGTCAACTCTCAGGAGCTTTTCGCGGTCGAGCGCATCGCCCTTGCCCAACTCTCCCTTCTCCGCTGTGCCGCCCTCGAAGCCGGCCTCCTTTGCGACGCCATGAACGAGGCCTACACCCCAGGCAATTTCCCCGTCAAGGCCCTCAATGATGAGGTGATTCGCGATATCGGCGCCACCCGCGCCCAAAATCGCACCCTCGGTCTCGCCGTGGGCTTCGAGCGGGTCGTCCGCAAATCCGATGCCTGGAAGCTCTTCCTCCGCTATCAGGCTCAAAGCGAAAGACTTTACCGCCGCGCGATCGAGGAATTCGAACGCCTCAAAGCCCTCCGCCCGGAGTTGCCGAACGAACCCATTTCCGCCCTTGAACCAGAAAATGTTCAGCTCATGGACCCTCCCGATTCGCCCCCGGCGGACGTCACCGACCCCACTGAGGTCGTCACTTCCCAATTCGGCCCCTCCCATCTCCCCGGGGACCGCACCGAGCGGCCGCCCCAACCGCTCGGCTGCGCCCTGCCTGGCGTCCGGTGACCGCCGGCCCCCGCGATACAATCGACCTTCATGACCGGCGCCGAGTGCTTATTGCGAACCTTGTTGGCGAATGAAATCGATTTGTGCCTGATGAACCCGGGAACATCGGAGATGCAATTCGTCGCGGCGCTCGATCGCCTGCCCGAGATGCGGGCGGTGCTCGCGCTGCAAGAGGCGGTGTGCGCCGGCGCCGCCGATGGCTACGCGCGTATGACTGGCAAACCGGCGGCCACGCTGCTGCACCTCGGGCCCGGACTCGCCAACGCCCTGTCCAACCTTCACAACGCGCGCAAGGCGTTCTCGCCCGTGGTCAACATCGTGGGCGAGCATTCGACCGCGCACCTGAAACACGATGCGCCATTGACAGCCGATATCGCGGCGTTCGCTCGGCCGGTATCCGGATGGGTGCGGACGGTCGAAAGCCCCGGCGCAATAGGCGAAGCGGCGTCGGCGGCCGTTGCCGCGGCCTTCGGACCGCCGGGAAAGGTGGCGACCCTCATCGTGCCGGCGGATTTTTCGTGGAGCCAGGCGGGCGAACCGGGAGACATCGCCCCACACCCGGCACCCGCCCTGCCCTCTGCGGAGCAGGTGGCCGCCGCGGTCAAAGCTCTGCGCTCGGGAGGAAACGTAGCCCTGCTGCTCGGCGGCTCGGCGCTCCAGACCCGTGCATTGGCGGCCGCCGGCCGCGTGCGCGCCGCCACCGGCGCGCCAGTCCTGGCCCACCGCTATGCGGCGCGAACCGCCCGCGGCGCGGGCATTCCGGCGGTGGAGCGGATTCCTTATTTTCCCGAGCGGGCGCAGGCCATGCTCGCCGGGTTGGAGCGCCTGATTCTGGTGGAAGCTCGGCCGCCGGTTTCCTTTTTCGGCTACCCCAATACGCGGAGCGCTCTGGCGCCCGAAGATTGCGCCTTCCACGTTCTGGCGTCGGAGGGCCAGGATGGCGCCGGCGCGCTCGCATGGCTCGCGGAGGAACTCGGCGCGTCGGCAGGCGGAAGCGATCCCAGGCCCAGGCCCGAACTTCCCGCCGGGGAATCGCTCTCTGCCGCCGCCATTGGCCGCGCGGTCGGCGCGCTCCTGCCGGATGGCGCCATCGTCGCCGACGAGTCGGTTTCCTCGGCGGAGGCAATCTGGCCGCACTTGGCCGGCGCCGCGCCGCACGATCATCTGCCCGTCACCGGCGGGTCGATCGGGCAGGGCTTGCCGGTTGCGGTCGGCGCCGCGCTTGCGTGCCCCTTCCGCAAGGTTGTCGCGCTCGAGGCGGATGGCAGCGCCATGTATACTCCGCAGGCGTTGTGGACCATGTCGCGGGAACGGCTCGATATCGTGGTGGTAATCCTGGCGAACCGCAGGTACCGCATTCTCGACATCGAGATGCAGCGGACGGGCGCGGGCGCCATCGGGCCGCGGGCCGAGGAAATGATCGATCTCACGGACCCGGAATTGGATTGGGTGCGGATTGCGCGCGGGTTCGGTGTAGAGGCGGCGCGCGCCGCCAGTGCGGACGAATTCATACGCGAGTTCCATTGCGCTATGCAGGCGCGCGGGCCGAGACTGATCGCCGCGGTGATTTAGGCCGCGCATGTTTTCATAACCAATTGCGCTTGCCGGCAGTCTAAAGCCTGGGGAGCGAAATGAGCCACTATTCCGCCGATCTGAAGTACGGTCTACGCCAACTGCGATTGAATCCATTGTTCACCATCGTCGCGGTGCTGTCCCTGGCGCTCGGCATCGGCGCGAACATCGCCATCTTCGAATTGATCGATGCCATCCGCATGCGGCCTTTGCCTGTCGGTAATCCGCAGCAACTCGGCTATCTCGATTTCGTGAAAGGAGCCAGCCGCGGCGGCTGGTGGTCCACCCGCAGCGCCAACTTCACTTCGCTCCAATGGGAGAGCTTGCAGAAACATCAGGAGGCTTTCTCCGAAATGATCGCCTGGAGCGCCGAAAACTTCAACCTCAATCCCCAAGGCAAGGTGCGCTTCATCGATGGATTGTTCGTGAGCGGCGGCTTCTTCAATGTCTTGCAGGTGCCCGCCGCGGTGGGGCGCGTCTTTACCGCGCAGGACGACCAGAAAGGCTGCGGATCGCCGGGCGCCGTGCTGGGTTATTCCTTCTGGCAGAGCGAATATCAGGGCGATCCGGACGTCCTTGGCCGCATCATCCGGCTGGACGGCAATGCCTTCCCGGTGATCGGTGTTGCCGCCCCGGGTTTCTTCGGCCCGGAGATTGGCAGGCGCTTCCAGGTGGCCATTCCGCTCTGTGCCGACGACAAGTTCTACGATCCGGGCAAAGGGCGTATTCCCACCGCCAGCGCCTGGTGGCTTTCGCTCATGGGACGGCTTAAGCCTGGATGGACCATCGCCCGCGCCAACGCGCAGATCCAGGCGATCTCGCCCGCCGTGATGCGCGAATCGCTGCCCCCCGATTATCGCTCGGAGTTCGCCAAGCATTATCTGGCGAACAAGCTCACCGTGACTTCGGGCGCGACCGGCGTTTCCGATCTTCGCGACGATTATCAGGATCCGCTGTGGATACTGCTGGCCACCACCGGTCTGGTGCTCCTGATTGCCTGTGCCAACCTCGCGAATCTGCTGCTGGCGCGGGCCAGCGTGCGCGAGCGCGAAATCGCGGTCCGGCAGGCCATCGGCGCGTCGCGCGCCCGCCTGGTGGCGCAGTTGCTTTCCGAAAGCATGCTGCTCGCGGCGTTCGGCACGGCGCTGGGCGGGGTCCTGGCAGCGCTGCTGAGCCGCGGCTTGATCGCCTTCCTCACCACCGAAGGCAACCGCATGGTCGTCGGTCTCAATACCGACTGGCGCATCGCCGGCTTTACCGCCGCGGTGGCCATCCTCACCTGCGTGCTTTTCGGGCTCATGCCGGCATTGCGGGCCACGCGAGTCGCGCCGGCCTCGGTGATGCGCGCGAGCGGGCGCGGCACCACGGGTGGGCGCGAAAGATTCACCCTGCGCCGCTCGCTGGTAGTGGCGCAAGTAGCCATGTCGATGGTCTTGCTGGCGGGAGCGCTGCTGTTCGTGCGGAGCCTGCAAAAGCTCATGGCGATCGACCCCGGATTCCGCCCGGACGGCATCGTGGCCGTGGGCGTGGATTATCGCGAAGCGCATTTCCCGAAGGAGCGGGTTCCCGGGATCCGGCGCGAAATGCTCGCCGAACTCCAGGCGCGCACCGGCGCCATGTCGGCCGCCGAAGTCGACATGACCCCCGTCAGCCACTCGGGCTGGGATCAGATGGTATGGGCCGAGGGATCCAACGGCCCGCACATTGACGGCTTGTTCAACCGGTGCAGCCCCGGATATTTCCGCACCATGGGCACGCGTTTCGTGGCGGGCCGCGATTTCACCGAACATGACGACCTCAGCGCCCCCCTCGTCGCGATTGTGAACGAGGAGTTCGCGCGCAAGGTCTTCGGTGGCCGGAATCCTGTGGGGCAGACTTTCCGGCGGGAGGAATCGGCCGGCAAGCCCGACTCCGTGTTCCAGGTGGTGGGGTTGGTGCGCAACACGAAATACTACGAACTGCGCGAAGATTTCCGCCCGATCGCCTTCGTGCCGGACCAGCAAAACGACCAGCCGCGGGATGGCGCCAACTTCGTGCTGCGCACCAACGCGCCGCTGGGCGAGGTCTTTCATAATGCCGAGCAGGCGATTGCCGGGATCCATCCGGGAATCGGCGTGGATTTCACCGTGCTCACGAAGCAGCTTCAGGAATCGCTCATGCGCGACCGCCTGATGGCCGCGCTGGCAGGCGCTTTCGGCGTGCTCGCCGGCTTGCTGGCGGTGCTCGGATTGTACGGCGTGATCGCCTACATGGTGGCGCGGCGGAGAAATGAAATCGGAGTCCGCATCGCGCTCGGCGCCAGCCGCATAAAGGTGATCGGGCTGGTGCTGCGCGAAGCGGTACTGCTCTTGGCGATCGGGCTAACCGTCGGTACAGCCTTGGCAATTTGGGCCGGGCGCGCCGCGGCGTCGCTGGTGTATGGCATCACCCCGCGCGATCCGCTGACGCTCGGCGGAGCGGTCGCGCTGCTCGCGGCAGTGGCGTTGTTTGCCAGCTACGGTCCGGCATGGAAGGCGTCCAAGCTTCAGCCGATGGAAGCGCTCCGCGACGAGTGATCGACCAGAGGCGGTCGCGATAGTATTACTGAAAGGGAGGGACTCCGCGTGAAAGCATCGGTACCGATTTGCGCCGCCGGCCTGCTGCTGGTCGGCTGTCTGGGCGCGTGGCAGCAGAATGACGCCAAAGACCCGCTCACATTCGACATTGCCGCAATCAAGCCGGCTCCGCCCGAAACCCAAGGCGGCGTCATTCACCAGATGCCCGGCAACCAGACCTACGAAGTGATCAACATGCCGCTGCGCGTCATTATGACCGTGGCGTACACGGTGACCGACCGCCAGATCTCCGGCGGTCCCGAGTGGATCAATTCCGATCGCTGGAATATCGAGGCAAAAGCCGATCGCCGCGGCACCAGCGACGAGATGCACGCCGCGCTGGCGAAACTGGTCGAAGACCGCTTCCATCTGAAGATCCGCCACGAAACCCGCGACCTTCCCGTGTACCTGCTGACTGTCGATAAGCAGGGAATGAAGATGCCCGTTCACGACCCGGCCGACCTGGTGCATGAGCCGTTCAACGGCAACCCGTTCAGGACCATCACCGGGAACAACGTAACCATGAATTACCTCGCGTTCTTCCTTTCGCGCGGTCTCGACATGAACGTGCTGGACAGGACTAACCTGACGGAACATTATGACGTCAAGCTCCACTACATACCGGAGCCTCCGCCGGGTGGCTTTCGCCTGAACGGAGAACCCATGCCCACGCCGGAGGGTCCGGATCTTTACACCGCTCTGCGCGAACAACTCGGCTTGAAGCTCGAAAAGGGTAAAGGTCCGGTCGATTTTCTGGTGGTGGAGCACGTGGAGAAACCTTCCGAAAATTGACTCGCCGCGCGTTCGATCTGTAACACTTCGGCGCGATCCGTCTGTGATAGTTTGAAGAGGCCGCTATGCGCGCGTGCTGCCTGTTTCTGCTTGCGCCGTTCGTCGCCGGGGCGCAATTTCCTGCGCCGCAGCAGCCGGGAGTGCTCCTCGAGCGCGATCTCAACGTGGATTCCGGCGAACTCGCCGTTCGCGCGCCCGATAACCAGGTGTATCGCTACCGCTTCGATCCTAAAACCGTCGTGCATCGCGATACGTTTGCCGGCGGAATGGGACATTTGCGCCTCGGCGACCAGGTCAACGTCGAGTCGGAGCCCGTCGCCGGTTCGCTGCTGCGCTACGCCAAGACGATTTGGGTGTCGGATTCGCCCGACACTCTGAACCGCCCCGAGGATTTGCGGCGCGGCATCGCATTCCCGCTGTTGGATCTGAATCCGCGCACCGGAAATCTGACGTTTTCGGGAGTTGTGGCCAGGCTCAACGGCCAGAGCCTCGTGCTGCGAACGCGCGAAGGTGAGCAGATTCTGTTGATCCGCCGCGACACCCGCTACGTTGCCAACGGCGACACCGTGGAAGCGGCGCGCCTCCAACCCAATATGCGCGTGTTCGTGCGGGCGGGGCGCAATCTCTACGAACAGGTGGAAGCGTACCAGGTGATTTGGGGGTCGATTCTCGTTCCCGCACACCGGTGAAAACGCGAACCGGTTTGCTAAACTCAAGAAGAACCAATGACCAAGGAAAAGGAAAAGAAGCAGCCGCTGCCGCCGGTGGCTGACTGGGCGCCGGCGCTGGCATTGAGTTGGCTGGTGCCCGGCGGCGGTCACCTGCTTCTCAAACGGACCGGTCGTGGGCTGCTGCTGATGGCCTCCATCACCTTGATGTTTCTTTGCGGCCTGATGATGCGCGGCGCCATGTTTCAGCCGGAGACCGGAGATCTGCTCACCACGCTGATCAACGTGGGCGGATTCGTCGGCGACGTGGCTTCCGGCATTCTGTACCTGTTGAGCCAGTGGCTCGGATATGCCCAGCCCGATATGGCCGGCGCGGTTCACGACTACGGCACCAAGTTTCTGGTGACCGCGGGATTGCTGAATATTCTGGCAATGGTGGATACTTTCGAAATCGCCGTCAGGAGAAAAGACTGATGCCCAAAATGACTCTTTCCCATTTTGAGGCGTCGGTGCTCTTCGCGCTCTTTGTTTCCGTGGTGCTGGGTGTCGTGACCAAGCGCACCGATCGCGATCGCCTGCACTATGGCATTTACACCTTCGTTTGTTTTATCGTGGCGCTGGTCGGGCTCGGCTGGCTGATGTACCTCGGCCACGGATAAGCGCTATTTCCTGCCGTACGTCACGTTCACCGTGGTCTCGCCGGAGTGCCCGCCGCCGACCACGATCGACAGCGATCGCTGGTCGGCCCCTTCTTCGGCGGCGACAATCATCCCTCCCTCCGGTGTGCTGGTATCCACGTTGACTTTCATCCCCAGATCGCGGATCTTGTCGGAGTAAAAGGTCTTCACGCGGTCTGGATCGTCCGGAGTCGTGAAGGTGAAATTGCCGCCTTCACCGCCGTCACTGCCGGTTCCCCTGATGGAGAATGTGGCGCGCGATTCCGACCCGGGGTAGACCGGTACCCACGACGGCAATTTCCCCTTGCCGCCGATTTCCATCACCGCGTTGCCATTGCGGTCGCGCGCGTGCAGCGTGATCGCGCCGTTACCATTGCGGTCGAAGGATACGCCGGCCTGATGCAGACGGTGGCCGATGAACGCTACGAAGGCGGCCACACTGATCCCGCCAAGGACAAATAATCCCAGAACGATGACGAGCACCCACACGATCGGACTCGTGCGGCGAACCGGCGGCGGCGCGCCCGGTGCGGCCATCTGCGGGTAGGAAGCCGGCGCCGGCGGTGGAGGTGGAGGAGGAGCGGAGGCAGATGCGCTGGCAACCGGCGTGCCACATTGACTGCAAAAGGCGCCGGCGACTTCGGCGCCGCAATTCGTGCAGAAGGCCATTGGGTGTTTAACCTTTCGACCAGTGTACGACAAAAGGGCGTATTGAACACCGGCTGGCGAGCGCGGCGGCTATTGCACCGCCACATTCTTTACCGCTCCCAGGTTGGCGCTGAGAGTGCCAATGTCGAGTTGGCCGCCCCCGCTCAAATTGGCGGTGAATGTCCCCTGGTTGGTCCCCTGCACCGAAAGCGTTCCGGAACTGCTGCCCGATGCCCCGGCCGCGGAAAGATAGCCGAGAGCGGCCGCTGGGATGGTATAGCTGCCGGGCGCGCCGGGAACGGTGCAGTTGATAGTGGTCAGGTGCTGCGTCGAACCGCTGACGACAGTAGTGCTGAGGACGATGACGACGTTGCTGAAATTGCTTCCGGTCCAGATGAGCTGGAGCGGGTTGCTCCGGTCGATCGTGGTGATATCGCCCCAGTTGCTGACTGTGAAGGCGCCAGGAAAGGCGGTGGACACACTGAAGGGACCGACTTGGGTACCGCCGGAACCAGTCAGCTTGTAGTCGCCGCCGGTCCACGTTCCCGCAGCCGGCGAATTGCTGTACACCGGCCCGTAGACCGTTGCGATCTTGCCCATCCCGAAGCCGGCGGGAAGGTTCGGCCCCGATAATGAGAGGCTCGCGCCCGCATCGAGGCTGGAACTGGGACTTCCGGGATCGCGGCCGCTCGTGAGGTAGGTACGGTCGTAGACGCGGCAAGCGCCGAATAGAGGGCCGGAGTTCAGGGTGATCCACTCGGCCGGTGTGAAGCTGAACACTGCGCCGCTGGCTGTTTCCTGGGTGATCGACGAGGTGATTTCGGCGATCGCAAAACCGCCAACGTTCACATTGTTGCCGGCGTCCAGGGCCGCCAGTGCCGCCGCCGGCGTGCTGGCATCGGAGCAGGTTGGCTGGCCCACGGCCGCGATGGGCACGTTTACGATATTGCTGAGTTCACCGCCGGCGCTGACCTGGGCCTGCGCGAAACAATCCGCGCCGATATCGGCCGGCAAAGTGAAGTTGATCTGCCAAAGGCCGGGATAGCCGGACGAGGCGCCGGCATAAAGCGGGACGATCTGCCGGCCGCCGATCAAAACCTGAAAATTGCCGGCCGCGGTCTGGTCGCCGGATGTCCCGCCTGCGTCGTTGGCGGGATCGGCGCCGCCACCCGTGCCCCACAGCACTACGGTATCGCCGGGATGGGCGGGTGTAAGCGCCCACGTATAGCCGCCCGACGCAGTGCTGCCGGATGTGAAGCGGGTGAGGCTCAGGCCGCCATTTACGTTGCCGATGGTTGCCTGAGCCGTGCCGTTGCCTGCGCTGTTGCTGGTGGCGATACCGAAACTGCGCGCCACTACCGTCACCGTCTGCGGCTGGCTGGTGAGCGAGTTATAGCTGACGGTTACCGCGTAATCGCCGGGGGTAATGGAGGATGGCAGCAGGCCCGCTACCTGGCTGGCCACGGTATAAACGATTTTGGCGCTGATCGCCGCGCCGCCGCCAACCGGCTTGAAGGAGATGGTTGTGCCGCCGAGCGAATCCTGATAATTGGGCGATCCCGCCACCAGCGACGCCGGTCCCAAATTGCTGCCGAAGATCACGAACACCGTGTCGGGCGCCAGTTTGTTCTGGTAGCCCAGAGCATTGACAATGCCACCGGACGCGATGCTGATCGCGCCCTGTCCCCAACATTCCGCGGCTGCGAAGGCGAGCGCCCCAGCGAGCATTCTCAAACGTGTTCCCATAGTCCCCTCTGCGCGATTCCATTTCCCAAAAATCAGCGGTCACAACGCTTTGCGTCAAATTCGAAAAAAGAAGTCACGCCGAAGAAATCTCGCGGAATCTTCCGCACCTGGAGCAGGTACTTGGGAGCAGGCACTGGAAGAGCAGGCACTGGAAGAGCAGGCACTTGGGAGCAGGCACTTTGAGAGCAGCCCTCGAGCAGGCACTCGGGGGAGGCACTGGAGAGCAGGCCTGGAGAGCACTTGAACGCATTTGAGAACAGGCGCTTGAGCGTAGGCACTGGAAGAGCAGGCACTCGGGAGCAGGCACTGGAGCGCACTTCGAGAGCAGGTTGCGGCGGTTTTACGGGGAGTGATAACATTCCCTGAGCCGTCGTGAGCGCGGAGTTCGAGCTACTGAGCTTTGCGCGGACCAGGGTGGAAAACCGTCATGACGCGGGGGAAATCACAGGGGATGGAGCAGTGGGAGTTCGGGCAACTCGCCAGCACACCGGAAGAACGGAAGCATCTGGATTACCTCTTCAGCCTGACGTATGAGGAATTGCGCCGCCTGGCGGCCAAGGTCCGGCGCGACGACCCCTGCCTCACCCTCAACACTACGGCGTTAGTCAACGAGGCCTGGTTGAAACTGGCCGCCTCCCCCGGGTTCACGGCCCTTTCGCAGCTGCATTTCAAACGCATCGCGGCGCGCGCCATGCGACAGTTGCTGGTGGAAGCGGCGCGCCGGCGGACGGCGGATAAACGGGGCGGCGGCGCATTGGCGATCTCGCTGGACGACGCGGATGGAAGCATCGCTTCCGACGCCGGGGAGATCCTCGCGTTGAACACCGCGCTCGATGAGCTGACGCGGCTCAATCCACGGCAGGCGCTCATGGTGGAGGCGCGCTTTTTCGGCGGCTTCAACGCCGAAGAGACCGCGGCCCTGCTGGATGTCTCCGAAGCTACGGTACAACGCGACTGGCGGACGGCGCGCGCGTGGCTTTCGCGCGAGCTGCAGCGGGTCCGCTGATGGATCCTGAACGCTGGGAGCGGATGCAGGGTTTGTTCCAGGAGGCCGCGGACAGGCCCGCTTCCGAGCGCCTGGCCTATCTGAATTCGGCCGCGGACGGCGATCCGCATCTGATCGGTGAAGTGCTGGAAATGTTGGAGGCGGATGCGCGGCCCTTCGTGCTGATCGACCAGGATATCGGGCAGCTTGCCGGCCGCATGCTGGAGCAGCCGGGCGGGGCAGACCTGGCGGGACACGATTTCGGCCCCTACCACCTGCGCAGGCTGCTGGGCGAAGGCGGGATGGGCGTGGTTTATCTCGCCGAGCGCGAGGATCTCGGCAACCTCGCCGCCATCAAGATTCTGCGCGACGCGTGGATGTCCCCGGCGCGGCGGGAGCGGTTCGCGCTCGAGCAGCGCACGTTGGCTCAGCTTGTTCACCCTTCCATCGCCCGGCTGTACGACGCCAGCACGCTGGCCGATGGCACTCCCTGGTTCGCCATGGAATATGTGGACGGCGTTCCTCTCACCGCGTACTGCGCCGCGCACGAATGTTCCCTCGGCGAGCGCCTGCGCCTGTTTCGCGCGGTCTCCGACGCGGTGGATTTTGCGCACCAGCACGCCATCCTGCACCGCGATCTCAAGCCTTCGAACATTCTGGTGAAGGACGATGGCTCGGTTCGCTTGCTGGACTTCGGCATCGCCAAGCAGATGGATGCCGACGGCGATTCCCTGCGGGAGACGCGCACCGGGCTGCGGCTGATGACGCCGGCATATGCCGCGCCGGAGCAGATCCGCGGGGAAAGCGCCAGCATCCAGAGCGATGTCTACTCGCTGGGGGTGATTCTGTACGAACTGCTCGCCGGGCAAGCGCCGTTCGATCCCGCGGGCAAGTCGACCGGGGAATTCGAACGCATGATTCTGGAGCGCGAAGCGGCGAAGCCGTCCACGATCCGGCCCGCCGTGCGCGCAACCCGGGCGGAGTGGGCGGATCTCGACGTGCTATGCGCCGCGGCGATGCACAAGGATCCCGCGCGGCGCTACCGGTCGGTGGAACGGCTGATTCGCGATCTCGATCATTTTCGCAACGGCGAGCCGCTGGAATCGCGGCCCGACACGCTGGCCTACCGGGCGGCGAAATTTGCCCGGCGCCATGCCAAGGCGGTAACGGTATCGGCCGCCGTCGTGCTGGCGGTTGCGAGCCTGGTGATCTTCTTCGTGGTTCGGCTGGCGGCGGCGCGCAATGCCGCCGTTTCGCAGGCCGAACGGACCAAACGCATTCAGAGTTTTATGTTCAACCTGTTCGACGGCGGCGATAAGGAGTCCGGACCGGCGGAGGACTTGCGGGTGGTGGCATTGATCGATCGCGGTGTCGAGGAAGCGCAGTCATTGAAGGCCGATCCGGCGGTGCAGGCGGAACTCTACGAGACGCTGGGCGTGGAATACCAGAACCTCGGCAAATTCGACCAGGCCAACAGCCTGCTGGAAGCGGCACGCGACCAAAGGCAGAGGCTGGTGGCCGGCAAGGCCCCCGACGTGACCCGTGTGGACGTGGCCGAAAGCCAGATCGCGCTGGGGCTGCTGCGTCTGGACCAGGCGAAGCTGGATGAAGCGCTTCAATTGGTCCGCGGCGGTTTGGACGCGATTGCCAAGGAGTTACGGCCGGGCGATCCGCAGAGGCTCAAAGCGGTAACCGCTTTCGGCAAGGTGCTCGAAGTGCGCGGCGAATATGCCACGGCGATCGCCGCCATGGAGAGCGCGGTGAATTCCCGCGAAGTGTCCGGCAAAGACTCGCCCGAACTGGCCGACGCGCTCGGCGAACTGGCGAGCAATCATTTTTACTCCGGCCACTGGGATATCTGCGACACTCTTTTTCACCGCGCCATGGACATGCATCGGCAGTTTTACGGGGAAGGCCATCCGACAGTGGCCCAGGATGCGATCAATTTGGGCGCGACGCAGATGGAGCGAGGAAACTACCGGGACTCCGAAAAATACGATCGCCAGGCGGTGGCAATCGACGAGAAGTTCTACGGGCCGGACCATCCGGAGACGGCTTCGGCGCTCACGCAGTTGGGCCGGTCCCTCTACTATGAGAAGCACTACGATGAAGCCGGCGCGCTGTTGCGGCGGGCCCTGGCGATTCAGGAACGCGTGCACGGCCCGGTTCACCCAGCCGTGGCGTCGGCACTCAATGAATTAGGCAACATCGCGGCGTCCAGCGGGCATTACGCGGATGCCGAGGCTGCCTTCCAGCGCATCGTGGAAATCTACCGGGCGGTTTACCACGACCGCCATTATCTGATCGGGACGGCGGAGTCCAATCTGGCAACCGTGTACGCGGGCGAAAAACAATACCAGCGCGCGGAGGCGGTATATCGCGACGCCATCCGGCGATTCAACGATACTCTTCCGGCGAACCACACCAGCATCGGGATCGCGCGCATCAAGCTCGGGCGGGTGCTGCTATTGCAGAAACGGTACGCCGAGGCGGAACCGGAGACCATGGCCGGGTATCGCATTCTGAACGGACAGATGAAGCCGTCCACCAGTTGGCTGGTGAACGCGCGCAAAGATCTTCGCGCCATTTATACCTCTCTGGGCCATCCGGAACGCGCCGGCGAATTTGCCGACCCACCAGACGCGCGGTAAGTAAATCGGCCGGCCAGCGCTTGGCGGCTTGCGGCCAGCCTACGCTGCCGGGCAAGGCTGGAACGCCGCCCAGTCGATTTGCCGCTGGAATTCCTCGTCGGGTTGGAAGACCGTTTTGAAGGTGAACGCGAACTGGGTCGGGCCGTGCCGCTCCAGGTGCGCCAGCCGCTTTTTCGCTTCGTCGATGCCCGGAATATGGCCCGCCGGCACCCACCATAATGCCGTATAGGTTCCCGCGAAGGGTTCAAACCAGAGATGGCGCAGCCGCAGCAGTTCGACGTGCGTGCTCTGATAGACATAACCGCGCAGGGTCTCCACCGATTCCCAAACCGACATATTCACCAGGATGCGATCGTCATCGTACGGGCGGTAGTAAGTGGCGTTTCCCTGAGTGGTTTGCAGGCGCCAGATAAATCCGGGGGCTTGATCGGCAAGCGCGTTGATTTCGTCGAGGCGGTTGGTGAACCCGGCCATGATCGGGTCTTCGACCGGAGCTTTCACGCGGCCGATGTTCACTTGCGCGAGGTGATACGTGGTCATGTTCGTAACAGTATACATAGGGTCGCGGCGACTGATTCCCGCTACCATAATCTGGTGCCCTCCCGTAAGCCGAAGCGTTCCCAGCCTGGCGCCGTTCCACCGCTCATCGAGCGGCGGGCGGGGCGGTTCGCCATTCTGCTGGTGCTGATCGCTTCGGGCCGTATTGTCGCCACCTACGCGGTCTTCAATCACACCACCGACGAGCCGGCGCACATCGCCGCCGGAATGGAGTGGCTGGATCGCGGCGTCTATCGCTACGAGCCGCAACATCCGCCGCTGGCGCGGGTGGCGGCTGCACTGGGGCCGTATTTGCTGGGCATACGGTCGCAGGGCACACCGGGGACGGGGTTCGCGGCGGAGTCGCTGGAAGGCGCCAAAATTCTGTATAGCGGCCATCGTTACGATCTCACGCTGGCTGCGGCGCGCCTGGGAATCCTGCCGTTCTTCTGGATCGCGTGCGCGGCGGTGTATTTTTGGGGGGCGCGCGCATACGGCCGGACGGCGGCCGTCCTCGCGCTTTTCTTCTTCACGTTTCTGCCGCCAGTCCTGGCGCATGCCGGCCTGGCGACCACCGATATGGCGCTTACCGCCTTTCTGGGAGCGGCGTTTCTTGCGGGATGGCAGTGGGCGGACCGTCCCACGTGGAAAAATGGCCTATGGTTCGGCGCGGCGACCGGGCTGGCCGCCATTTCCAAATTCTCCAGCCTGGCCTTTTTCCCGGCGGCCGCGGCGCTGGCGCTGGCCGGATATTTCTTCTGCGAGCGGCCTTCGCTCTCCCCGCTTTTCGCGAGGGTGAAGGGGCGCCTGCCATCGTTCTGCCTGGCCGTCGCCACGGGAGCTTTGATCCTCGCGGCGATTTACCGCTTCTCGCTGTCGGCGTTCTTCGCGGGTATTCAGGCGGTGGCGGCGCATAATGCCGAAGGGCACATCGCCTACCTTCTCGGGCGGCGGAGCACCAGCGGATTCTGGTACTTTTATCCGGTGGTGCTGGCGGTGAAAACTCCCCTGGCGCTGCTGGCGCTGGCCACCACGGCGCTGGTTTGGATTTTCGGCGATTCCGCGCGCCTCCGGCGTCACTGGCCGGCGCTGGCGTTCACTGCCGGAATCCTGCTCATCGCGCTTTTCGGCCGCATCAATATCGGGGTGCGCCACATTCTGCCGGTTTATTTCGGAGTCTCGCTGTTGACCGCCGGCGCCGTCGCGGAGTGGTTCGAGCGGCCGCCGCGCGCGTGGACCCGGCCGGCGACCGGCGTGCTCGCGCTCTGGTTCGCCGGCTCCTCGCTCTTTTGCCATCCCGATTATCTGGCTTACACCAACCTGCTGGCCGGAAGCTCTCCCGAAAAAATCCTCGCCGATTCCGATCTCGATTGGGGCCAGGACATGAAGCGCCTCTCTGCCCGCCTGCGCGAGGTGGGCGCGAAGGAAGTGGCGTTCTCACCCATCGTCCTGGCCGATTTCGAGGGCGACATGGGTTTTCCGAGGATGACCGAATCAAACCCCGTGGCGCCCGCGCCCGGATGGAATGCAGTCAGCCTCTCGTACTGGAAAGTGCGGCGGCTCGGCCTGCTGGAGACTCACCCGGAGGTCACTTTATGGCCGGATCGCGTGGCTCCCGGCGAGCGGGTGGGCAAGGGCGTGATGCTGTGGTATTTTCCACCCCCCACTGGAGCTCCGAAGTGACGTACAGTGGGACTGTTCTATGCAGATTCTCATCGTCCACATCCACATCAAGCAGGACCGCATCGCGGCGTTCCAAGCGGCCACCCTGGAGAACGGCCGCAACAGCCGGCAAGAGCCGGGGGTGATACGCTTCGATTTCTTACAGCAGAACGACGACCCGGCGCGGTTCGTCCTGGTCGAGGTCTACCGCGACCAGGCGGCGGTGGCCGCGCACAAGGAAAGCGCGCACTACCACGCCTGGATTGCAGCGGTGGACGACATGTTCGCCGAACCGCGCACGCGCGCGTTCTACACGAACGTGTCGCCCTGGGACTAGCGGCCATGCCGTTCGAGTTCGCGGCAGCCGGGCGGATCGTCTTCGGCGAGGGAACGCTGCGCGAAGCAGCGCCCGCGGCCGCCTCCCTGGGCAGCCGCGCGCTGGTGGTCACGGGGGCGAACCCGGGACGCGCCGGGAACCTGGCCGCCGCGCTCGAAGCGGCGGGAGTGAGCTGTGTCAGGTTCGCGGTGCCCGGGGAACCAACGATCGACCTGGTCCGCGAGGGCTCGCGGTTGGCTCGCGAGGAACACTGCGACGTGGTCGTGGCCATCGGCGGTGGCAGCGCGCTCGATGCCGGCAAAGCGCTGGCGGCGCTCCTCACCAATACCGGCGACCCGCTGGATTATCTCGAAGTCATCGGACGCGGACGGCCGCTCGAGCACACGCCGGCGCCGACGATCGCCATCCCGACCACGGCAGGCACGGGGTCGGAGGTCACTCGCAACGCCGTGCTGGCGTCGCCGGTGGATCGCGTGAAGGCCAGCCTGCGGAGCGCTTCCATGCTGCCGCGCCTGGCGGTGATCGATCCCGAACTCACTTGGGAGTTGCCGCCTGGAATCACTGCGTCGACTGGACTCGACGCCCTCACTCAACTGATCGAACCTTACGTGTGCAGGCGCGCGAACCCCATGACCGATCTCTACTGCCGGGAGGGTATGCGGTCGGCGGCCGCGGCGCTATCGAAAGTTTACCTGAATGGCGCCGATCGGGCCGCGCGCCGCGATATGGCGTGGGCGAGCCTTCTGGGCGGCCTCTCGCTGGCGAATGCAGGGCTGGGGGCGGTGCACGGTTTTGCGGCGCCGGTCGGCGGCATGTTTCCGGCCCCGCATGGCGCGGTTTGCGCGGCGGTGCTGCCGCACGCCATCGACGTGAATATCCGCGCTCTGCGCGAGCGCGCGCCGCAAAGCGACGCGCTCAGGCGCTATGACGAGGCCGGCCGCCTGCTCACCGGAAATCCGCAAGCCACCGCCGCGGACGCCGTGACTTGGACGGCCGAGATTTGCCGGCGCTTGCAAATTCCACCATTGCGCACCTACGGCGTGCGCCCACAGGATTTCGGCGAGCTCGCGCAGAAGGCCGCGAAGGCCAGCAGCATGAAAGCCAACCCGATCGAACTGACGCCCGGCGAACTGATGGAGATCATTACGCGGGCGGCGTAGGAAATTCCCGGGTCAGGAAATTAAAGCCGCCGCAGGCAGGGCAGCGATACGCCGGCACCAGCCCCAGCGCCCGGCGGAACGCTACGTGTTTCCGCAAATACAGCTCCGAATGGCCGGCGCCGCAGCGAACGCACACGTTCACCCAGGGTTCTTCCGTGGAGCCCGCGACGTTGCCAAACCGGAACGACCACCCGTAGTGGCTCAACCTGGTGCCGCACCGGCGGTCGAGACCGCGCAGCATCCAGATGGCGATGGTTAGAAAAATCTCGTTACCGAAAGCAAACAATGCGATCCGGCGGGGCGGGCGAGTTACGAAATTGTGACGATTCAGAAATGCCAGCGAGCTGAATAAGACCGTCGTGCTGCGCAAGGGCAAGGCGGTGAGCGTGGTGACCATAGCAGCCACTTCACCGGGCGAGCGAAAGGGATTTACGTGTCCGCCGCCGCGTCCCAGCCAGCGATAGATGCGGTCGGACAGCGTCGAGGCATCGGGTACGGAGACGTACAGTACGCCGTCCGGCTTTATGACGCGGCCGATCTCGCGCAGGGTGGCTTTCAGCTCGACGAAGTGTTCCAGGCTGTGATTGCTGACGATGAGGTCGAAGGATGCAGTTCGAAACGGCATGCGGGCGGCATCGGCCAGCACATAGGCGCCGTCTCCGAGGGAGTGGGGCCTCTCCAGGTCCAGCCTGACTACCCGCAGGCCGGGCCGTTCGCTGGGAAAACTACCAGTACCGGCTCCCAGATCGAGCACGCGCGCGCGGTCCGGCAGGTTGCGGATGAGATCGAGCATAGACCCGATTCGATCATACCGTGCAAAATATGTATCCTTTTATGAGCGGGCCGCGTCATAAGAGTCGGGGCAGTTTCAGGCCTGATTTCTGTCTCCGAACGCACTCAAGGACCCGTTTTACCTCGTTTGTCAGCTCAATAACGCAGGAAATCTGGGGCTTGCACCGCCCATCCGGTTCATTTTAAGATAACGGAGTAACGTTACTCCGAAACTTCCGGGAGAATCAGAATGATTTATTCTCGATCGGCCGAATATGCCATCCGAGCATTCGTGCACTTAGCGCAGGTGAACGAAGGCAAGTACGCCATGGTGAAGAACATCGCGGAGCAGGAAGACATTCCGGCTCACTTCCTGGCGAAAATCCTACAGCAACTGGCTCGCAAGGGTCTCCTTCGTTCGAGCAAAGGGCCCACCGGCGGCTTTGCCCTCCGCGTGGACCCCAGCGAGATTCGCCTTCTCGACATCGTCGAAGCCCTCGACGGTCTGGCACCCTATCAGCAATGCGCCAGCGGACTCTCCGAGTGCAACGACGACATGCCGTGCTCCATGCACGATAGCTGGGTGGCCCTCCGAGGGCGTATCATGGATTATCTGGGGCGGAATACAATTTTGGACCTGGCAAAGGCGCTGGACCAGAAAAAGAAGGCCATCGCTTCGGCCAAGCAACGCAAACCCAAACGTGCTGTTACCGCCAAACGGGCCTAAAAAACCGTACTCTATCAGTAGTCCGGAGGGAAGATGGGATCAGTCCTGGTCCCCATGGTGGTCGAGCAGACTTCCAGGGGCGAACGCGCATACGACATCTATTCACGGCTGTTAAAAGAGAACATTATTTTCCTGGGCACTCCGATTGACGATCAGGTCGCCAATTTGATCATCGCCCAATTGCTTTTTCTGGAGGCCGAAGATCCGGAAAAAGACGTTTCGATTTATATCAATTCACCGGGAGGGTCGATCACAGCGGGTCTGGCCATCCTGGACACGATGGCATTCATTCGTCCCGACATTGTGACCATCTGCGTAGGGCAGGCGGCGTCGATGGCGGCGGTTCTGCTGGCGAAGGGCACCAAGGGCAAACGGTTCAGCCTGCCGAATTCCCGTATCATGATCCACCAGCCCTCCATGCAGGGCCTGGCCGGGCAGGCGGCGGACATCGACATCTACGCCCGCGAAATCCTGCGGATGCGGGAGACGCTCAATCAGATGCTGGCGGACGCCACGGGACAGTCCATGGACCGCGTGGCGAAGGACGTAGATCGCGATTACATCATGGATCCCGATGCCGCGGTGCAGTACGGCATGATCGATCGCGTCATCACCAGCCGCGATCTGGCGCCGGTAGCGATTAAGGGCTAGGCAAAGATATTTTGAAATTTTGATTCCACCGGCCGACTGGCCGACGATCGGGTTGTCGGGACAAGATCGGGGTTCAGACGACCGGTGGAATTGTTCACCGCTGTTTACTGCTTCGCGCCGGCAACTGGCAGGTGTTATTCCGACGGTCTACGCGCCGACTTTCGCCGGCAATTCCTTAATCAGCTCCGTGACGAACGCCTTGGCGTCGCCGAAGAGCATCAGCGTTTTATCCATGTAATAGAGGTCGTTGTCGATGCCCGCGAAGCCGGGATTCATGGACCGCTTGATCACCATGACGGTGCGCGCTTTATCGACATCCAGAATCGGCATGCCGTAAATCGGGCTCGACTTGTCGGTGCGCGCGGCGGGGTTGGTGACATCGTTGGCACCGATCACGAGCGCCACGTCGCATTGCGCGAATTCGCCGTTAATGTCGTCCATCTCCCAGAGGCGATCGTAGGGGATATCGGCTTCGGCCAGCAGGACGTTCATGTGGCCCGGCATGCGGCCGGCGACGGGGTGAATGGCAAATTTCACGTCTACGCCGCGGCGCATCAGACTGTCGTACAGTTCGCGGATTTTGTGCTGCGCCTGGGCCACCGCCAGTCCATATCCCGGCACGATGATGACGCTCGACGCCGATTCCAGAATCGACGCCGCTTCTTCCGCGCTGGCGCTGCGGTAGCTCCGCTGCTGCGTCTGCGCGTGCGACGTCTGAATCTGCCCGAAGGCGCCGAACAGCACGTTGGTGAAGGAGCGATTCATGGCCTTGCACATGATGATGGAAAGAATCAGGCCCGACGATCCATCGAGCGCGCCCGCCACCACCAGCAGATTGTTGCCGAGCGCGAATCCCATGGCGCAGGCCGACAACCCAGCGTAGGAGTTCAGCAGGGCGATCACCGTGGGCATGTCGGCGCCTCCGATGGGGATGATCAGCAGGACGCCGAACACCAGCGCCAGGCCGGCGTAGATGGGAAAGATCCAGGTATCGCTCGGAACAAAGATCAGGCGCACGCCGAGCGCGGCGGCGATGGCGAAGAGAGTGAAGTTGACGGCGTTCTGATTGCGGTAGGTGATGGGCCGCTGCGGCAACACCTCCTGCAACTTGCCCATGGCCATCAAGCTTCCGGTGAAGGTGAGAAAGCCGAGCAGAGTTTCCAGCACCAAGGCCACCATGGCGAAGGTTTGCAGCGGTTCGTGCAGATAGTTCGACCGGTAATACTCCGCCGTGCCGACGAGCGCCGCGGCCAGCGCGCCGCACGCGTGGGACAGCGCGGTCCGCTGCGGGACGGCGGTCATCGGCATGATGTAGGCGATGGGGATGCCGACAGCCGTGCCGATGAAGAACGCGGCGATAATCCATTCCCAATTGAAGATGTGATTGACCACCACGGTGGCGACGATGGCGATGACCATGCCGATTTCCCCGGCGAAGACGCCGCGGCGCGCGGTGGACGGCGTGTTCATCCATTTCAACGACAGGATAAACAGGGCCGCCGAGACGATGTAAAGGTAGATGCCGGGGTGAGGGTGCGGAGCCATTACTTCTTCTCCTCGCGCTTCTTGAACATCTTCAGCATGCGGTCGGTAATCAGGAATCCGCTGACGATGTTGGTGACCGCGGAGGTAATGGCGACGAAGCCGAGTATCTTGCTGAGCATGGTGGCGCCGTGTGCCCCGGTGATCAGGATCGCGCCCACCACCGAGATGGCCGATATCGCATTGGTGAGCGACATCAAAGGCGTGTGCAGCAGCGGAGAAACTTTGCGGATAACTTCCAGGCCGACGAAAGTCGCCAGCATGAATACGAACAGTCCGATGGAAAGATCCATTTACTCCCTCTCGAAAAGCACCTGCCGGCGGCCGCGGCTCAGACAGCCTGCGGCGCGGCGAGGCCCATGAGTTCCCGCACCTTGGCGTGGACCACTTCGCCCCCGTGCGTCACCAGGGTTTCGCGCACGATTTCGTCCCCGCGGTCGAGCGCCAGATTCCCGTCCTTGCCGATGAGATACTTCAAAAACGTGGCAATATTTTTGGCGTACATCTGGCTGGCGTGATACGGCACGGCGGACGGCAAATTGACGGGCCCGACAATGCTCACGCCCTTATGTAACACGGTTTCGCCGGGTTTGGTGAGATCGCAGTTGCCGCCGCGTTCGGCGGCGATGTCCACCACTACCGAGCCGGGCGCCATGCGCTCCACCATTTCGCGAGTAATCAGAATGGGCGCCTTCTTACCCGGCACGGCGGCGGTGGCGATCACCACGTTCTGTTCGGCGAGCACACTGCCCATGGCCTCGCGCTGCCGGCGATAGAAATCCTCGCCCATGGCTTTGGCGTACCCGCCTTTGTCTTCCGCGCCGCCGGCATCCACGTTGAGCACCACGAAGCGCGCACCGAGGCTTTCCACCTGCTCCTTGACCGCCGCGCGGATATCGTACCCGCTGACCAGCGCGCCGAGGCGGCGCGCGGTGGCGATGGCCTGCAATCCGGCGACACCCGCGCCCAGCACCAGCACGCGCGCCGGCGCGACGGTGCCGGCCGCGGTCATCAGCATGGGGAACATGCGCGGGAGGGTATCGGCAGCAATCAGCACGGCTTTATAGCCGGCGATGGTCGCCATCGAAGAAAGGGCGTCCATGCTTTGCGCGCGCGTGATGCGCGGCATCAACTCCATGGCGAGGAAACTGACGCCGCGTTCGGCCAACGCGCGCGCCGCCTCGAAGGCGGTGAGCGGTTCGCCGAAACCGATGGCCACCTGACCGCGGCGCATGGCGGCAATATCGCGGCCGCCGGTCTCCGGATTGGATCCCGGACCGCGAACCTGGAGCACGACATCCGCGGCGCCGAAAATCTCGTCGCGGCCGGCGATGCGCACACCTTTGGCGGCGAATTCGGAATCGGGAAAGCCGGCGCGTTCGCCCGCGCCGGCTTCCAACATCAACTCCGCGCCGGTCTTATTGAGAACCGCGAGCGCGCCGGGAACCATCGCCACGCGCAGTTCTCCCGGCGCTCGCTCCGCGACTATGCCAACTTTGACTCCCATGTTGCCTACCCAGGCTCCCTCTGAGTCTCGTGGGGCAATCTTTCAGGCTGCCGATCCGCTTTGCAGCGGGTCGAGCCGGCTGGAAAGCCGGCTACAGGCGGGATTGCCTGCCCCACGCGCTAAACCAAATCCGCGGTGCTGAAAAAGAACCGGAGCTCCTGTTCCGCGGTTTCGGGAGCATCCGACCCATGTATGCAGTTGCGCTCGATATTCTCGGCGAACCGCTTGCGAATGGTGCCTTCGGCGGCCTTTTCGGGATTGGTCGCCCCCATCACCTCGCGCAGACCCTTAATCGCATCTTCGCGCTCGAGCGCCATCACGACGATGGGCCCTTCGGTCATGAACTTCACCAACCCGCCGAAAAACGGCCTCTCGCGGTGCACGGCGTAAAAGCCCCGCGCCTGCGCCTCGCTCAGGCGCGTCATGCGCAGGCCCAGAATCTTGAATCCGGCCTTCTGAATCATGGCCAGGATCTCTCCCGCCTGGCCATGTGCTACGGCGTCAGGTTTGATAATCGAAAACGTGCGTTCCACACTCATAAGCGGCTTTTAATTTTCTCTCCAATTTCGGCGGGCGAAGAGCAGACCGTAATTCCCGCGTCCTGCATTGCCTGGATCTTGTCGGATGCCTTGCCCGATCCTCCGGCGATGATCGCACCGGCATGTCCCATGCGCCGCCCCGGGGGCGCGGTCTGGCCGGCCACGAATCCGACGACCGGCTTTTTCACGTGGGCTTTCACATACGCCGCCGCGGTCTCCTCGGCGTTGCCGCCGATCTCGCCGATCATGACGATGGCGTGCGTCTCGGGATCTTGATTGAAAAGCTGGAGCGCGTCGAGGAAGTTGGTGCCGATGATCGGGTCGCCGCCGATTCCGATGCAGGTGGACTGTCCGATGCCGAGGCCGGTCAACTGGCCCACGGCTTCATAGGTGAGGGTGCCCGAGCGCGAGACCACGCCAACGTGCCCCTCGAGGTGGATCTTGCCCGGCATAATTCCAATTTTGCACTTGCCGGGCGAAATGATCCCTGGGCAATTCGGGCCAATCAGGCGGGTTCTCTTACCTTTCAGGAACGCCCAGGCCTTCACCATGTCGAGCGTGGGAATGCCTTCGGAAATGCAGACCGCAAGCGGCAAACCGGCGTCGGCGGCTTCCATGATGGCGTCGGCGGCGAATGGCGGCGGGACGAAAATCACCGTCGCGTTGGCGCCGGTGGCCTTCACTGCCTGCTCCACGGTGTCGAACACGGGGCGGTCGAGATGTGTGGTGCCGCCCTTTCCAGGGGTGACGCCGCCTACTATCTGGGTGCCATATTCGATGGCCTGCCCGGCGTGAAACGAGCCTTCGCGGCCGGTGAATCCCTGCACGATCAGTCGGGTATTACGATCTACCAGTACGCTCATGATTTTCCGTTATGCCGCCAGCTTGACTACTTTTTCGGCCGCGTCGCGCATGTCCGCCCCGACGGTGAAATTAAGGCCCGACTCCAGCAGAATCTGGCGCCCCAGTTCCACGTTGGTGCCTTCCATGCGGACCACGATCGGCACCTGGATATTGAGATCGCGCGCCGCCGCAACCACTCCGTTGGCCAGCCGGTCGCAGCGCAGAATCCCGCCGAAAATATTGATCAGCACGGCCTTCACGTTTTTGTCGGAGAGCAGGATGCGGAAAGCGTTCTTCACCTGCTCGGCGGTGGCGCCGCCGCCCACGTCGAGGAAGTTCGCGGGGCTGCCGCCGGCGTATTTAATGATGTCCATGGTAGCCATCGCGAGGCCGGCGCCGTTCACCATGCAGCCCACGGTGCCATCGAGCTTGATGTAATTCAAGCCGAAGCGGGAGGCTTCCACTTCCAGCGGATCTTCTTCGTTCAGGTCCCGCAGGTCCATCAGTTCCTTGTGGCGGTAGAGGGCGTTGTCGTCGAAATTGACCTTAGCGTCGAGCGCGTAGACTTTCCCGTCGCGGGTGAGGATGAAGGGATTGATTTCCGCCAGCGACATGTCCATGGCCGCGTACGCCTTGGCCAGCGCGCCCATGGCGGCAGCCGCGGCGTTCACACTCGCGGGCGGGATGCCGATGCCGAATGCCAGCTTGCGGGCCTGGTAGCTCGAGAGTCCGAAGCCGGGTTCGAGCGTTTCTTTGAGGATCAGTTGGGGCGTTTTGGCGGCAACTTCCTCGATCTCCATGCCGCCCGCCGCGGACGCCATGAACACGGGCTTGCCCTGCACGCGATCGAGCACGATGCCCAAATACAATTCGCGCTCGATGGGCAGCGTCTCTTCGATCAACAAGCGCTGCACGATGCGGCCTTCGGGTCCGGTCTGGTGGGTGACGAGACGCATACCCAGAATCTGGCGCGCGAGTTCGACCGCGGAGTTGAGATCTTTCGCCACCTTCACGCCGCCGCCTTTCCCGCGTCCTCCGGCGTGAATCTGCGCCTTCACTACCACGCTTCCGCCGATCTTTTTCGCGGCCGCTTCGGCCTCTTCCGGCGTGAACGCCACCTCGCCGCGGGGCACAGGAACGTGGTACTGGGCCAGAATGGCCTTAGCCTGATACTCGTGAATTTTCATTGGAGAAACAGCCTGTGTTAGCCTGAGATTGCACTCGAACTTCCCAATATATCATGTCCCTTCTCCCCTACCTGGAAGCGGTTGCCGAGAAGCAGAATCTCAGTGCGGAACAGGCGCGCGAGGCCATGCTGGTGATTCTCGGAGGGCAATCGAGCCAGCCGCAACTGGCGGCTTTCCTGATGGCCATGCGGATGAAGGGCGAGACCACCGACGAGCTGGTGGGGTTCGCGCGCGCCATGCGGGAAATGGCCGAGCCGATCGATCACGGCATCAGGGATGGCACGCTGCTCGATACCTGCGGTACCGGCGGCGACCATGCGGGGACATTCAACATTTCCACCATTGCCGCGTTCGTAGTTGCCGGTGCGGGAGTTCACGTGGCGAAGCACGGCAACCGTTCGGTCAGCAATCGCAGCGCCTGCGGCAGCGCCGATTTGCTGGAGGGGATGGGCATCGAAATCATGCTTCCGCCCGCCGAATCGGCGAGGGCCATTCGCGAAGTGGGTATCGGATTTCTGTTCGCGCCGCACGTACACACCGCCATGAAACACGCCGCGCCGGTGCGCAGCGATCTCAAGATGAGGACGTTCTTCAATTTATTGGGGCCGCTCACCAACCCCGCGGGCGCGAGCGCGCAGCTTGCCGGAGTCCCGTCGGAGCGGGCGGGCGAATTGATTTCGGGAGCGCTCGCGGCGCTGGGGCTGGCGCACGGATTCGTGGTTCACGGCTCGGACGGACTCGACGAAATTACCACCACGGGCGCGACGCTGGTATTCGAAATTCGCGATGGCAAAGTCGAGCGACGCACAGTCGAGCCCGGAGACTTCGCGGTCCATCCCGCTTCGCCGGAGGACCTGAAAGGCGGCGATCAGGCGCGTAATCTCGAGATTGCCCGCCAAGTGCTCGGCGGTGAGCGCGGACCTCACCGCGACATCGTGCTAGTGAACGCGGCGGCGGCGCTGGTAGCGGCGGGCGCGGTGGATACGTTCCTGGAAGGCATGGCGATCGGGACGGTATCGATCGATAGCGGCGCGGCGAGAAGGAAAGCAGCGGATCTGGCGGCGTTCACGAAACGGCTGGCGGCCTAAGACAAGGGTTTTACGTTCGGGCAAGTCCGCTGAGCGTGCTGCCGATTCCAGGTGGCAAGCCGATTGGCCTGAATATAGTCCACTTGGTTGAAGTTACCGATGCCGGTGATTCCGAACCGCGCCGGGAGGGTCGCCGCATGGAATTTCTGCTGGAGATAAGACTGAAACGCGGACATGGTTACGCTGTCGAATGACCCTGAAGCCTCCGGCGCCTGTTCGATTGCGAGCAAATGCCGCGGCGAAGAACCTCCCGCGATTTATAGAATACCGGGAGCGCTCGCTTTGGCGCGGCATTCCGTTCGGTCTATTTGCTCTAAGCCCGGTTCGGGAATTTCGAAATGACCTAATATATGGCGATCGTGACGGTATTGCTCATGGCGCCTCCCGTTGATATCGCGAGAGTCTGCGCCCCGGCTGGGGTACCGGCCGGAATTTGCAGGTTGACCTGATAGAGGCCGGCGAATCCCGGCGCCAGGCCTGCGTAGGTGACCGTCGCTGGAGCGCCGCCGACGGAGGCAGTGACCGGCAGCACAGTTTGCGGCGGCGGAAGCGAAGGCGCGTTGCCAGTCGCCGCGGGCGGACTTACCGCGCCGAGCCCAGTGCAATAGACGGCGACGATCTCGCCGGCGGTGGCGGGATTGGAATCGGTCACCAACTGGAGTGAGACGCCGTGTTCGATGGCGCCGGCTCCCGTGCCAAGCGAGTTCACCGTGAAGATGGCGGGCGCGGCGGCCGCCACCGGCACGTTCAAATGAGCGCTCCCGGCGCTGGAGTTGACTTGAACATCGGCGGTGCCCAAAGCGGTTTCGAAGGGAATCTGGGCATTGATCTGAAGCGGCGATACATAGTACAGAGGCGCTGCGACTCCGTTGACGGTGACTTTCAGGTCGGAAAGCTGTAGCGGCAGGGGCGGCGCACCCGATGCGGCCGGCGTCACCGCCATGTCCTTTCCGAAGATGCTGACGATCTCGCCCGGCGAGACGGTGGACGTGTAGCTGGCGGCGTTGGTCGCGCCGGCAAGGGAAATCGCGGGGCCAACGGCGCCAGGCGCGATCTTGGCCAGGAAAGCGTCCTGCCTCGCGAAGGTGTACTGGTAGGCGTACTTGCGTGGAAAATCGGGCGACCCTGTATAGCCGGTCACGTACGCGTTACCGGCGGCATCGGCCGCGATCGAGTTCACCACATCGGCGCCGCCGCCGAGATAGGTGGCATATTGCAGGGCGCCGGTCTGGCCATTCCAGGAAGCCACAAATCCGTTTTGGGCTCCCGCCAGCGACGATTGAATGGCATTGAGCGTGGGCATGTCCTTGGACTCAGTGTTGCCACCGGCGTAAGTATTGCCGGCGGCATCGGCAGCCACCGACCATGCCGCGTCGTATTGGCTTCCGCCGAAATAGGTGGAGAAGATGAGCGAAGATCCGTCTCCCTTCAGTTTCGCGGCGAAGCTGCCGGCGGGGCGCGTCTGCGAAGCCTGCTGGAGCGGGAAATTCGGCGAGGATGTCCAGCCAGCCAGGTGCACACTGCCCGCCGGATCCACGGCAATGCCGACACCGCGGTCATCGGCGGCGCCGCCGAGATAAGTGGACCAGAGAAGCTGCGATCCGGTGGGGTCGAGCACCGAGACGAACGCGTCAAACATCCCGCCCGGGTGCGACTGGAGAGCGTTCGCCGTCGGGAAATCGAAAGAGCTTGTCCACCCGGTGATGTATGCCCGGCCGCTGCCGTCCACCGCGATGCTCTGCCCCCAGTCGGGGCCTGACCCGCCGAGATAGGTGCAATAGACCAACTTCGATCCGGTTGGGTCCAGCTTTAATACAAAGGCATCGGTGCTGACGTTGTTGGCGATGGCGTAGATTGCGCCGTCGGAACCGGACGCCAACTGCTGCACGTTGTAATAGGGCAAGTTGATGGGCGGCTCGGCCCACGTTGCCCCGGAGTCGTGGCTTACCAATAATCCTTCGTCGGTTACCGCCCAGACCGTGGTGTGACTGGATGCATCCAAGAGCAAGGTATTCGCATACGGAATCAAATCTCCGGCGGGCGACCATTGACCCTGCGTCCAGTGTGCGCCGCCATCGGCTGTCCAGTAAGGCGCCTCATTGTAGCCGAGCGTTACGGCGTACAATGCTTGCGGATTGACCGGATCGATGACCAGAGACTGAATGTTGGGGGTGGCGGAAAATCCGTTGTTCATGGCGGTCCAGGTAACGCCGGCGTCCAGGCTTTTCATCACGCCGTTGGCGGTTCCCGCATAGAGGGTCGTGGGCGTCGATGGGTCGATCACGATGCTGCGCATGAAGAACATGACGCCGGATCCGGCCATCAAGCTCGTGGCGTTCCAGGTCGCGGCGCCATCCGTGCTCTTATATAGTCCGGCGTCCGTGGCGTCGTAAAGCGTGCTGGTGTTGGTGGGATCGATGGCGATCATCCGGGTACTCGGGTTCGCGCCTCTGCCCGCGGCCGACCAGGTCGTTCCGCCATCGGTGCTCTTGTAGATTCCGCCGAATGTCCCCAGGTAGACCGTCTGGGAATGCGAGGGATCGATGGCGATCCATTCGGTCCGCAGTCCCGGATCCGGATTCGGCGGAGGCGCGGACCCGGCCTGCAAAAGAGTAGTCCAGTGAGCGCCGCCATCGATGCTTTTGTAGAGTCCTTCATCGGTGGCGAAGTAAATCGTTTGCGGATTGCTGGGGTCCACGGCGATGGAATCCGAGCTGCCGAACGGCAAGCCGGACGCCAGCCCTTGCCAGTGGGCGGCGGAATCGGTCGTCTTGAAAAGGGGCGGCTGGCTGACGGTGCTCTGAAAAGCATTCGTGGCAGGGAGGTCACCCACGTCGGCGCCGGTAACGTAGACGGCGCCCGCCGAATCCACCGCGATCCCGGTTAGGGCATTCGATTCCAAAACCGGAACCATGGTGGAGTATAAGAGGCTGGAACCATCGGAACTGAGCTTCGCCACAAAATACCCGTTGAGAAAGGAAGCGAAACCGGACAACGGGGTCAGCTTGGGAAAGTTGGTGGCAGGGATGCCGGTGAGGTAGACGTTCCCGGATGGATCGATGGCCATGCCGGCCAGCGTGTTCCCGAATGTGCCGCCCAGAAACGTGGAAAACAGAAGCGTGCTGCCGTCGCTCGAGAACTTGCTGACGAAGAGATCGGGGCATGGATAGGTGTCACCAAACTCACCGCACTGTCCGCCCGTATATGTGCTCTGAAATGCTGCGGCGCTAATTGGAAAATCGGCCGACGACGTTGTGCCGGCCACATAGATGTTGCCCGCCTTATCTACAGCGACAGACTGCGCCGCATCCACCCCGCTGCCGCCGAGCAGCGTGGAAAAAATGAGGACTGGATCGATAGTCAGCGGGCGCGCGCGATCGTACTTCCCGAGAGCGAAGCTGACCGCCTGCCCGCGCATCCGAAACCGGCATGCGATTTCACGCCCATCCTGGTACGCATGCGGCGCGCGAAAGCGCAGCGGTCCGGCGACCAGGTCCTGACCCTCTAACATGGCGCCCCGGACGCCGAACCGGATGCGTCGCGGGTCGGCGCCGGGCGCCACGACGAAATCCTGCTCGATCTCGCCGCCGCGCGCATGCCAGACCACGTCGATTCCGGGATATGCATGCGCATAGCGCACCTCCGCGTAATTGGGAACGCTGCGGCGCCACTTGCTGGGGTCGGCGCCGATCAGGTAGTTAGATTTCGCGGCGAGAGCCCCCTGCCCGCCCGGTTCGGCAGGCTTAGCGCCCAGCAGGTGGACCGATGCGCTCTTGCCACTCGAACCGGCGATCACCGAACCATCGCGGGTCAGCCAGATTCGGGAGCCGTTGTCTCGAACGAAGAATGCCGCCTCGCGCGGCGCCTGGCCTCGGTTCTCTTCAAACATCACGCGGCGCGTGAGGGCGGCAGCATGGGCAGTGTTTGTAAGGATGCATACAGCTAACAGCGTCTTCGTGCAATTGAGAACCTTAAAGAACATGGATCTCCGGAAGGATCCTGCAGCGACGCGACGCGCGGGAATCGGCGGGCAGTTTGGGCTCGGGCCGCCTGTTACAAAGACCCGCGGGGGGCCATTTTCACTACAGCAGCGGGGAAATTGCGGGTGCGGTTGAGGCTCAGCAAGATGCCTTTGGCGCAAGCCAGACGATTCCCGGCGGTATCTATGTTGCCGACACTTTCAAATGACCAGATCTGCCGCATAGACGACGTTAATCTCACCAACCTGGCTTGCTTCGGCGCATTCACTCCACGATCCCGCGCTCCAATTCCAGGCGCCGGAGATGGCGTACGGCGCTGCGCAGCACGCGGTTGAGCTGATTTTTTTTTGCGATCGACATCGGAGAACGCGAGAATTCCGCGAACCGGGCGATCAAAGCGAGCGAAGCGGCGGCTGTATTCCGTTAAGCGCTCGGCGGCGGACAGGCCGGGCGTCCCGGTGGCGGATGGTCGCAATTCGGTCACCGCGGCTGCGATGGCGCGAAACTGTTCCGGCGTCACGGCGGGTAAGCTGCGCCAGCACGAAATAATCGGGGTCCGAACTCCTCCAGGTAGCGGATGATGCGATGGGCATCGCCCTGGCTTTCGCCGAGACATTGCGGACGGAACTCGCCCCCAGTTGCCGCGCGGTTCAAATAGAGTTTTTGTCGCGCACGCGGCGCAGGCATTGCGCCTCGGCGGCGGAACAGCGGCCGGCGACGGAGGCGAACGCCTACCGGCTGGCGAGCATTTCCCCGAGTTCAAATTCGTCTGCCGGGGAGGCGGAATTGGCCGTCTTCCGATCGTCCATGGATGGGTCCTTGCAGGGCGAGCGGGACAAGTTGTGCCGGCGCCGGTTTTTGGCTTTTGAATCCAAAGGATTTAACCCACCGCGTCTCGGCTGCCGCCGCGCTAATCCGCACCATCCACGGGGACAAAAAAACTTTCGAAACGTGCGGCCGGGGTTTATCATTGCCCTTTGGCGCCGGGCGAAACCAAAACCGAAGTCATCCGCGTGGCGATCATCGAGGACGACCGCCGCATCCGCGACGGGCTCGCCACGTTGATCAACGCCACCGCCGGATATCGCTGCGAACTCGCTTTCCGGTCGATGGAAGACGCCCTGGCGCGCAGATGGAGCGGGCCGCCGGACGTTGCCCTGGTGGATATCGGACTGCCGGGAATGTCGGGCATCGACGGGCTGGCGCGCCTGCGGGAACGCTATCCGAAAATCGCGCTGCTGATGCTCACGGTTTACGAAGACGACGAAAGGATCTTTCAGGCGCTGTGCGCGGGCGCCGGCGGATACCTGCTCAAGAAGACTGCGCCGGCCAAAATCGTGGAGTGCCTTGGGGAAGTGCTGAACGGCGGCGCTCCCATGTCGCCGGAGGTGGCGCGCCGCGTGGTGGGCCTGTTTCGCGAAATCCGCCCGCCGGAGAAGGTGGATTACGATCTGACGCCGCACGAACTGCGCCTGCTGAAGCTGTTGGTGGAGGGCCACAACTATCAGAGCGCCGCGGCGGAGCTCGGCGTCAGCTTCAGCACCATCAATTTTCATATGCAGAATATTTATGGGAAATTGCAGGTACACTCCAAGTCGGAAGCGGTGGCGAAAGCGCTGCGGCAGCGGCTGGTGAAATAATTATGCCGCGATTCGGGGGCACCGGTTTACAATCGCTGAAGCAACTACTGGCAATGTTGAGGGTTCCTTGTGGGAGGGAACTCTGTAGAATTTGCTGGTTCGATTCCAAATTTTGGTAACGGAGAAAGTCGATGAAGACACTGAGAACGCGACGATCCTTTCCCCTCGAAGTGCTGGGATTAGCGGGTGTGACGGCGGTATTGGCGAATGGCCAGCCGAAGCAGACGGTATCGGGCGCGAGGCATCCCAACCTGGCGGCGGCGCAGAGATTCTGCGAGCAGGCCTACCAGAAGATCACGGCGGCGCAACAGGCCAACGAGTGGGACATGCAAGGCCATGCGGCGCACGCCAAAGAATTGCTCGACCAGGCGAACACCGCGCTGAAGCAGGCGGCTCAGGCGGCCAATAAGAACGCGAAATAAACAGTGGGGCGGGCAATTTGCCGAGCAGAATTGGCCAGCTTGGATTGCCTGGCAATTCTGCCCGCGGCGTTGGGGCGGATTGTCCGCCCTGCGATTTGCCCGGAAATTCTCGCCGTCCGGAACTGTGCGGCAGGGCGCAATTTTGCCCGATGCCGCATGGTATTCCCGCTTTGGATCAACTGCATAAGTTGGAGGGCGGACCGCAATCTCCGTGCGGACTACCGAATTCGCGAATTCCCAATCGGGGAAACTACTGGCATAGACAATTTTGGCCGCGGCCGCGGGATAGGCCGGTGCTTGCCAGGATTGGGCTCCCAACACCCGTCGCTGGCAATGTTGATAGTCTCGCGGCTGGCGCGGTCCCTGTACAATCCCTTGCATGTTCGTAAGGGGGATTTCCGCAATCTTATTCCTGATCCCGGCGGGGCTCATTGCCGGCAGCAGTAACTACACCCTCAGCGTCGACGGGCTGACGGTCTACGACGCGGGCAATGGCATCACGTGGCTGGCCAATGGCAATCTTGCCGCCAGCAATCGCTTTGGGCTGCCGCTATGCAACGGTACCGGCAACGGCCAGCAAACCTGCATCGATGCCGGTGGCGCGATGAACTACGGCGCGGCTGCCGCCTGGGTGGCGGCGATGAATGCCGCCAATTACCTGGGCCACAGCAACTGGCAGCTTCCCACCACTCCAGCCGCCGACAAGAATTGCGGCAAGACCGGACCGGCGGGCAACTCATTCGGCTTCGGATGCACGGCCGGCGCGCTCGATACGATTTATAACTCTCTGGGGCTGAAATCGCCGGCTTCCGCGGTCCCTATCGCGCCAGGTTCCACCGGGCCATTCCGCAATCTTCAGCCGTATCTCTACTGGTCGCAATCGAGCGCGGGTTCGCAGAATGGGAACTCCACCTTCTCATTCGCCACCGGGTGGACGGGCGCGAATACGCTGCCCAACTTCCTCTACCTGTGGCCAATGATTCCCGGGAAACTGCCCGGCGCCGGGGCGAGCAGCGGCAGCGGCCTGCAGGTAAGCGCCGACGGACAGACGGTGTACGATCCCATGACCAACGTCACCTGGCTGGCCAACGCCAATCTGGCGGCGTCGAACAGTTTCGGACTGCCTGCCTGCACCGGCCCCACCAATCCGGCGGTGTGCGTGGCGGAAGATGGAGCGATGACGTGGGCTTCGGCCCAGCAATTCATCGCCAACATGAACAGCGCGGCGTATCTGGGTCAGACTAACTGGCAGGCGCCGGCGATTGCGGCGACCTGCCCGGGCTATAAGTGCGACGGCAGCGACAACCCGATGGGCAATCTGTTCTACGACCAGTTGGGCGCGATCGCCGGAACGTCCGCCGTCAGCATGCCGAATACAGCCGCCGGACCATTCGCGAGTCTCCAGCCCTATCTTTATTGGACCTGCGGCGGCGCGACCATCCAGAGCGCTTGCGACGCCGCCGGCGCGGCTGCCAACCAGGAGTGGAGCTACTCGTTCGGCAGCGGTTTTCAGGGCACCGATCTTTTGGCGAATAATTTGTACGTGACGGCGTATTTCGTGGGCGACCGCGCCGTCACGGCCCCGCCGGTGATTTCGCTGGTGGCCAATGCCGAGGGCGAATCGCCGGTGATCGCACCCAACACGTGGGTGGAAATCAAAGGCTCGGGTCTTGCTCCGGCGGGCGATATCCGCATCTGGCAGACCGCGGATTTCGCGGGCGGGAAACTGCCCGCCGCGCTCGATGGCGTAAGCGTCACGGTCAATGGCAAGGCGGCGTACCTCTATTACATCAGCCCCACGCAGGTGAACATCCTGACGCCGCCGGACGCGATGACGGGAGCGGTGCAGGTGGTGGTGACGGTGGGCAATGCTCAGAGCGCCCCCTACAGCGCGCAGGCGCAAGCGGCGTCGCCCTCGTTCTTCGTGATCAATGGCGGGCCGTACGTGGTGGCGCAACATTCGGCCGATTACAGTCTCATCGGTCCGGCGAGCCTGTATGTGGGAACCACCACGCCGGCCAAGCCGGGCGAGACGGTGGTGCTGTACGCGAACGGGTTCGGGCCCACTACAACTGCCGTGGTGAGCGGGTCGGAAACGCAATCGGGGAACCTGTCGCCGATGCCCGCGGTGACGATCGGCGGAATGGCGGCGAATGTGACGTATGCCGCGCTGATTTCGCCCGGGCTGTATCAGTTCAACGTGGTGGTGCCGCAGAGCGCCGCTTCGGGCGACAACCAGCTTGCGGCCAGCATCAACGGCGTGGCGACGTCCCCCACCACTCTGATCACGGTTGAGAGCGCGGCGCCGGCCACGACGGCGAATTTCTACGTCTCGACGAAGGGCAGCGATTCGTGGAGCGGTTTGCTGGCGGCGCCCAATGCGGCGGGGACGGATGGTCCGTTCGGGACTTTCGACCGGGCTCGGGCGGCGGTGGCGGCGCTGAATAAGAGCGGACTGACGCAGGTCACGGTGCAATTTCGCGGCGGAGTGTACTATCTGCCGGCCACGGTGCAATTCACCGCGGCGGATTCGGGAACGGCTGCCGCGCCGATCGTGTATACCAACTACACCAACGAAACGCCGGTCTTCAGCGGAGGCATGCGGCTCAGCGGATGGACCAACACCAGCGGCAACACATGGAAGCTTTCGCTCGCGGGTTCGCCACAATATTTCGAAAATCTCTGGTACAACGGCAGCCGCCGGCTTCGTCCGCGGCTGGGCAGCGGGAACCTGGGTTCCTTCCTGCGCAGCGCGGCGACGGTTTATCTGGCGGCCTCGGCTCCGAATTGCACAGTCAATATCACCGGCTCGGGATGGGAATGCTTCGACCGTTTCCAATACGACCCTAGCGACCCCATCTCGACGGCCTGGAAGAATTACGCTCCCGCGCCCAACAATCCGTGCAATCAGCCGGCCGGGAATCCCGCGCTGGCGGGGGACATCGAGGTGCTGGATTTCGAGCAGTTCAGCACTTCGAAGCTGCGCATCAGTTGCATCGATAGCGCGAACCACGTTGTGTACCTGACGGGCCCGACGCCGATTTCGCAGAGCAACCCAAGCCAGGTGGGATTCATTGCCGGCAACCGCTACATGGTGGACAACGTCGAGGATCAGCTCACCTTGCCTGGCCAATGGTTCCTGGACCGTTCCGCCACTCCGATGACACTCACTTACCTGGCTAACCCGGGCGAGAATCCGAATAACGATACCGTGATCGCGCCGCAACTGGCGCAGTTGGTGATGGCTTACGGGCTGCAATATGTGACGTTCCACGGGCTGACGTTCGAGCACGATAATTACGTGGTGCCGGCGGCGGGACACAAATCGTCGGAACTGGAGGCGGATATTCCCGGCGCGGTCTCCTTCCAGAATTCGCAGCACATTACGTTCGATTCGGGCGTGGTCACGCAGATCGCCGGTACGGGGCTGGAGTTCATTTCGTGTGTGAGCGCCGGCTCGCCGAATTATTGCGTGGCGACCAATGGAAACGCCATTACGGCAAATGACACGGTGGAAAACAGCGCTTTTTACGATATCGGCGTGCTGCCGGTGCGCATCGGCGATCCTTATGTTCCGGCTTTTACCGATGCCAACGAGCCGCAGTTCATGACCGTCGAGAATAACGTGGCGGAAGGTTATGGCCGCACCATTCCGGCATCGTTCGGGATCGGCCAGGGTGAAGGCCACGACAATTTATACACGCATAACGATGTCTACGACGGCTATCATTGCGCGATTTCGATTTCCGAACAGGCGCCCGACACCACCAAGCCGGCGGGCGAGGGCAACGCCAACAATACCATCTCGTTCAATCACGTCTGGAATCTTTTGCAGGGCATCATGAACGATGGCGGATCGATCCGGATCGAAGCCGGGAATAACGCTTACACCGCGCCGGGCAACAAGATTCTAAACAACCGCATTCACGACGTGACGGACGCGTCGATTCAGGATTCGAACGGCTACGGCGGCGACGGCATTTACCTGGATAATCAGACCGGGCTGGTGGACGTGGAGAACAACCTGGTTTATCGCGTCTCGAGCAACGCAGTTTTCACACCTCAGGGGCCGGCATCGCCGAACGAAGCCAATATCGTCAAAAACAATATCCTGGCGTACGCCCAGAAGGGATTGGTGGCGGTGAACTTTCCTTATCCGTATGGCGTGCCGCCGGCGGTAAACCAGGTATTTCAGGTTTCCAACAACCTTCTGTATTTCGACCGGTCGACGGCATCCTCACCCAAGTTTTATGCGCAGGATGGATGCACATACAGCGCAGGATTTCCTTACGCCCAATTCTGGGAATGGAACAGCAATCTTTACTGGCGGACGGACGGAGGGTTCGCAACCGACCCCAAAACGTTTTATGTCCAACCGAACCCGGTGACGACCGGAGGCATCCCGCCTTGCTCCAACTCCGCGGCGCAGTGGACCTTCTATACGTTCGCCTCCTGGCAGACGACGTTTTCGGAGGATGCCGGCAGCGTGATTGGCAACCCCGGGTTCAACAATCCGGCCTATCCCACGGACGATTACACGCTGCCGAAGGGGTCGCCGGGGGTGGGATTCGTGGTTTTCGATTACACGCAGGCGGGACGATCGAACCCGGTGCTCAAGCCGCCGGCGATCGCGCCGACGTTTCCGACGATGTATTTCAATCCGGCGACGGATTATTAGCAGCTTTCTCAGTGCCCGACTTCCGCCAGCCGCCGATCGCGGCGCACGAAAAAGTAAAGCAGGGCGCCGATAAAGTGGGTGAGCACGATAATCAGGGTCCACGCCACTTTGGTATTGCCCCCATCGGGTTCCTTGGTGACGCAGTCGATCAGCGTCCAAATCCAGAAGCCGGTTCCGGCGAGGACGATCACACCGAACACGATGATGAACAAAAATTCCGAGAGGCCAAGCACAACTTCTATATAGACCCTCGCGCCGGCCGTTGGCAAGCGCCGTCCCCGCGACTCCTGCTATATTTCGACAGAGATGCCCCAGATTCTGGATGGAAACCGGGTTCGCGACGAGATCAAGAGCGAGCTGAAGCCGCGCGTCGAGCGGGTGGCTGCGCACGGGGCGCCGCCTGGCCTGGCGGTGGTGCTGGTGGGAAATAATCCCGCCTCGGAAATCTATGTCCGAAATAAGATAAAAGCCTGCCACGATCTGGGAATTTATTCCGAAAGTAGTACGCCGGCGGCGTCAATTTCTACCGATGAATTATTGGCTATTGTCCACGGATTGAACTCGCGGCCGGAAATCGATGGAATCCTGGTACAGCTTCCGCTGCCCTCGCAGGTGGACACCAAACGCATTCTATTGGCCGTCTCACCGGCCAAGGATGTGGATGGTTTCCATCCCTGCAACGTCGGCAATCTGGTGGCCGCGCTGCCCGGACCGCGCGCCTGCACGCCCGCGGGCATTCTGGAGTTGCTGAAGCGGTATGGCATCCCCATCGCGGGAAAACGGGCGGTGGTGGTGGGCCGGAGCGATATCGTGGGCAAGCCGGTATCGATGCTGCTGCTGCACGAGCATGCGACGGTCACGATCTGCCATTCCAAGACGGCCGACCTGCCGGCGATCTGCCGGGAAGCCGATATCCTGGTGGCGGCCATGGGCCGGCCGGCGGCGATCACCGGCGACTATATGAAGGACGGCGCGACCGTGATCGACGTTGGGACCAATCGCCTCGATAAACGCGAAGACGTGGTGCGCATCTTCCGAGATTCGGCTGAAAAGCTGGCCTCGTTCGATAAGAAAGGCAGTGTGCTGGTTGGCGACGTTCATCCGCTGGACGTGGTGGAAAAGGCATCGGCATACACTCCGGTACCGGGAGGCGTGGGTCCGCTGACGATCGCCATGCTGATGGTGAATACGGTGGCGTCCGCCGAGCGCCGCGCTGGTATATGTTGAAAGTTGGGCTTACCGGCGGTCTGGCTTGTGGAAAGTCTTTTGTCGGCGAGGTTTTCCGCGACTGCGGGTGCCTGCTGATTTCGGCCGACGAACTGGGCCATGCGGCGCTGGCGCCGGGCGGGGAGGCATTTGACGAAGTCGTACGGGAGTTCGGGCGCGAGGTGCTGGATGCCGGGGGCAGAATCAATCGCAAGGCGCTGGCGGCGAGGGTATTCGGCGCCCCGGAACGGCTGTCGGTTCTCAACGGGCTGGTTCACCCGGCGGTGTTCCGCAAGGAGGACGCGTTGATGGCCGAATTCGCGGCGCGGGAACCCGATGGAATTGCCGTGGTGGAGGCAGCCATTCTGATCGAGACGGGCAGCTACCGGCGGTACGACCGGATCGTGCTGGTGACCTGCCGGGAGGATCAGCAAGTGGAGCGGGCGCTGCGGCGGGAGGGCGCATCGGAGGCCGATGTTTATGCGCGGCTGGAGCGGCAGATGCCGCTCGAAGAGAAACGGAAGTACGCCGATTTCGTCATAGACACGTCGGGCGCGAAAGAAGACACGGTGCGGCAGACGCGCGCCGTTTTCCAGGAATTACGGAGAATGGAACCATGAGAATTCTGCGACCTTTAGCTTGGGCCATGATACTGGTGGCCGGATTTGTGTATATCACGTCGGTTACCCATTGGAATTTCTCCCGGGTCCGCTCCATCGCGGGAGCCTGGAGCGAACCGGCGGCGGCAGCCCCGGCGTATTCGCCCGATGAGCAAAATAATATCGATATCTACAAGTCCGCCCGGGATGCCACGGTAAATATCACGTCCGTTACCATGGTCCAGAATTGGTTCATGCAGGTTTTTCCGCAGCAGGGGACGGGGTCGGGTTTCATCATCAACCCGGACGGCCAGATTCTGACCAACAATCACGTGGTACAGGGCGCGCAGACCCTGACGGTGAAGCTTTCCGACCAGAAAGAATACAAGGCCAAGGTGCTGGCGCGCGATCCGCGCAGCGATCTGGCATTGATCCGCATCGATGCCTCGCGCAAGCTGCCGTGCCTCAAATTGGGGGAATCCGACAATCTGGTGGTGGGGCAAAAGGTGCTGGCAATCGGGAACCCGTTCGGATTCAGCGGCACGCTCACCACGGGAATCGTCAGCTCGCTCGATCGCAGCATTCAGACGGAAGACAGCCAAATCCCGCTGGAGGGGATGATCCAGACGGATGCCGCGATCAATCCGGGAAACAGCGGCGGGCCGCTGCTCGATTCGCACGGCGACGTGATCGGGATCAACACCGCGATTTACGGGCAGAGCTATAGCGGCATCGGTTTCGCCATGCCCATCGACCGCGCGAAAACCATGCTGGCGGAAATCCAGAAGAATGGAAAGATTTCGATGCCGGCCCCGCTGGGAATCAGCACGATTTTCGTGACGGGGGATCTGGCCGATGCGCTGCGGCTGCCGAGCAACGGGTTGCTGATCGAGCGGGTGAAGGAAGGTTCGGCGGCCGACGAAGCGGGTTTGCGCGGACCGACGGACGAGGCCATTGTGTTGGGGCGCTACCAACTGGGAATCGGGGGCGACTACATTACCGAGGTCGAGGGCCAACCCATCACGGGAAATGAAACGCTCCAGCGGGCGATCGCAAAAAAGCGGGGTGGGGATATTCTGGAGTTGACGGTCTACCGCCGCGGGAAATCCATTTCGGTGAAGGTGAAGCTGGCGGAAGCGCCGCAGGTAATTTGATTGGGCTGACGGCTCAGGCTACCGCGCTGTTTTTGGGCGCCGTGACGGCCGGAGTCTGGTTCCTGCTGCCGGGCGGACATCCGCGGCGGGAAAGCAGACGCTCCACGCGAGCTATTTTGGAATTGACGGTCTACTGCCGCGGGAAGTGGAAGCGCCGCAAGTGATTTGCTTGGCAGGGTGGGGCAAATGCTGCCCGGGCGTCCCTCAGGCTCAGGCTACGGCGCTGTCTTTGGGCGCGGTGACGGCGGTGTTGGTGGCGGCCGAGGTTTTGTTCTTGCTGCCGGGCGGACGTCCGCGGCGTTTGGGCGCGGTTCCTTCGGCCGCCATCCAGGCAGGCGGTCTGCCGCGCCGGGGAGCGCGCCCCTGGACCAAGCGCTCCAAGGTGCTTATCGCCTGCTCGAGCTGTTCTTTTTCCTGTTTCAATTCTTCGAGAATTTTGGCTACATCAAGCATGGAAACGCTCCCCAGCGGCCGAAATACGAAATAATCATCGGCCCCACTTTGATTTTCCTCCTAATCGCCTGGAATTATCAATATCGAAGACGTGAAATTCGACCCATATTCAAAACAAAAATGTACCGGAAGTATCAGCTAGTACGTACCGATCGAAAGGTTATCTTTTGCGGGCTTTTCGCCAATAAATGTAAAAGGGGAGGCCGAGGAGAATGAGGCCTATGCCCATTAGCGATTCCCGGGGGCGATCGATGGCGGTGGAAAGTAATAAAACGCACGCTCCGGCGACAAATACCGCCGGCACGACCGGATATCCCACGGTGCGGTAAGGACGAGGCAGATCCGGGCGGCGGATTCGCAGCACAATTACCGCGGCGGCGGTCATGCCGTAAAGAATCCAACTGGCAAAAATCACCAGGTTAAACAAATCATCGTATTTTCCGGTAAGCACCAGCACGGATGCCCAGGCGCTGAGCGCCGCGATGGAAACGCCGGGGGTGCGGTGCAGGGGATGGACGCGGCCGACGGCGGAGAAGAAATAGCCTTCGCGGGCGGCGGCATAGGGAACGCGCGAACCGGTGAGAATGGAGCCGTTCAGGGCGGCGAAAATGCTGATAGTAGCGGCAATCGACACGCCGTTGGCCCCGGCGGCGTGCCAGATTTTGCGCATCATATCGGCCGCGACGCGGTCGGCCCCGGCCACTTCGGGAGGGCTCAAGACGCGGAAATAGGCGGCGTTGGCCAAAAGGTAGATGACGATCACGGCGGCGGTGCCGCCGATCAGCGCGAGCGGCAGGTTACGCTGCGGCCGGCGGATTTCGGACGATACCATGCTGACATTGTTCCAGCCGTCGTACCCCCAGAGGGCGGCCACCAGGGCGGCAATAAAGCCGCTGAAGGTGAGCCGGGCGATGGGCGTTGCCGGTGCGGCGTGGGGATGGCCGAGCAGGAGACCGGCAAAAATCACCACGGCGATGAGCACCACTTTCACCACCGTTACTCCAACCTGGACGTCGCCGCCGAGTTTTACGCCGAAATAATTCAGCCAGCCGAGGAACGCGATCAGGGCGATGGCGAACAATTGGCCCCAGCGCAGCTCGAGCGGACCGCCGTGCGGGCCGAGCGGCAGTGGAATGGTGTAAAAGACGGTGTCGAGGGGCGCAAAAAAGTTGGCTAAATAGACGAAGAATCCGGTGGCCAGGGTGGCGATGGAGCCGGATTTCGCGACCCACATCTGCGTCCAGCTATAGATAAATCCCCAGAGCGGCCCGTAGGCCTCGCGCAGGAAAACATATTCGCCGCCAGCCTCGGGCATGGCGGCCGCCAGCTCCGCATAGCTGAGCGCGCCGGCGAGCGAGAGCAATCCGCCCACGATCCAGATGATGAAGACCCATTCCACCGATCCGACGCGCTGGATCATGGTCTTGGGCACCAGGAAAATGCCACTGCCGATCACGGTGCCGACCACGATCGACATGGCCGGCCAGGTGCCGAGTTCGCGCTTCAGTTCGGGGGAGGGTTTCATGGTTTTCCGTGGGGCGGCCAATCCCGGCCGCGGCCCGCCGGCGGCCGGCTCGACCTGGAAGAGCCGATCATCGCCGCACCCTCACCAATGACGTCCCCAATCCCACGGCGAACGTTACGGCGGTTCCGATGAGCACGTACCAGGTGAACGCGATGGGGGTGGCCAGCCACACGTACAGTATGGCGGCGAGGCCGGCCGCGGCGCCGGCGATGGCCGAGCCCTCGCCCGGTTTTCGGGTGAGCACTCCGAGCAGGAAGACGCCCAGCAGGACGCCGGAAGGGATGGAGGCAATGGATAGTCCGGCTTCCAGCACGGACCGCGATTGGCTGGCGCGGAGGGCGATGGGGAGCATGGCGGCGCCCCAGCAGACGGTAGCCAGACGCGCCAGTTGCAGCGATCGTGCTTCGCTCAGATGGTGGGCGCGCGCGCGGATGAAATCGACCACTGTAGTCGATGCCAGGGAATTCAGGGCGGCGCTGAGATTGGCCATGGCGGCGGCGAGGATGGCGGCGATGGCCAGACCGGCCACGCCTACCGGGAGGCTATTCCAGATGAACAGAGGATAAATACGATCGAGCTGCTGGGGCGGCGCGAGGTGGTGGTCGCCGTAATAAACGTAAAGCAGCAGGCCAATCAGGAGGAACAGCGTGAACTGGACGGCGATGACGACCCAGCTCGACAGCAGGGCGGCGCGGCTCTGGCGTTCGTCGCGGGCGCTCAGCAGACGCTGCACCATGAGCTGGTCGGTGCCGTGGCTGGCGGTGGTCAGGAAACAGCCGCCGGCGAGCCCGGCCCAAAAGCTGTACTTGCGGGCGAAGAATTCCATAGTGGGGGCGAAGCGGAAGTCGAAGATGGTCAGCTTGTGGGCCGCGGCAGCGACATGCACCACGTGGCTCCAACCGCCGGGAATGCGGCCGAGGATGACGAAGAAACTGATGGCGGCTCCGGCGACGTACAGGCTCATTTGTACCACGTCGGTCCAGATGACGGCCGTCATGCCGCCTTCGAAGGTGTAAAACAGGGTAAGGAGCACGATCAGCACGATGGAGGCAAGTTCCCCGGTATGGAGAACGACTGCGATGACGAGGGCGACCCCCGCCACCCGTACACCTTCGGCCAGGACCCGCGTCAAAAGAAATATAGAAGCGGTGAGTTTACGAATTCGCTCTCCGAAGCGGCGCCGCATGAGCTCATAAGCGGTGAACATTTCGCCGCGAAAATATTGCGGCAGCAGCACGATGGCGATCACGATCCGCGCCAGCAGGTAGCCGAGGACGATTTGCAGGAATCCGAGATTGCCGCCAAAAGCCAGGGCTGGAGTACCGACAATGGTCAGGGTGCTGGTTTCGGCGGAAACGATCGAGAGACTGATGGCCCACCAGGGGGCGGTACGGCCACCGAGAAAATAATCGCGGAGACTTTTTTGGCTGGTACGGAAGCGGGCGCCGAACCAGGTGATGCCTGCCAGATACGCCAGGATGATAGCGAGGTCGAAGTAGCGCATTTTTGGGCGGAAGCGTCTTCCAGGATAGCGTTGATCTGGTATGATTTGGGATTCGGAACTTCCTTGCCGGTAACGGAGTCAATTGAAGTTGCGCCACTTTGGTGGTTCGGCTATACTCCGCAATTATCCACGGACGCTCGTTTTGGGAGATCGGCCGGGGTTGCGAACGTGAAACAAGCGACAAACTGGAACGCGGATTGGCAGGAGGCTTGAAGGTGCACAAATACATGAGAACTATTATCGGAACGGGGGCAGTCGCAGCTCTTGGTTTGGTCGTGCTGACGACCACGGCGCAAGACGCCCGCGCGCAGGCAGCGGCGGCTCCGGCGGCCCAGGCCGCCGGGAAGAAGGCCAAGCAGGTAAAAGATACCGGCGAATACGACATTTTCAACGAAGTAGTGAAGGATAGCCAGGCGAATCCGCCGAATGCCAAGAAATTCCTGGCTGACCTGGATACCTGGACGCAGAAATATCCCAACACGGATTTCAAGGACCGGCGAACGGTGTTTTACGTCCAGGCATATGCCGCGGACAACCAGTTGGGCAAATCCATGGATGTGGCCAAGCCAATCGTCGAGGAAGGACTCGCCGGGATGAAGGAAGGCCTGGACGACGACAACACCGTTCTGCAAGCGCTGTTTCAGATTTCGCGCGTGGCTGCCGCCATGGCGGCTTCGGGCACCGGCACGCCGGATCAACTGGCGACCGGCGAGAAAGCCTCCGAGATGCTGAGCGAGTTCGGCAAGACATTCTTCGCACCCGACAAGAAACCGGCGAAGCTGACGGCCGACCAATGGGCGCAGGGCTTGAAGCAGGTGGAAGACCAGGCCAAGGGCACGGAGTTCGCGATCGCCGACATGGCGGGCAGCGTGGTGAAGACGAACCCCAACGACGCGACGGCTTGCGCCGCGGCGGAGCCCCAACTGAAGGCGGCTTTGGACAAGTATCCGGATTCCGGAATCATTGCCAACCAGTTGGCCTCGGTGGACCGCTGCCAGCAAACCAAGGACCCGACGAAGGTGCAGCAGGCGCTGTATTATTGGGCGCGCGCGGCGGCGGATCCGACCGGAGGCATCGGCCAGCTGGATGCCGCCAGCCAAAAGACGATTAACGATTACCTGAAGCGGGTCTACACGACGATTCACGGCAGCGATCAGGGTTTGGACGATCTGAAGGCCCTCGCCGCGAAGTCGCCGAACCCGCCGGCCGATTTCAAGATCAAGACGGCCAGCGAAATGGCGGCCGAGCAGCAGCAGCAATTCCAGCAGTCGCACCCGCAGTTGGCGATGTGGCTGAACATCAAGGGTCAGCTCGCCGACACGAACGGGGACCAGTACTTCACGGATCAACTGAAGGACCACGATATGTCGGGGGAGAACGGCGCCAAGCTGCTCAAGGGCACGCTGGTGGAAGGCAAGCCGGCATGCCGCTCCAAGGAACTGCTGATCGCTTTCCCGATGCCCGACGCCACCGGCGCGCTCAATCCGGAAGTCACTCTTAAGCTCGATGCACCGCTGACGGGGAAGCCCGAGGCCGGCAAGGAGATCGAGTTCAACGGCGTGCCAACGGCGTTCAGCAAGGATCCTTTCATGCTGACCATGACCGTGGATTCGCCGAAAGAGAAAATCGACGGCCTGACGATTACTCCCTGCGCGGCTCCCAGAGGTCCGGCCCCCAGGAAGAAGGGCGATTAAGCTTTCCTCAGATTCAAAAGGCACCGCTCCCTGGTTCGCCGAAGCGCGAGCGAGGGAGCGGTGTTTTGTTTTTGACGCCGGCAGCTTTGGGAACTCCGCGCGCTCCGCAGGCGAATCTCATATATCCTTGGAATGGCGATGAAAATCCCCGGTGTCTTTTGGGCCCTGGCCGTGGCTCTGCCCCTCGCCGCCGACGAAGGCATGTGGCTGTTCAACCAGTTTCCCACCGAGCAGGTGGAGAAGAGCTACCACTTCGAAGTCACCGGCAGTTTCCTAGAGAATCTGCGGCTGGCATCGCCGCGGATTGGCGCGAATGGGGGGGCGTTCGTGTCGGCAAACGGCCTGATTCTCACCGACCGAGCCACGGTGGCCGATTGCGTTTCCAGGGAGGGATTTTACGCGGCGGTCCAGGCTTCCGAGCGCCCCTGTCCGGGCCTGGAAGCCAGCGTTCTGGTGGCGCTCGAAGACGTAACCAGCCAGGTGAAGGAAACCACGCCCGCGAAAGAAGCTGCCGCGAAGCGCGGGGCGGCCGTCGCGAGGATCGAAAAAGCCTGTGCCGCGAAGTCCGGCAACGCCTGCACGGTGGTGAAGCTTTCGAGCGGCGAGCGCTACGACCTGTATCAGTACCGGAAATTCAGCGACCTGCGGCTGGTTTTCGCTCCGGAGCTCGCGATGGCGACCTTCGGCGGCGAAAAAGCGATTTTCACGTATCAACGGTACGAACTCGACATAGCTTTTCTGCGCGCGTATAGAGACGGCAAACCCGCGGCGACGCCTCACTTTTTCAAATGGAGCAGGGACCCGCTGGCGGACGGCGAATTGCTGTTCGTCGCCGGCAGCCCGGGACAGACGTCACGGCTCGATACCAGCGCGCAGCTCACCTTCTATCGCGATACCTCGCTCCCGCTGGCCGATAAGCGCCTCGGCGACCGCATCAAGAGCCTGAGCGCGTTCGTGCCGAAAAACGACGAACAACGGCGCGTTGCCGAGCAGGTTTTTTCGTCGCTGGGGATGGCATACAAATACGATGCCGGCCTGCTCATCGGCCTCAACGACGAGCGCCTGCTGATTCGCAAAACCGCTTTCGAGAAACGGCTGCGGAGCGCGGTGGAACACGATCCCAAGCTAGGGACGGAAGCCGCCAAAATGTGGGACGAGGTGGCGGCGGCATATAAGACGTGGACGCCGTTCGAGAAGCCGTATCAGATTGTGGAGAGCCCGGCGGCGAAAGGGTCGGCGCTGTTTCGTATCGCGCGGCAGGTGGTACGGCTGAGCGAGGAGCGCGCCAAGCCGAGCGAGCAGCGGCTACCGGAATATCGCGATTCGCAGTTGGCCTCCGTAGAAGCGGCACTGTATGCGCCGGCGCCCATCGACGATGCGGTGGAAATCAACCTTGTGGCGACCTACCTCACGGAGCTGAAGGGGCTGGGCAGCGAGGCGCCGGTGAAAGCCATTCTGGGCTCCAAGACGCCGCAACAGGCGGCTGAGGAGTATGTACACACGAGCAAGCTCGCCGACGTGGCCGAGCGGAAGCGCCTGGCCGGGAGCCGGGCGGCGATGGAGGCTTCCACCGACGGCATGATTCGCCTGGCGCGCCTGCTCGACGAACCGGCGCGCAAGCTGCTCAAGAAGCGGCGGGAAACGATCGACACGCTGGCCGCCAGCGCCGCCGAGCGAATCGCGCAATACCGATTCCGGCTCTTCGGCCCGGCCGATTATCCCGATGCGACGTCCACACCGCGCGTGAGTTATGGAGTGGTGAAAGCGTACAAGGACCGCACCGAGGCCGCGGTTTTATCGGCCACCACTTTCGGCGGTCTGTTCCACCTGGCCGGCGATGGGGCGGCGTACCAACTGCCGCAGCGCTGGGTCGACGCCAAGGCGCGGCTGGATCTGGTAGTGCCATTCGATTTCGTCAGCACCTGCGACACTTCGGAGGGAAGCTCGGGCAGTCCGACGGTGAATCGGAAGGGCGAATTAGTGGGATTGGTGTTCGATGCCAACCTGGAGTCGCTTCCCTCCACTTACATGTACACGGACGAAGCGGCGCGCGCGGTTCACGTGTCGGTGTGGGGAATCGCGGAGGCGCTGCGCAAGGTGTATCGGGCGACGGCGCTGCTGAAGGAACTGGGCGTGCCGGAAGCTGGACTGTAGCCGAACTGAGCAGGGCGAACCAGGACCGCAACGCTTCGGGGCAGGGCCGCATTTGCGCGGGCCAATGCGATGGCTGCCGCGAGATCCCGAGTTACGTTCTTCTGCTTTCCGCATAGCCACCAGACCGTCGAGGGCGGGGTAGATCGAACCGGTTCGCGGGGCGTGGAGGAGCGGGGATCGGCTGTACCGGATCTGCGCCCCGAGATCGCAGGGCCGCGGTAAAGCACGGCGGTGCCGACCGGCACGATCTCCCTCAAGGTAGTGGATTGCGCCGGGAATGTTTTTGGCGACCGCTTCGGTGCAGGCCGTCCGCGATGGCGATTCCCGAAAAGGCCGTAGTGAAAATGAAGAAGACGAACGGGTATTGTGCCGGTGTCACGGTGGTCACCTCTCGAAAGCCGATTTTCGCCAATAACGCATCCAAAGCGCGAGGCGCGTATTAAACGACAGCCGGCCGTGGAGCGAAAAAAATTTAGGACCGCCGGAGAGCATGGCGCGCACCTGTTTTGCCTCCGATAAAGATGCGGCGCGATAAATATCCGGGGTGATTTCCACTTTTTCGTGGGCGCCATACTGCATGCGATTTTCCACTAGAAAATAGAAATAAAGCGTCTCCAAAGAAACGCCTCCCAGGTTGATGGACTTTTCCCAGAGGCGATTGGCTTCCTCCAGAAAATTGCGGTCGAAAAAACGCGGCGCGCGCGCCACCTGCCGGCGCGAAGGGCGATTGCCGAAGCGGGAATTGAGTAAGGCCGCGGCCGAATCTCCGGGCGGGATATCCGCCGCCTCCACGAAGAAACGATAGCCCCCCTTGGGAGTGAGGAATTCGCCGGGGGTGAGCGGCTGCCCGAGAAACAGATCGCCCTGCAGCCACAGGAACTGGCGCGAGATTCCAGGAATACGGAAGACTTGCCATACATCCTCGAGTTTCACGGCTTCGAGGCGCGGGCGCGGGCGCGCGAGCCACGCCGGCGGATCCCCGGTGGAGACCACGTAGACTTTGCGAATCCATGGGGCGTAGCGGGCGAGCGAACGGAGCGAGTAGCGCAAGGGGCCTTTACCGTCCCACGTGTACACAGCGTCGATAGGTTCGGCGGGGGGAGATTTGGCGGGGGTCACCGGAGCGGCTCGCTTCCCTTGAGGAGCCAGGCGGAATGGTGGCGGGTGAATCCGACACGGGGGTAATAATCGACAGCCGCCGGAGCGGCTAGCAGGATGACGGTGGTATGGGGGCCACCGGCCTCTTGCGTCAGGCGGATTAATTCGCGTCCGATGCCGTGCTTTTGGTAGGATTCGCGCACGGCGAGGTCGGAAAGGTAGGTGGCGTAGGCGAAATCGCTGAGGGAGCGCGAAATCCCCACCATCAGTTCGCCATCCCACGCGGAAATAACCAGGTTGGCGTTGGCCAGCATGTCGACCATGCGGGCGCGCTCGCCAGTGGGACGGCGCGCGCCCAGGCTGCACGAGTTATACAGCTCGATGACGGCGTCGACGTCCAGCTGATTGCCGGTACGGTAGGAGATCACTCCATCATGTTACTCCACGGTGACGTGCGTGCCCTTGTTATCCGCCTGCCGCGAGAGCTGGGCAATCCTCTCGTCGAGCAGGCTGCGCACGGCTTTCAGAAACTCGATGCGCGAGTTGCGAAAGTGTTCGATGGCGGGGCCGCCGAGGAAGCGCTCGACGAGCGGCATCGCGGTCTCACAGACGAAGCAGCCCTGGGGTTTTTCGGAAGCCGTTGGATTTTCGGCTGGATTGGGGTCCATTTCATGCCTCCTTCATTTCCACGGTGAGTACTCTATTGTCCAACTTGGCGCGCACGGGGGAAAGGCTGGTCATGGAGGCGGGCAGGCCGATGTGCCGCCGGAGGGTGCCGATCTCCACCACCAACTCATCACCCTTCTTGAAAAGTCCTACCTCGCCTTTTTGCGCGAACGGAAGCTGGAGGCGAACCTCGTACCGGCCATCCTGCTTGACGAAGGAATAAGGCGCCTCGGTGCGGGTGACGAGTGCCGGGTCTTCGCCGGGCGCATAGAGGGTGGCGGCCAGTTCCTCCAGCCGCTCGCGGCCGAGCACCTCGTGGGTGAATAGCGGGACGCGTTTCACCGGCACGGGCGCGAAATAGGCCTCGATTTCGTCCAATATGCGCGCCTGCGAGGCATGCCACGCCTCGAAGTAGGCGTCGGTCACGGTGGAGGGCAGCAGGCGATTTACGATGACGGTATCGACAGTCAGGCCATGCAGGGAGAAATAGACAAACGCACGCTGGGTCTCGCGGAGGACCATGCGTTCGGGATTGGTTACGAGGCGGACGCTGGTGATGCGCGGATCTTCGAGCAGGGTGTCGATGCCGTTCAGCTTCTCGAAAAGCGCCTGAATGTTGGCGAAGTAGTTGTCGGTTGGCAATTCCACCGGCGACACGCGATTGGCGATGGGGCGCACGGCTTTCAGAAAGCCGCGCTGGAACGGGAAGATGTGCTTCATGTACCAATCGAGGGTGGTGGGCATGCTCACGAAGCGCATGGATTCGGCGGTAGGCGCGCAATCGAGGACGATGACGTCGTAGCGGCCTTCGCGGCGGAACTGGTTGACGTACATCATGGCGCTGAGTTCTTCCATCCCCGGCAGAATGGCCAGTTCCTCGGCCTCGACGTCGCTGACGCCGGTGGTGCGCAGGACGGACACGACGTAGGAGGAGATCTCGCGCCAATGGCGCTTGATCTCATGCTGGATGTTTACCTCGTGGATTTCCAGGCGATCATTGACGCGATAGGGATCGCCGGTCTTGCCGTGGAAGAGGGCGGTCTCCAGATCGAAAGAATCGGCGAGGCTGTGAGCGGGGTCGACGCTCATCACGAGGGTTCGATACCCGAGGCGCGCAAGCTGCAGGCCCGTGGCGGCGGCCAGGCTGGTTTTTCCCACGCCTCCCTTGCCACTGAAAAGCAAGATCCGCACGATTTGATTTTACCGCCAGGCTAATGACGACGGTCCCAAGTGCCGATCTTTAGAGCATGTTCGAATGGAAACCGCAATACAGCGTGAATATTGCCAGCATCGACGGCCAGCACCAGAATTTGTTCCGCATGGCGGAGGATCTGCATGTAGCGATGGTCGCGGGGCACGGAAAGTCGGCACTTTCGCGAACGCTGGATCGCCTGGTGCAATACACGCAAGTCCATTTTGCCCATGAAGAACGCCTGATGAGGACGCATGGGTATCCGGAACTGGCGGCGCACGTGGCGGAGCACCGGGCTTTGACGCAAAAGGTACTGGCATTTCAAGCCGATTTCGAGGGCGGGAAGACCTTGATTACGGTTCCGGTGCTGCACTTCCTGAAGGATTGGCTTAGCCATCACATTGCCGAATCGGATCAGAAGTACGGCCCGTTCCTGAAACAGAGATCCGTGACGTAGCGGCGATTGGCAATCCTGCTGAGGCAGCTTTTTTCTCCGGCTCCCTGTGGTTCGCAGGGGGTGATGTCGCGGCAGGGAGTCCGCGCGAGTAGAATAGTGCAGGCGGGGTGGAGGCTCTGAATTGGTCGTACTGGGTATCGACATAGGCGGATCGCAAATCAAGGCGGGAATGGTGGACGAGGTGGGCGCGATCCTGGCATCGCGCACGGTCGACACCCCTGTCGATCTCGAGGGGTTCGTGCCGTCGTTGCACGATGCGATCCGCTGGCTTTTGGAAGCCACGACGGTGCCGGCCGGAGTGGGAGTCGGTTGCAAGGGCATCATCAATCCCGACAGCACTCGCGTGGAGGTTCTGCCGGGAGCGCTGCACTACCTGGAAGGCCTTTGCCTCAGCGACCTGGTGGGCTTGCCGGCGGAGGTTCCGGTATTTGCGGACAACGATGCCCGCGTGGCGCTGGCGGGCGAAATGGTGTGGGGGGCGGCGAAGGGGTACGAAAACGTGGTCATGCTGACCCTCGGCGCCGGGGTGGGCGGCGCGGTGATTGCGAACGGTCAATTGCTGCGCGGCCAGACCGGGGTGGCCGGGAATTTGGGCCATGTGACGATCGATGCCGACGGTTTGCCTTGTTCGTGCGGGAATCGTGGTTGTCTGGAGACAGCTTTTTCGGCGCGCGCGATTGAAGGAGAAGCGTGGTCGGCGGTTCACCGGGGATGTCCGTCGACGTTGACACGCCTTTTCCGGGAGCAGCCCCAACTGGCCACCTGCCGGACTATTTTCCAGGCCGCGAGCGAGGGCGACGAACTGGCGCAATCCATCGTCGGGAGGGCGATTCACAAGCTGGCCGCGGCGATTGCCGGCCTGCTGCACATTTTCGATCCGCAGGTGGTGATTCTGGGCGGACAGGTGGTGGACGCGGGAGCCGAATTGCTAGCTCCGCTGACGGAAGAGGTATGGGCCCGGTCGCGCCATCTGCTGGGGCGGGAAGTCCCGATTCTGGAGCAGGAAGTGGCGGACCGATCGGGAATTGTGAGCGCCGCGGGCCTGGCGATGGCGCCGCGGAGCTGAGCTGGCGGTTTTATTTAAACTTGGTTACACCTTTAGCGGTTCCAGCCGAAAGGACATCGGGGAATCCACCGCCAGCATCGCGTTCCAGGGCGGTTTCGCGCTGACCAGCCAGGCTGCTTTCGGTTCGATCAGCCTGCCACAAGGTGCGACCGTGACTTGGAGCGGAGGCTCGCCGGGCGCCAATGTTTCGGTGCAGGTGGTCCAGAAGGGTTTTCGCCCACCTCCGCTGGAAGAGCCGGTCGGGGGTTAGGCGGTCGGCAAGCTCGCGTTGGTATGGCTTTTCGGCATCCGCGAGGTCAAAGGAAACCGGAGCGATGCCTCCCCCGCGTTTTGGCGCGCGCAGGCGGTCCCACTCGTTGGCGAGGAAATGCTGCAGAGCGGCGAGAAAGGTCCGAAACCTGCCGCGATCCGGATTCGCCCGGCTCAAATAGCGCTTTTGCAGGATACGCGCGAAGAACTCCTGGGTGAGATCCTGCGAATCTTCTACGGTGTGGCCGCGCCGCCGGACGTAGGAATCGATGGGATGCCGGTAGGTTGCGCACAGTTGTGCCAGGGATCCGGCGGATTCCGCTGAGGGTCGCTCATACAAGTCGTAGCGTAGCAATTCGGCGGGGTTGGGTGCGTGCGGCGAATCAGAACACAGCGCAAAAGGGCAATCGCTAAATAGCAGCCGGCGAACGAATCATTCGTAGCGAAGCGCTTCGGTGGGGTTCAAATGGGCCGCGCGGTTGGCGGGCAGAATGCCGAATACCAGGCCGACGAGGCAGGATACTCCGAACGCCACCACGATCGCTACCCAACTGATGGGAACTCTGATGTCGGTGAAGGCGCTGACGCTCAGCGGGATCGCCACTCCCACCAGAATGCCGATGAATCCACCGGACAGGCTCACCATCATCGCCTCCGTGAGGAACTGCAAGAGGATCGACCGGGCGGACGCGCCCACGGCCAGCCGGACGCCGATTTCGCGGGTGCGCTCGGTGACCGTCACCAACATGATGTTCATGATCCCGATGCCGGAGATTACCAGCGTGATGGCGGAAACCAGCACCAGGACGAGCGAAAGAATCAGTGAAATGTTTTTGGCGGCGTCGAGGATGGCGGTGAGGGTTTCGGCGCGGTAGGTCGCCCCGGGGCGATGGCGGGACTCGAGGATCTGCTGGACCCGCAGGGCGGTCCGTTCCACCTCCGGCTCCCGGCGCACCTGCACGTACATCGGGTCGATGCGTTCCACGGGCGTGAAATAGCGCAGGACGGTGATAGGGACAACGACGGTATCGTCATCGACTTCCGATTGCCCGAAGGTCTGCACGCGCTCGTGAAATGTTCCGATGACCGTGAACCGCAGGCCATACAAGCGAATCGTCTGGCCGACGGCGGCGGCCGAGCCGCCGAACATGCGTACCGCCAGATGGTCGGTGAGGAGCGCGACTTTTTCACGGCGGCTCACGTCGCCGGCATCGAGGTAGCGCCCGGCGCCGATTACCAGGTTGCGCACATCGCTGTAATACTCGTCGGTGCCGTTGATTTTGATATCGCGGAGCTTGCCGGCGATCAGAATCTGGTCGTAGTTCGACATCACAGCGGTGGCCGCGGTGATCTCGGGGGCGAGTTCCGAACGGACGGCGGCGACATCGGAGAGCTTCACATAATCGGCATCGGCGGCAGCGCGGGAGGGTCCGCCGGTGGCGTAGTAGGCGAAGATGAGGTTCGACCCGACGGCTTCCACCTGGTTGAGGATGTAGTCGCGGCTGGTGAGCGAAATCGTGACTACCAGGATGACGGACGCGGTGCCGATCACCATCCCTAAGCCCGTGAGGAGCGAACGGACCGGATTGGACTGGAGCGCCTGAACACTGAAACGGAGCGATTCGGCGAAGAAATTCGCGCGGTTAGCCACGGTGCGCCTGATGCAAAAGCTTAACGGCTTCGGATTTGGGCGGATCGTCGGGCTGAAGCTCCATATTCATATATCGCTTTAATAGTTCCTGGGCAACTTCTACATTATGATGGGCTTCGATATAGATGGACGCACGCTCAAACACGACTCTCGGACTATTCGGCGCGATCTGTTCGGCGCGGGCGAAACTCTGCTCGGCTTCCTGGTAGCGGCCTTGTTTGGTGAGGAACCGGGCCAGTTCGAGGATTTTCCCGACCTGATGCGGCGCCAGTGCCACCGCGCGGCGCAGGTGGTCTTCGGCGGTTCGCGATTCCTTGCGTTTTTCGGCCAGCTTGGCTTCGGCGAATTGTCCCTCGGCGGGACTGATGCGGCTCATCTGGCGGGCAGTGCCTTCGGCCTTGTCCAAGCCGCCTCCGAGAAAGCCGGGGGCATCCAGGTAATACTCGAAGAGATCGCTCTGGGCGTCCAGATTCATTGGATTCAGCTGTACGGATCGCTCCAGGTACTGGCGCGCTTTGTTGGCATAAACGGGAGCGGTAAACGGGCCGGAAGTTTCCGCCCGGCGGCCCCAGGCCCGGCCCAGCCAGAGAGCGAACTCGGGATTGTTGGGTTCGATTGCGAAAGCCTTCTCGATGGCATCGGTGGCGCGCTTGTAATCGGCCTGCATGTAGTAGTTTCGGCCCATCAGCTCGTACACGGCGCCATCCTTGGGCTGGATGGCTTGCAATAGTTTCAGAGATTGCTCGAAGTCGGTGGAATTATAGAGCTTGTGCGCTTCGGCGAGACGCTCGTCGGCAGCCGCGGCGATACCGGCCGCGACCAACACTACGGCGAGAATTCGGAATCCGATTCCCATGGTCGTATGTTTATTAAGATGGCTCAGAAGGCCAAATTGTTGCTATCTCTTTGTGCCAGGGCCGGTGAGGACCGGGTTGGCTTCCTTCCGAGCACGAGTCAACTCCTGATGAATCAGTGGGTTTTGAGGATATTCACTGGCCAGGCCGGCGAGGAGCCGTTCGGCATCCCAAGGCCGTTTTTCGCGCATCGCGATCACGGAGAGGAGCATGCGGGCGAACGGGCCGTAATATTTGCCTTCCTTGGCTACCAGTTCCAGCTCATCGATGCCTTTCTTCTTGCTGCCTTCCACGTTATCCATGTGAACGAACCAGCGGAAAAAGAAGGGCAAGCTGCCCACGATGTACTCGGCGGTGCCGAAAGTCATGTAGGCATCGACCACGGGCGGCTTGAGATCGAGCAGCTTTTTTGCCCAGACGTGGCTTTTCTTAGCCAGTGAAAAGCTCCCGAAGCGGCGTTTCTCGATTAATGCCGCATAATCGGTGACCAGGCCGGTGGTCATGCAGAGAGCGAGCAAGGCGTCGGGGTCGTTGGGGTTCGAAGCGAGGCGCGACTCCGCCAACTTATCGGATTCGCTCACGGTCTGAAAGAACCTGGCGCGGATACTGGGGTCGGGGATGAGCTTTCGACGGTCGACTACCTTGTCGTCGTCGGTAAAGAAGTCGAGCTCCAGAATGCGGAGGCGGTCGAGCTCGGAAAAGAGGTAGGCGGCGGCTTTGGTGGCGGGCAGGAGGGGTTGCTGCGGATCGAGCTGGCGCTGGCGGTCGAGGATTTCGTGGGCGCCGTTAAAGTCGAAATTGTACAGGCGGGTGTAGGCCTGCTTGAGGGCGGTTTCGGAATCCACCTTGGCCACCTGCGAGGCGGGGGCGGCGCAGGCGGCCGCAGCCAGGGCCAGCGGAACCAGGTGACGTATGAAATGCAACGTTTTGTTGATCTTGGGAGACGAGAATTTACCCACTAAAATCACTCGACGGCCTCTCGCGTGCGGTGGTTACACTTGTTTGGCCGCGAACGCGCAATCGGGAGCCAGGATACACTCCGCACAGAGCGGCCGATTATTGCGGCAAACAGATTTTCCATGATAGCGCAGCAGGAGGTGCGCGCGGGTGAGGGTGGCGGCATTCCGCGGGATCTCGCCGGCGATGGCGTCCTGGACGGAACGGTAGGTGGCGCCATAGTTCTTGTGCGCACGCCCGTAGCCGAGCCGTTGTAAAACGCGCAAGCCGTTGGATTCGAGCGGCAGGCCGGGGCTTTTGCCGCAGAGCATGAGGATTTTCTCGGCGCCCGGCTGGCCGATATTGGGAAACTGGTGCAGCGCGCGTTTGGCTTGGTCATAGGGCAATTGCAAGATGGAATCCAGGTTGCCGGCGAACTGCGAAAGGGTAATGCGGGCGATCTCGCGCCAGCGGAAGAGGCGCGTTTCGGGCCGCATGCCGCCCATGGCGGCCAGCGGGAGCAACACGGATTTATCGGCTTTCCAGATGGATTCGGCGTTCATGCCCACGCGCTGCCTGAGGCCGTCGAAGACGGCTTTGCGGCGCTCGTCGGGCAGCAAATAGCAGGCGTTTTCCCACATCACGAGCTCGAAAGGTCCGCGGGCCGGTGGCAGGGCCGGCTCGCCATGAGCCTTCTTCAGCCTGGACATGAGCTTGCGAAATTCAGGCATGGTTTGCAAAGATTATAAGCCCGAAGCCAGGACTTAGGAGGGCTGAGTCAGGAGCAAGAATGGGGCGCCCGTGGAGTATACTCTTAAACGAGAAGCCGGAAGTGACGGCGAGTACAACCTATGAGTTTCTTCTCTAAACAATTTATCGACGTTATCCAGTGGACGGAGCCGGGCGAAGGCGTGCTGGCCTACCGGTATCCCATGGAAGACATGGAAATCCAGAACGGCGGCCAGCTGACGGTGCGCGATTCGCAGATGGCGGTTTTCGTCAACGAAGGCCAGATTGCCGACGTATTTCAGCCGGGTTTGTACACGCTGACCACGCACACCCTGCCGATCCTGACATATTTGCGCAACTGGGACAAGGCATTCAAATCGCCGTTTAAGTCGGATGTCTACTTCTTTTCGACGCACCTGCAAATCAATCAGAAGTGGGGGACTTCGACGCCGATCACGATTCGCGATAAGGATTTCGGCGCAGTCCGGCTGCGCGCGTACGGCATTTATGCCTATCGCGTGAACGACCCCAAGATTTTTTACGAGAAGGTGAGCGGGACGCGCGAAGTCTACACGGTGGCGGACCTCGACGGGCAGTTGCGCAATACCATCGTGGGGCAGATGACCACGGCATTTGCCGGGAGCGCGATTTCGTTTTTGGATATGGCGGCGGCACAACAGCAGTTCGGCGCCAACATGCTGGCGGCATTGAAGCCGGTGTTCGCCGATCTGGGACTGCTGCTGGACAGTTTCGTGGTGGAGAACATATCGCTGCCGGAGGAGCTGCAGAAACTGCTCGATCAGCGCATCGGGATGAACATGGTGGGCGATATGGGGCGCTACACGCAGTTCCAGGTGGCGCAATCGATGCCCATCGCGGCGGCGAACGAAGGGGGAGGAGCGGCGGGAGTGGGAGTGGGGTTGGGCGCCGGACTGGCGATGGCGCAGCAGATGATGGGCGCGACGCATCCGCCCGCGCCAGCGGCTCCGGCGGCTCCGGAGGCTTCGCCCGCGCCGGCAGCCGGCGGAGCGACGAAATTCTGCATCAGTTGCGGCAAGCCGATTCCGCGGGCGGCGCGGTTCTGCTCGGAATGCGGCGGGGCGCAGCAGTAATCCCGAACTCCAGTCGAGACTTCGCGGGTAGCGGTTGGCAGAGAAGCTTGCCGCGAAGAGGATCCAAGCTCGCAGAGGTAACGGAGAAAGGCATTCCCGGGCGTCTTCCGCGCCGGGTCAAGCGCCGGCCGGAACACCGGCCGAGGCGCGCGCAGCGGTTCGGCGGTACGGAGACACGGAGAAGAACAAGGGCCGGAATCAAAGAGGATACAGAGGCGGCAGCGGGCGGTCCTTTGCCGGCGAACTTCGCCTTTGATCGTCACGCGACTGGCTAAAGGTACGGGAGAAGGAAATGTCGCCGGAAAAAAAGGCCGCGCAATTCCCCTGTCCGGGGTGTGCGGCCGATATGCAGTTCGACCCCGCCACGGGTGGAATGAAATGCCCGTTCTGCGGGCAGACGCAGGCGCTGGCGGCAACGGCGGGCCGGGGAGCGGTAGTGCCGCACGGATTTGACGAGTACGTGGCGGCGGGCGCGGCGAAACTGCAGCCGCTTACCGGCCAGGCGCTTCAGGTGAGCTGCGACGGCTGCGGCAGCGTGGTGACGTTCGAGCCTCCGGAGGTGGCGGGAGCGTGCCCATTCTGCGGGGCGGGCGTGGTGGCGCAGGCGAAGGCGGCCGATCCACTGATCGCGCCCGACGGTCTGCTACCGGCGAAAGTCCCCAAGGACCAGGCGACGGCGGAAATCAAGCAATGGCTGGCGTCGCGGTGGTTTGCCCCCAACGCTCTCAAGCGATTCGCGCGTCCGGAAGGGATCAACGGCGTCTACCTGCCATTTTGGGACTACGATGCGGATACCGCCAGCCACTACAGCGGGGCGCGCGGGGAGCATTATTTCGAGACGGAATATTACACCGAGACCGACGACCGCGGGAATGCCGTACAGCGCGAGCGGCAGGTCATGCGGACGGCGTGGTATCCATGCTCGGGCGAAGTTTCGCGGCGCTTCGACGGCGTACTGGTAGCGGCATCGAAAGCCGTACACGAGGACAAGTTGGATGCGCTCGAGCCTTGGGACCTGGATTCGATGCGGCCCTACGAGCCCGCGTACATCGCGGGGTTCAAGGCGCAGCGCTATCAACTGGAACTGCCCGAAGCTTTCGAAAAGGCCAAGGGTGCGATGCAGGGGACCATCCGGGAGGACATCCGCCACGACATTGGCGGCGACGAACAGCAAATCAACCAGATCGCAACGACCTACGCCAACGTGATGTTCCGCCATTTGCTGCTGCCGGTGTGGATCGGGGCTTACCGCTTTCGCGACAAGGTTTACCAGGTGGCGGTGAACGCCCGGACGGGGGAAGTGCAGGGCGAACGGCCATACAGCGGGGCGAAGATCGCGGTGCTGGTGGCGGCGATAGTGGTTCTGATCGTTCTGATTGTGATGCTGAAGGCGGCGCATTAGCGGCGGCGGGCAAAATTTCTGCTTACCGTCCCGGGTTCGCGACGTATTAATAGTGAATGTCCAAACTCCTGTCCGACGTGCGTTACGCGCTGCGAAACCTGAACCATGCGCGGGGATTCACAGTGGTGGCGGCGGCCACGCTGGCCATCGGAATCGGCGCCAACACGGCCATTTTCAGCATTATCGATACGATCCTGCTGCGCCCGCTGCCGTTTGCGCACCCGGAGCAGCTGGTGCGCCTGAACGAGACGGAAACGGCGCCGGGGAAATACCCGTTTGCGGGGCCCGATTTCATGGATTGGAGGGCGCAGAACAGCACCTTCCAGGACATGACGATGTATACCTGGCCTTCCGACATGAATTTGAACACGGGCGGGCAGCCGGAGCACGTCCAGGCTCTGCCGACGCAGGCGAATTTCTTTTCTTTGCTGGGTGTCAAGCCGATGTTGGGACGAACATGGGCGGAAGGCGAAGATCAGCCGGAGAAGGATGGAGTGGCGATTCTCAGCTACGGGCTGTGGAACACGCGGTTCGCGGCAGACCGGCAGGTATTGGGCCGGACGGTGGAATTGAATGCGAAGAAGTACACGGTGGTAGGAGTGATGCCGGAAAGCTTCCGTTTCCCCTTGAAGTCGCAGGTGTGGATTCCGCAGGATATGGACACGAAGAGCCTGGGAATGCGAGGGAACCACTGGGCGAACGCCATCGGGCGGATGAAACCGGGGGTAACCATTCAAGCGGCGCGAGCGGACTTGAAATTGATCTCCGGACGGCTTGAAAAGCAATACCCCGACAGCAACGATCACATCGGCTCCGCCGTCACGTCGCTGCGCGACGACTTTGTGGGCGATTCGCGCGACTCTTTGTTCCTGATGCTGGGGGCGGTGGGGCTGGTGCTGCTGATCGCGTGCGCGAACGTGGCGAACCTGCTGCTTTCGCGGGCCATGGCGCGGCAGCGGGAAGTGGCAATCCGCAGCGCCTTGGGGGCGTCGCGGCTGCGGCTGCTGCGGCAACTGCTGACCGAGAGCCTGCTGCTCTCGGTGTTGGGCGGATCGCTCGGACTCCTGCTGGCCTGGGGGATTGTGGCGGTGTTCTCGCGGGCCAAGAGCTACAGCTTGCCGACGTTCAACGCGGTGCAGGTGAATCCGGCGGTGCTGGGATTTACTTTCGCGCTGGCGATCGTGACGGGCTTGTTGTTCGGCGTGTTTCCGGCATTGCAGATGTCGCGGCCGGATCTGCACGAAGAACTGAAAGGCGGCGCGGGAGCGTCGATCAGCCATGGGAAGCGGCGGCGCCTGACCAGCAACGCTCTGGTGGTGGCGGAGATCGCGCTGTCGCTGATGCTGCTGGTATCGGCCGGATTGCTGCTGGAGGATTTCGCGAAGATGCGGAATCTCGACATCGGGGTGCGGCGGCAGGGGGTGTGGACGGCGGCGGTGAGCCTGCCGGCAGCCGCTTATAAGACTGTGGCGCAGGGGCACGATTTCGCGCAATCGCTGCTGGAGCAGGCGCGCCGGACCGGCGGCGCGGATGAGGTGGCGATTACGGACCATTTGCCGCTGGAAGGCGGAAGCAACTATTACGTCAAACTGCGCGGGGACACGCGTCCGCGGAGCAATCAACTGGTGGAGACGCACACGGTGACGCCGGATTATTTTCGGGCGATGGGCATTCCGCTTTTGCAGGGCAGGGCTTTCGGCACGCAAGATGTCCAGACGGCGGTTGAATACGATGCCAAGCTCATCCCGATTTGGACGAGCGGCAAAATGCCCGGGCCGGAAATCACCGAAGGCATGATTTATCCGTGCGTGATCAACGCCAGCATGGCGAAATTCTTCTGGCCGAAGGAAAGCCCGCTGGGAAAAATGTTCGGGCAGGGCGACCACGGGCCGTGGCGGCAGGTGATCGGGGTGGTGGGCGATGTGCCGGAGTGGGGGCTGACGCAGAAAGCGATTCCGGAGGCGTACGATCCATTCACGTCGCGGTCATCACTGGTGCTGGTGGTACACACCGCGCGTTCGGTTTCGAGTGTGACGGCGGACGCGCGGGTGGCTCTCGCGAAAGTGGACAGCACGCTGCCGTTATACAACGTGCGGACGATGGACCAGGTGGTGGCGGGACAAGCGCAAGGCCAGCAGTTTATGAGCGCGCTGGTGGGGTCGTTCGCGGCTCTGGCAGCGCTGCTGGCGGCGATCGGGATTTACGGCGTGCTGTCGTACCTGGTGACGCAGCGGACGCGCGAGATCGGCATCCGGATGTCGCTGGGGGCGAGCCGGTATCGCGTGCTCGGCGGGCTGCTGCGGGAAGGGATGACGCTGGCGCTGGCGGGGCTGGCGCTGGGAGTGGGCGGAGCGGCGGCATCGGGGAAGATTCTGGCGAGCCTGCTGCGGGAGGTGAAGCCGGGCGATCCGCAGGTTTACGTGGTGACGGCAGTGCTGCTGGCGGCCGTGGCGCTGGTGGCGTGCTATGTGCCGGCACGGCGGGCGGCGAGGCTGGATCCGATGAAGGCGCTCAGATACGAATAGCGCACTGCTATACTTTCAGCCGTGGAAGCCGACGAGTCCGGGCCATCCGAAAAAACCTCATCGCTGTCAGAGAACGAGCCGATGCTCTACTGCCCCGTCTGTTCGGTGCGGCTCGAGCAGCGCAAATGCAAGCTCTTCTGCCCGCAATGCGGGTATTACATGAGCTGCGCGGACTACTACTGAACGGCTGCCGAGAGGGATTTCTCCGCCGCCGCGCGCGCGTCGCCGGCGGGCGAATACGCCTGCTGGCGAAGGGCGGCTTCGAGCGCTTCCAGAATGAGCATCACGTTCTGCGGAGTGGAACCGTACCCCATGGTGCCGATGCGGAATACCTTACCGGCCAGCGGACCGAATCCACCGGCGATCTCCATGCCGTATTTCTCCAGCAGGAAGGCGCGGACCTTGGCGTCGTCCACGCCGGCGGGAACCCGCGGCGTATTCAACGTCCACAAGCGGCCGGCGGGATCGGCGACGTGCATCCCGAGCCCCATGGCCTCGATACCGGCAACGAACGCTTCGTGGTTGCGGCGGTGCCGTGCCCAGCGATTTTCGAGACCCTCTTCGGCGACAATCGCCAGCCCCTCGCGCAGCGCGTAGTACAAGGTGGCGCTCGCGGTGTGGTGGTATTTGTGGCCGGTAATAAAGCCATCGATCAACTGGAGGTCGAGATACCACGACTGCACCGGCGCGGTGCGGGCCTTCAGGCGCTCGAGGGCGCGCGGGGAGACGGTCATGGGCGCCAGTCCGGGAGGACAGCCCAGGCCTTTCTGGGTGCAGCTATAAGCGATATCGATGCCGTTCTCGTCCACGTCTACGGGCATGCCGGCGAGAGAAGTGACGCAATCGGCGATGGTGAGCGCTCCGGCTTCGTGCGCCGCCTCGCAAATGGCCTCGGCCCGGTTGAACATGCCGGTGGAGGTTTCGGCTTGCACGAACGCCACCATGTGGGGTTGTTCGCGGCGGATAAACTCGCGCGCCTCCTGCGGGTCGAACGGTTGGCCCCATGGCTTCTCCAGTTTCACCACGACGGCGCCCTGCCGGCGGGCCATTTCGCCGATGCGGTCGGCGAAAAATCCGTTGGAAAGCACGGCGAACTTGCGACCCGGTTCGGCGAAATTGGCGACCGCGGTTTCCATGCCGGCGCTGCCCGTTCCGGAGACGGCCAGGCAAAACTGGTTTTTGGTCGAGAAGGCGTCCGCCAGAAGCGAGCGGATCTGCTCGGCGATTTGGAAGAAAAACGGGTCGAGATGGCCGACGACGTTCTGCGCCATAGCGGCGTAAACCCGCGGAGCGACCATGCTGGGTCCGGGCCCGAAGAGCAGACGCTTGGGTGCCTGAAGCGGGGGATATTTCAACATAGAAGAATTAGTGTAGCGCGCGGTGCTTTGGGCTTGGCGCGTGCTTTGGGCTTTTAGTTGGAGCCCCGCGGCTTTTGGGGGAAATGGAGCCGGGAACGAGAATCGAACTCGTGACCCCCGCATTACAAGTGCGGTGCTCTACCAGCTGAGCTACCCCGGCGAAATCACTATTATAAACGACGAGCCGGTTAGCATCCGCGGCAACCGGGATTGAGCGCCCCGCCGTTGACACGGCCCGTGCAAAGGGCATAAAAGGAGAGCAGGTATGATCCGTTCCGGGATAGTGTTGCTATTGTCGGGTTTCGCCGCCGTGGCGCTCAGCGCGGCGGACTACGACCAATATGGCGGCTGGCTGAAGCTCAAAGGGACCAGGACCGGCTTTTTTCATAGCGAGCAGATTGAGGGCCGATGGTGGTTGATATCGCCCGAGGGCCATGGGTTCTTTTCGAAGGGCGTGGATAACGTGAGCTTCGCGCCGGAATCCGACAACGCGCCGCCGGCGCCGGCCGACCCGGCGGCGTGGGCCGCCAAGACCGTGGAACAGCTGCGAGACTGGAACTTCAATACCGCCGGCGCCTGGTCGGCGAGGCAACTGTACGGGGCGGGAATCGCTTACGCCCCGGTCATCGACATGGCGGCCGCGGTCCAGCGGGATGTGTGGCTGAAGGGCGGGGTGGTGGATTACTTCAGCGCCGAATTTCGCGAATCGGCGGGCCGCGTGGCGCAGCGCATGTGCGCGCCGCACGCCAAAGACCCATGGCTGCTGGGGTACTTCACCGACAACGAACTGCGCTGGGGCCGCGACTGGCGGTCGAAGCAAAGCCTGCTCGAAAACTATCTGAAAATGGCGCCGGCGTCGGCCGGATTTCAGAGGGCGGCGGAGTTCCTCCAGTCACGCGGCCACGCGGCGAGCGCGCTCAGCGACGACGACAAGTCGGCTTTCCTCAAACTGGTGGCAGCGGAATATGGCCGCGTCGCCAGCGAAGCGATTCACCGTGCCGACCCGAACCATCTCATCCTGGGCTGCCGCTTCGCCGGCTATCCGGGCGACGAGGTGATGGAAGGCGTGGGGCCTTACTTCGACGTGATCTCGTTCCACAGCTACGACGCTACCGCGCCCCTGGATCATTTGCGCCGGATCACCCAGCTCACGGGCAAACCGACGCTGGTGAGCGAATTCAGCTTCAAAGCCATGGACAGCGGCCTGCCGAACACCAAGGGTGCGGCAAAGCCAGTGGCCACGCAGGAGGACCGCGCCAATGGGTTCGCCACCTACGTGGAAGCGCTGGCGGGGCTGCCGAGCTGCGTCGGTTTCCACTGGTTCGAATACCGGGACGAGCCGAAGGAAGGACGACGCCTGGACGGCGAGAACAGCAATTACGGCGTGGTGAAGATCGATTTCACTCCCTGGGAGACGCTCACCAGGCGCATGCGGTTGGTGAACGCGGGAATGGAAGCGCTGCACTCCAAGCCGGCGCACTAGGAGCAGCTACTTGGTGAACCCGAAGTGGTCGGGCGCCCGGCCGACGAGGATGGCGGCGAACACCTTGGGCACGTATTCGCGCGTCTCCAGGGGGAGCGCCTTCCTGCGATAGAGGTACCAGAAGTTGCGCTGCTTGATGGGGTCGCTGACGTTGCGCATCACGGCCTGTTTCACCGCCGTGGCCCCGCTATCATAGGCGGCCAGGGCGAGCATGACGGAGCTTCCGGTGCCGAAATCGAGGATCAAGTCGCGCAGGCATTTGGCGGCGGCAACGGTGGATTTCACCAGGTCGTTGCGTTCATCCACTCTGCCGTCGACGCGCAGGCCATTGGCGCGCGCGGTGACGGCGGTCATCTGCCACGGCCCCACCGCGCCGGCCGCGCTGATCTGCCCCTTTTCGAGCGCCGATTCGACGATGGGAATATAGGCCAGGTCCGCCGGAAGATGTTCTTCGGTGAGGATGTGGCGCATGGTTCGAATTTGTCCGCCATCGTCGCGGAAAGCCCGTTCGATGAGGGGGCGATCGGGCCCCTGGTCCTGGGCGATATAGTGTTTCACCTGGTCCATGAAATCGGGCGGAATGCTATAAACTTCGGCTCCGAGTTCCGACATGACGGCGCGCATCTCGCGGGTGACGAAATCGCCCTCCTCGTGCGGGCCGATGCGATAGAGCAGGCTATGCTGTAGCGCCTCGCCGAGATCCTGGTAACTGTCCAGCCGGGACAACAGGGTATCGACGTCGCCGCTGTTGGCTTTTTGCAAATCGGCTTCCAGTTGTTGGATGTGACTATCGATGGCGCGCTTTTGGCGGCCGAGGGTGGTAAGCCGCCAGATGCCCAATCCGGTCACGACCACGAGCGCGGCCGCCAGCACATAGCCGACGAGGCGCAGGCGGCGATGACTGCGATGCAGAGCCTCCTCGACGACGTCGCGCATGATGGTGAGCGTCTCACCGCCAATGCCGCGGGCCCGCAACTGGCGCGCGCGCAGAACGGCCGCGGAGAGCAACCCCTCATGGGCGGTGGAAACCGTGGATGGCGGCGGCGGCACGGCATCGGCCGAGATCTCGACGGTGCGGTCCAATCCCGATGCGCGCGCCTCTTCGAGCACGAGCACGAGCTCGGGTCCCAACTTGCCGAGTTGCAGGGTGGCCGGCAGAACGATTTCGGCTTCGGAGACGCGCTCGCCATTCAGCAGGGTTCCATTGGTGCTGCCCAAATCGCGCAGGCGCAGCGAGGTGCTGTCCTTATAGATCTCCAGGTGGTTCAGGGACACCATGGTGGTATCGGCGCCGCTGACGATCACGTCGTTGTCGGGGCCGCGGCCCACCCGGGTCGTGCCATCGGAAATCGGAAAGCGCGACCCTGCCAAAGGACCGGAGTGGATCAACAGCCAAGTTTTGAATTGCGGTCCCGCGCTTGTCTGTTGAGGCATCATGCGATGGCTTCCTTTCAGAATAGCGAATGCCTGCGGCCGGCCGGTGTTCGCGGACGCGGGAGCCGCGGGCGGCGAATGTACGATTTCGTACTTTTCGGGGTCCGGGCGGTCCATTGCGCATGGGAACCGCCCGGTATTG
>DATJMA010000041.1:0-9272 GCA_035509055.1 Bryobacteraceae bacterium | reverse complement strand
GGATCCGCGAATCCTCATCGCCCAATCGTTGCCGCACCCATTGCGCGCTCCGCCGGACCCGCCCGAGAGTCAGCACGGTTTTGGAGCGGAGATGAGGATTCGGATGGCGAAGCAGGCGAACCAACGCGGGAAAAACCCGCGAGACATCCGAAATCTCCGCCAGAATCTCTAATACCCGCGCGGCGCAAGCCAGAAAGCCGGGATCGTCCGCCACATCCAGAGATTCCGTCAGACCCCGTGCCAGGAGCAGGTCGGTATTGGGAGCCACTCCGCTCGCTGCCCGCGCCAGGCCGAGCGCCTGTTCCAGCGTGAAGCCGGGATCGCAAAGCACGGGCGCCAGCAATCCTCGCGCCGCCAAGAGTCCGAGCAGGTAGCGCGCGCCCCGGGACTCGCAATCGTTCTTCAATACCGTGGCTGCGTTGCGCGCGAATTCCGTTCCATCCTGCTCCAGCAGCCTGTCCATCAGACGCTTCGAGCGAACCGTATCCAGATCCAGATTTCGGACCAGGAGTTCCAGGCTCGGGCCCGGGGGTTCGGGCCAGGGAGGTCCGTTCACATAGACGTGCGTCGCCACGCCCAATCTATCGGCGCCTCCGTGCGAGAGCTTTAGGGTCGGTGGCGAGTGCGGCGTGTTATCCTGGGTCCGATGTTTGGACGCCAGCGTAAGGCCCGTGTTTTGTTTGGCCTATCCGACATTCTGCTGGCCGCGCTGGCATTCGAGGCGGCTTACCAGACGCGCTCCATCCTGCATCTGGAACATATCTTCTTTCTTACAGTCGATAAAAAGGCGCTGGTGCTCGGCTTTTCCCTAGTGGCCTGGATCTCTATCGGGCTGTGGCTGGAGGTGTATGAGAAGCTGGATTCCGGCAACCCCCGGATTATCCTCCGCGATTCCGCCCGCCAGTCGTTCTATGGCGCCATCTCGCTGATCCTGTTCGAATACACTCTGAGACTCGAACTCAGCCGTTTTTTCCTGGTCTTGTTCTCCGTTTACGCCTGGATCCTCCTGCTGCTTTTCCGGCTCCTCGCCGGACGATTGATTGGCGTCATCCGGCGCGAGTTCGCTGCGCCACGCTACGTCATGGTGGTGGGAACCGGAGAGCGCGCCATTCGCCTGGCCAGCCACATCGAAGCCTCGGCCGATTACGGAATTCGCCTCCGCGGCTTCCTGGCCGAAACCCCGGACGCCCCGGCGCAGATCGCCCTGGAATCGTTTTATCCGGTCCGCCCCGCCGGCGAGCTCTCGATGCTGCTCGAAAAGCACGTGGTGGATGACATCATCTTCGCCGTCGGCAGTGAAAACCTTCCGGACCTCGAGGAAATGTTTCTCCTCTGCGACGAGGAAGGCGTCCGCACCCACCTGGCCGTCGACTTCTTTCCTCACGTTCACAGCACGATTTCGCTCGACAGTTTTGGCGCCACCCCTCTGCTCAGTTTCTCCGCCGCTCCCTCCGACGAGATCCGCCTGCTGCTCAAGCGGATCACCGACATCCTCATTGCGGCTGCGGGTCTCCTTGTTTTGTCTCCGTTCATGGGGCTCGTTGCTTTGCTCATCCGCCTCACGTCACCTGGCCCGGCGATCTTTCGCCAGGTGCGTTGCGGGTTGAACGGGCGGCTGTTCCTCTTTTATAAGTTCCGGTCCATGTGCGAGAACGCAGAGGCCATGCAGGCTGCCGTGGCGCATCTGAATACGAGGGATGGCGCGGTGTTCAAGATCCCGCGCGATCCCCGGCTCACGCCGCTCGGCCGTTACCTGCGCAAGTTCTCCATCGACGAGTGGCCGCAGCTGTGGAATGTGCTGCGCGGTGATATGTCCATGGTGGGGCCCCGCCCCGCCATTCCCAGCGAGGTCGATCGCTACCAGCGCTGGCAGCGCCGGCGCCTGCGCATGCGTCCCGGACTCACCTGTCTTTGGGCCGTCTCCGGCCGCGACAATGTCGATTTCGAGACGTGGATGAAAATGGATATGCAGTACATCGATAACTGGTCGCTGGCGCTCGATTGGAAGATTCTCCTCCGCACCATCCCGCGCGTCCTGACCGGACACGGGGCTCACTAATCTGTGCACCTGATTCCTACCCAAGACGAAACCGTCGCCCTGTTGCGCGAAACCGGTGCCCTGCGCGACGGCCATTTCGAATATCCAACGGGCCTGCATTCCAACGAGTATCTGCAGGTGCCGGTGGCCATGCGTCATTCCGAGCATCACCGTCTGCTCTCGGTCGGTCTGAGCCGGCGGTTGCGGGCCAACCCCGAAATCCGGGCCATCGTGCCGGAGCTTTCCATCGTCGCGCCGGCCACCGCCGGACTACCGGTGGCTTTCGGCGTCTGCGAAGCGCTCCGCGCCAAACAGGTCTACTGGGCGGAAAGCAATCTCGATCATGATCCCCTCCGCTTCCGTCAGTACATCGAACCGACGCCCGGTGAGCCGGTCGTCATCGTGGACGACATTCTCCGCACCGGCTCCAAACTTGCCGAGTTGAAGCGCCTCCTGGAATCCCGGGGCGCGAAGGTGATCGGACTGGCGGTCATCATCTATCAGCCCACCCCCAACACCACCGATTTCGGCGATTTGCCCCTCTACTACCTAGCCAAACTGGAAGCAAGCTACTACACCGACGGTAGCCGCTGCGAGTTATGCCGCCAGGGCACGCCGCTGGAAAAAGTGTGGGTCTAGATAGGTCTAAGGGAAAAGGCGGGCATCCAGCTGCAAAATTATCGTTGCATTCGGAGATAATTCTCTCATTTTCAGTCTCTTGCGGAGTGACAATCGAAATTGCTCAAGCGCTGTGCAAATCGTGACAAAGCGATTTCAATGCGCATGTTTTGCCGCTTCGGCGCTTGCCTTTTCCACAGACTTTTCCAGATCGGCGTGGAAATCCATGTAGGGCAGGCTGGCAGCCGGCGGCGGATTGGCAATCCGCCCAACCGGCCAAATGTCCGAAACTGCCGATAAACCAAATGTCCGCACAAGCTCTTTGGCAGTGTTTCGCCTGCCAACCCGGGCGCAAAGCGCTAAACCTCGGCCGCCCGTTTTCCTTCCGACCCCATGCGACAATGGCCCCATGCCGAAACCGGACCTCCATCAAACCCGTCCTCGGTTTGGCGGTGCGGCATACCTCGTGCTCGTGCTGACGGCGGGGCTGGTCGGATGCGGTGGCCGCGTCGACACCCTCACGGTTTCCGGGGCTGCCAGCTTGCAGAACGCGCTCGCGCCCATAGCGGCGGCCTGCCAGCGCCAGTATCCGCACATCAGGATCGAAGTGAATTTTGGCGGCTCGGGTGCCCTTGCCCAGCAAATCGCGGATGGCGCGCCGGTAGACGTGTTCGTTTCAGCCGCCCCGCAGCCGATGGACCGGCTGGAAGCGCGCGGCCTCGTCCTCACCGGCACGCGCCGCAATTTGCTCCGCAATGAAATCGTTCTGATTGCGCCACTGAACAGCGCGGTTCCGCGTTCGTTCGCCGATCTCGCGGACGCGCAGATCAAGCTCGTAGCCATCGGCGATCCGGCCACCGTCCCAGCCGGCGATTACGCCCGGCAGGTTTTGACCGCTCTCAACCTTTGGAGCCGCGTGCAATCGAAACTGGTGCTCGGCAAAGACGTGAGGCAGGTGCTCGGCTACATCGAAACCGGCAACGCTGACGCCGGAATCGTATACGCTACCGATGCCAGACAATCGGGCCGCGTGCGCGTGGCCGCCGTCGCCCCGGCGGATACCCACACCCCCGTGGTATATCCGGTCGCGGTTCTGCGCGGTACCCGCAATCCTGCCGCGGCGCGCACGTTTGCCGCCTTCCTGTCTGGACCGGAAGCGCGCGCGATCTTCACTGCCCAAGGTTTCACGGTGGTGCCGTGAACGGCTTCGATCTTTCCCCGCTGCGGATCTCGCTCCAAACCGCGGCGGCGGCCACGCTCCTTACGTTCCTGCTCGGCATCGCCGCGGCGCGGGCAATGGCCGCATACCGCGGCCGGCTGCGGGGCCTGCTGGACGGCATCCTCACCCTTCCCCTTGTCCTGCCGCCCACCGTCGCCGGATTCTTCCTCCTGCTGATCTTCGGCCGCGCCAGCGTCATCGGCCGCGTGCTCGAGCAGATCGGCATCCGCATCGTATTCTCCTGGCCCGGTACCGTCGTGGCCGCAACCGTGGTCGCGTTCCCCCTCATGTATCGGACGGCACTCGGGGGTTTCGAGCAGGTCAGCCCGAACCTGCTGGGCGCCGCGCGCACTTTGGGCGCGGGGGAGTGGCGCACCTTCCACCGCGTCCTCGTTCCGCTGGCGCGGCCGGGTATCCTGGCCGGAACGGTGTTGGCCTTCGCCCGCGCTCTCGGCGAGTTCGGCGCCACTCTCATGCTCGCCGGCAACATCCCGGGCCGGACCCAGACAATGCCGATCGCGATCTTCTTCGCGGCCGAAGGGGGCGACATGCGCCGCGCGCTGCTGTGGGTCGGCTTGACGGCGGCCATGTCGCTGGCTTCGGTCGCCGCGCTCCATCATTGGGGAGCGCCGCGCCGGGAACCGCGCCAGTCTGCCCCGCCCGAACCGGCTGCCATTTCAATCCCCTCGCCCCCGCCCATGCCCGCACGCGCCGAACTCAACGTCGAGGTGCACCGCCGCCTTCCCGGTTTCGAACTGCATGTCCGGTTTTCGAATCGCGGCCGCATGCTCGGTCTGTTGGGCGCTTCCGGCTCCGGCAAGAGCATGACGCTCGCCGTCATCGCCGGCCTCGAAGCGCCTGAGGCAGGCCGCATCGAGCTCAACGGCCGCATCCTGTTCGATGCCAAGACCGGCATCCGCGTGCCGCCCGCGGCCCGGAAGGTCGGTGTCGTCTTCCAGAATGACGCTCTCTTTCCCCACCTCACCGCACGCGAAAACATCGCCTTCGGGTTGTACGCCTTACCAGCCGGGGAACGAGATCGCCGCGTGGCCGAGTGGGCGCGCCTGGCCCATGTCGATGGTTTGCTCGATCGCTACCCCGATCAACTTTCCGGCGGCCAGCGGCAGCGCGTGGCGCTGGCCCGCGCGCTGGCCATGCAGCCCGACGCCCTGCTGCTCGATGAGCCTTTCACCGGCCTCGATCCGCACCTCCGCCGCCAGCTCGAAGAGGAAATGCGCGCGGTGCTCGCCGCCTACCACGGCGCCGTCATCCTCGTAACCCACGACCGCAGCGAGGCGTTCCGGATGTGCGAAGAGATTGTCGTCCTCGCCGATGGCCGCGTGGCAGGCGCCGGCCCGCGCGGTGAGCTGTTCGCCAATCCCCGAACCCTGGCTGCCGCCCGTGTCACCGGCTGTAAAAACATCGTGCCGGTTCGCGCCGCCGCACCGGACCGTGTCACGGTCGCTGAGTGGGGCTGCACTCTCACGGTCCACGGCCCCGTTCCGCCGGCCACCTCATATATCGGCGTCCGCGCGCACTCCGTCCGCCTCTCGGCCGAGCCTGGCGGCACGAACACGTTCGCCTGCCAGATCGTCGACGCCGTGGAATCGCCCTTCGAAGTCACCGTTTATCTCGCCCTGAACGGTGGCCGCATCGAGGCGGATCTCCCCACCCACGAATGGGAACGGCTGGCCTCGCAGCCGCAGCTCTGGGTGAGCCTCGATCCGGGAAAACTCCTGCTGCTACGTGATACTATGCAACACGCATGAACCAGGTCTGGTATCAGAATTTTAATCCCCTTGGAAATTCTCTTCTTTCCACAGCCGCTGCTGCGATTCCGGTGTGCACGCTCTTTTACTTTCTCGCGGTGCGGCGCACAGCGGCGTGGCTCTCGGCGGTCTACGGGTTCGCCGCCGCCGTGCTCGTCGCATTAGCCGCTTTCCGAATGCCCGCGCATATGGTGGCAGGCGCCGTCGCCGACGGTCTGGTCTTCGGCTGGTTCCGCATTGCCTGGATCGTGGTCGCCGCGGTTTTCGTTTACGAGCTCTCGGTTGTCTCCGGCTACTTTGAAACCATCAAGCTCTCGGTAGCCAATATCTCGGCCGATCGGCGCCTGCAGGTTCTGCTGATCGCTTTCGCCTTCGGCGCACTCATGGAAGGCGCCGGCGGCGGCGGCGCCCCGGTCGCCATCACCGGCGCCATGATGATCGGCCTCGGCTTCCCTCCCTTCCAGACGGCCTTGATGTGCCTCATCGCCAACTCCGCTCCGGTGGCGTTCGGCGGCCTCGGCAACCCGGTGCGCACGCTGGTAGCGGTCACCGGCCTTTCCGAAATGGATTTCAGCGCCACTCTCGGGCGGATCCTCTCCCTTACCACCCTCGTGCTGCCGTTCTGGCTGGTTCGCGTGCTGTGCAAGACCCGCGACACCATCCAGGTATGGCCGGGCCTGCTTGCCTGCGGCCTCATTTTCAGCGGCATCCAGTTTGCCTGGTCGAATTTCGTCGGCGCCGCGCTGGCCAGCGTCTGCGCCGGCATTGGCACTCTTATCCTCTTGGCCGTTTTTTTCAAGGTCTGGCATCCCTCGACTATCTGGCGCTACGAGGGCGAAAAGGCCGGCCAGAAGACGGAACTGAGTCCCGGTCGGGTGCTGATCGCATGGCTCCCCTTCGTGCTACTGGTGGCCTTCGTCGTCATCTGGGGCTTGCCGTCGGTCGGCCACGTGCTTGACCGCGTCTCCTGGAAACAGCCTGTGCCTGGCCTGCACCTGCAAGTGGTCCGCATGCCGCCCGTCACCAATAAGCCGTTCGCCGAGCCCGCCCTGTTTGACGTCTCCTGGCTTTCCACTCCTGGAACCGCCATCTTCATCGCCGGGCTGATCGCCGGTCCGCTCATGGGGCTGTCCTTCCGCCGCACCATCCAGGTCTTCTTCCAATCCATGTGGCGCCTGCGTCTCAGCCTGGTCGCCATCATGGCGATGCTGGGCCTCGGCTACGTCACCCGCTATTGCGGCATGGATGCCACCATGGGCATGGCCCTTGCACACACCGGCGCACTGTTTCCGTTTTTCGGAACCGCCATCGGCTGGCTTGGCGTCGCGCTCAGCGGCACCGATGCCGGCTCCAACGCGTTGTTCGGCAGTCTCCAGGTCATCGCCGCCAACAAACTCGGCCTCAGCCCGCTGCTGATGGGGGCCGCCAACAGCGCCGGCGGCGTGATGGGCAAGATGATCGCCGCCCAATCTCTCGTGATCGGCTGTGCCGTTACCGGGCAGGAAGGGCAGGAAGGCGCACTCTTTCGCGCCGTTCTGAAACACAGCCTCGCCCTGCTCGTGCTCGTCGGCTGCATCGTGATGTTGTTCGCGTATGTCTTCCCCGGCGCCGTGCCGGGCGGCCATTAAAACCTGTCCACCGTGTGGACAGACCGCTAGGCCGCGCCTGTCCACACGGTAGACAGCCACCCTCTCCCATACCCGCAACCTGCTGATTCTGATTAGGTTCTTTTTTGGCTTTCCGGCTGCACGACTCCCGGCATGTCCCGGAAAGAAGGTTTGGCCCCGCATTCAGCCAGTCGGGAGAAAAACAGGCATCAGGAGAGACGCGGAAAGCTCCGCTTTCCGCTCCGGCAGGAATTGCGCTACAAGGTCCTCAGGGAGGGCGGAACTTTGGAGGTCGGCGCCGGCCAGACGTGCAGCATCAGCAGCGCCGGAGTGGTCTTCTCGACCGACCGGAATCTCGCGCCCGGCGCGTTCGTTCAGCTCTTCATCAGTTGGCCGGCGCTGCTCGACGGCAATTGCTTAATGCGATTCATCGTTTTCGGCCGCGTGCTCGACTGCGGTGACGGGCAGTGCGCCTGCACCATCGATAGACACGAGTTTCGTACGCAGGCGCGAGGGGCGGACGCAGCCAGCCCACCCCGGGATTTTAAGCTCGAGCGTTGGGCCGACACGATCCGTCGCGAAGAGTTGAAAGCCCGGTTCGCGGTCGTTTGATTTCTAGTGATCGCCCGCCGGCTTGGCGGCGGCACTCTCAGATTTGGTCTCAGACTTGGCCGGTTCGGTCTTCTTTTCCGCCGGCTTCCCGTTGCTCTTGTGGTCTGGGGATGACGAGCCATTGCGGCCGTAATCGGTCACGTACCACCCCGTCCCCTTAAACTGCAAAGCCGGAGGCGACAACAGTTTCTCAACTTCGCCGCCGCAGCCTTCATGTACTGTCAAAGGCTCGTCAGCGAATCTTTGTCGCACTTCGAAAGTCTGGCCACACTTGTGACATCGATATTCGTAAAGCGGCATAGCCCTGCACGAAATTCCAGTAGGAATTCCCCTCAATTATAGCAGATTAGACGGGATTTAGACTGATTCTACCGGCCCAGCAGCGAATTCCGGATGGCCCGGGAATCCTCTTCGCGGAATGACAGGCTGCGCGGCCCCACCAGGTCCTCGAGCGATTCCGTCGCCTTCGCCAGACCCAAAGTCGCGTGACTCGTGGTGCGCGCCAGAACGTGGTAAAGCTCGTGAGCCACTACCCTGCCCAAGGCGACTCCAAAGGCTCGCTGCCGGTCCTTCTGGTCGGGACGCATATACGCAAGCGCCTGTTTGACCTGGTCGCACTCCACTTCGCTAAACGGCAACACCCGCCCCTTCACGACCTTCGTGGTGCCCAAGGTGTCCGTCTCCCCCATCTCGGCCAGATTCTGCGCCGGCGGCGCCCAGGCCTCGATCCTGCATTTCCCCTTAAATCGCAGCACCACCAGTCCCGTGAACGCTTCGTTGCCGCGGTTCTCCTTGGCCAACCGCCAGTCCAGCGTGACTCCGGAAGGCTCGAGGATTTCCTCCACCTCGCGCTTCATCGTCTCGACGGCAACGTCGCCCGGCGCCGAATCGAAATCGAGGTAAACCCCGACCGACGGCTTGGTGCCGGCGACACCAGGATCTTCAGCGTGAACCGGCCAAACTGCTAAGGCCGCACCCGCGGCCAATATGAGAACTCGGACCATATCGTGTCCTGCCGCACAACGTTTGCGTACATCGTAACATAAGGTGTCCTTTTTCGATCCGAAATTTCATAGATTCTCGCCGGTTGTGAACTTGCTTCACGCTGTGAACGTCACCTCCAGGCCTTTGTCGAAGTGGGGTCCTTCCAGCGTACGGAAGATCACAGGCCGTTTAGCGCCGGACTTGAGAGAGGCTCGACGAATCGCCGGCATCGTCCATAATCTTCTCTATAGTGCGGCGGCGCCGCATTCGGTTCCCACACTGCCGCCGCAATTCACCCCAGGAGAGGACATATGGCGATGAAAGCAAACTCGGCTCATCTACGCGTGGCTACTCGCAGAGTGCTCCCGTTGACAGCACTCATCACCTTGGTCTCGGCCGGCCTGGCAAGCGCCCAACCCAATACC
>DATJMA010000040.1:0-7568 GCA_035509055.1 Bryobacteraceae bacterium | reverse complement strand
GAGGACGCGGACTTTGTAATCGGTGAGGCGCACGTCCGAGATCTGCGGGTAGAGCCTGGTGAGGCACTTGCGCAGGCACTCGTGCAGGGCATGGAAGGGGCCGTGGCCGGTGCCGGTGGCGGAATGGACGCCGTCCTGCGCACGAAGCGTAACGGTGGCGGTGGAGACGGGACCGGAGGGGCCGGCGGCGCGGGTCGCTACCTCATAGCTATCCACGTCGAAGAAATGCAGGCCGGGATGAAGGGCTTCGCGCACCAGCAACTCGAACGTGCCTTCGGCGGCTTCGAGCTCGTAGCCCTCGTATTCCATCTGTTTGATGCGCTCCAGCAGTTCACGGCGGGCGTCTTCGGAGAGACGGTCGGCCAGGCCGTGCTGTTTGAGCTTATATAGGATGTTGCCGCGGCCGGAGAGATCGCTCACCAGCACGCGCTGGCGGTTACCCACCGTTTCCGGCTGGATGTGCTCGTAAGTGGCAGAATCCTTCAGCACCGCGCTGACGTGTACACCGCCCTTGTGCGCGAAGGCGCTCTTGCCGACGAACGGCTGGTCATTGCGCAGGGGCAGGTTCGCGATTTCGGCGATAAAGCGGCAGACGGAGGCCAGGTTGGTGAGCTTCTCCGGACCAACGGCGGTATGGCCAAGCTTCAGCTCCAGGTTGGCGATGATGGAGGCCAGATTGGCATTGCCGCAGCGCTCGCCGTAGCCGTTGAGGCAACCTTGCACGTGGGTGGCGCCGGCCTCGATGGCGGCGATGCTGTTGGCGACCGCGGAATCCGAATCGTTGTGGGTGTGGATTCCGATAACGCCATCGAAACGCTTGCGCACCTCCGCTACGATTTCAACCAGCCGGCCGGTAAGCGTGCCGCCGTTGGTGTCGCAGAGGCAGAGCACCTCGGCGCCGGCGCGTTGCGCCGCTTCGAGCGTTTCGAGAGCATAGGCGGGATTGGCCGTATAGCCGTCGAAGAAGTGCTCCGCGTCGTAGACAACTTCCTTGCCGTGCTGCTTGAGATACGCCACCGTCTCCGAAATCAGCTTGAGGTTCTCAGCTTCCGTGATGCCGAGGGCCCGCTTCACGTGCAGGTCCCAGGTTTTTCCGAAGATGGAGACGACGGACGTGCCGGCCTCGATGAGCGCGCGGACGTTGCGGTCCTCATCCACGGGGTTTTTGGAGAAACGGGTGGAGCCAAAGGCGGTGAGCTTGGCGTGCTGGAGGGTGAGTTCGCCGGCGCGCGCGAAGAACTCCTTGTCCTTGGGGTTGGAGCCGGGCCAGCCGCCTTCGATGTAATCAATGCCGAGTTCGTCCAGTTTGCGCGCAATGATCAGCTTGTCCTCGACGGAGAAGGAGACGGACTCGCCCTGGGTTCCGTCGCGAAGAGTAGTATCGAAGGTGAAGATTTTCATGGCTCTCGGCTTTCTGTTACATCGTTTGGGAAGTCAGAAGTCAGGAGTCAGAATGCTGAGGCCGGGACGCGCTCCCATTCCGACTCCTGTCTTCCGGCTCCTGAATTCCGGCTTCCGTTCTACGGGACGCCGGCTTCCTTTCTCTTCTTCAAAAACGTCATCATTTCGCGCAGCTCTTTGCCGACGGTTTCGATGGGTTGATTGGCGGCGGCTTCGCGCATGGCCAGGAATTTCTTGCGGCCGGCCTTGTTTTCCCCGATCCACTGGCGGGCGAACTCGCCGGACTGGATCTCGGAGAGGATCTTTTTCATTTCGGCGCGCGTCTGGTCATTGACGATGCGGGGGCCGCGTGTGTAATCGCCGTATTCTGCGGTATCGGAAACGGAATAGCGCATATAGCCGAGGCCGCCTTCCTGGATCAGGTCGACGATCAGCTTCAGCTCGTGGAGGCACTCGAAATAGGCAATTTCGGGCGCGTAGCCGGCGGCCACGAGGGTCTCGAAGCCGGCGCGGATCAGTTCGCTGACGCCGCCGCAGAGGACGGTCTGCTCACCGAACAGGTCGCTTTCGGTTTCCTCGCGGAAAGTGGTTTCGATGACGCCGGCCTTCAGGCAGCCTAGCGCGAGCGCATAGGCCAGGGCGCGCGGCAGCGCTTCGCCGGTGGCATCCTGCGCGATGGCGACGAGCGCCGGCACGCCGACACCCTCCGTGTACAGTTCGCGGACGCGATGCCCGGGCGCCTTGGGCGCCACCATGCTCACGTCCACACCCGGGGGCGGGGCAATCTGACCGAAGTGGATGTTAAAGCCGTGGGCGAACATAAGCGTCTTGCCCGGCGTCATGTGGGGAGCGATTTCCTTCTGGTAGAGATCGCCCTGGATGTGGTCGGCAACCAGGATCATGACGACGTTGGCGGCCTTGGCGGCATCGGCGGTATTCATGACGCGCAGGCCGGCGGCTTCGGCCTTGGCCCACGACTTGCTGCCGGGGTAGAGGCCGACCACCACATCCACGCCGGAATCGCGCAGATTCAGCGCGTGGGCGTGGCCCTGGCTGCCGTAGCCGATGATCGCGACCGTGCGGCCGTTCAAGTAATCGAGGTTTCCGTCTTTCTCGTAGTAGCGTTTTGCCATTTAGACTCCAGTACCGCACCCTGAGGGTCGCGGCTCTGTTTGCGGGAGATTCACAAAACTTTTTCTTCTATCTTGCCGTTCCGGGTCGGGACGGGCGGCTGCAGCTTCAGGCGCTTGGCTTCCAGCGCGATGGCCAGCGAGCCCGAGCGGGTCACGTCGATATCGCCGTAGCTGCGCATCACGTCGATGAAGGCATTGAGCTTTTCCGGATCGCCGGTCACTTCGATGGCGAAGCCCTCGGTGGAGGAATCGGCCACGCGGCCGCCGAAGATCTCCGCCTCCTTCAGCACGGCCGTGCGCGTCTCCTGGGTGGTGCGGACGCGAACCAGAACCAGCTCGCGGACTACCGCCGGGCTGTCGGTCAGGTCGGTGGCCTGCAGCACGTTGATGAGCTTGTTCATCTGCTTGATGACCTGGGCGCGCTGGGGATCTTCCACCTCGACCACGATGGTCATGCGCGAGAGCTCGGGATCGAGGGTGCGGGCGACGGTGAGGCTTTCGATGTTGTAGCCGCGCTGGCTGAGCAGGCCGGTCACGCGCATCAGCGCGCCGGGCTTGTTTTCGAGAAGAAGAGAGATGACTTGCAACATGGATTCATCCGATCATTTCGCCGGCACGGCCGCGGGTTGCGGCGGACCGAGCACCATTTCATTGATGGCGCCGCCGGCGGGCACCATGGGATAGACGTTTTCCGACGGCGAAACCCTGACGTTGAGCAGATACGGGCCGGGCTCGCGCACGGCCTCTTCGAGGGCGGGAGCGAGGTCCCACGGTTTGTCGATGGTGCGGCCGCGGAAGCCATAGGCGCCGGCGAGCTTTTCGGCGTCGGGGAAGCTATCGAGCTCGACCGCGCTGAGGCGGTTGTTGTAGAACAGCGTCTGCCACTGCCGGACCATGCCGAGATAGCCGTTGTTCATGATGACGATCTTGACGGGGAGGCCATAGCTGGCGACCGTGGCGAGTTCGGGGATCGACATCTGGAATCCGCCATCGCCGACGATGGAGAAGACCAGCTTGTCGGGACGGGCGAACTGCGCCCCGATGGCGGCGGGCAGGCCGAAGCCCATGGAGCCGAGGCCGCCGGAATTGAGCCAGAGGCGCGGCTCGCGGAAGCGGATGAGCTGCGCGGCCCACATCTGGTGCTGGCCGACGTCTGAGGTAACGATTGCCTGGCCGCCGGAGAGGCGGTCGATTTCGCTCATCAGGTGCTGCGGCTTGATTTCACTATCGGACTTGACGACTTCGAGCGGATGCTCTTCCTTCCACTGACGGATGCGGTGCCACCAGGCGCGGCGGGCGGCGGAGAGTTTTTCGTCAGCCGGAGCCGGGCTTTCGGCGAGCAGGCGGTTCAACCTGGCGAGCACGCGCTTGACGTCTCCGACGATGGGAACGTCGGGCGCGCGGTTCTTGCCGATTTCGGCGGGGTCGATATCGACGTGGATGACCTTGGCGTGGGGCGCGAAGGCGGCCAGGCGGCCGGTGACGCGGTCGTCGAAGCGGACGCCGAGGGCAATGAGAAGGTCGGCGTTGGTGAGCGCGAGATTCGCGGCATAGCTGCCGTGCATGCCCGGCATGCTGATGAAATTGGGGTGGTCGGAAGGCAACGCGCCGAGGCCCATCAGCGTGTTGACGGTGGGTATCTCGTTCCGCTCGACGAATTCACGCAGTTCGGAGGCGGCACCGGCAGCGATGATGCCGCCGCCGGCATAGACCAGCGGGCGCTCGGCTTCCTGGATCAACTGGGCCGCGCGGCGGATCTGTCCGGTGTGGCCCTCAGTGAAGACCTTATAGCCGGGCAGGTGAATGCTGCTGACCGGCTGGTAGTGGCCCTGGCCCTGGAACACGTCCTTGGTGATGTCGACGAGGACCGGTCCGGGGCGGCCGCTGGCGGCGACGTAGAAGGCTTCATGGACGATTTGCGCGAGATCGTCGAGGCGTTTCACCAGATAATTGTGCTTGGTGCAGGAGCGGGTGATGCCGAAGGTGTCGGCCTCCTGGAAAGCGTCGCTGCCGATGAGCTTGGTCGGGACCTGGCCCGTGATGGCGACGATGGGAATGGAATCCATCATGGCGTCTACCAGCCCGGTAGTGAGGTTCGTAGCGCCAGGGCCGGACGTGGCGCAGCAGACGCCGACTTTGCCTGTGGCGCGGGCATAGCCCTCGGCTGCGAAGGCCGCATTTTCCTCGTGGCGAACCAGGACGTGGCGGATGTGGTGCTCGTACAGGACGTCGTACAAGGGAAGGGTGACGCCGCCGGGATAGCCGAAAATGCAATCCACGCCTTCGCGTGCCAGGCACTCCAGCAACATTTGCGCGCCGCTCATCAACGTTGACATAAGATCAACACCTCAAATTCGGTCCGGGCATCCAGGTTGCGAACTCGTTCCGGATGCCCCGCCCATATAGGGCTTCTCCATAAACAAAAAGGCCATCAGCCGGGTGGTTTGCCCCGCTGATGGCCTTGGGAACCTTGGTTCCGCTGGCCTCAGACGGGGCCGGCTACGATGACCAGAATAATAATTACAGGAATGGCGAGGATGCTGGAAAGAAGGGAGTTACGCCGGCCTGTAGAAACACGGAACATGCAGTGGAAAGAACCAGGATAGCGAAGAAGTTTTGTAAATGCAAGATCCCGCGGCTATTAAATTTGTTAATAGACGAATTTGCGGGCCCGGATTGACCCTGCCGGACATGGCGGCACGCCGGAGAAATGCAGAACGAAGCCAATCTCCAAACGGAGCGTCGGGCCACGCGACGGGGATGGTGAGCGCGGCTCGGGTCGCTATTCTGGAGTGATAAGATTCCTAGGATGTCCATGCCGAACGTGTATCCGCCGAGTGCCGAGTTTGCACGCCATGCAAATGTGAGAGGAATAGAAGGGTATCGCGAGTTGTACGAGCGGGCGGCCAATGATCCGGAAGGGTTTTGGGGGGAACTGGCGGCGCAGGAACTGCACTGGTTCCGCAAGTGGACGCATGTGTTCGAGTGGCACCCGCCGTTTGCGAAGTGGTTCGCCGGCGCGACCACCAACGTCTCGTACAACTGCATCGACCGGCACCTGGCCACGCCGCGCAAGAACAAAATCGCCATCCTGTGGGAGGGCGAGCCGGGAGACCAGAGGCAGATCTCCTATCAGGAACTGCACCGGCTGGTCAGCCGCTTCGCCAATGTGCTGAAGGCGCGGGGGCTGCAGGCCGGCGACCGGGCCATCATCTATATGGGGATGGTGCCGGAGCAGGCCATCGCGCTGCTGGCCTGCGCGCGGCTGGGCATCACGCACTCGGTGGTATTCGGGGGCTTTTCCGCGGAGGCGCTGAAGGCGCGCATCCAGGACCTGGAAGCGCAGGTGGTGATCACGCAGGATTGCGCGTGGCGGCGGGGAAAGGAAGTGCGGCTGAAGGACGCCGTGGACGAAGCGCTGGCCGATTGCCCAAGCGTCCGCAGCGTGATCGTCTACAAACGGACAGGCGGGAACATTCAGATGTGCGCCGGGCGCGACCACTGGTGGCACGACCTGGACGAAGGCGCGAGCGAAGTCTGCGCGGCGGAGGAACTGGATAGCGAGCATCCGCTGTACGTGCTGTACACGTCGGGGACCACCGGAAAGCCGAAGGGAATCGTGCACACCACGGGCGGGTATCTGCTGGGCGCGCACATGTCCATGAAGTGGGTGTTCGACCTGCACGAGGAAGACACCTACTGGTGCACGGCGGATATCGGATGGGTGACGGGGCACAGCTACATCGTGTACGGGCCGCTTTCGGCGGGAGCGACCACGATGATGTACGAGGGCGCGCCGGACTTTCCCCAGCCGGACCGGTTCTGGCGGCTGATCGAAAAATATAAGGTCAACATTTTCTATACGTCGCCGACGGCGATTCGCGCGTTCATCCGGCAGGGCGACCAATGGCCGAACGCGCACGACATGTCGAGCCTGCGGCTGCTGGGGTCGGTGGGCGAGCCGATCAATCCGGCGGCATGGGAGTGGTATTACAAGACGATCGGCGGGGAGCGCTGCCCGATTGTGGACACGTGGTGGCAAACGGAGACGGGCTCGATCATGATCGCACCGATGCCGGGGGCGGTGCCGTTGAAGCCGGGCTCGGGTTCGCTGCCGATGCCCGGAGTGCTGGCGGAGGTTGTGGACCTGATGGGCAAGCCGGTGGAGGCCAACCGCGAGGGATTTCTGATTATCCGGCGGCCGTGGCCAAGCATGGCGCGGACTCTGTGGCGCGACCCGGAGCGGTACAAATCGCAATACTGGGAGCGGATTCCGGGCGTGTACATGACGGGCGACGCGGCGCGCCGTGACGAGGATGGTTATTTCTGGATTCTGGGCCGGGTGGACGACGTCATGAACGTGAGCGGGCACCGGCTGAGTACGATGGAGCTGGAATCGGCGCTGGTACGGCATCCGGCGGTGGCGGAGGCGGCGGTGGTGGGAAAGCCGCACGAGATTACGGGGCAGGCGGTGGCATGCTTCGTGACGCTGAAAAAGGGCAACTGGGATCACCACCTGCTGGCCGAGGATCTTCGCAAATGGGTGGCGCACGAGATCGGGAGCTTCGCGAAGCCGGAACAGATCCGCTTCACGGACGCGCTGCCGAAGACGAGGAGCGGGAAGATTATGCGACGTCTGCTGCGCGAGATCGTGACCTCAAATTCGGTGACCGGCGACGTGACCACGCTGGAAGATTTGTCGGTGGTGACGCGGCTGGCATCGCAGCACGACGAAGAGTAGGACAGCGCTTCTGTGCTGTCGCGACGGGCTTTTGCCGGTCGCATGCCGGGCGGAAGCCTGGCATGACACCACAAGGGCTGTCTTACGAAAAAGGCCCGCGGATTGGATTCCGCGGGCCCTTTCTGATTTCGGGATCGGCAGGCCGGGAGGCCTACCCCACTAGAAATCGAAGCGCATAGCGAGTTGCATGATGCGCGGGTTGTTCACGGTGGAGCTGATTTTGCCGAATGCGGTAGCCGTCCCGCCGAAGTTGACGCCCGGGTTGGCGAAATCGGGATGGTTGATCAGGTTGT
>DATJMA010000039.1:0-48757 GCA_035509055.1 Bryobacteraceae bacterium | reverse complement strand
CGAAGAGTATGCGCAGCGTCTCTACGATTTCCTGGGCAAAGAGCGGCGCGACACGCCTTCCGCGGTCGATCTGGCGCGCTTCCGGCGTCGGCAACTGCTGCGCATCGTGGTGCGCGACGTGCTGCGCGTGGCCGCGCTGTCGGAAGTCACCGAAGAGCTTTCCAATCTCGCTGACGCGGTGCTCGATTTCACCTACCGGCGCATTCGCGCGCGCCTGGTGGCACAGCACGGCGAGCCGCGGCTCGCCGACGGCGGCGTGTGCGGGCTCTCGGTGATCTCGCTGGGCAAGCTGGGCGGCAAGGAGTTGAACTACAGCTCCGACATCGACCTGATGTTCGTGTATGGCGGCAACGGCGAAACCGATGGGGCCTCGCGCATCACCAACAAAGAATTTTGCAAGAAAATCGCCAATGAGTATACGACCCTGCTCTCCACTTACACCGCGGACGGGCTGTGTTATCGCGTGGACCTTCGCCTGCGGCCGGATGGCACACTGGGCGAGATCTGCGTCTCCGACGAAGGCGCGCGGCGCTACTACGTGGAGCGGGCGCGCGATTGGGAAAAGCAGATGCTCATCAAGGCGCGCGTCTCCGCCGGAGAACCCGAACCGGGCGCGGGCCTGCTGGAATTCGTGGAGCCGCTGATTTATCAAAGTTCGCTGGATTTCCGCGCGGTGGAGGCGGTTTCGGAAACGCGCCAGCGCATCAGCGAGAAGGCCGCCGCGAAGAAGCGCGGCAAACGCGGCATCGATATCAAACTTACACCCGGCGGAATCCGCGACATCGAATTCCTGGTGCAGTGCCTGCAACGCCTGCACGGCGGACGCGAACCGTGGGTGCGCCATGGTGGAACCATGTTCGCCCTGTTCCGCCTGCGCGACAAGCGGCTGCTCTCCGACACCGAGTATGCGCGCCTGGCCGCGGCTTACCAGTTTCTGCGATACCTGGAGCATCGCCTGCAGATGGATGAAGATCAGCAGACGCACACGCTGCCATCCAGCGACGAGGGGCTGAACCTGCTGGCGCGCAAAATGCCCGCGGACGGCAGCGGCGACGCGCGCGACGCCGCTTCGTTCAAGCTGCGGCTGGAGGAGCACCTCGGCGCGGTCCGCGAAATCTACGATCGCGTGATCCATGCGCAAAAGCCGCTTTACTATTCTCCGATGCCGTTGCCGGAACTGGCGGAGGAGCCGGAGCCGGCGGGGGCGGTGAACAGCCTGACGCGCCTGCTGGAACAGAGGGCGCCACAACTGGCGGCGGCGGTCGCGGGCGCGGCTCTCAACCGCGGACGGGTGCGATTCGAGCACTTTCTGGAAAAGGCATTCGCCAACCCGGCGGTGCTCGACCGCCTTGATAGCGCCGGCAAGCTTGCCGCCGGAGCGCTGGACATCTTCGAGCATAGCCCGTACTTCGCGGACGAACTGCTGCGGCAGCCGGAACTGCTCGACGAAATCGGCGAGCCGGCCCTGGAACCCGCCGAGCCGCTGGATGAGGGCGCGCTGCGGCGGTTCTACCGGCGCCAAATGCTGCGCATTCAAAGCGAGAGCATCCTCGCGGGGGCGCCCATCTTCACCTCTTTGCGCCGGACTTCGGCCCTGGCGGACCGGGTGATCGAGGCCTCTTACCGGATCGCCGTTCAAGATTCGGCAACGCCCGCGGGTCCCCAATATTCGCCGCGCGATCAGATGATGGTGATTGCGCTGGGGCGGCTGGGCATGAACGAGTTCGATCTCGGGTCGGACGCCGACCTGGTATTCGTGCTGCCCGACGCCGACGCCGGCGAATCAGCCTTCTGGACCGGCGTGGCCGAGCGCATGATTCAGATTATGAGCGCATACACCGGCGCGGGCGTGATGTTCACCGTCGACACACGTCTGCGTCCCAACGGCCGCGAGGGCGACCTGGTGCAACTGGAGGGCGCGTACAAGAATTACTTCGAGCGCGGCGCGGAGGCGTGGGAAGGGATCACATACATGAAATCGCGCGCGGTGGCGGGCAATCTGGAACGCGCGACGGAATTTCTGCACGAACTGCAGGAGGTGGACTGGCGCCGCTACGGCCAAAGTATGCGATCACGCAAGGACCTTGCGGCCATGCGCGCGCGGCTGGAGCGCGAACAGGGGCCGCGCAATCCGCTGAAGGCGGGCACGGGCGGATATTACGATATCGATTTCGCGTTGATGTATCTGCGGCTCAAGGGCGCGGGGATCTTTTATAAAGCGCTGAACACCCCGGAGCGCATCGACGTGATTGAGAAGATGGGCCACCTGGAACGCGAGGATGCCGATTTTCTGCGCGAAGCAGCGACTTTTTATCGGGCTTTGGACCATGGACAGCGCGTTTCCACCGGGCACGCCGAGGGCAGCCTGCCAAAATCGCAGGCACAATTCGAAGTGCTCACCAACCTGGTAAAGCGCTGGACGCCCGAACATCTGCACGGCCAGCGCATTGACGCGACACTGCGCGACATCCGCGGGCGCACGCGGAATTTCTTTCACCGGCTGTTCGGACACTGAAGAACGCCGGCGCGGAAAGCCGGCATTAGGCACGATTGCCTGCCCTACGACCATGATCGCCAGATCCATTCGCTTCGCCGCCGCGCTGGCGGCCGTCGGCGCCATTCTGACCATCGATTCGCAGTTGCGCGTCAACGCGACCACCGCCGCGCTCACCCTGCTGCTGGCGATTCTCGGAATCTCGGCCCAGTTGGGACTTACCGAGGCTCTGGCGGCGTCCGTGGCGGCGATGTTCGGGTTCAACATCCTCTTTTTGCCGCCGATCGGCAAGCTCACCATCCAGGACCCGCAGAACTGGGTGGCGCTGGCCGCGTTTCTGGTGACCGCGGTTACGGCCAGCCAGCTTTCGGCGCACGCGCGCCGCCGCGCGGCGGAGGCGGAAGCGCGGCGGGTGGAAATCGAGCAGCTCTACAGCCTGGTGCAGTCGATGTTGCTGACCGGCAGCGCGAGGAAGACCATTCGCGAATTCGTGAATCGCGCGATCCAGGTTTTCGGGTGTACCGCGGCGGCCTTCTATTACCGGCCCACGGACGAGTTCGTACGCTCCGGTCCAGAAAGCCAGGTGGTCACCGATCACGAATTGCTGGTGGAGAGCGAAGTAGAAAATCCTTCGGTCGACCTGTTGCGCGGGGTGGCGCTGGCGCCGGTGCGATTGGGCGGACGGCCGCTGGGGAGCATGGCGCTCATCGGGCCGCCGCCGCCGGACAAGATGGTGCGCGCCATTTCCAACCTGATGGCCATCACCATCGAAAAGGCACGGGCGCTGGAGGATGCGGGCCATGCGGAAGCGGCGCGGCAAAGCGAGGCGCTGAAATCCGCCTTGCTCGACTCGCTGGCGCACGATCTCAAAACGCCGCTGACATCCATCAAAGCGGCGGTGACCAGCCTGCTGGGCGGCGCACCCGGCGCGGACAAGGAACTGCTCACGATCATCAACGAGGAGGCCGACCGGCTGAACCGCATCGCGGCGGAAGTGGTGGAGATGGCGCGCATCGAAGCCGGCAAGCTGCACCTGGAAAAGCAGCCGGTAGCGGTGCCGGAGCTGATCGCCGGCGCGCTCTCCGAACTGAGCGTGCCGCTGCGCGGAAGGCCGTTCACCGTGCGCGTAGCGGGCGATCTTCCCAATGCCATCGCCGACCGCGACTTCGCCGCGCAGGTAGTGCGGCAATTCGTCGAAAATGCGCTGAAGTATTCTCCCGAGGGCTCGCCGGTGGAGGTTTCCGCGGAAGCCAAGGGCGGGAAAATCGTGATCGGCGTCGGAGACCGCGGGCCCGGCATCGAAGAGAATGAGCGCACGCGGATCTTCGACAAGTTCTACCGCGGACGGCGCCACCGGTTCGACACCGAGGGAACCGGCATGGGCCTGGCGATCGCCAAGGGAATTGTGGAAGCCCACGGGGAGAAAATCTGGGTGGTCAGCGAACCGGGACAGGGCGCGGTATTCTATTTCTCGCTGGCCGCGAGCGCGGGAGGTCGCGAAGGGTGAGCGTCGGAAAAATTCTGGTGGTGGACGACGATCCGCAGATCCGCCGCGTCATGAAGGCGACGTTGGTGGGTCACAATTACGAAGTGGTGGAGGCACGCACCGGCGAGGACGCGATGGAGACGCTGCCGAAGGAGTTGCCCAACCTGGTTCTGCTCGACATGAATATGCCGGGGATGGGCGGTCTGGAAACCTGCCGCGCCATTCGGACCGGGTCGGATACGCCGGTGATCATTCTTTCGGTTCGCAATACGGAGAAAGACAAGGTTGCGGCGCTGGACGCCGGCGCGGACGACTACGTGACCAAGCCTTTCGGCATCGAAGAGCTGCTGGCGCGCATTCGCGCTGCGTTGCGGCGGTCGTCTCCGGAAGGCGGACCGCGATCGTTCCAATCGCCGGAACTGGAAATCGATTTCGAAACGCGGCGGGTACGCGCGCGCGGCGCCGATGTGCGGCTGACGCCGAAGGAGTTCGAATTACTGCGCTACCTGGTGGCGCACGCCGGCAAGCCGGTGACGCATCGCGAACTGCTACAGGCGGTGTGGGGTCCGGATTACGGCGATGAGCCGGAGTATTTGCGGGTGTTCATCAATCAGGTGCGGAAGAAGGTCGAGGCTAACCCGGCCAAGCCGAAATATATTTTGACGGTTCCGTGGGTGGGGTATCAGTTTGTGGGGCCGGAGTAGCGGTCAGTCCCCGGGCGGCACGCGTTCCACGTGGTCGACGACGATCGCGCGGATAGATTGCTTGATTCGCTGCAGTTTCAGCCCGAGTTGCTCTTCCACGGCATCGAAGATCGAAATCGACTGCCCGCTGGCGTCGGGCTCCAGCGACAGGCGGAAATCATAGCGCCCTTTGAGGCCCGTCATTTCGCGAACGGGAAGGTCGAACTGCGAGCTGGCGGCGTTGTAGAGCGCATTCAAAATCGCCGGCGCGGTCATACCGTGGCACTCCAGCGGGCGGTAGGAGACGCACCCTGGCTTGCGATCCGGATCCGGTTTTGATTCGGAGAACTTCGGCCCGCGCTTCGCGACTTTCAGCGCATAGACCGCCAGAACCCGCTTTTCGAAATGCACTTTCAGGTGCAGTTTCTCTTCCAGCAGGGTGCGCATCATCAGGCGGGAATCGTCCTCGGAAGTGCCGGCATCGGTCTTGGCGGAGAGATCGAGGCGGACGGAATCGAGCCAGTTCGGGCCGAAGATATACTCGTTGGGAACATGGTAAGCGCCGCCGATGAAGCTGCGCAGCGACATATTGTGAACGATTACGCGGCCGTTCTCGAAGTCGCCCATGGGCTGGTCGTTGGCCGTATTGAGCCTGAGAGTGGCGGCGTCGAACGCGGGCGCGGTTTGCGCCCATGCCGCAAAGGCCAGGAGTGCGCCGGCCAACAGCTTCATGCCACCTCTGACGCCGGGCTCCCCGCAAACGTGCAGATTATCCGGCGGCATCTTCAACGGCGTAGTCGAAACGGTGCATGCTGAGCGCGCCGGGATTGGCGCGCTCCCAGGCGATGGTGCGGGCGATGGCTTCCTCGAGCGGCACGGTCTCGCGATATCCCAGTTCGCGGCGGATGCGCGAGGAATCGGCCTCCCAATGCTGCGCGCTGTTGCCCGGCTGCACTAAGTGCGCGGGCATGCGGTCCTTGGGCAGGATCGCGAATTCGCCGTTCCAGCCTGCCGCGCCGGCGATCTTGCGGGCCCAGTCAAGCTCCGAGAACGCCGGCTGTTCGGCGACGTTGAAGACTCGACCGGCAGCGTGTTCGGAAACCGCGGCGAGAGCGATGGCGAGAGCCACGTTCTCCACGTATCCCCGCGGCGCCCGCCAGGCGGCGAAGCCTTCTTGCAGGAAGATTTTGCGGCGTCCGTCATCGATCCGCTTCAGGACCGGTTGAAAGCGGCGCAGGCGATCTCCCGGGCCGTAGATCATGGGCAGGCGCAGCACGGTGCCGGGCAAATCGCGATCGCCGAGGATCGCGCGCTCCACGGGGATTTTGTCGTACTCTTCGTCCAGCCAGTTGAAGAACTTTTGAAGCGCCTTGATGTTCGCCGGCGGATAGGTCTGGAGTTTGGCGCGAAGTTCGGAGTCTTCCGTGAGCGGCACAGGCTGCAGCGGACCTTCTTCGCTGCCGTGGAGAATTCCGCAGGCGCGGTAGACATCCATGCTGCTGGCGGCGACCACGCGCCGGGCGATTCCGCGGAACGCATTCATCAGCCGCCCGGCCTGCGCGCCGGAACTGAGGATCAAGTCGATCACCACATCGGCATGCGGACGCAACGCTTCCAGTGCGCGCCGGTCGCCGGCGATGAGTTGGGCGGGCAGACCGGTGGCTGTGCCGGCACGTGTGAGGACGGAGACGTCGTGTCCCATGCGGGCAAGCTCGCGCACCAGCGGACGGCCAATGAATCCGGTGCCGCCGACGACCAGAAACTTCATGCGTCCAGCATAGCGGACGCCGAACCGGTACGCGCCGGTTGATATACTGCCAGCAGAAATGGAATTGCGATTTTCACGCCGTAGAATCATGCAGGGAGCGGGCGCCGCGGCTGCGGCGAAGTCGCTCCAGTTCGCCGCGGAAGCCCAAGCCGCGACGCGGAAGTGGCCGATCGAAGAAAGTTCCGAGACTCCCAAGCTTTGTCTTGCCCCCGGAGATGGCGGCGGACCACTGGCAGCGGATATGCAGCCGACGGCCAACACCGGCACATCCGGGCGCGGGCGCGGGGGCGGCAACTTCGGCGGATTTCTGGATCCCAAAGCCGAGCCGGCGCCGGCCGGGGTGGAGGTTGCTTATCAGCGCATCCGCCAACTCGGCGTGACGCATCTGCTGGGCGTCAACGTTTCGGGTCCGGGAGGCGTGTGGACGGAAGAGAGCGTTCGCCGCACGGTGGATGGCGCCAGGAAGGCGGGCCTGGTGGCGTACAACGCCATGATCAATCTTCCTTCGAGCGTGATCTATGGAAAGGAATCGCGCGCCAAGGATCTGGAGCCGTTCATCGCCTCCATCGAGGCTGCCGGCAAGGGCGGGCTGACGGTGGTGGAGTACAACTTCTACGCGCACCGCGCGACCGAAGGCTACTACGAGACGATCGGCCGCGCGAACTCCGGGTACACGGGGTTCGATTTCGAACTGGAACTGCCGATCGACGAAAACGGCCGGGTGGTAGGACCGATTTACCGCGACGCGAACGGCAAGCTGACGTCCGAAACGCTGGCCGCGTTTCCGAACGCCAGGAAGGTGAAGTTCAAGGACCTGCCGCCGCTCGCCAGCGAGGGCGCTCACACGCTGGACGAAATGTGGGCCAACATCACCTACTTCCTGAAGGCGGTGATTCCGGTGGCGGAAAAGGCCGGGATCCGGATGGCGCTCCATCCCAACGATCCGCCCGCACCGATCAGCCGCGGCTCGCAGCAGATCATGGCAACGCTGGCGGGTTGGAAGCACCTGATCGCGATCGTGGACAGCCCGGCAAACGGCATCACGTTCGATTGCGGGGTGACGCGCGAGTTGGGCGAAGATGCGATCGCGACAGCCGAATATTTCGCCGGCCGCCGGCGCATCAACCACGTTCACTACCGCAACGTCCAAGTGGACAAGCCGTACGAGAAATACCAGGAAGTGTTCATCGATGCCGGAATGAACGATATGTTCGGCGTGATGAAGGCGCTGGTAAGGAATCACTACACCGGGACGATTTACCCCGAACATCCGCGCGCGCTCGATACCGATCGCGACCGCGTCGGCCCCGGCGGACGCATCGGCGGCTATCCGGGCGGCGGCGGATATGACGGCATCACGTTCAGCGTGGCTTATGCGCGGGCCATGATGCAGGCGGCGCTGGAGAGCGTGTAGCGGATATGCCCGTCCTGGTTTCGATGCTGCGCGGAGTGAATGTCGGCGGGCACAGCGTAGACATGGGCGCGCTGCGCAGCGTGTATGAATCGCTGGGAATGCGACAGGTGGAGACGTTCATTCGCAGCGGCAACGTGATCTTCTCCACGGCGGCGCGCGACCGGGCGGCGCTCGCGAAACGGCTGGAAGACGCTTTCGAAAAGCAGTTCGGCTTTCATGGCGACGTGATTCTGAGAAGCGCCGGGGAACTGCGCGATGCGCTGGCGCGCAATCCGTTCGCGGGGCGGAGCGGGATCGACCCGGCTCACCTGCTGATTACGTTTCTGGCTTGCGATCCGGATGCGGAGGGCTGCGCCAAAGTGAGCGCTCTCGACATCGCACCCGAAGAACTGTTCATTGACGGTCGAGAAGCCTACGCGTATTTTCCGAACGGCCTGGCGCGGCCAAAGCTGTCATGGCCGCTCATGGCCAAACTGATGAAGGCGCCGGGCACCGCCAGGAATCTCAACACCGCCGGCAAGCTGCTGGCGATCGCCGAACGGCTGGAGTCGTCTTCATGAACCGCGCATGCTGCGTGCTGGTGCTTGCGGCGGCGCTGCTGGCAGGCTGCGGACCCTCCGCGCCTCCGGCTAAAACTGCCCAGGCAGACCCCACAACCGAGGCGTGGTACGGGGATGGGGCCAAGCGGCTCGCGGAGATGGATCGCGCGGCGGGGCAATACTTTCAGGCTGGCCGAACGCAGGAGGCGGCGTCGATCATCACGGGCGCACAGTCCTTGCAGGCGCGGCTGCTGGCCGCGCCGCGGCCGACTTTGGAGGCTATGGAAGCAATCGCCGATCTCGACCGGATTTACGGAAGGATGCTGGTTTCGAATGGATATTTCGGCGAGGCGCGGATGCTGTTCATGAAGAATATCACTCGTTGGAAGACCTGGAAGCCGCAGACTCCGGAGACCGAACGCCGGCTGAAAGAAGCGGACGCCGATATCGCCGAGTGCGACAAGCACATGGGTGGGTAGGGGAGAAGTAAGGAGTTACGGGAAACCGGCGGTGTATTCAAATCCGCGCGAGTTTTGCCGCGCTGATTGCCTGGCCGACGTGCCGCTGCGTGTGTTCCGCGATGTGGACCAGGAGTCCAATCACGGTGGTGGGCAAATGTTTCCGGCCGACGGCGCGAAGATCCGGGAGAGCGGAGACATCGATGGTCCTGACTAATGCCTCGGCGTTGCGAAAGGCGTCTTCGACCAGGGCGAGTAACTCCTCGGGCCGCGCGTTCGCGGGGGAATGTTCCGCGGCAAGGGTTGCCATCTGACCGGGATTGAGGGGGCGGCCTTGGAGGTAGGTGGTCAAGCGGTCCACGCTGCCGGCGATGTGCCGGACATGGAATCCAACGGATGCGAACCCGTGCGGCGATGCCCAGAGCTGGGCGGTAGTCAAGCCTGCGACGGCCTGCCGGAGGTCCTCACGCGCCTGTTGGAAAGAGAAGAGGAGGGGCGAGACGAGGGGGCTCACGCCGTCTAACGGTCCGCGGAGCCAAGGTTCGGGAAGGGAGTCCATGGCGGCATTGGTGGGCCCTGTAGGATTTGAACCTACGACCAACGGATTATGAGTCCGCTGCTCTAACCGCTGAGCTAAGGGCCCGTTCCTTCAGTTTAAACGACTCGGGAGGGGATGCCGGAAGTCGGGGTTAGGGCATGGCGGTATTGCGCGAGGGGTTCGCTCGCGGGGGAACCACGCAGGGTGGTGAAAACGTCACGCTGGTCCAGGCGGCAGCCGGGGCCATGCCTGGGTGTTACCGGATCACGCGTGCATGCTGGCCCACTGCTGGATGTTGTCGAAGATCGGGCCGGTGATGCGAACTCCGCGGTTCTGAGTTCCCGATGCGGATGTATGGATCGCCATCACGTAGCTGTTGTTGCCAATGTTGCGGTAAACCGCTGCGCCACTGTCGCCCGGGGCGGTCGCCAACTGGTAATACACAAAATAGTCATCCACCTGAAGGATATTGCCAGCCGTAAACCATTGCCTGCCGGGCGGTTCCCCAGGCGGCGGGGGCACCGCGGGGTACCCTCCGAGGTTGGCAACCGCGGACAGAATGTCGGAATCCGAAAACGTGGAGTAGCCAAATGTTCCAACGGTCGATCCTAAACCCTGGGCAAGCAGGATGACGCCATAATCGACGCGGTCGTCACCATCGGACTGCCACCCCTGCGGGCACTGAAACGCCGTCGACAGGGAATTGCCAAAGGGCTCGTCGCCCGTGCCGTTCTGCCCTGGGACAACTTCGATCTGCGATGCCCAGCCGACGTATCCGCCGCTTTCGCGGATGAAGACAGCGTGAGCGGCCGTGATGACGGCATAAGGGCCGACAAACCAGCCTGTGCCCGTGAAGATCTCGGACCTTCCAGGCACCTGAATTTTGAGGAAGGCGTTGGCGCGCCACGGATACACGGTTGTATCGGGTACTTCCACAGGCTGACCTGGTGCGGCCGCCATGGGGGCGGCCGCAGGCGGCCCGAAGGTTAATTCGCTAACCGCGCGCGAAGGGGCCGGGGGTCCAGGCGCGGGCGCGGGTAAAGCGAGGCCGGCGAAGGCTTCGAAGCCTTGCGCATCGAGTGGATGGCGATTGTTGTTCGCTCCCATCGTGGGATCCACCGACGAAAACCGCCGGGAAGGCGCTTTCGCCCGGTTAGCCACGGGAGCATGGGCCGACTCTCCGCTGACGATTGTTGGCATAGGTCCTTCCAGGATTTCGGCCGGATGTTATTTGCCGGTTCCCGCGTTCCCGTTTGCGGTCTTATTATTTGCCGGTTGGTTGTTAGCGGGCTGGGTGGTCGCGGGGGTGGTGGCGCCGGAACTGTTGGTGTTTTGTTTCGTGAAACTGGTGGTCTTGAAGGTGATTCCAATGGCGAAATGGGCGGTCGTGCGGTTGACCGAGTTCAGGTTTCCGTAACCAGCCGGAATGGGCGAATTGGGATAGAATCCCGCCGGGAAATCGGCAAACTGTCCGATATGGATGCCCGGGGTCAAATAAAAGCTGCGGTAAAGATGAACCGAGAGTCCGGCAAAGACGCCGAGGGAAGAAACGCTTGGGGAGGAATCTCCGAGTTTATAGACGGGTCCGGCGGAAATTGCCAGACCGGCCCAGGATCCGAACCAATTGGGCGGGAAATGGACGTTCAACAATCCCGCGGCCAAGGTGTTTAGAGTGGAATTGCTCACGACCATGACGTTTTGCGTGGCCGTGCCGCCTGCCGGACTGGGCGTGCTTTGGGAAGTGTAGGAGCGTGAAGGCAAAGTACTCAGGAGCGGTCCAGTGGACAAGGAGAACACGTCAACATTCCCGCAGTCCCAACTCATGGAGTCGCTGGTCTTTCCCAACCAGGATTCGTCGATTGTGAAGGTATAAGCGTAGTTAGGCTCGAGATCCAAGGTAAAACTACGGCTGTGGGTGCCGTCGAGACTTTTCACCCAATCGATGGCGGGATCAGACGGAATGATGGCGGCGCAGGCAGAGTTGGCGATTTCGGCTTTGAGCGCCAGAACGCCGGGAATCGAATTGGCGGCGGCGAGCGATACCGAAACCGGGACACTGACGCCCTGAGCGGGTTTCAATTGCGGGTTGGCAGCGACGGCGGCTTTAACAGCGGCGATTTGCTGGCCGATGGCGGCACCATCAACAGGGCACGTGGCGGTGGCGATCTGCCCGGTGAAGGGATTGGATGGGGGTACGACTGCGATAGGCGTTTTCCTGGCGCGCAGGGTGTACTGAACCTTCTGGCCGGTGGTGAAATCGATCACCACGTCGTTGATATTAGTGAGCGTCAGAGTATATTGAGTGGACGCGGTAATGGACCCCGGACAGGCCCCGGTTCTGGTTTCCCAATCCGCGGACAAGGTGGTGGCGGTGGTGGCCGCCTGCAAGTTACCTATCAGGGCCGTGATGCAAAACGGCAGATACAAACGACTCGAGTTTTTCATTCGGTCTCCTCCTTGGTACCGTTCCTGTAATGAGAAGCGGCAGGCGCGGAAAGAACCGGACATGGCGTCCAAGCTGACCGCAAGAAGCTTGAGCTATAATTCAGAAACCGGGGGCAGCCTGTGGAGCCATCGTCCGACATCACCCAGTTGATTCAAGCCTGGCAACGGGGCGACCGGGACGCAGAAAATCAGCTGTTTCAGGCGCTATACCGGCGGCTGCATACCATCGCAGTTGGGTGCCTGCGGACCGAGAATGCGGGCCGGACGTTGAGCGCAACGGCACTGGTTCACGAGGCCTACCTTCGATTTCAGCGGGCAGAACCACTGGAGATCGCCAATCGAGCCCATTTTCTGGCTATTGCGGCCCGCGTGATGCGGCGCATCCTGGTGGACCGCGCGCGGGCTCGCCATTCCGAGAAGCGCGAGGCGCCGATGCCGGAGGGCCAACCGGAAAAATGGTTCCTGGCGGCCCGCGAAGCCGACGAGATCCTGGCGGTGGAGCGGGCCATGGAGTCGCTGTCGGCACAATCGGAGCGGCAGGCCAGAGTGGTGGAACTGCGCTATTTCGCGGGCTTCAGCGAGCAGGAGACGGCGGCGGTCCTGGGAATCTCGGCTCGCCAAATCCGGAGAGAATGGACGGTGGCGCGCACCCGGTTACGAATTGCGATCGATGGGAACCCCAATTAACCACGATCAAATCGAACGCGCAAACGAGATTTTTTGCGAAGCTCTCGATCTGCCGCCGGAGGAGCGCGCGAGCTTCGTGCGCAAGCGGTGCGAAGGCCAAAACGATGGCCTGGGCGAGAGCGTACTGCGACTTTTGTCGCGCTACGGCCGTTTGGGAGACTTTCTGGAACAGCCGCCGTGGCGGTCCGGCACGGATGCTTTGGCGGAAGGCGAGATTCTGGGCGGTCGATTCAGAATTAGTTCTCTGCTGGGCCGGGGTGGGATGGGCGAAGTGTACCGCGCGGAGGACCGCGTCGCGGTGGAAACCGTCGCGCTAAAGGTATTGCGGCCGCGAGAGCCGGGCGGCGAACAACTGGCGGAGCGTTTCCGCAACGAGATCCGGGCCGCGCGCCGTATCTCCCATCCTCACATCTGCCGGGTCAACGAGCTTTTCGAGGAGGTGCGGAGCGGGGAACGGCTGTTGTTTTTCAGCATGCAGTTTCTGGACGGGCGCACGCTGGCGGCTCGTATTTCGGAGGGGCCGATCGAACCCGCGCCGGCACTCGAACTGGCGCGACAAATCGCCGGCGGGCTGGATGCCGCGCACCAGGCGGGCATTGTCCACCGGGACCTCAAGCCGGCGAATGTAATGCTGGTGAAAGCGGCGGGCGGAGAAGAACGGGCGGTCATCACGGACTTCGGCCTGGCCAAAGGGCTGAGCGCGCCAGCATCCGATGGGCAAACGGTAGCCGGCACAATTGCCGGAACCCCAGACTACATGGCCCCGGAGCAGTTTCTAGGTCAGGAAATTTCCGCCCGGACGGATGTCTACGCGTTTGCGCTCCTGATTCACGAAATGGTGGCGGGGCGGAAGCCATTTCCGAAGGAGGATGTGCTGCGGTCCGCAGTCCGGCGGACCCTGGACCGGCCTGAACCGCTCAGGGCTCATAACCGAACCGCTCCGCCGTCGTGGACCGCGATTCTCGAAAGATCGCTATCGGCGGATCCGCGGCGCCGCCACCCTTCGGCGGGAGCGCTGGTAGGCGATCTGGCCAAGGGACTGGACGGGAAGGCGCGAATCACGCGGCGCATGGCGCTGTACGCATCGGGAGCAGTGGGGTTGGCCGGTATTGCCGGGCTTCTGCGCTTACGTGACAGAGAGACGCAGTTTCCAACCGGAGAGACCCTGCTGATGCTGACACCGACGCGAGCGCCACTACAGGATGGATCGCAGGGAGTTACGACCGCGCACGTGATCGATTTGCTGCTCGCCAACCAACTGCAGCAGTCCGCACACGTACAACTGTTGCCGCGCGAGCGCATGGAACAGGCGTGGGAGCGTATGCGTGGAACCGGCGGGAGCCTGCCGCTACAAATGGAACCGGCGACCGCGCGGGAAATCGCACTGCGGACAGGAGCGCCGTTTGTTCTTTTTGGCGCCCTGACCAGAATCAGCGATGAGTTTCGGCTGGACTTAAATCTGGACCTGATGGGCGGGAGCCCCCGGGACGCGCGCAAGACCTGGCGACAAACCCTGACCGCGAGGCAGGAGGCGGATCTGAGTTCAACGGTGCGGGAGGGCGCGAATTGGGTGCGGAGCGCAATGCGGGAGCCGGACGCCGAATTGAACCGCCGCGACAGGGCGCCGGCCGAGTTGACCACTGCGAGCTGGCAGGCACTGGTGGAGTATACGCAGGCAATCGACGCGTGGGGCGACCGTTCCTCCGGCGCGGCGCTGCAACATCTCCGGTCGGCTCTCGATCTCGACCCGGATTTCGCGCTGGCGGGAGCGCGCATGGCCGACCTGCTCGACTCGCTCGACCGGTATGACGAGGGGCTGCCGTACTACAGCCGGGCGGCCGCGGCAATTGCCCGTAAGAACCTGACGGATCGGGAATCGTTGCACATCCGCGGACTCTTCGCATTAGACACGGGTCAATTAAAAGAGGCAGACGCGGTATTTGCCCGCTGGTGCCTGGAGTATCCGCATGACGGTACCGGATATTTCTACCGGTCGACTTCGACCGATCTGCTGGGATTTCACGAGCAAGCGCTCCAGCTGATTCAGACAGCGATCGACTATGCACCATCGTCCTACAGCTTCCTGGTGCGGCGGGCGCTGCTCGAAATGGACGCGGGAAGATTGGAGGAAGCCGAAGCCGATTACCGGCGGGCCGCCGCTTCGCAACCCTCCGACTGGAGCGATCAGTTGTCGAGCGGCCTGCGCTTCGCGCGGTTGGACATGCCGGGTGTATGGAAGGCGCTGGAGAATATGCGGGCAGAGGGATCGGCCTTATACCGGGGCCGGGCCTACAATTTCGAAGCGTGCCTGCGCGCCGAACAGGGACGCTGGGAGGAAGCCGAAAACCTGCTCCGCGCGGGCGTGGATGCCGACGGTCAGCTGGGCGCCGAGGGCAGGCGCGCCCTTTTCACGAAGCGCCGCCTGCTGGTGCAACTACTGCTCAACCGGCGCCGCACCCGGGAGGCGGTGGAACTGTGTGCCGCCATGCTGAAAGAGAAGCCTGGCTACCGCGAGAAGATGCAGGTAGGTTGTCTGCTCGCTCAGGCCGGAGAGATCGCGGGAGCACGTGGCTGCGTGGTTGGAGGTTTGCCTGCCTGGCAACTGTATACTCACTGGGTCAAGCGCCTGCAGGGCGAAATCGCCCTGCAGGAAGGCCGCGCCGCGGAGGCGGTGGAATCGATGCTGGCCGCTGGTGCGCCGTCTCTGAAAAACGAATGGCGGTGGTATCTGGCGCGCGCGGCGAAGGCGGCCGGCCGGCGGGACGTTCTGCGCGACTGTGTTTCGGCCCTACTCGCCAACCCGGGCGGGTTTTGGGTACAAGCAGACGCCGCCGGTCCGGGGTTTGTTTCCTGGGCGCTGGGCGCGACACAGCAGTGCGATTTACAGCCAGCCGAATTGGCCCGCGCTACGGCGCTACATCGAGCTCTCAGTTAGAAATCCACTTACAGAAGGGAAGAACTACGTGGCACTTACCAACGGTCAAGCACACATATTGAACATGCTCCTCAATACGCGGTCGCGTTTTCGGATGCAGATGGAAGGGAAATTTACGGTGGACGCCGGGGGCAATTTCACCTTTGGCGAGAATATCCCGCCTAACAACAAGTCGAACGATGCCCCCACGCTGGTGCAGACATTCATCACGCAGGCGGGCGGTTTGGGCATACCCGCGGCCAATTTCGATGCGCCGGCGCAAAACCGGCTGCTTCTCCTGTTCGATCCCAACGGAACCGATCCGAACGGGCAAACCACCAACCTCACTACCAATACGCGGACGATCCGGCATGCGCTGCTGATGGATGGACCCTATCCGGACAACAGTCCGTGCCCTCCGTTTTCGGTGGAGCAGCGCGCGGCAAACGCGATGGCGGCAGCTCTGCCGGGACCAATCGGGTCCTAAGCTTATGCTGCGCCGCCAATTCCTGGGGTGGGCTGGTATGGGAACGGCTTTAGCGGCACGCGCCGCGGATCGTCCGCCGGCGTGCGGCTTCCCGGCCGCCATTCCGCGCAATCCGTTGACGAAACCTCCGGACGCGGTGGGAGCGGTTCCGTTTCCGGCCGGATCGCCCAAGGCGCGTCCGCTGTGGTCGCGCCTCTCGCCGTGGGACCAGGCACAGTTGGCCCGGAAGCTGCGGGAGGCATACGGCAAAATGGCCGGCCGCGCCGCATCGGACACGCGCGGCCTGCTTTACCAGGCGTGGCAGCACGCGGTGAATTGCGGGGCCGGCGTGGATTACCCCGATGTCCACTCCAACGAAGACTTCCTCCCATGGCATCGAGCTTTTCTCTTCGTTCACGAATGGATGCTCCAGGCGGAGCTGCAGGACCCGGATTTTCGGGTTCCGGTGTGGGACTGGGAAAACGATCCGGAAGTGCCGTGGGCCTACCAATTCCTGCCGGGAATCAAAGGGCCATGCTATGCTCCCCGCCTGGACCGGCTTCCGACGATCACGGATGGGGCGATGCGCGACTGGTTGATCAGCGGAAGCTTCGACGAATTCGTCGGCGGCAAAGCGGCCGGTGGAGTGCACGCGTTCGTTCATGGCAACCTCGGCGATACCAGCTACATGGCCGATCCCAGTTCGGCCGCCGCCGATCCGCTGTTTTACGCGCATCACGCCAACGTGGACCGCTACTGGTTCTACTGGTGGCAGCACTATCAGAATCAGTTTCCGGCACATTGGCCGGACAAGAACTTCAGTTTTTATGGCGCGGACAGCCTGGCACTCAGAATCCGAATGGCGGACCTGATGGATCCGGCCAAGCTGGGCTATAGTTACGATCCGCCAGGCGAGGACTACTTCAAAAGCTTTACCCCGGTGGATGCCGTGCCGGCGCCGAGCGCGCCCGCGGATCGCAGCGCGCTGACGTTTCAGCCGGACGCGTGGAGTAAGGTAACCGACTATCTGGATCAACTGCTGGGCCTGGATGTTCGCAGTCTTTTGAACCTGGTCCGGGCGGAAGCTCGCGATATCTTCAGTCTGGTCAAGAATTTTTCGGCCTTTCGCGATCTCGATCTGCCGGTCTATGCTACCGCCCGGCTTTCCAACCTCGAACGAGGCCGATACCACCTGGTTGAGCTGCGCGCGCTGCGCTCGAATGCGCGGCAAGTCATCGGCGGTTTCGGAGTATTTATGGGAGACCATGGGATGCCGGGCATGGCGGCCGAGGTGAATCCGTTGCTCACTTTGGACTGGAGCGCGCTGGCGGCGATCGCGCAATCGTTACCGTTCGGTTTTCATCTGGTTTACGGCCCGCAAGGAAATGACCGGCAGATTGAAGGCCCGCCGAGGGCATTTCCAGTGAGCGCTTTTCAACTCCGGCTTCTGAGCTAGGGCACGAATTTTAATTAAGTCGAGGGCCGGGAGTCAGCCGAAAGGCTCAGCCGCGCTTCCGCGGCCGATAGGCGACCAGTTCGAACCAGGGAATGCTGTCGTTCAACACCTGCGTTTTGAGCAGCACCTCGAAATGCGGGAAGGGCTCGCCCGGGGACAGGCCGAGTTTTTGGCGAAGCTGGCGGATGGAATCTTCAGAGGTGACGAAGCGCGCGCCGGCTTCGGTAGAGATCACGTCGCTGCCGGAAATCACCAGCGTATTGCCGGTGCGTTTGGGATTCGGCAGGAAGGCGACGCGGCAATATCCGGTGCGCCGCCACACGGCGCGGTAATCCGCGGCCTCTCCCGGAAGCGGCGCGCGATTTACGAAACGCACCGCCGCGGGTTTCTCCTGGTAGTCGGTTTGAAAATTCATCTGGCTCTCGAACAGGCTGACCCAGGGATTGGAGCGGAGGCTTCCCAGCAGGATGGTGTTCTGGGAAGATACCAGCGCGGATGAGGAGTCGCGTGCGCTTACCAGATTCAGGGAGAGATGCTGCGACGCCGCCACCTGTCCGAAGTCTCGTCCGGCGAGCACGTCGGACACCGAGGTTGCCACGCGATTTACCACCTCGTGGGCTAAGGCGCGTTGCGCCGCATCGGGGATGTATCGTTCGGCGAGGGCATCGAACTCGTGCGTTTCATATTCGGAGACTGGGATGGTGCGGCCGATCAGGTTCTCGAAGACCATGAGGTTGACATCGGCCAACACGGCGCAGGTGGTTTGTCCGTTGCCGAAGAGCTGGCGCCAGAGGTCATTCACGCTGCGGTTGACGGCAGGCTGCCGGAACGATGCGGAGAGCCACCACGCCGCGGCCATCAACAGTAATCCCGAACTCATTCCGAGCCAGAAAGCCGCGCGGCTCTGGCGTGGCGCCGGCGCCGGCTGCGCCGGCAGGTCCGGGGCCGGGGCGGAGGGCCCTTCCAGAAGGCCGGCGCGCGGCCGGAAGACGGGCGCATAATTGCCTTTCGGAATTTCGATGACGACGGGCTCTTCGCGGCCTTCCTCACTGAAGTACTCCTGCAGTTTCTTGCGGAGTTGCGAGACCTGCACGCGGACGAGCGTGTCGTGGCTGGTGTCGTAGTCCGCCGAGCGGCCAAAGACGTCCACTCCGATCTCCTGCTCGCGCAGAATGTAAGCCGGATCCTGAAGGCCGCGGTCGCCCAGATAGAGGAGCAGTTCGCGAAGGCGCTTCGATTTCTGAAAACGGGGAGCAGCGGCCACCCGGTGCAACAATCCGCGCCACTCAGTGGGCGGGGTAGCGGCGCTGCCGGCAGACTGATTCACATCGAAGCCATCATGATACCATCGGGCAGGATTCCGCGAGCAAGAGCGCGAATTCTCTGCAAGGCGAGCACCAATGAAAACCGGATTCTTCTTCCTGGCGCCGATTTGTGCGGCCGGCATACTTTCGGGCACGGGCTTTTCCGCTTCGAATGAGGCGGCGCCCACGCAAAACGCCGGCGGACGCAAAACGGTTTCGCTCGACGGGCAATGGCGGGCGATCGTGGATCCTTACCAATCGGGATATCTCGACTATCGTTACCGGCCCTACGCGGACGGCGGTTTTGGCGCCAATCGGAAAGCAACTTCCGCGGGCGATCTGGTGGAATACGACTTCGATACCGCCGGGCAGTTGGCCGTGCCCGGCGATTGGAACACCCAACGGCCCGAGTTGCTGTTTTATGAAGGAGCCGTCTGGTACAAGAAGGATTTCGACTACGCTGCTAAGCCGGGGCGGCGCCAGTTCATCTGGTTCGGAGCGGCCAATTACCACGCCATCGTCTTTCTGAACGGGAAGAAGCTAGGGGAGCACGTAGGCGGATTCACCCCGTTCCAGTTCGAAGTTACCGGCCTGCTGCGCGATCGGGGAGACTTTTTGATCGTGATGGTGGACAACGAGCGGCAGGCGGAAGGTGTGCCGACGCTCATGACCGACTGGTGGAACTACGGCGGGCTCACGCGCAGCGTGAAGCTGCTGGATGTAGCAGAGACTTTTGTCGAGGACTACCTGGTGCAGCTCGAGAAAGGATCGGAGACGCGAATCGCCGGGTGGGTTCGGATGAACGGGGCGCACAAACAGGAGCCCGTGACGATCCGCATTCCGGAAGCCGGAATTTCGAAGAGCGTGACTCCCGACGCCGAGGGGATGGCGCGCTTCACCGCAGACGCGCAACTCACGCTGTGGTCGCCGGAGAATCCAAAGTTATACGATGTTTCGATTGAGACGGGCGGTGAGCGCGTGCCGGACCGCATCGGGTTCCGATCGATTGAGGCATCCGGCAAGATGCTGCTGCTGAACGGGCGGCCGCTCCATTTGCGCGGAGTTTCGGTGCATGCGGAATCGCCCATCCACACGGGGCGGCTCTTCTCGGAGGCCGACGCGCGCACGCTTCTCGGCTGGGCGAAAGAGGCCGGATGCAATTTCGTGCGATTGCCGCACTACCCGCACGACGAAGTAATGACCCGGCTGGCGGATGAGATGGGGCTGCTGGTGTGGTCCGAGGTGCCGGTGTACTGGACGATCGCGTGGGAGAATCCCGATACGCTGCGGAATGCCGAACGGCAGCTCACGGAAATGATCGGGCGCGATAAGAATCGCGGATCGGTGATTCTGTGGTCGGTGGCGAATGAAACACCGTTGGGCGAGCCGCGGCTGAAATTCCTGTCGAGATTGGCGGCGCTGGCGCACGAACTCGACCCGACGCGACTGGTGACAGCGGCGCTCGAGACCCATCGCATCGATGCGGATACCGTGATGGTGGACGATTCGTTGGGCCAGTATCTCGACGTGGTTTCGTGTAACGAATATATCGGCTGGTATGACGGCATGCCGGAGAAAATCGATCATACGCGATGGCGGGTTGCGTTCGACAAGCCATTCGTGCTGAGCGAATTCGGTGCGGATGCCCTGGCAGGACTGCACGGAGGCGCAGGCGAACGGTGGACGGAGGAATTTCAAGCCGATGTTTACCGCCGGCAGGTAGCGATGTTTCAGCGGATTCCGGACCTGAGCGGGACGATTGCCTGGGTGCTGGTGGATTTCCGCTCGCCGCGGCGTCCGCTGGCGGGCATTCAGGATTATTTCAATCGCAAGGGGCTCATTTCGGACCGCGGTCAACGCAAGCAAGCGTTTGACATTCTGCGGGACTACTATCGATCGCTCGCGGCGGGCGCGGAGGGAGCGCCGAAATGGAAACTGGTGTGGCACGACGAATTCGACGGAACGAAACTCGACGTCACGAAGTGGGACTACGTAAGGGGCGGGAACGGATTCGGCAACCAGGAACTGGAGTATTACACGGACCGGCCGCGGAATCTCTATCTGCAAGACGGGATGCTGGCGATCCAGGCGCGGAAGGAGGATTACCGTGGTGCGGAAGGTATCGAGCGCGGTTTCACTTCAGCGCGGATCCGGACGCGTGGAAAGTTCGCTCAAACCTATGGCAGGTTCGAAGCCCGCATCAAGATCCCCTACGGCCAGGGGATTTGGCCGGCGTTCTGGATGATGGGGGACGTGGCCGCGGAATGGCCGGCGAACGGCGAGATCGACATCATGGAGAACATTGGCCGGGAGCCATCGACGGTGCATGGCACGGTTCACGGTCCGGGGTACTCGGGCGCGCACGGGATCGGGGCGCCGTTTTCTCTGCCGGGGGGCGAGCGATTTTGCGACGATTTCCATGTTTTCGCGGTGGAATGGGAGCCGGGAGCGATCCGGTGGTATGTAGATGGGAAGCAATATCACGCGGTGACGCGGGGGAGTTTACCGGCGGGGGCGAAGTGGGCGTACGACCATCCGTTTTATCTCCTGCTGAATCTGGCGGTAGGTGGGGAGTGGCCGGGGAATCCGGACGGCACGTCGAGATTTCCGCAGACGATGCTGGTGGATTATGTTCGGGTATATCAGCGGCAATCGATTCAGTGATGGAAGTTTGACCGATGGTGCGCCATGCGCTACGATGTGGTTGCGGGGTGGAGCAGTCTGGTAGCTCGTTGGGCTCATAACCCAAAGGTCGGTGGTTCAAATCCACCCCCCGCAACCAAACTAAATACATCTACTTTGGTTCCGAATGCGCTAGGTGGGCGGTGTACCCGGCGTCGCAATCCCTTTTCCCTTCAGCGATGTAGTAGCCTTTCTTTCCCTCGACCTGTGGCACCATGCGAATCTCTCCGACATGGTTTGCAAGTTCTGCCTTGGCCTTCTGAACGTCGGCAGCGAGAAGCAGGCGAATGTCGGAAAGTTGCCCATTGACGAACTGACGAATCCGCCCGATTTCGGCGGAAATGGAATTCGGCTCGGCACTCAGTAGGTGCCGGTGATGTCGTCCTACTCCTGCTGCCGGGTGTCGATCTGATGGATGATCGTTGGATTGGGAGTCTTGCAGAGGGCAAGAGCAGCGGCGAGGTTATTCATTTCGTCCTGCAACTCTTGGGCACGGTGCCGTATTCTGCATTCGGGGTCTTGCAGGTTCCGAATCCGTGATCGGCGGCGGATCGGATTCATAATAATCTCGATGGGAGCAAACCGCCGCCACAATTCTCACGGCGACGTTGAATCTTAATGCGCCTGTTCGAAACCATCGGAACGCACGGCGATTTGCGCTCGTCCAAGGCTACAAATGATTCTCGAAAAGATCAAATATGACGTCACGAACCTGCTCCACTCCGACAATTCCGTGGCGCTCTGCCGACTCGAAGGCGATGCATTGAGGAATCTGTACTTGGATGTTCGGGAATGGGACTGGACGGTGATGGTTGCCGAAGGGGTTTCCGGTGAACACTGGCTCGTCTTCGCCATCGGCCCCGCTCGTCAGGGCAACCTTGTTGGCGCAGTCCGGGAGTGGACTCGCAACCTTGGATTTCAGTTTTTTGTGAAGGCCGCGGCCGATCGGTGGGAAACGCCACGGCCCAACACCTTCACATTGCCGAATGGGGTCGAGGTGCAGATATCCGCCGTGTTCAGCCGTTGCCAAAATAACACGCAGTATATCTTGAGCCAGCGGGACGTGCTTCCAGAAGGCTATCTGCGAATCTGATTGTCCTGTTGATGCGGCGGGCGGCTGTAGCTTAAGATTTCCGCGGCAGCCGCTTCGACGATCTTCCCGGCAGCTTGCGCAGCCCTGATTCCTGAAAGCGTTCTTTCTCGGATCATTTCCCGCTCCAATTCGGCAACGCTCGCCAAAAACTTTTTCTGGCAGTGTTCGAGACCTATCCAGCCCATTTCAGTGGGTTGCGCCAATTTCAATCGATTACGTTCGGGGCGTTGCTCTCCCCCGCAGCCAAATCTTAAACTTCCTCCAGTCCTGCCGGCCGATTTCACCAAACACCCAACCCTAACTCTCATCCGATAGCTGCTGACGGCATTTCGTCGTGGCAATTCCTTCTTGACATTGTACGATATTTCGATAATTATCGAATAAGCGACAGGAGCGCGCCGTTCTATGGCGTCAAAGGTCAAACACGAGGAAGTTGCCCGATATGCCGACATGTTCGCCGCCATGGGCAGCGAGCCGAGGCTTCGCATCGTCCGCTTATTGCTCTCCGCTCACCCCGACGGGATGTTCGTCGGCGAGATCGCAGGCGAGTTGGACATCACGCCCAGCACTTTGTCCCATCATCTGGAGAAACTCAAGAACGAAGATCTGGTGCTGGTGCGGCGCGAGGGTACCTTCCTGCGCTACACCGCCAATACCAAGGCGCTGGAGGCCGTGCTCGGCTTCCTGTATGCGGAATGCTGCACCAGAAACAAAGCCGTCGAGCCGAAGAAAGTGGTTTGCTGCGGTTAGGAGGACATGTGAACACCGTCAAAGATGTCGTGAAGGAAAAGTATGGCCAGGCCGCTCTGCGCGTGGTTTCCGGCGAGCGCGGCAGCTGTTGCGGGAGCAGCCCGTCGAGTTGCTCCTCCGGCGCCGACCCGATTACCTCGGACCTCTACGATCAACTGCAAAAGGATGAACTGCCGGAGGCGGCCGTGCTGGCGTCGCTCGGCTGCGGCAACCCCACCGCACTGGCGCAACTGTCGCCGGGTGAAACGGTGCTCGATCTCGGCTCCGGCGGCGGTATCGACGTGCTGCTTTCCGCCCGGCGAGTCGGCCCCGCGGGTAAAGCCTATGGTCTGGATATGACGGACGAGATGCTCGCCCTCGCGCGCGAGAACCAGCGCCAGGCAGGCGCCGGAAACGTCGAATTTCTGAAAGGCGAAATCGAGAACATCCCGCTACCAGATGGGTCCGTGGACGTGATCATTTCCAACTGCGTGATCAATCTCTCGGCCGACAAGGACCGCGTATTGCGCGAGGCGTTTCGCGTCCTGAAACCAGGCGGACGCTTCGCGGTATCGGACGTGGTGACGCGGGGTGAAGTGCCGGAAGAGATCCGAAAGAATATGCTGCTCTGGGCCGGCTGCGTCGCCGGCGCGCTGGATGAGAACGACTACCGCGGCAAACTCGCAGCCGCCGGATTCGAAGCCATCGGCATCGAGCCTACTCGGGTCTACCGGCCCGAAGACGCGCTGTCGTTCCTCAAGGACAAGGGGCTCGACCTCGCAAGGCTCGGTCCGCAGGTCGCAGGCAAATTCATGAGCGCTTTCATCCGCGCCGCCAAGCCACGCGCCAAAAGCTGCTGCTCCCCTACGTGTTGCTCCTGACGGAACGCAACGATGTCCAACTCCCGGCTCTCCTTCCTCGACCGCTTCCTGACCCTCTGGATCTTCGCCGCGATGGCAGGCGGGGTGGGACTCGGCTATCTGGTACCCGGTGTCGTGCCCTTGCTCAACCGTTTCAGCGCTGGCACCACGTCCATTCCTATTGCCATCGGGCTGGTCCTGATGATGTACCCGCCTTTGGCGAAAGTCCGATACGAAGAGATGGGGCGGGTGTTCCAACATCGCCGCGTGCTGGCGCTTTCGCTGGTTCAGAATTGGATCGTCGGGCCGGTGCTGATGTTCGCGCTTGCCGTGCTGCTGCTGCGCGATAAGCCGGAATACATGACGGGCCTGATTCTCATCGGCCTCGCCCGCTGCATCGCCATGGTGATTGTGTGGAACGACCTGGCGCGCGGCGACCGGGAATATGCGGCCGGACTGGTGGCGCTCAACTCGGTTTTTCAGATGTTGTTTTTCCCGGTCTATGCCTATTTCTTCCTGGCGACGGTTCCGCGATGGCTCGGCCTGAAGGCCGTGGAAGTGGATATTTCGATGGCTGAAATGGCCAAAAGCGTTTTCATCTACCTGGGCATCCCTTTCCTTGGCGGCATGCTGACGAGATTGGCGCTGCTGAAGACCAAAGGCCGCCAGTGGTACGAGAAGGCATTCATCCCGCGCATCAGCCCCATCACCCTGGTCTCGTTGCTGTTCACGATAGTGGTGATGTTCAGCCTGAAGGGCCGGATGATCGTTCAACTACCCTTCGATGTGGTCCGTGTCGCCATCCCGCTGACCATTTATTTCGTGCTGATGTTCTTTGCGTCGTTCTGGATGAGCAAGAAAGCCGGTGCGAACTATCCGGAGGCAACGACGCTGTCGTTTACGGCTGCATCGAATAACTTCGAACTGGCGATCGCGGTTGCCGTTGCTACGTTCGGCATACACCACGGAGCCGCGTTCGCCGCCGTGATTGGCCCGCTGGTGGAAGTACCCGTCCTGATTTCGCTGGTGAACGTGGCGCTTTGGATCAATCGAAAGTGGTTCGCGGGCATGTTTGCCGGCGTTGATGTGTGCAGCGCGCAGCGAGTCACTTCAACATAACTCCTATCAGTCTTAGTCAATAGAAGGCGATATGACGACGCGACACTTCAACGTGCTCTTTCTCTGTACCGGTAACTCGGCGCGATCCATTATGGCGGAAGCGATTCTGAACCAGAAAGGAAATGCGAATTTCACCGGCTATAGTGCCGGCAGTCAACCTGCGGGGCGCGTTCGCCCCGAGGCGCTGCAACAGATACGCGGAGCCAACATGCCGACACAGGGATTGCGCAGCAAAAGCTGGGACGAGTTCGCCGGCCCGGGCGCGCCCACCATGCACTTCGTCTTTACGGTGTGCGACCGGGCAGCCGCGGAGGTTTGCCCCATTTGGCCGGGTCACCCCCTGACGGCACGATGGAGTGTGCCCGACCCGGCGGCTGTCGTGGGGACGTCCGAGCAGATCGCGCGCGCTTTTTCCGATGCCTTTACAATCCTCGACAGGCGCATCTCGCTGTTCCTTTCGCTGCCGCTCGCGACACTGGAGCGGGAAGTCATCCAGAGCGAGATCGATCGCATCGGGCGGCTGTAAGAGAAAACAGTCCGCGGGTGGTGCGATAGCGGGCAATCGGGCTGGTACGCGGGCACGCCGTAGTCCGACAGAAAAACCGGCAAATGCGGTTGCTGTCCGGCCTGCCACGGCGTGGAGAACCCGGCCTGCGGCACTGGGCTTTCCGGATCCTGCAATTATCGGCACAGGGGTCACGCGTCGATTGCTGGGCGTTTTCGCAAATCCGGCTGACGCCGGTTCAGTTGAGCGAGACCCCTCCCCACGTACCGCCCGGGACCGATGTCAAAAGCGTGAGAAGCGCCGGCTCTCGCAATCCGGATTTCTCCGCATGTTGCGGTTCGTGCCGACGGCCCCCTCAAGCCTCCGCGTTAGGATGGAAGAAATCATGCCCCTCGAAGAGTATGCCGCCAAACGCCGCTTCGAGAAGACGCCGGAACCGGCGCCATCGGCGGACGAGTCCAAGTTCCCCAGGAATTACTTCTGCGTGCAGCGCCACGACGCCACCCGGCTGCATTACGATTTCCGCCTGGAGATTGACGGCGTTCTGAAGTCCTGGGCCGTGCCCAAAGGGCCCACGCTTGACCCGGGCGAGAAGCACTTCGCCGCTCACGTGGAAGACCACCCCATCGAATACGGCGATTTCGAGGGCAACATCCCCAAGGGCAACTACGGCGCGGGCAGCGTGATGTTGTGGGATCGCGGCACGTTCACGCTGCTCGGAGATGCCGCCGGACTCGAACAGATCGCGCGCGGCGACTTGAAATTCCAACTGCATGGCGAAAAGCTCAAGGGCGATTTCGCGCTGGTCCACATGAAAGGGCGTGGCAAGGGCAACGACTGGCTGATCCTCAAAAAACGCGACCAGCACGCGGTCCCCGGGTGGGACGTAGAGGCACACGCTTATAGCGTTCTCTCCGGCCGCACGCAGGCGGAAATCGCCGGCAATCTGCCCGCACGCCAGACCAAGCGCGAGACCGCCGGCGACACCGAACGCGTCTGGGCCACCAGTCCGCCGGCCAGGCGGGGGAGCAAAGCGCCGGCCGCTCCCACGCCCGCGGCGCCCGCCACGGCACCCAAAAAGATCAAGCTCGATCTCGCTGCCATCAAGGGCGCGCGACCCGGCGAAATGCCCGCCGCCATCGAGCCGATGCTGGCCACGCTCGTCGACCAGCCTCCGCGCGGCGAGCAGTGGCTTTTCGAGATCAAGTGGGATGGGGTTCGCGCCATCGTTTTTCTCGACCGCGAAGAAGTGCGCATCAGCTCGCGCAGCGGAATTCGCTGCGAGCGCCAGTATCCCGAGCTCGCCGTGCTGCCGCATCAGATCGCCGGAACGACGGCCGTTCTCGACGGCGAAATTGCGGTGCTCGACGAGAAGGGTGTCTCGCGTTTTCACCTCATCCAACCGCGCATCTCCAATACCGATCCCAATTCCATCGCACACCTCTCGCGCTCCATGCCCGTAGTGTTTTTCGCTTTCGACCTGCTCTACCTCGATGGCTACGATCTTCGCGGCGCCGCCTTGTCGAAACGGCGCGAACTCCTCGACTCCGTAGTCTCATCCGGGGGCGTGCTGCGCATTTCCGACGTCTTCCCCGGCGCGGGCGCGGAACTGCTCGAGGCGGCGCGCGGAATCGGCCTCGAAGGCGTGGTGGCCAAGCACGCGTCGAGCACGTACGAATCCCGCCGCAGCCGGGAATGGCTCAAAATCAAGATCGTGGGCGAGCAGGAATTCGTGATCGGCGGTTTTACCGCGCCGCAGGGAGATCGCGACCATTTCGGCGCGCTCGTGCTCGGATTTTACGACGGCGGCGAGTTGCAGTGGGTGGGCAATGTCGGAACGGGGTTCGATCAGAAGCTGCTGGCCAGCCTCTTCGCGAAGCTAAAACCGCTGATCGTCGAGAAATGTCCGTTCGCGGAACGCCCCAAGCCGGACAAGGGGATGACCTGGGTCAAACCGGAGCTGGTCTGCCAGGTGAAATTCTCCAATTGGACGCAGGACCATCGCCTGCGTGCTCCCGTATTCCTCGGTCTGCGCAACGACGTGAAGGCGCCCGAAGTGGCCCGCGAAGAGCCCGAAGGCAGCCGCAAGGAGCTGCTCGACGACGTCAGGGAAGCGTCGCTGCGCATCGGCGCGCACACCCTGAAATTCACCAACCTGAAGAAAGTCTTCTACCCCGACGAAGGCTATACCAAGCGCGACGTTCTCAATTATTACGATGGAGTGGCCGACCTGATCCTGCCCCACCTGAAGGATCGCCCGCTATCCCTCAAGCGCTACCCGAACGGCATCAAGGGGGAGTATTTCTTCCAGAAGGATGCGGCCGAAAGCTTCGCCTCCTGGCTGCGCACCGAGCGCATCGACGATATCCACTATGTCTTCGCGGAAGACCGCGCCAGCCTGCTCTACCTCGTCAACCTCGGGTGTATCGACCACAATCCGTGGATGAGCCGGTCGCCCTCGCTCGATAATCCCGATTTCATCCTCATCGATCTCGACCCGCAGGAATGCACCTACGATCAGATCGTGGACGCGGCGCTCCTCGTAAAGAAGGTGCTTGATCGCATCGGCCTGGTGGGTTATCCGAAGACCACGGGCGGCGATGGCATGCACGTCTACATTCCCGTCGAACCGATCTATTCCTACGAAGAGACGCGCACGTTCGCCGACCTCATTTCGCGCCTCACCATCGCGGAGAATCCCGGCCTTTTCACCACTCCGCGCGCCGTCGCCAAGCGGCAAAAGAATCGCGTCTATTTCGATTACCTGCAAAACGGGCGCTCGAAGACCATCGCCGCGCCGTACGTGCTGCGCGCCTACCCCGGCGCTCCCGTGGCGACGCCATTGGAGTGGTCCGAAGTTCGCCACGGTCTGCTTCCCACGCAGTTCAACATCGCCAACGCCCTCGACCGGTTCGCCGCGCGCGGAGATTTATTCGCGGGCGTCCTGGAAGCGCCTCAGGAATTGCACGACGCCTTTGGGAAGATCGAGAGATTGATGAAATGACGCAGGTGGGCGGAGTGATGCCGAAGCTGCCGTCGATAGCGTCATTGTTCCAAACGTTGTTGGTGCTGGTGGTCGAGGGGTACGCTCCGTTGTCGGTCGCGGCGGCGCCGTTTTGGGCAGGATGCGGTGGAGGGGCAAACCGGGGGTAAGAACCGACCCTTGATGACGGTGGTCGCGTCGCCCCAGTAACCGCTGCGCGAAAGTACCAGATTGCCGGCAGTGAATCCGGGGAAACCGGTTCGGCTGTACGCGGCGGCGGAAAACACGACGGAAATTCTGCATAGATTGTCCTTTTTGGGATGGTATTCAATCCCAACGCGCCGAGCATCTCAACGCTTTGCAACTACAGCGCTACCATAGAGTTACAAGTCTGTCACAATTGCATTGCGGGTTACGGGATTAGAATATGGGGATGATCTGGGAGCCGTCGCGCGAGTTCATCGAACGGACTAACGTGTGGCGCTTCATGCGCCGCCTCGGCTTTTCCGATCGCGAGGCGTTCCTGGCATTCACCCGGAACGAACCCGAGCGCTTCTGGAATGAAATGATGCGCGAAATGGGCGTGGAATGGTTCGAACCCTATCAGCAGGTGCTGGACCTCAGCCGCGGACCGGAATGGGCGCAGTGGTTCGCCGGCGGGCGGCTCAACATCGCCCACAATTGCCTCGATCGCTGGGCCGATTCCGGCCGCATCGCCTGCCTTTGGGAGGCCGAAAACGGAGCCTCCCGCGAAGTCACCTTCAGGGAAGTGCGGAACGAAGCCAATCGCGTGGCAAACGGTTTAATTTCCATGGGGTTGCAGGCTGGAGACCGGGTCGCGCTGTGCCTCCCCATGGTGCCCGAAATCCTATCGATTCTCTATGGCTGCTTCAAGGCTGGACTGACGGTCGTGCCGATCTTCGCGGGTTTCGGCGAGGGGGCCATCGCCACTCGTTTGGAAGATTCCGGCGCGCGCGTGGTTTTCACTGCAACGCACCTCGAACGGCGCGGCAAGCGACTCCCTCTGGCCGAAAAGATTCCCGCTGGAATGCGCACCGTCATGGCCGGCGAGGGACCGCTGTTCGCCGATCAATCGCCGGAGGCGCGAACTCTCTCGCTCGATTCCGAGACCCGCGCGTTCATCCTTTATACATCGGGCACTACCGGCAAGCCCAAAGGTGCGGTTCACACCCACGCCGGCTGCCTGGCACAGATGGGCAAGGAAATCTGGCTGGCTTTCGACCACCGGACGGACGATCGCTTTTTCTGGCTGTCGGACATCGGTTGGATGATGGGCCCATGGAGCATTCTGGGCAATCATCTCTTCGGCGGGACCATTTTTATGTATGACGGAGCGCCCGATTTTCCTACCCCGATGCGACTGTGGGAGATGATCGAGCGCCACGGCATCACCACGTTCGGCGTTTCGCCCACCGCCATCCGTGTCCTGATGAAGGCGGAGACGGTGCCTCCGCCCATGTCATCGCTACGCCTGCTCGGATCGACCGGCGAGCCTTGGGACGAAGCTTCCTGGCTCTGGTTTTTCGAGCGCGTGGGACACCGGCGCTGCCCCATCATCAACATTTCAGGCGGTACGGAGATTGTTGGCTGTTTTCTGTTTCCTCTGCCGATTCAATCGCTTAAGCCCTGCACGCTGGGCGGACCGGCGCCCGGCATGGCCGCCGAAGTAGTGGACGAAAACGGCGTGCCGGTGCGCGGACGCAAGGGTTACCTGGTCTGCACGGCGCCTTCGCCTTCCATGACCCGCGGCATTTGGAACGACCCCGGGCGCTACCTGGAAGCTTATTGGTCACGGTTTCCGGGGTGGTGGTACCACGGCGATTGGGCCAGCGTCGATGAAGACGGCCATTGGATGCTGCATGGCCGCGCGGATGAATCCATGAATGTGGCGGGCCGCAAAGTCGGCCCCGCGGAAGTGGAAGACGCCATGATGCAGCATCCCGGGGTGGCCGAGGCTGCGGTTATCGGTGTGCCGGACGAGGTAAAAGGCGAAGCGATTGTTGGATATGCGGTTGCCCGCCCGGGCGTGGGCCTGGATGGGGGGGCGGTTTGCGCCACCGTGGCGCGCGTGATGGGGCCGATGTTTCGGCCTCGCGAAGTCCTGGTAGTCCACGAACTGCCGAAAACGCAGAGCGGAAAAATCGTCCGCCGACTCATTCGCCGCCAGTACCTGGGAGAGCCACTCGGCGATATTTCCACCGTCGCCAACCCCGGGGCGCTGGATTTGTGAACTTTCACACCATATAATCCGAATGGCAACTTGAACTGATTTACACCGGGAGATAACTTTTTGTTGTCTGCCGGTTTAATAACCCAAGGAGGCCCCCTTGCCTTGCTCGGTCCTGAAGTCTGCTGCTCTGGTTACGGCGCTAGCTGTTTCGGCCAATTTCTCCTCCCTCAAAGCACAAACCACCACAACCACTGCCCCCGGTGTCACGATCACGGTCACCTCGAGCGCGAACCCGTCGGTGTTTGCCGCTCCCGTGACATTCACCCTGGTGGCCGCCGCTCCCACCAGCAGCGGCGCGACGCCGACCGGCACGGTTCAGGCGACTTTGCCCGGTCCTATTCTGCTCGGGGAGGCGACTTTGGACAGTTCGGGGAAGGCCACCCTCACGGTACCCGAATCGCCCAACTCGCTCGCCAACGTTCCGTTCGGGTTGCCGGCCGGATCGGACGTCATTACCCTGAGTTATTCGGGAGACCAAACCTACAAGCCGGCGCAATCCAAATATACGCAATTCGTTCAGAAGGCTGATTCCGCCACCACGGCGGCGGTGAATGGGAGTTCGCAGCCAGCGCAGCTTACTGCGACGGTTACCATCAACGAACCCTCTTCCACCATTCCGTTCCAGCTTCCGGGGAACCTGAGCAGCAGCAGTCCGACCGGAACGGTGCAATTCCTGGACAGCACTCCGTCCACGGCCAGCGTCAGACTGATCGGCACCGCGATCCTGACGCCATCGGGGCTGTTTACGTCCACAGCTACGCTTACGGTCGATTCCGTACCGGCCAATCTGGTGGCGGTTTATCTCGGCGACAACAACTACGATGGCAGTTCCTCGCCGCCCGCCGGAGGTACCGGCAAAGGAACCGTCAGCCTGAACGTGACGGCCAGCGACACTCAGCCCACGTTCGCGGAGCCGTTGACGTTCAGCGTGACGGCGACTCCATCCGCCGCGGGCGCCGTGGCCACGGGCCAGGTGAATGCCACCTACCTGGGTCTTTTCCCATTGGGAAGCGGCACCCTGGACGGCACGGGGAAGGCAGCGATCACAGTTCCGCAGACTCTCAGCGCGGCAATCCCATGGGGCCTGCCGGCGGGGCCGGACTCCATCACGTTCAGCTATGGCGGCGATGGCAATTATTCGCCCGCACAAACGAATTTCACGGAAACCATCGCCAAAGCCGCCACCCAGAACCAGGCCACGGTGTCGCCTTCAGCCACCAGCGTCACGGCGACCGTCAGCATCGACGAGGCGTCGGTTTCCAGCCGGACATTTGCGCTTCCGGGTGCGAACGACATCAGCCCGAACCCTTCCGGCACGGTGCAGTTCCTCAATGGCAGCACGCCGATCGGCAAAGCCACGCTGATTCCGAGCGGGCTTTTCCAATCGGCCGCGACCCTCACGGTGACGCAGCCGTTTTCTTCATCCGATGTTCTGACCGCAGTCTACAACGGCGATTCGAATTACACCGGCAGCACGTCTCCGGCGGCGTCGATTCCGACGCTGGGCGCGGTAGCTCTCAGCGTCCAGTCGAGCGCGAATCCATCCACTTTTGCCGAGCCGGTCACGTTGACGATCAAGGTGACTTCGGCGTCCTCGAACACGACCGTGCCGACCGGGACGGTGCAGGCGTCGGTGCTGGGCTCGGACGTCCTTGGCACGGCCGCGATGGACTCCACCGGCAGCGCTTCGATCACCATACCGCCGCAGATCCCGGTGCCCAACTCGCTGTTGACTCTCGCCTGGGGACTGGCGACGGGCATGAACGACATCACCGTGGCATATTCCGGCGACGACAACTATGCGCCTGCGCAAGCGGACTGGAAGCAGACGGTGAGCCAGGCAGCCACCACGACGAAGGTCGGGTTCGCCCCGAGTCCGTCCAATGAAGCCGTCGTCGTGGCGACGGTGGCGATCGATGAATCCTCGGTATCGAAAACCGACTTTCGGATTCCGGCTCCCGGCGGGCTGAGCAGCTACCCCACGGGAGTGGTGAGTTTTTACGATGGCACGAACCTGCTCGGCACGGGCAAGTTGAGTCCTGGCGGTACGCTTTTCGAGGCGACTGCGCTGTTCTCGAGCGCCAGCATTCCGGCGGATATTCAAGCCGTCTACGGCGGCGATACGAACTACACCGGCAGCAGTTCGCCGGGCAAAACCAGCGGCAACGGAACGGTCGCGGTCACGCTGCAATCCAGCGCCAGCACGAATTTGTACGGCGCGGCGCTTACGATTGCCGCCGCGGTTACGCCCACCACGGCCGGCGGGCCCACGCCCACCGGCACGGTGCAATTCTTCGATGGCACGCAGAATCTTGGCTGGGTGGCCACGCTCGATGCGAGCGGCAACGGCACACTCAAATTCCCCGAACCGCTGGCTACTCCCCTGGTGTGCATGGCGATTTGCCCGCCTCCGGCGGACGCCCTGGTGCTGGGCGCCGGATCGCATTCCATCACTGCCCAGTACAGCGGCGATTCCAACTATGCCTCCGCGACATCGGCCACGGCATTGGTGCAGCAGATTACCAAGGCGCCGACCAACACTTCGGTGTCGGAGATCATCGCGGTGCTGGGAATCGTCTCGCAAGGCGGCGCGGTCGCCACGGTATCGGATGCTCAGCCCCCCTCCGGCGGACCGTACCACTTAGAGGCGGTGACATCCAGCGGCATAGTGGAGGGCGATCCCACCGGTACGGTAACGTTCTACAACGGAACGACCTCGCTGGGAACCGGCACCTTGACGCCCAGTTTCGCCGGAAACGTGGCTTCCACAGCGAGCCTCAACACCAGTGGTGTCACCAGCACCGGGAGTGTTTCTGCGAACTATCCGGGCGATGCGAACTTCCAGCCCAGTTCCAGTCCCACGCTGCCGGCGACGAGCGTGAGTCTCAGCGGGAATCCCAACCCCAGCAATGTAGACCAATCGGTGACATTGACCGCGACGATCACGACGGTTGCGACAACACCCGCACCCGGCGGGAGCGTGAGTTTCTTCGATGGCAAAACGCCGTTGGGGAGCGCACCGGTCTCCGGCGGCACGGCAACGCTGAGCAGCATTTTTACGGCGGCAGGCGCGCACTCGCTCACCGCCGTCTATAGCGGCGACGCAAATTATCAGGGATCGACGTCGGCGGCGTACGTGCAGACGGTCAACACCACCGCCACTCCGACGGACAGCCTGAAGCTGACCGCCAGCAGCACCACGCCGGTCTACGGCCAGCAGGTGGTTCTGTTTGTACAGGCAATCGGCAACATCACAACGCCGCCGACTGGCACAGTGAATTTCCTGGATGGCGCGACGAACATCGGTTCCGCGAGCCTGACCGCGGGGACAGCCTGGGTGGTAGTCACGCTCGCGGTGGGTCCGCATCAGATCTCCGCCACGTGGGCAGGCGATTCCAATTGGCCCGCGGCACAATCGGCCGCGGTCACAGTGACGGTTAATCCGGCAGCGACGGCCGTGAGGCTGACGAATTTCGGGACCACCTGGACGGCCGTGGTAATGCCGCTGCCGCCGGGCCAGGGTACGCCGACGGGCAGCGTGCAATTCGTCGATACCGTTACGCAAGCCGTGCTCGCGACGGGCACGTTGAACGGCGGAAGCGTTACGGTTACGCTGGCGGCGGTGACCGATCCGGTGCAAGCGGTCTACTCCGGCGACAGCAATTTCAATGCGAGCAAATCGCGGATGGGTTCGGTGCAGCCGGCGCGGCCGAAACGATAATCCAGGAACTTGCGGAATTCAGAAAACCAGTGAAAGCACCGCTGCCTGGCGTCAACGCCGCTATTTGGCGCTGGGGCTGTCGTCGGCTTTCAGGTCGCCGATAGCGTACTGAATTCCGGCCAGCATGTGGGCGACGAAGGGGCGCAGGAAGTAGACCTTCTCGTCGTGGCCATGCGCCTCGTAGAAGACGCGGCCGTTGCCCACGCGCTGAATGTAACTCAGGGCGTAGTCGCCGTCGGTACGGCGGTTGACAGCGGGCTCCTTGGCTTTGTCTTCGGCGCTCATTCGGGCGTAGTTGATGCTGGTGAGGACATGGACCCGCTTGCGACTGAAAGAGTCTTGAGCGAATGTGTAAGTCTCGTCGACCATCTCGAAGCCGCGGGGCGGGAACATGACGGTGAGAGGGCTGTGGGGATCGTCGACTTTCACCGGAATGAGGGTCGGGTAAGACCAATGGAATTTGAAGAAACCGCCGATCATCTGGTTAAACTCGGGCCAGGTGCCGGTGACGTTCGGGCCGTTGGTATGGTAGCTGTCGGTAGCGGCGTGGATGCCGGCGAGTCCCTTGCCGCCTTTGACGAAGTCGAGGAGCGCCTGGCGGCGAAGATCGGTGGCAGCCTTGTCGGCCGGATCGTCGAGAAATGCGCCGGTGGTGCTATCGAGGAAGATGGCGTCGTAGGTTTTCAGATTTTCCGGCGTGATGGCGGCGGCGTCGTACGTAATGGAGGTCATCCAGGCGCCGGTTTTGTCGCCGAGGTATTCCACCATTTTGGCGGCCAGTGGGATGGACGTGTGGACCCAACCGGCGGCGCGGCAGAGGACCAGCACATGACGGAGGCCTTGGGGTGTGGCGTAGGGCCTGTCTGGCAGGGCGGCCATCATGGCGGAGATGTCGCCGGGTTCGGCAAATTGTTTTTGCGGGCAGCCGGGGTTGAATCCGCCGCTGAATCCATTGGGCGGACAATTGCCCGGAGCGGCAGCGCGTTGGGCAAAAACCACAGAGGCGGCGAATAGGGAGGCGGCCAAGGCCGCGGCAGTTGCGAGGATTTTCAGGTTCATGATCGGTACCTTCCGTGAGCGAAAGCTGGAACGGAAGACGCAATTATATCGACTCACGAAGCACGCCATCTCATGTCGGGCGGCGCCGGCCAAGGCAGCCATCTAATTTGCCCGAATTTTGCCAGTGCCCTGCCCGGCCGCAGCTCACCCCACGGCGAGAGAATGATAAGGTATACATCGAGGTGGAAATCCGTGAGTGAATACCTGACCGGGACCCAGTTCAGCCGGCGCGTGCTTTTCGGTACTGTTGGAAAGGCAGCCGCGACGATGGTTGCCGCGCCGCTCGTCCAGAGCGCCATCCTCGCCGCGGACGGCGGCACGCTGGCCTGCAGCGCTGATGTGGACCGCATCAACATCCTTGGCGCCAAGACGTACCTTCACGGCTGGGCGGGGTACGGCGAACCGCCGATTCTGGGCCGGCCGCAGGAGAATCGGAGCCGCGGGGAGTCTTCGGCTCCGGGACCGGCTCTCTCCGGCGTCTGGAGCAAGGAGTCGGGTCCCGGCGCGGTGGCTTTCGCCGATCCGAAGTCGCTCGCGACCACCGCGACATTCTCCGCGCTTGGCATGTACGTGCTGAAACTGACGGCGAGCAATGGCGCGAGCACGCATTCCTCCAGGGTTCGCGTTTCCGTCGAGGCGCCTCCGCCGGCGAGGCAACTGGAAGCGGTTTACACGAAGAGCTTCAAGATCGACAGCCCGTTCTGGAATGCGCGCGCGAAAGCGCTCATCTGCAACTGGATTCCCCACTGCATCGACCAGATCAATCGCACGGACTTGGCCCTCGGACCGGGCGGCGTCGACAACTTCATCAATGCGGGCAAAGCACTTCGCGGCGAGCCCCACGGCTATCACAAGGGCTACGTCTTTTCGAATGCCTGGGTCCATCAGACCGTGGAAGCGATGAGCATCGCGCTGATGATCGATCCGCGGCACGATCCTGAAATTCTCAAAGCGCACCAAAAGTTCCGGCAGACGCTCGACAACTGGATCCCCATCATTCTCGCGGCCCAGGAGCCCGACGGCTACCTGCAGACCGCTTTCACGGTGGCGCCTCCGCGGCGCGCGCCGCTTCCGCCGGTTCCGGTTACCAAGGCCGATGGCACGGTCGTCCTAGCTCACGTGACGGTGATGCATGAGCCCGATGGCACTCTGCGCGCCGAGCGCGCTCGCGGCGCCCAGCAGAGCGGAGATCTGCCGTTTGACGGCAAGACGTCCACCACGATCCTTTTCCCGACTCTGAACCAGGACAGCACGATTACGCCGGTCCGCATCGCCCTGTTCGAGGGCACGGCTCCCGCGCCAACTCCGGGACGCGGCTACCGGCAGCCTGCTCCCCTGACAGCCCGAATCATTACCGGCGAAAACTCCGACGGCAAGCCCGACACCGCCATCGAAACGCCGGCTGAGCAGCCCGCCAACCTGAAGCATTGGGATCCCGCCACGCGCGGCAATCACGAAGGCTACACGGCGGGCTACTTTTTGGAATCGGCCATCAACCATTACCTGATGACCAACAAGCAGGATGCGCGGCTCTACAACGCTGCCAAAAAGCTGGCCGACTGCTGGTACAGCAACCTCGGGCCCGCGCCGAAGAAGCCGTGGTACGACGGCCACGAGGAAATGGAACAGGCGCTGGTTCGCTTCGGACGGTTCGTCAACGATATGGAAGGCGGCGGCAAAGGACAGCGGTATATCGAACTGGCGAAGTGGCTCTGCGACTGCCGCTCGACCACCGCCGTCCAGCACACCCGCCCCGACGGCACGGTGCAGGACGAGCGATCGGAATACGACCAGAGCCACCTTCCGGTGGTCGAGCAGTACGAGGTGGTAGGACACGCCGTGCGCGCGATGTACCTGCAATCCGGCATGGCGGATGTCGCCGTGGAAACCCACGACCCGGAATACCACAGCGCGGTGAAATCGCTGTGGGACAACCTGGTCAACAAGAAACTGTACGTCACGGGCGGGGTGGGCAGCGGCGATACGTCGGAGGGATTCGGCATCAACTACGCGCTCAGCAACCAGGCGTACTGCGAAGCCTGCTCGAGTTGCGGCGCGATCTTCCTGCAATGGAAGATGCACCTCGCGTATCACGAGGCGAAGTACGCCGACCTGTACGAGGAGACGATGTACAACGCGCTTCTGGGCGCGACGGATCTCGAGGGCGAGAACTTTTATTACGACAATCCGCTCGATGAAAATAAGATGCGGTACGCGTGGCACACGTGCCCGTGCTGCGTCGGCAACATTCCGCGGACGCTGCTGATGATGCCCACATGGGTGTACACCAAAGCGCCCGACGGAATCTATGTGAACCTCTTCATCGGCAGCACCATCACGGTGGAGAACGCAGGCGGCACAGATGTCGAAATGGTGCAGACGACAGAGTACCCCTGGAAAGGCAACGTGGCGATCACGGTCAATCCGAAAACAGCGAAGACTTTCAGCCTGCGCATCCGGGTACCCGATCGCGCCGTGAGCAGGCTATACACCCCGAAGCCCGCCGCCAACGGCGTGACGTCGATCCTGGTTAACGGACAGGCCGTGAAACCCGTAGTGGAGAAGGGCTATGCCGTCATCAAGCGCGAGTGGAAGGCGGGAGACAAGGTTGAACTGGTGCTGCCGATGGTGCCGCAGCGAGTCTACCCCGACGATCGGATCATCGCGACCACCCGCGGCGGCGAAGTGCAGCACCCCGATCAGGGCAAGGTGGCGATCAAGTACGGGCCGCTGATCTACAACATCGAAAAAGTGGATGAAGACATCGCCAAGCCGATCAGTAAGACCGCACCGCTCACCGCGGAATGGCGTCCCGATCTGCTGGGCGGCGTGATGACCATCAAAGGCAAGTTCGCCGACGGGAGCGACCTGGTGGCCGTGCCGAACTACGCCCGCACCAATCGTGGCGGCGAGCCGACGGCCGCGCCGCCGGACTACCGGCGCATGCGGGCGTTGACATCGGTCGTCTGGGCCAAAGAAGGGTAAACCGGATCGCCGCGTTCCAGCTCCTCGGCGGTATTATAAACTGGCGCAATTCTGGCCTTAAGGGAGTACTCAACGATGCCGGAAACCCGAACCAGGGAGAATTCAACGGTGGTGGGCATCGGAGCTTCCGCGGGCGGACTCGCCGCCCTCAAGACGTTCCTCGATCACGTGCCCGCCGATAGCGGACTCACTTTCGTGGTGGTGGTTCACCTTTCGCCCGACCACGAGAGCCATCTGGCTGAACTCCTTCAGCCCCATGTCCGCGTTCCCGTCCGGCAAGTCAACGTGACCACGGCTCTCGAACCGGATCGCGTGTATGTCATCCCGCCCAATGCCAACATCAGCACCATCGACACGCATTTGCGGCTTTCCAAGCTCGAGGACCGGCGGCAGGAGCGCGCGCCGATCGATCATTTTCTGCGCACGCTTGCGCGAACCCACGATGGAAATGCTGTCGCGGTGATTCTCACCGGCACCGGGTCCGATGGCACGCTCGGCATCAAAGACGTCAAGGCAAATGGCGGCCTGGTCATCGTCCAGGATCCCAATGAGGCGGAATACGACAGTATGCCCCAGAGCGCCATCGCCACCGGATTAGCGGACTATGTTCTGCCCCTCGTCGAGATTCCCGGCGCCATTCTGCGCTACGACCGCACCCAGCCGCGAGTCACGATGCCCTCCGATGGCGACGAGGTTCCGCAGAGCGAGTGGGCCCTTCTGCAAAAGGTGTTCGCGCAATTGCGCGCGCGAACCGATCGCGACTTCAGCCGGTACAAACGATCGACGGTTCTCCGGCGCGTCGCCAAGCGGATGCAATTGAATTACCTCGAAGATCTCCCGGCTTACGTCGAGCGGCTGCGGGAACGGCCGGAAGAGGTCCGGGCCCTCGCCGACGATCTGCTGATCACGGTCACGCATTTCTTCCGCGATCCGGAAGTTTTCCAGAAACTCGAGAACGAAGTGATCCCTTCGAAGCTGAGGAAGAAAGGACCGCAGGAATCGTTTCGGGCCTGGTCGGTAGGGTGCGCCACCGGCGAGGAAGCGTACTCGCTGGCGATGCTGCTGGCGGAGGAGGCGGGACGGCACGAGATGCCGCCGCAAATTCAGGTGTTCGCGTCCGACCTGCATACGCGGTCCCTCGAAAAAGCCCGGGAGGGATTCTATCCGGGCGATATCGTGGCGGATGTCAGCGCGGACCGCTTGCGGCGCTTCTTCCAAAAAGAGAACGGCGGCTATCGCGTCAACAAGGAATTGCGCGACCTGGTGGTCTTCGCCCCGCACAACATCCTGTCGGATCCTCCCTTTTCCCGGCAGGACCTCATCTCCTGCCGCAATCTGCTCATCTATCTCGATCGCGACGTGCAACGGGACGTGATTGAGCTGTTCCACTACGCATTGAATCCGGATGGGATCCTCATGCTGGGGTCGGCGGAATCGATCGACGCCACGGATCTGTTCCGGGTGGAAGACAAGCATTTATGCTTTTTCCGGAAGCGAAACGTGCCCGCGCGCGAGCCGCGCCTGCCGGTGTTTTCGCTCAGCCGCGCGACTGTGCGGGGAGAGCTCCTCAACCGGATGACGCCGAGCGGCGAGCCGGTTGCGTATGGGAGGCTGCATCAGCAAATGGTGGAGCAGTATGCTCCGCCCAGCGTCCTGGTCAGTCCCGATAACCAGCTGATTCATCTCTCGGAGCACGCCGGCCGGTATCTCGTCCATCCCGGAGGGGAACCGACGGCGAGCGTATTGAAGCTGGTGCGGCCGGAACTTCGGATCGAACTGCAAGCGTCGCTGCAAACCGCCCGGGAAAGCCGGAAGGCCTTCGATTCCAGCCCGATTCCGGTACAGTTCAACGGACACGCGCGATCGGTGGTGCTGCATGTCCGGCCGTCCCTGGAGCCGGAGCGCGACGGCTTGGCTTTGGTGATCTTCGAGGAACGCGAGCCCCACGAGGATGCCGACGCGGTTCCCGCGGATCATCCGGGGATGGCTTCGGCCGCCGGTCGCATCCGCGATTTGGAAAGCGAGCTCAGTCTCACCCGTCAACGGCTTCAGACCATCATCGAGGAGTACGAGACCAGCCAGGAGGAAATGAAGGCTTCGAGCGAGGAGATGCAGTCCACCAACGAGGAACTGCGCTCCACTCTGGAGGAACTGGAGACATCGAAGGAAGAACTGCAAAGCATCAACGAGGAGCTCCAGACCGTCAATCAGCAGAACCGGCACAAGGTGGAAGAACTGGCCCAGCTTTCCAGCGACCTGCAGAATCTTCTCTCCGCCACCGATATCGCGACGCTGTTTCTCGACCGCGAGTTGCGAATCCTCCGGTTCACACCCAGGCTCGGCGATCTGTTCAACGTGCGGATCACGGACCGCGGGCGGCCGATTTCCGACCAGACGCACCGGCTGGCCTATTCCGGCCTGCGCGAGGATGCCGAATCCGTGCTCAGCCGCCTGGTGCCGGTGGAACGCGAGGTGCAGGACGATGCCGGACGCTGGTACCTCGCGCGCGTACTACCGTATCGCAGCACCGAAGACCGCATCGAGGGCATCGTCATTACATTTCTGGATATCGATACCAGGAAAAGGGCTGAGGAGGCGCTGCGCATCAATGAAGAGCGGCTGCGCCGGATGGTGAACGTCGATGTAGTAGGCATCCTCATCTTCGACGCGTCGGGCACGCTCATCGACAGCAACGAAGCGTTTCAGAAAATGGCGGGCTACTCCAAGGCAGAGATCGCCGCACGCAAGCTTACGTGGCGCGACATGACCCCCCCGGAATATGTGGAGGCCAGCGAACAGCAATTGCGGAAGGTTGCCGAGACCGGCCGGATCGGGCCATACGAGAAAGAGTACTTCCGGCAGGACGGATCGCGCGCCTGGATGCTCTTCGCCGGAGCGAGCCTGGGCGACGGCACCATCGTCGAATACTGCATCGATATTTCGGACCGCAAACGCGCCGAGGCGCTGGTCCGCGAAACCAGCACCTATGCCGAGAACATCATCGAGACTCTTCATGAGCCTCTTCTGGTTCTCTCGCCCGACCTGACGGTCCGGTTGGGGAACCCGGCATTCTATCGCTTTTTCAAAATGGACCGCAGCGACACTCTCGGGCGCCGGCTCTACGATTTGGGCAATGGACAGTGGGACATTCCGGTGCTGCGGCGTCTGCTGGAAGAGGTGCTGCCCCGAAACGGTGCAATCGAGGACTTTGAGCTGGCTCACGGGTTCGAGAATATCGAGTCGCGGGTAATCCTCCTCAACGCCCGCAGGTTGGCCCACCAGGGCCTGATTTTGCTGGGGATGCGCGACATCACGGAGCGCAAACGGCTGGAAGAGAACCTGGTGGATCAGGTCCATCAAACCACCGAAGCGCTCAGCAGTACGCAGGCCGAACTTCGGGCGCTTTCCGGCCGCCTCATGGCCGCTCAGGAGGACGAACGGCGCAGGATCGCACGGGAACTGCATGACGATCTGGCGCAACGCGCGGCGGTGGTCGATGTGACGCTGCAGCGCGTAGCTCAACTTTTGCCCTCCGTCGAAGGCGCTGAAGCGATCGCGGCGGTACGGGGGCATTTAAACTCGTTATCGGTCGGTCTTCGCGAGATTTCCCACCGGCTCCATCCTTCTGTGATCGTGGATTTAGGATTAGCCACCGCCCTGAAGGAACTCGTCCGCGAACTAAACGAAGCCGGCGGCGATATCAGCTTCCAGGGTTCCGACGTGGCCCCGCAATTGAGCCCGGACGAGGCTTTGGCGCTCTATCGCATCGCCCAGGAAGCGCTGAACAACGCGCGCAAGCACGCTCCGAAGTCTTCGGTTCGAGTGTTTTTCAAGGCGAATGAGCGATACGCGCGGCTGTCAATCGAGGATGACGGCCCGGGATTCAAGCTTCCCGATATCCGCAACGGGCGGGGGCTCGGGCTTTTGAGCATGCAGGAGCGCGCCCGGATGATGGGCGGCAAGCTGTTCGTGCGGACCAGACTGGCCGGCGGGACGCGGATCAGCGTGCATTTCCGAAGACCGCGGCATTCAGATGCGTGAAAAAGTTGGCGCCAGCCGGCTGGTGCTCAGGCCCGCCACGCCTGCGGACACGGATGCAGTCACCGCCCTGCTGAAGGTTAGCTATTCGCAATTGCTTGCCGCGAGCTACCATCCCGGCACGCTGGAACTTGTCCTGCCCTATATTGGCAAGGCCAACCCGGTATTACTCGCCTCCGGGAAGTATTATGCCGCGGAGGCCGAACCGGGCGCTCTGGTTGGGTGCGGAGGGTGGACGCCGGAAAAGCCCGGCAGCGGAGAAATCGCTGAGGGCGAAGCTCACCTTCGCCACTTCGCGGTTCACCCCGATTGGATCCAGCGCGGAATCGGAACGGCCCTGCTGAATCGTTGCATTGCCGGCGCCAGGTCCGCGGGCGTTCGCCTACTTCACTGCTTTTCGACCTTGAACGGGGAGCCATTCTACCAGGCGTCGGGTTTCCGGAGAATTGGCTCGATCGATTTGCCGGTCGGGCCTGGCATCGTGCTCCCGTCGGTTCTGATGCAGCGGGAGATTTCGTGACGAGGGCTGTCCATCCGGTGGGCAGCCAATCTTACCCTGGCGGCGGCCCATGATTGGCCGCCCTGCCGTTGTCGCCGTTGGCACGATATCAGGAGCGGCGCGCGGCATCGTGGAGGCGAATCCAGGCAAGAAGCGCGAATCCGCCCATGACGAACACGGAGACTAAATCGGACGTCTGGAGGATGGCGCTCACGCGCCAGGGAACGCCGGCGGAATCGACCACGACCGATTGGGGCGGCGATGCCACGAGCAGATTTCCCAGAGCGGAGACCGCATAGAACAGGATAGCGGTGCGCCAGAACCAGGCGGGTTGTTTGGGCGAGGGCGCGGAGCGAGTTCGGAGGGTCAAGGCGAAGGCGAGGAACATGAGGTACACGGTGAGATACCAGCCAGCGTAGTTGCTGAGGGGCACGCCGAAGTAGGCGCCGCCATCATGCCAGGTCCAGGCATGGACGAGATTCGACCACACGGGATCCTGGGCGAAATCCCAGGCCACCATGACAAGGGCGGCGATGGCGGGCCGGGTGAAGAGGCGCGAACCGGCGAGAGGTTCGCCGCGGTCGCCGAGGATGAGGCAGGCGAGAGTCCAGGCCAGGTATCCCATACCGGTATAGGCGAGGCCGAGCAGAATGGGAACGGTAAAGATTTTGGGCCCCATGACCGCGGTGAAGTGGTAATGGCCGTAGGGGAATCCGGTGAGGACGCCGAGGTCCTCCATAAGGTTGCCGATCAGCAGGGTGAGGAGGATGAATCGCAGGATGCCGCGGGGGCCATAGACGGCCGATCCGTGGATCACCGCGAAGGCCAGCGGGAGCATCACGTGAAGGGCGACGGTGAGGACGATAGGGATGCCGGCGGGGAAAGATTGACCAACCCTGGCCAGCGCGTAGGCCGCGAGCAGCGCCCAGAGGGAGACTCTTGCCATGAGACATTATAAAGTCTGCGCTATCCTGGCCGAATAGATGTCGCAAGCACCCTTAACCCGCATCGGACCGTATGAAATCGTGGCGCGCCTGGGGGCCGGCGCCATGGGCGAGGTCTACCGCGCGCGCGATTCGCGCCTGGGCCGCGATGTGGCCATCAAAATCCTGCCGGCCGATGTGTCTTCGGACCCGGGGCGGCGATCGCGATTCGAACAGGAAGCGCGCGCCGTGGCCGCGCTCAATCATCCCAATATCCTGGGGCTCTACGACATCGGCAGCGAGGACGGCATCGCGTACATGGTCACGGAATTTGTGGCGGGGGAAACGCTGGCGGCGGTGCTCGAGCGGGGGCCGCTTCCGGCTCGCAAAATGCTTGATATCGCCGTGCAGATTGCCGACGGAATGGCTGCCGCGCACGCCGCGCGCATCACGCATCGCGACCTCAAGCCGCTCAACATCATGGTGGGGTCCGATGGCCGGGTTCGCATCCTGGATTTCGGGCTCGCCAAGCAGACCGAAATCTCCAGCGATCCCGACGCGACCCAAGTGGTGGGACACACCCAACCGGGAATGATCCTGGGAACGGTGAATTACATGAGCCCCGAGCAGGCGCGCGGAGCGCCAACCGATTACCGCTCGGACCAGTTCTCGTTCGGCCTGATTCTCTACGAAATGGCTGCCGGCAAGCGCGCTTTCGAGCGTCCGGAATCGGTGCAGACCATGTCGGCCATCATCGGCGAGGATGCGCCGCCTATTGAGCAGAATATTCCGGCGCCGCTGCGATGGGTGATCGACCGGTGCCTGGCCAAAGATCCGGCGGACCGCTACGAATCTTCGCGGGATCTGTTTCAGAATTTGCGGAGTCTGCGCGATCACGCGTCGGAAGCCAGCGTGGCGCGTCCCGCGGCGGCAATGGCGGCGGCCTCGGCCGGCCCGCGAAGGCGCTTTCCGTGGCCGCTCGCGGCCGCGTTTTTGGCGGGCCTGCTGGTGGTGATGGCGGTACACCTGCTTCGCAGCGGCCCCGCAATCCCGGATCAATCCATGTACCGGTTCACCCCGTTTTCGTTCGCGCCGGGCGGGCAAAACCATTCTCTCTGGTCACCCGACGGCAAAGCCGTGGCGTACGCGGCGCGCGGCGCCGAGGGACCGTTCGAAACCTACATTCGCTACCTGGACGCCGCCACACCGGTCGAGATCACGCATACCAAGGAGAATGCCACACCACTGGCTTGGGCTCCCGACGGCAAGCGTCTTCTGCTGAGCATCGATCGCGATCCGGCGGCCATTTGGTCGGTAGCCACGGTTGGAGGAGATCCCGAGGCGGTGGTGCCGAAAATACCGCCAACGCGTCTCACCAGCATCTCGCCGGACAACCAGGCGGTGGCGTATTTCTATCCCGGCGATGACGGCCGTTATGGTGTATGGATCAGTTCACCGCTCACCGCGCAACCGAAACGCTATCTGCCCGATCCGTACGCCACCAAGGACCTCTACAACGATCCCAAGCTGCAATTCTCGCCCGACGGAAAAGAGATGCTGCTGACCATGAACGGCGGCCGCAAACGCGAAGAAACGTGGCTGCTGCCGTATCCTCCCAACCCTTCCAAACCGCCGCATCTGGTGGTCCCGGACCTGCGTTCCGGGGGAGGGACCCCGGTATTCACGTGGATGCCCGATTCCCGGCACGCGGTTTTCGCGGTGCAGCGTTCCGGCGATGCTTCGCAGCAACTCTGGCTCGCCGACACGGTCACGGGCGAATATCACGCGCTCACCAGCGGCACTAGTTTCTTATGGGGTCCGGCGGTCTCTCCCGACGGCGAGCGCATGATTTTCGGGGAGACTACGGGAAGTTACGACGTGGTCTCGATGGACCTGGGCACCGCGGCGGTCCATCCACTGATCGCCACCCAGCGCGACGAAGTCATGCCGTGTTGGGCGGCCAACAAGCCGCTCCTGGCCTACGTCACCGATCGCAACGGGCCGCAGGAAATCTGGCTGCGCGCGGGCGATGGGTCGGATCGGCCGCTGGTGACAGCCCGGGATTTCCCCGAAAAGCCGGTCCAATGGTTTATGGCGCCTGCACTTTCGCCCGACGGAGACCGCGTGGTCTACGCCAAAATCGACGTGGGCGGGGACCAGCGGCTGTGGATCTCCGCGGTCGCCGGCGGGGCGCCCGTGCCGCTCACCAACGATCACGCGTCGGGTGAATTTCCCGGGTCGTGGTCTCTCGACGGCAGTTGGTTCGCCTATATCCGGTTCGAGGGCGGCAAAGTCAGCCTGGATAAAGTGAAGACTGCCGGCGAGGCCACGCCGGTGTTGATCAAAGCGGAAGCCGAGTACGATAACGATGCCGTGCCGGTCTGGTCGCCTGACGGCGATTGGATTCTGCTGGGCGAGACTCTATATTCCGCCGACGGCAAGACGTCCCGCTCTCTCGGCGAACATCACTCCGAAGGTTACGCTTTTTCGCAGGATGGCAAGCTGGTCTACGGAATGCGTCCGGGTGAAGGCGGCGAGACGCTTTTCTCGGTCGATGTTGCTTCCGGCAAGGAGAAAATCGTCGGCTCAGTCGGTCCGGAGTACCGTCCTCACAGCAATCTGAATCCGGGAGTGCGGCTTAGTCTCGCGCCCGATGGAAAGAGCATCGCCTATGGCGCGGGCAGATTCACAGACAGCTTGTGGATGCTCGAAGGCTTCGCGGTAAGGGCCGGGTTCCTGGCGCGGCTTGGCTGGTAACCGGCAAAACCGAACCGGACTAACAGGAACAGTCTCGGGTGCGCCATCCGGCGGAACGCTACGGCTATGTAATCCTCGGTTCGGGTTATTTCACGCCTGTTGCGCCCGGCGGAGCAGCATGGCGGCGGAGGCGGCCAGCAGCAGGGCCAATCCGCCGAGGGCCCATGGAGACAGCGCCGGCGCGGTGGCCGTAGGAGAGCCGGCCCCAGCCGGCGTCAGGCTGCCGGAGGTGAGATTATCAAAGGTGTAGGGCGGCCCCGAGCCGGCCCGTACCGCCGATATGGATGCTCCGGCGCCGCAGGTTGTAGTGGTGCTGCACAGCGTCCCTCCGCTATAGCCTACCAGCGTGCTGGCCGGAACGGTCACTTGCAATACCGGGGTGAACGGAAGACCGGCTGGCGATACGAAGATCAACTGGTACGTGGATGTGATCACGACGCCGTTCGGGACGGTGTACGTGTTTGAATCGGGTGAGCTGACAACTAAATTCTCCACCATGGGCTCGCCGGTAGTGGTATCGAGCGTCAACGTTCCGCTGAGCGTAGCACCGTCGGCAAACGTTCCGGATGCGTTGAAGGTAACCACGGTGTCGCCGGCGTAAGCGCACCATGCAAAAAGCACTATGACAAGTGCCGCCAAAACAAGACGCAGTCTCAAGTTCTCCTCCAGAGAGTTAGTTTCCTTGGGCTTCCGCTCCATATTACACGATAATGAGGCCTTTATTTCCATTAAAGAGACGGTTCCCGCCCTAAGTAGAGGGGGCTATGTGCGGGAGCTACAACTCGCCCAGCACCGCCTCCGCGTGGCCTTTCGCTTTGACCTTGCCGTAGATCTTCTCAATTCTGCCATCCGGCCCGATCACGAACGTGGTCCGCTCAATGCCCATCACCTTGCGGCCATACATGTTCTTCTCTTTCCAAACGCCGTAGGCTTCGGCCGCCGACTTGTCTTCGTCCGCGAGCAGCGTAAAATTCAGGCCGTATTTCTGCTTGAACTTCGCCTGAGCCGGGGTCTTATCCGGCGAGATGCCGACCACCACCGCGCCCTTCTTCGCGATCGCCTTCGCGCTGTCGCGGAACTCGCAGGCTTCCACCGTGCACCCCGGCGTATCGGCCTTGGGATAGAAATAAAGCACCACGCGCCGGCCCTTCAGGTCGGACAAGCGAAAGTCTTCGCCGGTATCCGTGTGGACGGTAATTTCGGGAGCGGGATCGCCTGCTTTGAGCATTTCATCACCCCAGTTTCTGCTTGAGTAATTCGGTCACCACGGCGACGTTCGCCTGCCCGCGGGTGGCTTTCATCGCCTGCCCCACCAGGAAGTTGATCACCGTCGTCTTGCCCCCCCGGTACTGCTCCACTTGTTTGGGATTGGCGGCAATCACCTCGGCGATCACTTTCTCGAGCGCGCCGGTGTCGCTGATCTGCTTCAATCCCTCGCGTTCCATGATGGCCGTGGGAGCTTCGCCGGAAGCCAGCATTTTCGGGAAAATCTCCTTCGCCAGCTTGCCCGAGAGCTGGTTCCCGGCAATCAGTTTCACCAACTCGCCGAGATGCCCCGCGCTTACCGGCGAATCGGCGATTTCCTTGCCTTCCGCTTTCAAGGCGCCCATCAGGTCGCCCATCACCCAATTCGCCGCCATCTTCGGATTGCCGGAAACCCGGGCCGCGGTTTCGAAATATTCGGCGGTCGCGCGCGACGCGGTGAGCACCTCGGCATCGTACTCCGAGAGGCCGAACTCCTCCAGGAAGCGCGCCCGCTTGGGCGCGGGCAATTCGGGCATGGCGGCGCGGATGCCCGCCAGCCACTCATCGCCGATGCGCAGCGGCACGAGGTCCGGTTCGGGGAAGTAGCGATAGTCGTGCGCTTCTTCCTTGCTGCGCATGCTGGCGGTTTCGCCGAG
>DATJMA010000038.1:0-17708 GCA_035509055.1 Bryobacteraceae bacterium | reverse complement strand
CGCTGGCTGATCGCTGCCGTTCTCTTTTTCCTCATTGCCGGACTTGCCTGGTGGAAACTCCAACCCGCCACCCAAACCGGCGGCCCCATCGTCAGCGTTCCCACCGTTCCCGTCGTCGTGGGCGATATCCAGCGCTCCGTGCGCGTCACCGGAACCGTCGCCGCGCGCAACTTCGCCTCCCTGCTTGCGCCCCGCGTCCTCGGCAGCCGTTCCAACATCAACCGCGGCGGCATGGGCGGCCTTCTCGCCGGCGGCGGGTCCGATTTCAACCTCGTCCTCATTCACCTTGTCAAAGCCGGTGCCCATGTCCAAAAGGACGAGACCGTCGCCCAGTTCGACCCCACCAACCAGCTCCTCCGCCTCGACGACTACAAAGATGCGGTGATCCAGACCGATAACAGCATTCGCAAGCTGATTGCCAACCTCGCCGCCAACAAAGAAGCCCACGACCAGACCGTGCGCGCCGCCCGAGCCAGCTGGGACCAGGCCACTCTCGACCTCCGCAAGGCTCCCGTACAATCCGCCATCGATGCCGAGAACGCCAAGCTCGCCGCCGAGCAAGCCCAGGCCACCTACAAACAGCTCGTCTATGAAGATTCCCTGGTGGTCGAATCCCAGGCCGCCACTATCCGCGTCTCCGAGCTCACCAAGAAGCAGATGGCCATCGAACTCCAACGCGCCGAAGGCAACGTCAAGCGGATGGAGATCCACAGCCCCATGGATGGCATCGCCGTCATGGCCAGCATCATCCGCAACGGAGAGTGGGGGCAGGTCCGCGAAGGCGACCAGGTCAATGCCGGTCAACCCTTCCTCACCATCGTCGATCCGAGTTCCATGGTGCTGGACGCTTCCGTCAACCAGGTGGACGCGGAAAACCTCCGCCTCGGTATGAAGGCCACCGTGCACCTCGACGCGTATCCCGATATCGCCCTTCCGGCGGTGCTCGAAGGCATCGGCGCCATGTCGAAAACCAGTACCTTCCGCGCCAGCTACGTCAGCCTCATCCCCGTCCGTTTCCGCATCGAGAAGACCGACCCGCGCGTCATTCCCGATCTCACCGCCAGCGCCGATGTCATTCTGAGCAGCGACACCAATGCTCTGGTGCTGCCGCGCGCCGCCGTTTTCCAAGAGAATGGCGGCTCCTTCGTCTATGTGCAAACTCCCGAAGGCTGGGTGAAGAAACAGGTCGAGCCCGGCGCCCGCAATTACATGCAGGTGGCCATCCGTTCCGGAGTCGACAAGAACGACATCGTGGCGCTCGAGCGGCCGGCGGGGAAATCCTGACATGGCTTCCAAAGATCGCCGCCCGAAAATCCGCTTGGGAAAATCGAACCCGCGCCGCGCCAGGCTCGTCGCCTGGGCGATCGGACTGAGCGTTTGCGGCGGCGGACTGTACGCTGCCTTTCGCTATTCCACCATCACCGAAGTGGAGGTTGCCACCGCCCCCGTCCGGCGCGGCGATTTCGTCATCTCCGTGCGCACCCGCGGTGAAATCCGCAGCACCCGGTCGAGCATCCTCAAAGCGCCCGTCGCGCCGAATCTGCGCATCGTCAAGCTCGCCTCGCAGGGCTCCTTCGTCCACCGCGGCGACGTGGTGGTGCAGTTCGATAGCGTGGCGCAGGAACAGAACGTAATCCAGCAGACCCTCCAGGTGCAGTCGATCCAGGGGTCCATCGACCAGCTCCACGCCACCCAGCGCATCAACGACGATGCCGATGCCATGAACAAGATGACCGCCGAATACGGCGTGGAAAGCTCCAAGCTCGACGCCAGCAAGGCCGATGTCATCGACGCCATCGATGGAGAAAAGTACCGCATCGCGGTCGGTGTCCAGGAAGGCAGCCTTCAGCAGGTGAAGGCCAACATCAACGCCCACCTGGTAGGCAACGACGCCGATAGCTTCCGCCTCAATCAGCAAAAAGATAAGGCCGTGCGCGACCTCCACACGGCCGACAGCTATCTCGGCATGATGCAGCTCCGTGCCCCCACCGATGGCGTAGTCAACCTCATGGCGAACTTTCGCGCCGGCGGCACTTTCGGCCAATCGCCGCCCCCGTTCCGCGAAGGCGATAGCGTCTGGAACGGCGCCGAGATCGCCGAAATTCCCGACCTCAGCGAGCTCTACGTCGATCTCAAGCTCGATGAGACCGAACGCGGCAAACTCCAGATCGGGCAGCAGGTGCGCGTCCGCGTGGACGCCATCCCCGACAAGGAATTCATCGCCACCCTCGATTTCATCAGCCCCATTGCCGTGCTGGTTTTCCGCGGTGGCCCCACTTCTCAGAAGACCTTCCCGGCCCGCGGCACCCTCAAGAACCTCGACAAGCGTCTCAGCCCCGGCATGAGCGCCAGCGCCGAAATCATCATCGAGCGCGATCCCAGAAAATTGCTGATTCCCATCCGCGCCAGCTTCGATAAAGACGGCAAACCCGCCGCCTACCTGCAAACCGGCAGCACCTTCAAACTCGTCCCGATTGAAGTCGGCCGCCGCAACGACGATGAAATCGTGGTCACCAAAGGACTGAAAGAGGGTGATATCGTGACCCTCGAATCCCCCGCCGAAGCCGCCAAGCGCGCCAGGAAAAAACTGTGATCTGGCAGCAGAAAAGCACCTCTGACAGAGGCGCGGAGAAGAAAGAAAAAACTCACGGCTCGGCGATCGATTCGTTTGTCTCTGCAAACTCTGCGCCTCTGCTTGAACCAAAAGGGATTTCGCGCCCGGCCTCCACGGTGAACCATGAGGCCGCCCAATGAAAAAGGCCCTCTTCCGCATCCTCACCCTCGCCATCATGGCCGCTGCCGGATGGTACGGATACCGCTGGTATTCCCAACTCCCCTCCCGTCAGGAGCAGATCGCCACTGCCCGTGTCCAGCGCGGCGAGGTGGTCATTCGCGCCTACACCCGCGGCGAGCTCCATGCCGTCCGCTCCGTCAGTCTCGTCGCCCCCAACCTCAACGGCACCGTCCAGGTCACGCGCCTCGCGCCCATGGGATCCCTCGCCCGCGAAAAGGACCTCATCGTGGAATACGACGATTCCGAACTCCAGGCGTCCCTCGACGAAGATCAGATGTCTCTCGAGCAAACCGACCAGCAGATCAAGGGCGCCAAGGCCAATCTCGGCGTCACCGATAGTGAAGACGCCCTCAGCCTCCTGAAGCAGCGCTACGCCGTACGCACCGCCGAGCTCAACGTCCAGAAGAACCCCGTGACCGACGTCATCGACGCCAAAAAGAACCTCCTCTCCCTCGAACAATCCAAACGCGCCGTCACCCAGCTCGAAACCGACGTCGCCATGCGCAAAGCGCAGAACGATTCCATCCTCGCCGTCCTCGCCGAACAGCGCAGCCGCAACCTTCTCGACATCAAGCGCGACGAACTTCGCATCCAGCAAACCAAAGCGCTCGCCGACATCACCGGCCTCGTCGCCATCCGCCAGAACCGCGGCGGCTATTTCAATTTCGGCCAGGTGATGCCGGACATCCGCGAAGGCGACACGCTTCAGCCGGGAATGCAGGTGGCCGACATACTCGACCTTTCCGAAGTGGAAGTGTGGGCCAAAGTGGGAGAGCTCGACCGCGCCAATCTCCTCGAAGGCCAGGACGCCGCCATCCAGCTCGATTCCGTCCCCGACAAGGTATTCCACGGAAAGGTGAAGGCCTTGAGCGGCACCGCTACCGCCGACGTCTTCTCCGGCGACCCCTCCAAGAAGTTCGACGTCGTCTTCTCCGTCGATATGCGCGGCCTGCTCTCCGGTCTGGGCATGAAATCCGGCGAGGTCGATGGTGTCATGGCCACCGCCGAATCCAATTCCCGCAAGCACACCCAGCCGGGCGCTCCCTTCGCCGGCTTTTCGCTGACTCCCGGCGGCGCGCCCGGGATGCCGGCGAATGCTCCAACTTCCGGCGCGATGCCCGCCGGCCGCGGTCCCATGCCGGCGAATGCTCCAACTTCGGGCGCGATGCCCGCCGGCCGCGGTCCCATGCCGGCCACGCCGCCCTCCGGCACTATCCCTACCAATGCCAGCCCGGACGATCTGCTCAACATCATGGCTTCCGGCGGGTCGCAATACAGCGAAGACGACCGCAAAAACGCCAGGCTCCCGCTAGCGCCCGGCGAGGATTCGCAAGTGCAGGTTCTCCTTCGTCCCGGGCTGCTCGCCGATGTTGAAATCACCGTCGAAAAGCTGCCCAACGTCGTCCATGTGCCCGCTCAGGCGATCTTTCAAAAGGATGGCCAGGATATCGTCTACGTCCAGCAGCGAAACGGCAAGTTCCAGCCCCGGAAAGTCCAACTGGGCAAGCGCAGCGAATCCATGATGGTTCTCAAGTCGGGTGTCGACCCAGGCGACGTGGTCGCGCTCAGCGATCCCACCGCCGGCAAAACCGCCGCCAACGGAAAAAAAGCCGAAAAGAAGCCGCCGTCCGGCAATAATCCCATGAGTTCCATGCCAGGGGGCAAATAGCCATGCTGGGACACGTCCTTCCTGAGCTCAAAATGGGCCTCGCCAGCCTGTTCGCGCATAAGTTGCGCAGCCTGCTCACGATGCTCGGCATGATCTTCGGCGTCGGCGCCGTGGTCGCCATGCTCTCCATCACCGCCGGAGCGCAAAAGCAGATGATGAGCTTTATCGATCAGCTCGGCGTCAACAACATCATCGTCGATGCCCACGAGGCCGTCGATCGCAACGAGCTTCAGACCGTCCGCGCCGTTTCCCCGGGTTTGAGCCTGCGAGACTATCGTGCCATCTCCGAGAACGTCCAAGGGCTTGTGGCCATCACCCCGCGCAAGAAATTCAAGCTTCAGTCGCTCTTGCCGAAGACCGCCAATGAGCCGCCCATGCTGGTGGGTGTCTACCCCAATTTCCAGGTCATCAACAGCCTGCAACTGGGCCCCGGCGGCCGCTTCTTCAGCGAACAGGAGGACCGCGATTCCGCTCCGGTCTGCGTCCTCGGCGAAACCGCCAAAGTCAGCCTTTTTGGTTACGGCGACGCCCTCGGCCGCTATGTCAAAGCCAACGACACCTGGCTCCAGGTCATTGGCGTGCTGCGCCCCCAATCCGGCAGCGATTCCGATACCGGAGACGTCCAGACTCTCGACCGCAATAACATGATCATCGCGCCATTCAACACCGTCATGCGGCGCTTCGAAGATCAAACCAGCTATCTCAAAGACGAAATCGACGGCATTTATATGAAGGTAGAACCAACCGTCGATTCCATCGAAACCTCCGGCGTGGTCAGCGCCCTGCTCGCCGCCACCCACAAGGACGCCGGCGATTACACCGTCACCGTCCCCGCCGGTCTGCTCGAGCAGCGCAAGCAGACCCAGTTCATCTTCAACATCGTCATGATCTGCATTGCCGGCATCTCTCTGTTGGTGGGGGGCATCGGCATCATGAACATCATGTTGGCCACGGTTCTCGAACGAACCCGTGAAATCGGCATTCGCCGCGCCATCGGTGCACGCCAGGCCGATATCGTGCGTCAATTCCTCACGGAGGCCATCATGATCTCGATCGCGGGAGGGCTCATCGGTATCGCCTTCGGCTTCGCGCTCTCGCAAATCATCGCCACGGCCGCCGGCTGGTCGACCGTCGTAACTACGTCCTCAATCGCCATCGCATTCGGAGTTTCGGTATTTATCGGGTTGTTGTTCGGAATCTATCCCGCGGTGCAAGCCGCCAAACTCGATCCCATCGAGGCCATTCGATACGAGTAGATATATGCAGTCACTTCTTACCGCCTTTCGCCGTCACTTACACCAGTCCCGTGCGCCCCGCTCGATCGCGTGCGCAAAGTTAAAGCCGTCCCCCCGTGCCTTTGTGCCTTTGGGTTGCATACTAAGCCTCGCGGTCTCCGCTTTCGCCCAGACCAGCTCGTTCCCGAAACCCGACTATTTCCGCCAGGTCTTCGAGCGTACCCGCACCAAAGTCGAGCTCATGGACCCCGTGAAATTAAAAGACTTCGTCGTAAACGGCAAGTTCTCTCTCTCCCTCAAGGATTACCTCGAGCTGGTAATGGCCAATAATACCGATATCCAGGTGACCTTCCTCAGCGTCGAAACCCCGCGCAACAACATCACCGCAGCCTACGGCATCTGGGACCCTACCGCGACCGCCAGTTTCTCCTCCACCCGCGTCACCAGCGTCGCCACCAATCCTTCGCAATCGGAAAACGCTTCCTTCGGGTCCACTACCAAGAGCCTGTACCAGCCGTTCTCCCTGGGTTATACCCAGGCACTCGACACCGGCACCAGTTATCAGGTAGCCTTCGGCGGGGCCAAGGATTCTTTCAGCAACAGTTACTCCTCTTACAACCCCAGCATCACCTCCAGCATGTCGTTCCAGGCCACCCAAAACCTGATCCGCAATCGTGGCCGCTATATCAATCGCATCCCGCTGATGACCGCGCAGAGCACTTATAAGCGGTCGCAATATAACCTGCGCGCCAATCTGCTCAGTTGGGTGAACAACGCCGAGAGCGTTTACTGGAGAGTGGTTTCGGCCCGTGAAAACGTCCGCGTCCAGGAAAAAGCCCGCGAAACCTCTAAAGCCAACCTCGATTTCGTGCAGAAACAGCTCGACCTCGGCGCCGTCTCCCCGCTCAGCATCTATAACCCACAAGGCCAACTCGCCGGCGCCGACCTCAACCTTTCGCAAGCCAAGTTCGCCCTCGAACAGGCCGAAGACGCCCTCCGCCACCAGATCGGCGTCGATCTCGACCCCGACCTCCGCACCCTCGCCATCGACCTTACGGAACCCGTCGACATTTCCATGGCGGGCATCGATCTCGAAGCCGAGAGCGAAGTCCGCAAAGCTCTCGCCAACAACCCCAATGTGAAGGCCGCCGCTCAATCGCTCGACATCGACGATCTCGGCATTCGCGGCGCGCAGAACGGCTTGCTGCCCAACCTCAGCTTTACGGCGTCATATGCCGGCGCCGGCCAGGGCGGTATCTACACCTCTAGTGGCGCCGCGCTGCTCGGCGGAGGTCCCGCCGTCGTCGTGCCGGGAGGATTGGGCGATGCCCTCAGCCAAATGTTCGGCCTCAATAACCCCACCTATATGGGCAGCATCAACCTGTCTCTTCCCATCCGCTCCCGCAGCGCGTCCATGAACCTCGCCAACGCCCTCGTCGCCAAGAAGACCGACGCTCTCAATCTCCGCAATGTCGAGCAGAACACCCGCCTCAACGTCCTCACCGCGATCAGCACCGTCAATGGCGCCATCGATTCCCTTCGCCTCGCGAAGATACAGGAAGACTTGCAGCACAAAAACTACGACGCCGAAGTCGAGGAGTACACCCTCGGCACCGATATCAACCAGAACGTCGTCATCGCTCTGCAAAACTGGGTGGTCGCGCAGTCCGCGGTAGTTACCGCCCAAGTCAACTTGCGCATGAGCATTCTGAATCTCTACACGCAGACCGGCGAACTTCTCGATGAGCGCGGAATCATCGTTAAGTGATTCCGCGTTACATGAGTGGGCATCCCAGCTTCAGGACACTGTGGGCGACAACCTGGGTCGCCCCTGAGGTCATTCGCCGCGGACCCCGAGCGCTTCGTTGATCATCCGTTGAATATTCGCCACGCCAGGCTGGGCATCCGCGCTAACCTCCCAGGCGGCGCCAGCGCTCATGCCGCGATCTAAGCCCCAAGGTCGGCGCGGCGCAGGGTCTGTTGTGCGAGAGACGCCGCTCCCGGTGCTGACTGTGCGGATTACTCCAGCGGCGGTCACCCGGAGCCCGCGCCCGTATTTTCCTTAGTCTCAATCACTTCTCACCAGGCCCGCGGCCGGCCCATTGACCGGCGATTAACATGTCGTTGTATGACTGTCTCCAGAAACACCTGTCACGCGCCGCAAATTGGCTTCGTTCCGCAAATGCGCCGCCTGCCGGGGGCGGCCGCCCTGAATCGGCCGCTCCCGATTGGCTTCGTTCCGCGTTTCACGCGCATGCCGCGGATTGGCTTCGTTCCTCCAAACGATTCACCGGCTCTCGCATCGGGTTCGTTCCGCGTTTCTCACGCACGCCGTGGATTGGCTTCGTTCCTCCAAACGATCCACCGGCTCTCGCATCGGGTTCGTTCCGCATTTCTCGCGCATGTCACGGATTGGCTTCGTTCCGCGTTTCTCACGCACGCTGCGGATTGGCTTCGTTCCTCCAAACGATTCACCGGTGCTTGCCCAATTGGGTTCGGTCCGCCGAACCGGGCTCGCCGAACCCGTCCCACCGAGGAACGTCCCGTCCCAAAAGCGGACACTCAATTTTCCTTCCTATCCTTCCTTACCCCTGAAGCGTCATAATGTTACCGTAGGTACGAATTGGCAGGAGCCGTGCCCCCTGTCGATTGGAAATCATCTATGGATGTACAACGGAAGGGCGTCAAAAAACGCAAGGCCATCGTCACCACCATCGTGGCCGTGCTTGGCCTCGGTGGCGCGGTCGCGCTCTGGGGATGGGCCCGCAATCTCAAACCGGCCGCCCCCGGAGTCGAACTCTCCACGCTGTGGCCCGACACGGTCAAGCGTGGGCCCATGGTCCGCGAAGTCCGCGGCCTCGGCACGCTCGTCCCCGAGGACACCGTCCTCCTCACCGCTACCACCGATTCCACGGTGAAGAAGATCCTGATCAAACCCGGACTGCCCGTTAAAGCCGACTCGGTCATCATGATCATGACGAGCCCCGAGTTGGAGACTTCCCTTTCGGCCGCCAAGTACGCCATGCTGGGCGCCCAGGCCGACTACGAGAATCTCAAGGTCACCCTTCAAAAGGCTCACCTCGACCTCCAATCGACCCTCGCCCAGACCAATGCCGATTACAGCACGGCCAAACTCGAAGCCGACCGCGATGCCGCTCTAGCCAAAGATCATCTCCTCGCCGAAACCGATGCCAAGATCTCCCAGGTGAAGGCCGCACAACTCGCCGAGAAGCTCAAGATCGATCAGGCGCGGTTCGATAGCGATGCCGGCGCCGAGAAGGCGCAGTTGGAAGCCCAGCAGGTGAAGGTGGACACTTTCAAGGCCCAATACGAGCTCACCCAGAGCCAGGTCGATAAGCTGAACGTGCGCGCCGGCGTCGATGGCATCTTGCAATCCGTTCCGCCGCCGCTCGTTCCGGTCGAAGAAGGACAGAAGGTCACTGCCGGGACTGCGCTTGGTAAGGTTGCCCAGCCCGGGCACTTGAAGGCCGAACTGAAGATCGCCGAGACCCAGATCCGCGACGTCCTGCCCAATCAGCCCGCGGTCATCGACACGCGCCTGGCCGGCGGCGGAAACACGGGCCTCGTGAATGGCCGGGTATCGCGTATCGAACAATCGATCGTAAACGGAACCGTCACCGTGGACGTCACCTTAACGGGACCGCTTCCTCCCGGTTCGCGCGCCGACCTTAGCGTGGATGGAACCATACAGTTGGAGAAACTCGACAACGTGGTGTATGTCGGCCGGCCCGTTTTCGGCCAGGAAAACAGCACCGTCACGCTCTTTAAGATCGAGCCCGACGGCAAGTATGCCAACAAGGTCAAGGTCAGCTTCGGGCGCAGCTCCGTCAACACGATCGAGATCAAGGATGGTCTTCAGGTGGGAGACCGGGTCATCCTCTCGGATATGTCGCAATACGATCAGTACGACCGAATCAAGCTGAATTGAGAAATTTTTTGCGAACTAAAGACACCCGATACGCGTAATGAGGTATTAACTACCATGGATAACGGCGCACAACCTTTAATCCGACTTGAGAACGTCAGCAAAGTCTTCGTCACCGACGAGGTGGAGACTCACGCTCTCTCGTCCGTCCATTTCGATGTCAAGAAAGGAGAGTACCTGTCGATTGCCGGCCCGTCGGGCTGCGGCAAATCGACCCTGCTCGCCATTCTTGGCTTGCTGGATACGCCTTCGGATGGCACCTACTACCTGAACGGCAAGCCCGTAACCGGGTTGAAGCTTTCGGAGCGGGCGCGCATCCGCAACCGCGAGATCGGGTTCATCTTCCAGGCGTTCAACCTGATCGGCGACCTCACGGTTTACGAGAATGTGGAACTGCCGCTCACCTATCGCGGCATGCCTTCGGCGGAGCGAAAGCGGCGCGTGCAGGAATCCCTCGACCGCGTCGGCATGTCGCACCGCATGAAGCACTATCCGTCGCAGCTCTCCGGTGGTCAGCAACAGCGCGTTGCCGTGGCCCGAGCCTTGAGCGGCGATCCCCTCATCCTGCTGGCCGACGAGCCTACCGGAAACCTGGATTCCGCCAACGGCGAAGCTGTCATGAGCCTGCTGCGGGAACTCCACGCCGCCGGGTCCACCATCTGCATGGTGACCCACGATCCGCGCTACGCCGAGTTTGCCGATCGCAACATCCGGCTTTTCGACGGCCGCGTGGTTGAGGAAAGCACCGAAGCGGCCAAGCATTAGGGCGGCGGCTCTCGCGCCGGCCGCAGTCAACTGGGGTGGTGTATCAACGGAGGGGGCCTCATGGGTAGACGGCGAACTATCTGGACGGTACTGGCGGCCATGGCGGCAGCCAGTGCCCTGTCCGCCAGCGTCATCAGCCGGCCAGCCGGCGAATTCCGCCAGCTGTATGCGCTGCATCCCAACGCTCGCGTAACCGTCGAGAACCTCTACGGGAACGTCAGCATCACGGCTTGGGACCGCAACGCCGTATTGGTGGAGGCCGTCAAGCACGCCTCCGACCCGCGCCGCCTCGATGACGCCCGCATCGTCGTTGAGCCCTCGCCCGATTCGCTCTCCATCCGCACCCAATACGCCGGGTCCGACGCCGAACACCCCACCAGCGTCGAGTACCGGATCACCGTTCCGCGCCGCATTCACCTGGAGAAGGTGGCCCTCACCAACGGCCGCCTGTCGCTGGACGGGCTTGCCGGACCGGTGAAAGCATCGGCCGTCAACGGCGATATCCGCGCTTTGAAACTCGCCGGCGAGGCGGATCTCTCTACCGTAAACGGCCGCGTCGAGGCCAACTTCAACCGGACCAACGCCGCCAACTCCATCTCGCTGAGTTCCATCAACGGAGCCATCAACCTCACGCTCCCCTCCTTTTCCGGCGTCAGCCTGGAGGCGCGGAATCTGAGCGGCGGCATCGCCTCGGAAATCGGCCACGCCTCGCGCAGCGACAATGGCCATCGCCTCGTTGTCAAAGGCATCGGCCCCCACATCCGCGTGCATAACGTCAACGGCGGCATCTCGATTCATGCCGCCGAGCGCCCCTGCACCTGAGAATATCCGCAGGGGCGGCCGCGCATACAGAGAAACCCTCCATCGGCGTCTACTGGCGCCTTGGGCGAACTTTCCTAAAATGAAATCTGTTAACCTGACAAGCCATGCACTCAGTTCGCCGCGACCTGCGATACGGCGTTCGTCTGCTTCGCAACGCGCCCGGGTTCACGCTGGTGGCCCTCGCCGCGCTGGCGCTCGGCCTCGGCGCCGTCACCGCTATCTTTAGCGTGGTGGATGCCGTGCTCCTGGAGCCGCCGTACCCCCATGCCGATCGTCTGCTGGTCGTGTGGGAGAAAAATCCGTCGCAAAACCAGTTCAAGATGCTGGCCGCCGGCGGCAATTTCGCCGCCTGGAGCGTTCAGAGCCGCACCTTGCAGTCCGTCGGCGGATACCAGGAAGTCCACGTCAACCTCACCGGCGGCCCCGACGGCCCTACCGACGCCGAAGAACTTCCCGCCCTGCGCATTTCCGCGGGACTTTTACCGCTGCTTGGCGTCCAGCCCATCGTGGGACGCTTTTTCCTGCCCGGCGAAGACCGCCCCGGCCACTCCGATTTCGCCCTGCTCAGCTACAATCTCTGGCGCCGCTTCGGGGCCGACCGCGCCATCGCCGGGAAAACCCTGCGCCTCGACGACAAGACCTACACCATTGTCGGCGTGATGCCGCGCGCATTCCGCGTCATGGCCAGCCCGGCCGATGTCTGGATTCCGCTCGCCATGGACCCCGCCGACTCCAGGACTGCCCACAGCCGCTTCCTCATCGTCCTCGCAGCCATGCGCCCCGGCGTCAAAATCTCGCAGGTGCGTGCCGAACTCGATGCGCTCGGCAATCGCCTCGCCGAAGCCGATCCCGTCCTCAATCGCGGCTGGGGGCCCTCCGTCTTTCCCCTGCGCGAAGAACTGCTCGGCGATGTCGAGAAGCCGCTCGAGGTGCTGATGGGCGCGGTGGCGCTTCTTTTGCTGATCGCTTGCGTGAACGTCGCCAATCTGCTGCTCGCGCGCGGCAGCACGCGGAGGCGCGAAATCGCCGTGCGGATGGCCCTGGGCGCCGGCCGCGGGCGCATCGCCGCGCAGTTACTGTTTGAAAGTCTGCTGCTCTCTGTCGGGGGAGGTGCAATCGGTTTGCTGCTCGCCTGGGGCGCCGTCTCGCTGGTGCGCCGGCTGGGCCCTACCTCCATGCACGGTCTGGCGGAAGCTGCTCTCGATTGGCGTGCCTTTCTGTTCGCCCTTGCGGTCTCGCTCCTCACCGGGCTCTTGTTCGGCCTCGCGCCGGCCATCCAGGGTTCCGATGCCACCCTGTATACCGCCTTGATGGAAGGCAGCCGCGGCCGCACGGCCGCCCGGTCCGGCCGCCTGCTGCGCAGCGCGCTGGTGACAGTCGAAGTTGGGCTTGCGGTCCTGGTATTGATCGGCGCCACCCTGCTGGTTCGCAGTTTCGAGCGCTTGCGCCATTTCGATCTCGGCTTCCGGCCCTCCGGCGCCCTCACCCTGCGCCTGCCGCTGGCGGGTGACCGCAATGCCAAATCCGATCGCCGCGTCGCATTTGTGCAACAGGTCGAAGACCGCGTGGGCGCGCTCCCGGGCGCCCGTGCCGTTGCGGCGGTCGACACGTTGCCCTTGGGCGGCTTCGGATTTGCCGATACGTTCGTGGTGGAAGGACGCCCCGCACCTGCCGACAAACCCATGGCCCTGGTTCGTGCGGTGACGCCGGGATATTTTCGGACCATGGGCCTGCCGCTCCTCGAAGGCCGCGATTTCACGGCTGGGGATACCAAAGACGTTCCATTCGTGATGGTGGCCAGCCGCAGTCTGGCCCGCCGGTACTGGCCCCAAGGCGGCGCCCTCGGCAGCCATCTGCTGCTCGATCCCAATAACCGCCGGGCCGAAATCGTCGGCGTGGTGGGCGACGTTAAGCCCGAGACCATCGAGGGCGAAACCTGGCTCACGCTTTACGGCCCTTATGCGCAAAACGCTTTCCGCAGTATGACCCTGGTGATGCGCAGCGCGCTCCCCGATGCCGCCGCGCTCTCTGCTGCCGGCCAAGCCATCCGCCAACTCGATCCGGGTGAGCCCGTCGCCGATCCACAGCCCATGGACAAGGTCATTGATCGGGCAGTTGCCGGTCCGCGGTTCAATACCGTGCTGCTGGCGATTTTCGCGCAGATCGCGTTCCTCCTGGCAGCCGTGGGCGTCTTTGGCGTGGTCTCCTATGATGTGAGCCGGCGCAGCGGCGAAATCGGTCTGCGGCTGGCCCTCGGAGCGGTTCCGCGAGACGTCCTGCGCATGGTTCTCAAGCAAGCGGCGGCGCTCGCCGCGTTCGGGATCGCCGCGGGGGTGGCCGCCGCCTGGGGATTGACGCGCCTGATGAGCACCATGCTCTTCGGTATCGGGCCCACCGACCTCTTCACATTTGTGGCTATCCCCGTGCTGTTGGGGACAGTCGTATTGCTGGCCGGATATCTTCCCGCCCGGCGCGCCATGGCACTTGACCCCGCCGTCGCGTTGCGGCATGAATAAGGATGGAATCATGATTACACTTCGGAATGTCGAGAAGTTTTACGAAGGCGGCTACGGCCGCACCTACGTGTTGCGCCGTGTCAACATCGAGATCAAGGAGGGGGAGTTCGTCACCATCATGGGCCCCTCCGGGGCGGGGAAGTCTACCCTGCTGAGCATTCTCGGAATGCTCGATGGCGCGTGGACCGGCGAGTTCGAGTTCTTCACTCACCTGGTCCACCGCATGAAGCCCAAGGATCGCGTGGAGCTGAATAAGAAGTATATCGGGTTCGTCTTTCAGAGCTATCACCTCATAGACAACCTCACGGTGTATGAGAATCTCGATATTCCGCTGTCGTACCGTAATGTGAAAAGCTCCGAGCGCGCCGCCATGGTGTGCGACACGCTCGATCGCTTCCACATCGTGGGCAAGCGCGATCTCTATCCCAGCCAGCTCTCCGGCGGTCAGCAGCAATTAGTCGCCGTGGCGCGCGCCGTGATCGCCAATCCCAAGCTGATTCTCGCCGACGAGCCCACTGGCAACCTGCATTCCAGCCAGGGCAAGGAAATCATGGAGCTTTTCAAGAAGCTCAACGACGAAGGCACCACCATTGTCCAGGTGACGCACTCGGAAGCCAATTCCGCCTACGGACATCGCATCATCAACCTGGCTGACGGCTGGGTGGTCAGCGGCGGCTCCGATACCGTGCAGGGAAAAACGGCATAACGCCGGGGCGACAACCCGATCCTGGCTGCCGCCGCCTTTCAGGAGCCGAGCGGTCAACTAAATCGCTAAAAAAGTGGCTGAACGCGCCGATGAGAGGTTTGTAAGGGGGAGAACCATGATCAGTCCCGTCAGCGGCGCCAACGCCTACTATCCGATTTACACTCAATCCGCGGTAAGGCCCCAGCAGCCGCAGCAGAGCAGCGATCCGCAGGATACCGTCCACCTCAGTCCGGCGGCCCAAAAGGCCAGCGATGTGGATCACGACGGAGACAGCCACTAGCGTCGCGGCCGCACCATCAATTTCGCCCTGTCGGATTTACACTCAATCCACGGCAACAGACCAGCGATCCGCAGATTACCGTTCCCCTCAGTGCCGCGGTCCAAAAGGCCGGCGATGTGGATCACGACTCGTCTCGAAGCCTGCCCTTCTCTGTGCGGTTTCATACACACTCCGTCCTCAGAATCCCAACTTTGAAGTTTCCATCTTGTAATCGCCCCCGGTGAAGTTCCGTTGTATGATGTATGGAACTACCGTGCCGGAAATCGCACATCGGAGGAGCGAACAGGTATGAGTACGGGGTGTTTCTGGCGTTTTCTTTGTCTTTTCACTCTCACCGCTGCTTGGAGCTACAGCTCCCCTTACAGCAATTGCGACGTCAACCGCCTCGGCACAACGGGTATCGCCGACGTCCAAACGGTGATCAACGAGGCTCTCGGTGCCGCCCAGCCCAAAAACGACCTGAATAGCGATGGCATCGTCAATGTCGTGGATGTCGAAATCGACCTCAATGCCGCGCTTGGGCTGGCTTGCGTGGCCGACCCCGGTCTCGTCTCCATCGTTCCGAACACCGGTTCCCAAGGCGCTTCGAACCTTGGCGTGACTATTACCGGCAGGCTCACCAGCTTCACCAACGGCAGTTCCGTCAGCCTGGGCACGGGGATTACGGTATCGAACGTGGCAGCCACCAACGCCACGACGCTTACCGCGACCCTCGCCATCGACGCCGGCGCGGCCGCGGGCGCACGAACTCTGGCGGTGGACAGCTTTACTTTGCCCAATGCATTTACCGTCACCGCTCCGGTATCGGTCTCCTACACATACGATTCCCAAGGCCGGTTGGCGACCGCTACTTACGTCTCAGGAACGGGCACTACAACGGTTGTCACTTACACTTACGATGCCGCCGGCAACCGCACGTCGGTAGTAGCGAGATAACTCGGAGGCAATTCATGAAGCGCACTTGGGCTTTGGCCGTCGCAGCGATTTTGTCCGGAACTGCCGCCGCGCAGGTTCGTCCCCCCATGTCTCGCAGCCATTTCGTGCCCGCGCCGGTACCGTTCGAACAGGCGCGCCGCGCCACGCTCGAAGCCAAGCGGCGGGCTCCGGTCGCCCGGCAGAGCACATCCACTGCCACGCCTCCCGAAATCGTGGAACTCGCGCGGGCGCTCCAGAACGACCCCGACCTGATTTACCAATACGTCCACGACAATATCGAGTACAGCCCGTTGTGGGGCTATTTGAAGGGCCCGGTGGGGACTCTGCTCGATGGACGGGGCGATTCCTTCGACCAGGCAGGGCTGATGGTCGCGCTGCTGAATCAGGCGAGCCTTTCGAATTCCGCCATTTCGAACGTCAATTTCGTGATTGGCCAGGTGAAAGTGAGCGCCGCGCAGCTCGAAAGCTGGATGGGCGTCGATAACAATCCTAATTCCATCGGCGGCATTCTCGGCTCGGCGGGAATTCCCGGGAATCCCTTCGGCGGCGGCGGAGCCAGCGTGGGCGAGGTTTGGGTGTCGGTGGGCATCAACGGCACCACCTATGTTTTCGACCCAGCATTCAAATCGCACACATATAAGACTGGGATCGTCGCCAATCTGCCCACGATCATGGGCTATACGCAGGCGCAGTTTATTACGGATGCCGGGGCCACGTTGCAGCAGGGCAACGCGGCGATCTCAGGTATAAATCGGACCAACCTACGGAACGATCTGACGACTTATGCCAACAATCTCGCCAGTTACGTGCGCACGAATCTGCCGACCGGAGGAGTAAGCGACGTTCTGGGCGGCGGAACGATCGTGCCCACTCCGTTCACAAATGGAGTGACGGTGCGGCAAACCAGCAATCCAAACGAGGACTCCTCAATCCAGCCGATCGTCACGTCTACGATTCCCAGCGAATACATGGCCACCTTATCGGTCACGGTGCAGGGCGGCGACATGGCGACCTTCAATTCCGCCGATCTCTACGGTCATCGCCTTTCGGTCTTTTTCGATTCGTCGTTCACGCCGACCTTGTACCTTGACGGGGTCGTCCAGACGAGCGGCTTCCCGGATTTCGAGGGAGACCAGGTCACGGTTGAGGAAAGCGTCGACATCCCGTGGTTTACGAGCGCCAATCAGGACATCACGCAATATGTAACGGCCGAGTCGAACGCCAACGGCGCGGGTTACGTGATCGTCACCGGTTGGGGGCAGGTTGGCCGGGCGATGGTCGAGAAGCACCGCAGCATTCTCACGCAGGCGATCAACAGCGGCGCGGCGGCGAACTCCGAACTGGTTCTCGGCGAGTCGTCGGAAGTGCTCGGCCTGACCTGGCTGGCGGAGAACGCCGCCCAGCAGGAAATTGCCGATCAGTTACTCGGCACGGCAACTCAATATTTTTACGGCGGCGGCATCGCGGGACAAGCCGTCGGCACCAGCGTGGTAAGCCCCTATGTGGATTTGCCGGTGAACTTCATCAATACGCCGGCGCGCGTCAACAGCGGCAACGGGCAATCGGCAACTTCGATGGCGGCGTTCCTCGATGGCAACGGCACCAGCAGTTCGTTCGAATCGACGGTGTTGGAGCAAACTCAGGCGGCTGTAACGGGCTTCACCGCGGCTTCCACGGTCAAACTACTGGACATTGCGGTTGAGAACGGCGACACCATTTTCGACATCAATAATGGCAATACCGCCGCGACACAGGCAGCTTACCAGAACACGATCCGGCCCCAGATGGCGCCCAATTACGATTCGTTCGATCTCGAAAACATCGACAGCTATGTTTCCAGCGGCTTCCGCGTGATTGCGCCGCTACATGGGAAGATACCGATCGGATCCTGGACCGGCGTCGGATTCAAGACCATGGAAGGATCGCAGGACAGCGGCTTTTCCTACGGCGAAATTATTTCCGGGGGGCTTTCCGGCGCCTCTCGCCGGCAGGCAGGCGGCTTCGGCGGCAGCAACGACCCGAACTCGCCCGGAAATACC
>DATJMA010000037.1:0-87942 GCA_035509055.1 Bryobacteraceae bacterium | reverse complement strand
AATCCAGCGCTTTTGCAGGCGAACGAACGGATCGCGGCAGCGGACCGCCTCGTCGAGCATTTCCTGATAAAGGATGGGCGCCGTGCCCTTGCCTTTTTCGGCCCACAGGCAGGCCGAAGGCGCGAGCGCCTTGGCTTCGCGCGCCACCGATCCGCCGCGCCATTCCGCCAGCGCCACGAATCGTTGCCGTCCCAGGCTGCCCAGGCCGGCCACGCGATGGGCCGCGCGCCAGCGCATGCCGCGCTCCGGCATCATGTGATCGAACGCTTTGTTGGCGGCTGCGGGCCCGGGCTCCGTCGATTCCTTCAGCGCGTGCAGCTTGGCCCAGTACGCTTCGGGGTCGTGCAGCCGCGCTGTAGCCATCTGGCGCAGCGCGGTATGGTGTTCAGCCAGCACGAAGGGCCGCCCGCCGGCCTCCAACGATTCCCGGTAGCCGTTCAGAATCGCCGCGATCCCGGCCTTCTGGTCGCATGTCATTTCGGCCATCAGCGCGCTCGTCGCCAGGCGAATCAGATCGATCGTGTAGGGTAGCCGCCAGACCTCGTCAAAATCGTTGATGCCCCAGATGAGGCGTCCTTCGATATCCCGCCAGGTACCGAAGTTTTCCACGTGCAGGTCGCCCACCGCGAGCACCCGCGGCGCTTTCGCCGCATCGCCGCAATGGTCCTCCCATACTTGTGCCCAGCGATAAAACGTGGCGCGCAGAAACGGAAAGGGAGCCGTCCGCATTTGCTCGTGCTTGAATTCCAGGTCGGCTTCGACAATCTTCAGGTGCCTGCCGAGCCATGCTTCGTACTTCTCAGTGGCTTTCCTAATGTTCATAAAATCACGCCGTCGCGGGCGTTAGCATCCATTTGAGCACACCTTTCGGTTCCGGCCCGGTGCGCTCGCAGTCCACGCGCATGAGGCCGGCCTTTTTGAATTCCACCACCAGCGCCGGGCTGGCGAGCAGAAACGACGCCAGCGAACTCATCAGCGGCTCGTGGCTGGCCAGCAGAATGGCCGGTTCGCCGGAGTGTTTGCGGATCTCTTCCCAGGTATCGTAAGGCGAGGCGTCGGGCACCAGTGCGCGGGTCTTCACCACCTTTCCGTGGTGGCCGAGCACTTCGACGGCGATGTCGGCCGTTTCGACCGCGCGGCGCAGCGGGCTGGATAAAATCAGGGTCGGATCGACATCCGCGGAGCGGGCCCGAATCAGCACGCGGCGGAGCTTATCGCGGCCCTCGGAAGTCAGGGCGCGTTCCGAATCGGGAGTGGTATTTTCAGCGATGCCGTGGCGAAGTAAATAAATCTGCACCACACATTTTACATCGGCCCTACCGCACCAGCTTGAGTATCATGCCGGTATCGGTGGCCAGCCAGAGGTGATCGTCGTCAGGAGCGGCCAGAATCGTGGACGAAGCCTCCGCGCGGTAGTCCACCGGAATGGGAGTCCACTCGTCCAGGTCTTTGCTGGTGAAAACCTCGACCTTGTCGGGAATCACGCCCCGGAGCTTTCCGCGGACTTTGGAGCCCGAAAGGTAGGCCGTCCCATCGGAAGCCAGCCAAATGTCGGTGACGTCGAATTTAGCGTCGCGGAAGACGGTGTGATTCTCGCCGCCGGGCCACTCCAGGCTCGACACCTCGCTGGGATAGCGGAACGTCTCGCTGTATTTCGTCAGCTCCAGACCTTTGCCCTCGGGCGCGAAACGGACGCGGGAGATGACGCCGAATAAAGACGCGGAAGCCGCGCTCCATTCGGCGCCGGAATCCGATGTCGTCAGTGAAAACGAAAGATGCGGCGTCTCGCGCTGCCGGAGCGCCGTGTCGGGATCCATCCAATTGGGGAGCAGCGTGTCGAATCTTCGCGGCGGAATGTTCCAGCCGGTGATCAAGCCGTTGCGCGGCGTGGCAAAGGCGATCCAGGTGTAGCAACTGAAGTTGACGTCTTCGCCGTCCTGCGCGGACGCCGCCACCAGCGGACTCCAGCTTTGCCCTCCATCGCGGGTTTCGAGCGCGGTCTTCTTGGGCCCGATCCCCCATCCGTGCTTTTCGTCGATGAAATAGACACGAAAGATCTCGGCGGGCAATTTCGGAAGCTTGGTCCAACTGCGGCCGGCCTCCACGGTCTGCCACAGGCCTTTGGTCGTCACCAGCCACCCCAGGTTTTCGTTCAGAAAAAACAGCGAGACGGGAGGTTCCTTCAACGGCACCGTCTGCCAGTGGAGGCCGCCATCGGCGGTGACCACCGAACTCGGATCTTCGCGCCTTCCTTCCCTGATGACCCCCACGGCGACCCCGCGGCTGGCGGACGGGAATTGCATATCGCAGATCACAAAGCTCGACTTGGCGTGGTCGTAAAAATATTGGATTTCCCATTTCTGGGCCGCCGCGGCCGATACGCCCGCCGCGAGCAGGCAGAGCAGGGCGATCGGCCGCAGGCAGGATGGCCTGATGCCCCCACAGCCGGCGATTGGCGGGCGGGACTCGCAGCCAGGCGGATCCGCGGAAATCGAGAATCCAGGAAAGCCACGCGGCTCCAGGCCGGATTGCCTGCTCCACTTCGCTGGCGGCTGGCGCTGAATCATGTTTTCCCTCTTCCTCGGCACGTCTGCGCCGCCCGCGCTGCGCCCCTTATTGTTTCATCGAAATCGGACCGGAGGAAAGCACCAGTTCCACGTGGTTGGCCGTCTCCACGGCGGTCGGTGCCATGCGCGCCAGCACCAGCACGCATCCGATTTGCTCGCCCACGGTGGTGAGCACTTCCATTTCGCCGCCGGTGTGCTGATGGGGTACGCGGTGCTGCACGTTCATCACGCCCACCACCCGGTTGCGCGCAATCAACGGCGCCGAAAGGAACGCCTCGAACGTGTCTTCCTCGAGCTCCCCGAATTTCTTGAAGCGGGGGTCTTTATATGCCTCGCGCGAAATCGCCAGCAGCCGGCGTTCGCGCGCTACCCAACCGGTCAAGCCTTCGTTCCAGCGCATACGCACTTTGCCGATGGTGGATGGGTGAGGCGTATTGGAGGCGCACAAAACCAGTTCTTCGCCGTCCAGAAGGTAGACCAGGCAGGCATCGCACTGGGTGAATTCGACCACGAGCGAAACCACACCTTGCAGCACCTCTTGCAGGCTCAACTCGCGAACCATGAAGCGGCTGATCTTCTGGAACAAGCGCAACTGCTGCTCAGTCCTTTGCAGGCGCACTTCGAGATCCTTGGCTTTCGGCACGATCCTATTATATCTTCGGCGTTGGGCAGGCCTGCGCCGCCGGGTAAAATGTTCCAGAAATGAAGTCGGAATCCGTGGTTTCCTGGCTTTTGGATGGCGATCCCGCCATTCGCTGGCAGGCGGCCGCCGTGAGTTATTCTGGCCTGCAGACGCTAAGCGCAACCCAGCCGGAGGACCGCGTTGATTTCGGTCTGCACAGTGGCGACGTTGGCCGTGCCGCCCTGAATGCCGAGCGCTTCCGAGACCGCGAGTTGGGCGTCGGCGATGGTAATGCTGCCGTCCGCGTTTAGATCGCATTGCGCCCTTACCGTTTGGGTGAGCGAGCCGGAGCTGGTATTGAAGTTTTCATCGCCGCTGTAGACTGCCGTGATCGTATGGGCGCCGGCAGAGCGGAGGTGGTGAAAGCGGCTTCGCCGATGTTGAGAGTACTCGTTTCCAACAGCGTGTTGCCATCGCTGAAGGTTACGCTCTCAAGGGCCGGGGGGAGGAGGCTGACCATCGCCACGAAAGTCACGGCTTGGCCGGCAACTGAGGGATTGGCCAAACTGGTGACAGTGACCGAGGGCGTAGCTTTGTTGACCGTCAGACTCGCGATTCCGGTGCTGCCGGCGATATTGATGGTCCCTGGGTACGTGAGGGAAAAGCCGTGGTTACCTGCCGGGAGACCGTCGGCATAGACAACGTTGAGTTGACCGCTCGCGTTGAGCGCACAACTACTGCTGCTCCCATCGACGACCACGGTGCAAGTGCCAGTCGGAATCGCCTGGCTTGGAGAAACGGCGCTGACCTGGTACGCGACCGAAACCTGCTGGCCGTAGACCGCCGGGTTCGGAGTAAAGCTGATTCCTACGGTCGAATGCGCCTGGTTGATCGTCTGGAGTACGGAGGGATAGGTGGTCTGTCCGCCCAACCCGTCTCCGGAAGCCATGTAGTTTTGATCGGCGAGATACTCGGCCGAGAAGTTGTACTGCCCAACCGATAGCAGGGGGGAGAAGACAACGGTGCCGTTCTGGAAGGTCGACTGGATAAATGCCTCTTGGTCTTCCAGAAGGTAGACATTCCCGGTAGGGGTCGCACCCGCGAAGTTTGGGGGAGGCGCCCCGAGAGTGTCGACGCCCCACGTAAACGTTGCTGTAATTTGGAGCGGTTGACCATAGACAGCCGGGTTTGCCGAGCTCTTCAGCGACGTGTTGTTGGTATTCGCTTGATAAATCGAGCAGGTATACGTTCCCGTGTTGCTTGGCAGATAGTTGCCGTCGCCTGAATAGGTCACCACAAAACTGTGTGGACCGGCATTTGCCACCCAATCGAATGAAAAGGGACTATTGATCGCGCCCGGGCCGTCCACGAGCGTTTCTGTGATTAGGTTTACGGAACTATCCGCCAAGGTAACCGAACCCGTCGGCACAGGCCCAGACGAACCGAGATCCCTGGTTACGATGCCTTGAAGTTCGGCGTCCGATCCATAGTATTGAGGACAGCTTGTGACGAGGAAAAAGATGTCGGAGGGTGCATGAACGTGGATAATCGTGCGCCATTTCCACCCTCGTGCCGATAGGAACGTGCAGGAATCCAGGGTATCGGCATCTGTGGGAACCAGGTGGTGAAACTTCCCGGCGCCGTCCGCCACCACCGTCACTTCGGGCCGCGACGTTCCGCGGTAGCAAACCGACAGGCGAACAACTTCCTCCGGCTGCCACCCCTCCCCATCTACTTCCAGCGCTCCCCGAGGTTGTTTGCTTAGTACGGCGGTGACAGCCGGAAAGCGAAACGTCTGGCCATTGTTTTCGCCCAATCCCAATAGAGTGACGACGCCAGTTTCCGTCGCGTGAAGGATCGGCGTGGCGACCGCACGATCTATCGGTGCGGCAGGACGAAACACCCCTTCCGCCGGCGAAAAGATTTCCGCCGACGCGAGCGCCGCGCCATCCGCGTCCCTTCCGCCCGCTAGCAGCACGTTATTGTTGTCCGGAAGCAGAATCGCCGCGTGACCGGCCCGCGCTCCGCTCATCGACGCTGTAGGGGAAAACGATTGCCGTTCCGGATCGTAAATCTCCGCTGATGACAGTCCATCCCCGCCGGCGATCAACACCGTGCCATCCAATAGCGTGGTCGCCGTGTGGCCCGCGCGCGGCACGGTCAGAAAGCCGGAAGGTGTCACGCTGCCGGTAGCCGGATCGAACAAGTCGGTCGAATTGAGCGGAACGTCGCCGTCCCTGCCGCCCGCGATCAGCACTTTCCCATCCTGCAAAAGAGCCGCCGCATGGAAGGAGCGTACCGTGGAAAGCTGCCCCGCTACCGTCGTCCACTCCTTCTTCGTGGGGTCGAATATTTCGAGCGAGCGCGTGCCGCCGCCGGCAAGCATTATTCGCCCATCCCGGAGCACTGTGGCGGTATATCCCAAGCGGGATTCACTCACCGCGCGATCCGCGGCAACGCTGGGGCCTTCGCCGGCTTTTCCCGTCTGCTCGACCAAGGTCCACGAGCCAAGAACGGGAGGCCTTGCGCTTCCGCAGTCGCCATTGCCAGGAAGATCTTAATCGCAATTCTCATCGCTAATGGTTCACAGTAACCACGACGCCCGGTTGGGTGCTCACGCCGTTATAGGTAGCGAGCAGCGCCAGGTCGCCGTTTTGGGCATTCGGCGGAACTACCACGTTGAACTGGTACAGCCCTGGAGTGACGACGGCGGCATAAATCACCGTAGCCGGCAGGCCACCGATGGTGATCGTAGGGTTGTAGGGCAGCACTCCCGCTTGCGCCGCCGCGCCGGGATTGATCGCCGGTGTCACCTCCCCAAAGCCATTGCCGTAGAGCACAATCGTTTCCCCCGGAGCCGCCGGCGTGGTTTGCCCGGGATATAGCGTTGCCGGGCCGACCAAAGCGCCGTTCGCATGCGTCGCCGCCGCGTAAGTGGCGCTGTTGAAGGCGAAGAATCCCAGCGAATTCGGAAGCATCGTCACCGTGGCGGCGGCGCTGGTGCCGATCCCGTTCTTCACCACCACGTTCACCGGTCCGAGCGCGGAATCGAGCGGTGTCAGCACGTTCACTTGCGTCGGGCTGATGTAGTACACGTAAGCCGGTTTGCCGTCCACCGTGGCGCTCACCCCATCAAGCTCCGTGGGCATCAGGCCGGTCGCGGGATCGAAATCGGAAGCCTGCCAGATGCGCTTGGTTTGGGACAGATTCGTCCCCTTGATCTCGATCCAGGTGTTTTGCGAAATCAGCGGCGCTTCGCCGGTCGCGTTCAGCACCTGCGAGATGGCGACCGTGCCGGGGGTGACGGCCAGGTTCACTGTTACCGGGACTGGCGCGCAGGGGTTCGCGCTGGTGCAGGATAACGTAATCGTCCCCGTGTAATTGCCGGCGCTCAGAGAAGTAGCATCCACCGTGTAGTTGAGCGGACCGGGCGCCGAAAGAGTCGCCGAGGCCAGCGTCAACCAGTTGCCGCCGGTCGAGGTCGATGCCGCGGCCTCAACCGCTGCCGGGGCATTGTCCGCGGTAGTGACCGCGAGCGTTCCGTTGGTGGCCGCCCCCGCCGCCAGGCTGACGCTCACCGGGCTGGACGCTCCGATGGAAAAGGGATCGAGGCTCGCCTGGATCGTCACCGAAACACTCTGCCCGTTCGAAGGCATGATGCTGATGCTCGCGCTCGTGGCGCCGGAACTTAGCAAACTGGCGTTCACTCCTACGCTAACCGTCGCTGGCGTCGTCCCGCTCGTGGGTGAGACGGAAAGCCACCCTGGAATATTCGCGATGGTGAAGCCGGCGGGGCTCGAACTCTGGACCTGCAGGCTCTGCGTTGGCGGATTGCTTCGTCCCTGGTAAGCCGTGAAGGTCAGACCCGAAGGAGCCACTGTTAACCCCGTACTGCTGCCGGTCGTCACCGTCTGCGTCAGGACCCCCGACGTGCTACCGCTGAAGTTCGAATCCCCCCCATAAGCCGCGGTAATGGAATGCGTGCCGGCCGATAGCGTCGATGTGGTGTAAGACGCCTTTCCGCTGCTCAGATTCGAACTGCCCAACGTGGCGGACCCGTCTTTGAAAGTCACCGATCCGGTTGGCGTCCCGGAACCGTTCGGCGTCACCATCGCTGTGAAGGTGACCGCCTGGCCGGCAGCCGCGGGATTCAAAGAGCTGGCCAGCGCCGTCGTGGTGGTCGTGACATTACTGACGGTCTGGGTGAGAATCGCCGAAGTGCTTGCGGCAAATACCACATCGCCGCCATAATTCGCCGTGATGGAATGCGCGCCAAGCGATAGCGAGGAGGTGGTCAGGCTGGCGCTGTTCCCGTTAAGCGCGTAGCTTCCCAGCTCCGTATTCCCATCCCACCACGTAACGATTCCGGTCGGTGTGCCCGGACCGGAAGTCGATACCATCGCCGTGAACGTGACGGATTGGCCCGGAGACGAGGGGTCAGCGGAACTGACCAGCGTGGTCGAGGTGGCGGCAGGCGAGCTGTAGACGGTCTCGGTGAGTGTTGCCGAGGTACTCCCGGAGTAATTCGAATCGCCCGAGTACACCGCGGTAAGGGAGTGCGTGCCGGCGGCCATCGATGGGTCCTGGTAGGTCGCCGTTCCGCCGTTCAGCGCAACCGATACGATGGTGCTTGAACCGTCCTTGAAGGTGACGGTGCCGGTGGGCGTGCCGGAGCTGGACGTCACCGTGGCCGTGAGATTTACGGGCTGACCCGCAACCGACGGATTGAGCGAGCTGCTCAGCATGGTCTGCGTGGACTTGAGCGAAGCGGTATTGACGGTCTGAGTGAGGACTGCCGAGGTGCTGGACGCGAAAGCGATATCCCCGCCGTAATTCGCCGTGATCGAATGGGCGCCGGTCGAAAGCGACGATAGCGAAACGCTGCCCTTCCCACTGTTGACTACCACGGTCCCCAGTTCGTTGTTCCCGTCCCAGAATGTGAGAAATCCGTCGTTCCCGGGTACGAATCCGCCGGAAGTGGTGATCGTGGCGGTGAATGTCACCGATTGGCCGGCGACGGAGGGATTCGCGGAGCTGACAACCGTGGTAGTTGTCGCAGCGGGCGAGCTAAACACGGTTTCGCTCAGTGGGGACGACGTACTCGCCGCATAGGTGGAATCGCCTGAATAGACGGCAGTGATCGAGTGTGTGCCCGCCGCCAGGGAGGCGTCCTGATATGTCGCCATACCGCCGGCGAGCACCACGCCGCTGACGATGGTGGTCGAACCATCCATAAATGCGATGGTGCCGGTCGGCGTCCCCGAATTGGAAGTGACTGTCGCTGTGAAGTTCACCGGCTGTCCGATGATCGATGGGTTCAGCGAACTCATGAGAGCGGTTTGCGCGGCCTTTGTCCCGGCTGGCTGGACATTCGTGATGGTGAGGTCGAGCGTGCAGGTAGTAAACGGGCAGTCCCCGGTGAGGTGCAGCTTATACGTTCCCAGCGAATTGTCGGCCGCGAAGTTCGGAACGGAGCCGTAGCCGTTGGAAGTGGCGTTGGTGGTACTGCGCGTTCCGCCGAAATTAGCCGATGGTTCCGTGGATGGCGCCGTATAGGTAATGGTCATTGGGGGAGTCGCCAGGTTCCCATAGCCGTCTGTGGTCTCGAAGGTCATCGTCGGGAACGGCTGTCCCTCGACGACCTGAAAATTCTGCCCGCAGCAGGCTTTCAGAACCGCCGGCGCTCCGGCGGCATTGGTCTCGTGAAAGGTCACCGAGTTGTTGCTGCTGGTGTCGGTAGCAGTAATGGTGTAGGAACCGGCTTCCGTGCCTGCCATGATGTAGGCGCTCGCTTGGCTGCCCCGCGCCGGAATGCTAACCGTGCCGCTGCCTTCGGTGCAAGACGTGAAATTGGAATTGCAGAAGGACGCCCAGCTACCGCTGGTCTGGACCTGGAACAGGATCGTGGTGCCCTGGAGACCCGCGCAATCGACTTGCCCTGGTTGGCAGACGGTAACCACGAGCTGCGTGGTGCTCGGCTGCCCTACCGTGAAGGTTGCCATATCGCCGCTGACGATAGAAACTGGCTGAGCGAAGATACCCGCTTGCAGAACGGCAAGCGTTCCGAGAAGCCGCAATAACGCCCCAAGTCGTCCCATTTTCCCCTCCTGAATGCCTGGCGATGCCGCGGCGGCATGGTACGCGACAAACTCCCAACCCCACGGGGCTGGGCTATACTGGCCGAAGGCCGGTTTCCATCGTGAACCGATCGGGCCGGAGAAGTCTTTCAGAGGGGATCAGAGAATTCTCAAGAAATTCTCAAGGTTCGTATGCCGCTCGAAACAAAGGGACTGGGTGAAAATTATGAATTTGGCCCGTTCCGTCTCAGTGTGGGCGAGCGCGTCCTCTGGCGCAACGGCCAGATCGTCGCCCTGACGCCCAAATGCTTCGATACCCTGCTTGTCCTGGTCCGACACGGCGGCAGCGTGGTGGAAAAAGAGGCGCTGATTCGCGAAGTCTGGCCCGATTCCTTCGTCGAAGAAGGAAATCTGGCGCAAAATATCTTCACCCTCCGAAAAACTCTTGGCGAACTCTCCGAAGGCGGACAGTACATCCAGACCCTTCCAAAACGGGGTTACCGGCTCGTGGCGCCGGTGGTAGTTCCACCCCCGGCTCCGCAACCAGTCACTACCGCGCCGAATCGGTCTCCGCGCAGGATGTCGTACATCGTGGCGGCCGGAATTCTGGTCGCCTCTTCTTTAATCGCGGCGCGCTGGGTCTGGCCCGGCGGTGAGCCCACCGTTTCCACCCCGCGATTCACCGCGTTAGCCGTCCCCAACAACATCGTCTACGGAATTATCTCGCCCGACGGCAAACATATTGCCTATGTCTCCCATGACGCCGATGGGCAAAGCCTGTGGCAGCGCGAGACGGCGGCAGTGGGCGCGGGAATCCGGCTGGTTCCACCCGTTCAGGGCCATTTCTGGGGCGTAGGCTATCCGCCCGACGGACAGTATCTGTACTATGCGCTCGAAGATGAGCGCGATCCCGTGGAAGCCGCCCTTTTTCGAATCCCGGCTCAAGGCGGCGAACCGCGCAAGTTGTTCACTGGAATCGCCACCGCCCCGGCTTTCTCTCCCGATGGCAGCCGGATCGTATACAAGCGCTACGATCCGAATGGCCACGGTTACCTGTTGACTGCGACGCCTTCGGGAGGCGAAGTCAGGACGCTGGCCGAGAGCAACGCGCCCTATTCGTTCTACAACTATCGGTGGGCGGCCGACGGCAAGAACATCTACTACTTGCAAGGCGCCCGCGACCGCAAAGGCACGTCGTGGGCGCTATGGAAGATTCCCGCCTCCGGCGGACCGGCCCGCCTGGAAATGGCGCCCCAGCCGAGGCCGCTGCGGAGTGTGAATTGGTTGAGCGGGTCCGAAATTCTGGCGCTCGTACCCGACGAAGATTCGCAGGCCGGCCAAATCTGGCACGTGAGCACCCGCGGAGCATTCCGCCGGGTAAGCAACGACATCAACAATTATTCGCTGATCAGCATGACCGCGGACGGCCGGACGCTTCTGGCCAATAGCCAGGTGACCGATGACAGCATCTGGAGTTCCCCTGCGCCGGGAGCCGCCGCCGGCGAGGCGGCCCGCATGGAGTTGCCCGCTGGAAGCTATAACGACCCGGCGTGGACGCCGGACGGACGTGTGGTTTTCGCGGCGCAATCGAATTTATGGGTGGCGACTTCCGACGGCCGCGAACGAAAGCCGCTGCTCGCGAACAAGGTAATGGCCTTGGAGCCGGCGGTCTCTCCCGATGGCCGTTTCGTTGTTTTCATGGTGAAGGCCTCCGGGACGCGGCGATTGTGGCGCGTCGATCTCGATCGGGGCAACCTGCGGCAGGTCACCTCGGGGCCATATGATTGGCATCCGGCGATTTCCCCGAATGGCAGGTGGGTGGTTTATGAATCCAACATCTCGGGCCAGCACACCTTGTCCAAAGCGTCCCTCGATAGTCCCGCCGCGCCGGTCAAACTGGCCGACACAGGCGCATCGGATTTGACCATTTCTTCGGACAGCCGGCGGTTAGCCTATCGGAACGATCTGGGAGAAGTGGAAGTCCGCTCGCTTGAGGATGGCTCGCTGGTGCGGGCCATTCCTGCTCCCGCGGACCCATCGGATTTGCAATGGTCCGCTGACGGCAGGTCCATCATTTATCTCTGCCATACGGGAGATTCGGCGCAGTTCTGGAGCCAGGCCCTCTCCGGCGGTCCGCCTGTGCGCCTTGAAGCTTCCCTGCCGAGCGACGTCCGTTACCTGCGTTGGTCTGCCGACCGCCGCCGCATCGTTTATCTGCGCCGCCAAATCCGCGTAGACCTGGCGCTTATCACGAATCTTCAGTAGGCAGCGAGCAGGGAGAGGCGTGGATTCAGCGCGGCCAGCGGCCTCGCAGCAGACTTAGGGCGCGCAAGCGATCGGCCGGGGGTACGCCTTCCAGCATGTGGCGGAGCACGAGCAGGCTTCGCCACACCCGGGCACGCTTCGTGCGCACGTCGGCGATGGCGTTGGCCATGCAATCGGCGGCGAGAGATACGGCGCAGGTGTGATCGGCATCTTCGATCCACGGGAGTGCCGGCAGATCCTTGCGGCGCGGTGGAAGGCGGATGAGATCATCGAGATAGGATTCGAGCGGCGCGAGCAACTCGGTCCAGGAGCACTTCTCGGCCGATGGCCGCGCGTTCGATTGCATCGACCGGCGCAATTCGGCGCTGGAAGCCATTTTCAGAAGCGCGCCGGAGAGCGTTTCCACGTCGCCCACATCGGCGGTGAACCCGTTCACGCCGTCGATCACAACGTCCGGTACCAGGCCGACGCGCGTGGACACCACCGGAGTGCCGCACGCGAGCGATTCCAGCACCGTGAGCGGACCGCCTTCCACCCGCGCGGTAACGAGGTAAACGTCCAGCAGCGAGTACATCTCGGGGAGACGAGAACGGGGAACGAATCCGAATATGGTGGCTTGGGCGCCGGTGGCGCGCAGTTCGGAGACGAACGGCTCCCATCCGGGGCCCGCGAATACGGCGTGCAGGTTGGGAACCGCGGTGGCGATGCGGCGGAATACGGCGAGGAGGACGTCCATGCCTTTGCGGCCGGCGTCCTGATCGCTGCCGCGTGCGCCGAAGAACCCGGCGACGAAACTGTCCGGGGCGATGCCATGGAGTTCCCGGGAGACGGCGCGGGGAGCGAAAAAGTCGAGATCGACTCCGTGGCGAACGAACGCCACCTGCGTGCCCGGCGCGTAGGCGGCAATCCGGTCGCGCCAGGATGGTGTGCTGGTGAGCAGCAGTTGGCTCGTGCGCGCGGCGATTTTGTGCTCTTCGTTCCAGGTAGTGACGTGGTGAATCCAGGTGACGAGCGGCGGCAGCGCGACCGTGGCGCATGCGCCGACCGTGGCGGCGCCGCTCTCGTTGAGGCAGAGTACCAGGTCGGTGCGTAAAAGCGCCTGGTTCAGCAGGTCCCGCCGGCGGGAAAGGATCCGTTCGGTCAGAAACAGAAAATCGTACTTATGGCGGAAGCGGCGGACAATTTGGCGGCCGACCTCTCCGATGGCCCAGAAGCCGTTGTCCACAACCAAAAGAACCAGAGGTTTCACCGGTTCTCCAACGCCGCCGGGTCGACCGGGACCATTAAACCGATGATGCGCCGGAGGGTGGGACGAAAAACCTTCGGCACGGCTGCCGCAACGTGATTTAGACGCTCGCTGTCTTCGCGTTGCAGCAAGCCCAGCCGGCGCAACAGCGCGAGATAGACAATGGCGCCAGTGGGCACTCCGGCGATGAGTGCCGCCAGCGGCGGAAGCCACGAATTCAGGAGCAGGACTGGCGGCGCCATGGCGGCGAGGGCGATGGTAATCCTGGCGAGAGCGCCGAAATCCAGCCGGATTTTATAGCGGGTGATGGTAAAAATCCAAATGCCGATGACCGACGAAGCTTGCGCCAACCCGTTGCCGATGCCCGCGCCCAGCGCGCCGATGGTTGGGATCAAGGCCCAATCGACGCCGACATTCAGCGCGCCGCACGCGGAGTTCCAGACCAGCAGCGGAATCTGCCGGCTGTGCGTGCGCAGGAAATATTGCGCCGGCAGCAGCAGCGGTTTGAATAGTGCCAGCCCGGCGGCGACGGCGAGGACTGGAATCGCCGGCAGATAGTCGCGCCCGTATAACAGGCGCATCAGCGGCGCGCTGAGCAGCGCGACTCCGAAGAGCATGGGTGCCGCGAACATGTACATGTATTTGGCGGCGTTGGATGCCAACAGCCCCACCCGGCTCTTGTCGCGCCCGTACTCGGCCATCATGGTGGTGCCGAGAGCGTGGCCGAATACCTGGGGGATGAGGACTACTTTTTCGACAATGTTGAACGTCAGGGTAAAGTAAGTGATCTGGCGGACGTCGCGCGAGAGGAACTTCAGGAGAACCACGTCGGAGCGGTCCCATACCACCACGTTCAGTAACATGAGACCCATACTCTGCACGGCAAAGGAGCGCATGGCGCGCTCGAGGTCGGACGGGATTTTCGCTTTCGGGTAGGTCCGCACGCGGCGCCATACGGGCGGCATCCGGACCACCACTTCGGCGGAGCGGGAAATGGCGAACGAGGCGGCAATACCCACCAGGTCCCAATGGTAGTAAAGGCTGGCGACGACGCCGATGAGATAGAGGGTCGAAGACACGATGCTGGCGGCAACGTTGGCGCGCATGTCTTCGGCGGCGTTGTTGGCCTGCGAAGGAATGGCGACGATCATGGCCGGGAGCATGGAGAGCACCTGGATCATGGAGACGGTGCGGTGGGCGGGATCTCCCGCGAAGTACACGATGAGTTCCCCGAGCGCGGTAATGGTAATCGCGGCCAGAACCTGCAACATCAAGGTCCGTTCGAAAATGGCGCGCGAGATGCCGGCCTCGCCACGATTGAGATACTCGGCCATGTACTTGGTGGTGACCGCGGGTATGCCGATGGCTAAGATCGTGCCGACGTTCGTCAACCACGCCACGTACTGGAAATAACCAAGCCGCTCGGGACCGAGAACGCGCGCCATGGGGATCGAGGTAGCGAAGACCATGAGGATCGCGAACACCGACTCGAAACCGTACCAGAAAGTGTTGGAGGCGATGATTTTGGTGGCATTTCTCGGGGTTGGAGGCATACCAACGCGATGAGATTCACCTCACTGTAGCACGCGCCACAGCCGTGGTTGACAAGTCTGGTATGCCCTGTGACAATACTCGCTTGCTGGCTGCATTGCATCAGTATCTGCCGATGTTTGTGCTGTGGTGCGCGATTTGCGCCGTGGCAACCCTGGTAGTTCGCGAACTGGGCGTGAAATGCCTGAAGAAGTATCCCATCACAGCCCTGGTTTTGGTTGTTTCCCTCTTGAGTTTTCCTGCCGCGGGAATCTACAAGGTGACGCGGCCCTACCAGCGCCGGCTCGTCATGATGATCCGGCGCGAGAAGAGCGCGTCGATTGCGCGCGGCGGGTGCCCGATGTATCCGCCGGACAACATCTGGAACCGCAAAGTCACCGATCTGCCGCTCGATCCCAATTCCAATACCTACGTGGCGCAAATGGGACCCGAGGATAAGCTCCACGCCGACTTCGGCAAGCTCGGCGGATACCGCTACGGCGTGACGGATGGCACCGAATCGAACAACGAGATGACTCTCGAGAGCGGTGAGAGCGATCGGGGCCCCTACCGGATTCCGGACGATGCCCCCATCGAAGAGCAATCCGACCAGCACGTGTTGGTTTTGGACGAAGGCAATTGCGAGCTGTACGAACTGTTCGCCGCGACGCACACCGGGCCGGGCCGGTGGTCGGCTGCTTCGGGTGCGATTTTCGATTTACGCTCGAACAAGCTGCGGCCCGACGGCTGGACTTCGGCCGACGCGGCGGGGACAGCCATCCTGCCTGGGCTCGCGCGCTACGATGAGGTCGCCAACGGACACATTACGCATGCATTGCGCTTCACCACCCGGCGCACGCGGCGGGCGTATGTCTGGCCGGCGCGCCATTTTGCATCGGCCTCGAGCGATGCGGCGCTTCCACCGATGGGAGAGCGTTTCCGGTTGAAGGCCGGGGTCGATATCAGCCGGTTCAGTCCGCAGACCCGGGTGCTGCTGACGGCGCTGAAGGAGTACGGAATGATGCTCTCCGATAACGGCGGCAACTGGTACGTCTCGGGCGCGCTCGACAGCCGCTGGTCGAACAGCATTCCGGCGGAATTCGCCACGCTGCACGGCTCCGACTTCGAGGCGGTGGATCAGTCGGGGCTGATGATCGCGCCCGATTCGGGGCAAGCGCGGCAGTAAAGCAAGCGGTCAGCGATCGGCCGGGCGCCTGCGCGCGAGGCACGCCGAGATGCCGGGAGCCGGCGCTGTTTTCGGGCGATCTCTTAGACTCCATGCGAAGAAAGCTCTACTGGCCTAAGGTCGCTGCGGAGTCCGCATTGACCATCAGCAATGAATCATCCACCACCTCGAAGTCATGTCCGGTGAGGCAGTGCGTCCAGCCGTTGAGCACCCATTCGGCGCTGGTTGGGGAGTTGGGATCGCCCCAGTGCGCGTCGGTATCCGTAGCGATACGAATGGCGATCCCGTTGTCCGCCAGGATCAAGCCGTAGCGTTTCAGCGCATGAATCAGCCGGTGCATCTCCGCCGGGTAGGACTTGCCATTGTTATCGCCGGCATGGCAGGTGTTCTCGTCGGTGGACGCCCGCAGGCGCCAGCGCGAACCCATAGGCGGAAACGCGGCGTCGCCGCTGCGGCTGGCATAGTGACGCGCCGGCCAGACGAACGAGGCCCGCGTATGCTCCACTGTGAAGCGGATCATGTGGCGGATCTCTCCACCGCCGTATAGTTCGGCATAGGTCAGGACGCCGGGCCAGATGGGCATGCCCGCGGCGTCGGCGGAAGTCCAACCGTTGGGTCGAAGCTCGTTCGCCATCAAGTCGTAGATCGCGCCCGACCCCGCGTGGTATGGCGGCGAGCCGTTTTCCAGGGCGAAGATTTCGTATAGCTTGCAGGTGTCGGTTTCGAGCACGAGCAGATGACTGTCCGAACCCTGATAGGGAGCGCCGGAAACCGGGTTTTCGCGTTTCGGCCCTTGCATCTTCATGTTGCCGGCGATCGGATAGCGGCCCTGGTCGCTCTCCGGTGAGGCGTTGAATTGGACCGGCCCGGCAGGGGTTTTGGAATTGGCGAGGTTCAGGGTGAACTCGGAGACGGTGCCCAGCCGGCTGGCGGCATAGGTGCGGATGATGGCGCCGGACTCGGGAGACACCGGTAACTTGTCCACGGTGGAGTTCCAGACGTTGTTGTCCGGGAAAATGGGGCATCCACCCACCATCCGGGTGTGGGCGAATGTGTTGCGGTTCATTTGGCTCGCCGGTGCCCAGAGGAATCTGCCGGCGCCATCGCGCAAGCAAACCTCGAGCTGGTCCGGATAGCCGGCACCGCCAAGGACCACGATCATCGACCCGCGATGCGATTGATCGCAGGCCGGCTCGCTGCCTGCGTTATAAGCAGTCGCGCCTCCCGGGCCGTGTCCCGCCTGGGGGGCGGCCAGCCAGAATAGCAGAACCAGCGCACTCGCACGACCGAGAATCACCTTCATGTTATAGCATACAGTGCACTTGGCTAATATCGGGCTATTACTGCCAGATTACATTGGGTCATCCTCCATCAGCAACTTGACCACCATACTTGCAGGTGTTTCCCTGAATAAAGTCTCTTCGGTTACGGTCCGAAAAAACAATAGAGACTAAGTTCGTGTAATTTGACACAACGGTTGCCTTGGAAGTATGGTTTTGCCGAGTAAATCGCTGGTTCCGGCTGCGCTGCTTCTGGCTTTTGGCCACACTTTGTTTGCGGGCAAGGAATTCCTTCCGGGACCCCACGATCAAGTGGTTGCCGGTCAACTTCTGATCGGTCTCCTTCCAGGCGCCGATATCAACCAGATTCTGGGCGTCGCCGCGCCGCAAGCCGCCGCTACCCGGGTCGGACGTTTGGGCAACACGTATTTGCTGAGACTCCCCGAGGGAATCCAGGCGAAGGCCTCGAAAGCGTTGGCGGCGCATCCGTTGGTGAGGTACGTCGAACCGAATCACGTCCGCACCACCGCTGTCACGCCCCCGAACGATCCTTACATGGTGCAGCAGTGGGCGCTGACCACGCTCCAGGCGGCGCAGGCGTGGAGCTATTTCCCCGATCACTACCTGACTGCGGCTACCGCGGCAGGGAATCGTGTAAAGGTTGCAATCATCGATACCGGCGCCGATTGCACCCACCCGGACTTCATGAACGCCGGAGCCACGTCCACCGATGCGGCTAAGGGCGGTCAGATTTTGTGGTCCGCCAGCTACGCTTTCGTCCCGACCACCATTGCATCGCCGGCATGTTCGTGGCAGGACGATAACGGGCACGGCACGCACACCGCCGGAATCGTGGCTGCTGCTACCGATAATGCCACGGGTGTGGCGGCGCTGGGATACCCGCTCCAGTTGATCGTCTATAAGGCGATGAATCAGAATGGCACTGGAAGCGACTACTACATAGCGGACGCCATTCAGGATGCCATCGACGCGGGCGCGCAGGTCATTTCCATGAGCCTGGACGGGCCGGGTTACTCCCAGACACTCCAGTCGGCGATCGACACCGCGTGGGAGAACAATGTGCTGGTGGTCTGCGCCGCCGGAAACAACGCCGGCACCGAACTGACTTATCCGGGTGACGCCAACTTCGCGTTGGGAGTAGCCGCCACCGACAGCAACAATGCGGTCGCCGGGTGGTCGAACTACGGCAACTGGGTGAAGATCGCGGCGCCGGGTGTGAACATCCTCTCGACGTATCCCGGCGGCCAATACGAGACGCTGTCGGGGACTTCGATGGCGGCGCCGCACGTGGCGGCGCTGGCGGGACTTCTATTCGCCGCCAACCCCGGCATCTCCGTGGCGGCGGTGGCGCAGAGGATTCAGCAGACCGCGCAATCTCCAAATCCAGGCTGGAATCAGAATATCGGCTATGGCGTGATCGACGCCGGCGCGGCGCTCGCGGGTTTGGCCGGACCGTTCACCCAGGGAAGCCTCACCGGCCAGGTGACGGATCAGAACGGCAACCCGATGAATAACGCCACCGTGACGGCTGGCAATCAGACGTTCGTGACGGCGGAAGATCCCACCACTCAATACGCCGACGGCTTGTTCCGCATCAATCTCAGCCCCGGTACTTATACCATCAAGGCGTCTCAGCCGTTCTACTCGCAGGTAACGCTTCAGGCCACCGTGGTAGCAGGCGCCGATACCATGATGAATATCCAACTCGGCGTCCAATACGGCGAGTTCACCGGCACGGTATCGTACAACGGCGTGGCGGTGGAGGGCGCCATCGTCGAGGCGATTTCGGGTGGGACGATTCAGGCAACCGCGGTCACGAACGCGTCCGGCGCCTATACGCTTTACATGCCGGCGGGCACATACTCGTTGACCGCATCGGCACCCGGATACCTAAACAGCAGCGCCGCAAGCCAGCCTGTGAGCGCCAACTCGACGGTGACCGTGAATCTCCCTCTTGCGCAACTCGGGACGATTGCCGGGACCGTCACGGACCTCAACGGCGTGCCGGTATCGGGTGCGCACATCGATTTCACCAATGTGAACTTCACGGCCGGCGCCCAGACCGGTTCCGCGGGAACATACGCGACGTTCGGTATTCCGGCGGGAACTTACACGGTCACTGCCTCGGCATCGGGATACTCCAGCGTGAGCATCGCCGGCGTGAGCGTGACGAACAATGTATCCACGCTGGTGAATCTGCAATTTTCCACGGGGGTTTCGCTTACGAACGGGCTGCTCGGCTACTGGCCTCTGAATGAGGGCTCGGGCAGCGTGGCGTACGATCAGTCGGGCAACGGATATAACGCGGGATTGACGAACACGGAGTGGATCAGCGGGCCTTCCAGCGATGCGGTGAACTTCAACGGTTCGACCAGCCAGGCGGTCACACCCGCGATTCCGTTCGGCGGCGCCTTTTCGGTGTCGGTCTGGGTAAACGCGGCGAGCACGCGGCAAAGCGCATGGGCGGGGCTGGTGCAGTCGCAATCGGGGTCGGGATTCTATCTCGGCGCCGATGCCACTGGCAGCAAGTACAAATTCGTGGTGAATAGCGGCGAGGGTTCCAGCGGCAGTTGCGCCTACGTCAGCGTCACCGAGGGTTGTGCCCAAGGCGGCACGGTCGCAGCGGGCTGGCACCTGGTGATCGGCACCTACGATGGCACTACCGCCATTCTGTACATCGACGGCGCCATGGTGGCGGCCGACACTTTCACCGCGCCAGCGAATATCACCGTGCCGGTGGAGATCGGCGCGAGCTGGAATACGGCGGCGGTGTGGAACGGGGCTTTGGAGGGATTGCGGCTGTACGATCGGGCCTTGTCGGCCTCCGAAGTGGCGAGCCTGTTCAGCGCCCCCACGCTGGCGGCACAGACCATTACGTTTGCTGCACTCCCAAATGTGGTGTTCGGATCGGCTATGCCGGCGTTGAGCGCGACGGCGACATCGGGACTGCCGGTGAGTTTCGCTTCGACGACGCCCGGGATCTGCTCGCTGGCGCAGTTTTTCACGACAGGCACGTGTACGATTCAAGCGACGCAGGCGGGGAACGCGAACTGGGCGGCGGCGACGCCGGTAAGCCAGAGCTTTTCGGTGACCACGGCAAGCCAGACGATTACGTTCGGACCGCTGGCGAATGTGGCATTCGGATCGGCCATGCCGGCGTTGAGCGCGACGGCGACATCGGGACTGCCGGTGAGTTTCGCTTCGACGACGCCCGGGATCTGCTCGCTGACGCAGTTCTTCACGACAGGCACGTGTACGATTCAAGCGACGCAGGCGGGGAACGCAAACTGGGCGGCAGCGGCGCCGGTAAGCCAGAGCTTTTCGGTCACATCCGCGACCGGCACGGCGGGCGTCAATAGCCTGAATTTCCCGAATACCGTTGCCGGGAGTGCCAGCCCAGTCCAATCCTTCACCTTTCAGAACAGCGGCAACAGCCCTCTGACCATCGCCTCGATCTCGCTCGCGGGATCCGACGCCGCCAACTATCGCGATACCGCGGACGCAGCCCGTCCCTGCCCGGTCGCGTCCGCGACTCTAGCCGCCGGCGCCTCCTGTATCCTGGACGTGACCTTTGTCCCCATGTCTCAGGGCGCCCACAATAACGCCTGGATCGCCATCATGGACAACAGCGGGAACGTGGCGGGAACGGTCCAATCCGTCGGACTTACCGGCACGGGAATTGTGCTCGCTTCAATCAGCGTTGCCGCCAACAGCTCGTCGCTTCCATCCGGGGCGAGCGAAGCGTTCTCGGCCACTGGCACATTCAGTGACAACTCGTCGGCGCCCCTTACCACACAGGTCACCTGGGCATCGAGTGCCCAAAATGTGGCGAGCGTTACCGGGAATGGCATGGCAACCGCGTTGGCGGCGGGGCAGACGAATATCAGCGCGAGTATGAGCGGCGTCACCTCGAACAACTTCCAGTTGACCGTGGCAGCAGGGAGCGCGGCCAGCATCACGGCCGTGGGCGGATCGGGCCAGAGCACCGCATCCGGGACAACTTTCGCAAGCGCCTTACAGGCGGTGCTGAAAGATAGCGGCGGCAACCCGGTGCCAAATGTCCCGGTCACGTTCACCGCTCCGGCGAAGGGCGCATCCGGCACATTCGCCAACGGGCTCACCGCTTTCACCACGGCCACGAACAGTTCCGGAATCGCGACTTCGCTATCCTTCACGGCCAACGCCATGGCCGGGGCGTACAGCGTGAGCGCAAGCGCCTCGGGAGTGGCGAATCTGGCCAGCTTCGCGTTAACGAACTTCGAAGCCGCGGTGCTGACCATCACCGAAACGCCCAATGGCACCTTCATCCAGGGCCAGGACGCTACCTATACCATCACGGTGGCCAATGCCGCCAACGCCGGTCCCACTTCGGGCCCGATTACGGTGACGGAATCGGTGCCGCCGGGATTGACGCTTACGGGGTTGAATGGCGGCCCGATGTGGACCTGCAATTTGGCGAGCGCCTCCTGCACCACCAGCAACGTGCTGAATCCCGGGGCGGTTTCTACGATTACGGTTACTCTGAGCGTGCCTTATAACGGTCCGACGTCGGCTGCCAATTCCGTGAATATCGTAGGCGGCGGAGCGTCCGCGGCGAACGCCGGCGATCCTACGCCAATTCTGAGCGCCTGTTCGGTGACGCTGGGAGCGAGCACCACGGTCGCGGACGTGCAAAAGATGGTCAACGAAGCGCTGGGTGTCTCGCCGGCGGTGAACGATCTCAACGGCGACGGACGGATCGATATCGTGGATTTGCAAATCGTGACGGTAGCCACAATGGGCCAGGGCTGTTCGGCTTCCTGAGAGGCGAGGCTCCCCTAAACTTAAAGTTAGTATGCCGAGGGGCCTCACACCTGCTTATCTCATCTGTTTTTTCCTGACCAACCTCTCATCGATGGCTCAGACGCCGACGATACTCCAGGGAGGCGTGGTGAACGTGGCGAGCTATGCGGCCCACGCGCCGCTTGCCCCGGGAAGTATCGGCACCGCGTTCGGCAATTTCCTGCTGCCGGCGCCCACCGCGGAGCTTGGCGGCATCCAACTTCCTACGAATATAGGCGGGCTTTCGCTGATGGTCGGCGGGCAGGCCGCACCGCTCTTTTATGTGTCCGGGAGCGAAGTGAATTTTCAGGTGCCATGGGAGGTGGCGGGCGCCGCGCAGACTACCGTTGCCGCTACGCTCAACAGCCAGACGGGGCCGGGCCAGACGGTGGGCATAGCGGCATTCTCGCCGGGGATCTTCGCGGCCAATTCGCAGGGAACCGGCCAGGGCGCGATCCTCGATTCCTCCTACAAGCTGGTGAACGCCTCCAATCCGGCCACGGCCGGAAGTTCGTACATCCAGCTCTATTGCACCGGTTTGGGAGTGGTAACCAATCAACCGCCCGACGGTGCTCCCGCGCTCGCATCCCCGCTTTCGAAGACGCTCACCACCCCGGTGGTGACCATCGGCGGCGCTAACGCCATGGTCGCCTTCTCCGGCTTGGCGCCAACGCTTGTGGGCGTGGACCAGATCAACGTGCTGGTTCCCGCGGAATCGGCCACGGGAGCGGCAGTGCCGGTGTCGATCGCCATCGGCGGCGTGACTTCGAACACCGTCACCGTGGCGGTGAACGCCCCGGCCCCCAACCCCACGCCCACGATCACGTCGCTGACGCCGTTTTCGACAGCCCCCGGCGCTGCTTCGGCGGCAGTTACCATCATCGGGACCGGTTTTGTGCCATCGTCAACGGTGACAATCAACGGTGTCGCGGCAACCGCGACCTTCGTCAGCGGCACGCAGATCACCGTCAATTTGAACGCCGCCGATCTCGCGGCGGCAGGGAGTTTGGCGGTGACCGTGGTCAATCCGGCGCCCGGCGGCGGCACTTCGAACGCGGCCAATTTCGTGGTGGGGGAGGGATTCGGCACCGGAGCGAGCGCGTCGGTGTCCTGGAACAACGTCGGACGGGACGCGCAGCACACCGCGCTTTCTCTCGCTCCCTCGCAGCCCCTCAACCGCATTCGCTGGAGTACACCGGTCGACCTCAGCCCGCAATATACCGGCACGGACCTGCTGATCCACTACGGCTCGCCGCTGCTGACGATACAGAATACCTTGCTCCTGCCGGTAAAAACGGGCGCCACGGGGAGCTTCGAGGTGCAGGCGCTGAACCCCTCCACGGGCGCCGTTCTGTGGACCCTCACGTCCGACTATGCGCTGCCGCCGCACGATTGGGTGCCGGAATTCGGACCGGCGCTCACGCCGTCGTCGCGAGTCTATTTCCCCGGAGCCGGCGGAACGGTGTATTATCGCGATTCGCCCGATGCGGCCAGTGGCGCGCAAGGGCAGATCGCGTTCTATGGACTGGCGAACTACCAGGCCAGCGCACAGACGTACGCCACAAACGTCATGATCAACACGCCGATCGTCTCAGACGCCGCCGGGGACATTTACTTCGGCTTCGAAGTGACCGGCGCGACCCCGCTGAACCTGCAAAGCGGCATCGCCCGCATCGATGCCGGCGGGCAGGGGACGTGGATCGCGGCAGCGGCCGCCGCCGGCGATTCCACAATTCAGGAAGTATTGCAGAACTGCGCGCCGGCGCTCAGCGCCGACGGGGGAACGCTGTACATCGCGGTGCGGGATGGCAGTGCCGGCTATCTGCTGGCATTGAACAGCACGACACTCCAGCCGGTGGCGAAGGTAATCCTGCTCGATCCGAAATCGGGCCAGGCCGCCACACTTTCGGATGACGGAACGGCGTCGCCCATGGTGGGGGTGGACGGCGATGTCTATTACGGCGTCCTGGAAAGCCCCGAAGGCGAGAATCATTATCGCGGCTGGATGCTGCATTTCGACCGCCTTCTCTCGACGTCGAAGACGCCGGGGGCCTTCGGGTGGGACGACACGCCATCGATGGTGCCAAGTTTCATGGTGCCGTCCTACAAGGGCACGTCTTCGTACCTCCTGATGACGAAGTACAACGATTATGCCGATGCCGGCGGTACCGGTTTGAACAAAATCGCCATTCTCGACCCCAGCGCCACCGAGACATATACCCTCACGGGAACCCAGGTGATGAACGAGGTGCTGACGATTCTCGGGCCGACGGCGAACACCGGATTGCCGGGCGTGAAGGAATGGTGCATCAACTCGGCGGCGGTGGACCCGGCGACGGATTCGGTGTTGGCGGGCAGCGAAGATGGCAAGCTGTACCGATGGGACTTGCGAAGCAACTCGTTTACCCAGTCGTTGGTACTCACCAGCGGAGTGGGAGAGGCCTACACGCCGACGGTGATCGGACCGGATGGGACGGTTTACGCGATTAATAACGCCACGCTATTTGCGGTGGGGCAATAGAGCTTTCACTCAGGCCGATTGCCATTCCCGGCTAGTTCCTGTAAATCCAGGAGATGGCGGGGCTTAAACGATCGGCGAGACCAGTGAGATTGAGGCTCGAACTGCAAGCCCACGAAATAACCGATCTCCTGGTAGCTGCAATACCGAACGGTACCCACGAAGGAGTTCCTGGGGCAGGAAATCTGGATTCTTACCCCGGTAGGAATCGGGACTTCGAACTGGAGGCAGGCTCCCGAGGGCGAGATGTTTTCCAGAAGGGCTTTTGCCTGTTGGACTTCGCCTTCCGAATCGGCCCAGGACGCTTCCACTACATCGGCGCACATCATGCGAACTTCGGAACGCTTATCCCGCATATATTCAGCATATCGGCGAACCGCGCCAAAAGGTTTAGCGCGGCTATAATCGGCCATGGCCACATTGGGACTGATAGAATACGCCGACGCGCCGCCGGAAGTGCGCGCGGTCTACGACGACATCATGGCGGTCCGCAAGACCGATTGGATCAACAATTTCTGGAAAGCGCTGGCCCACGACCCGTCCACCCTCCGGCGAACCTGGGAGAGCATCCGGCAGATCATGGCTCCGGGCGCGCTCGACGCGCTCACCAAGGAAATGATTTATCTGGCGGTGAGCGCTTCCAACCAATGCGCATACTGCATCGCCTCGCACACCGCGGGCGCGCGCAAGGCCGGTATGAGCGACGCCATGTTCGCGGAGCTAATGGCCGTGGTGGGAATGGCGAACGAGACCAATCGCCTGGCAAGCGGGTACCAGGTGGAAATCGACGGGCGCTTCAAGTTTCCAGCGCCAGCCTCAGGAAAATAGCGCCTTCGGTGGGGTGGGCCGAGTAGGGGTTGCTCCGTTCGAACCCGGCCCGTTCGTACATCGCGAGCGCGTCAGTCATCACCGGCATGGTGTCGCAAAGGAGTTCCCGATAGCCGGCGGATCTGGCCTCGGCCAGGATCCAGGCAAGCAGTTCGGCGCCGATTCTCATGCCCCGATATTGCGGCCGGACATACAGCCGCTTGAATTCGCAGCGGCCGGCATCCAGGCGCCGTAGCGCCGCGCAACCTGCCGGTTTGGCTTCCACCATCGCCAGCGCCAGGCGGCCGCCGGGAGGCACGTAGTCGCCGGGAAGACCGGCCACTTCAGCCGAGAAATTCTGGAAACAGGGCGTGAATCCGAAAGACGTCCAATATTCCTCGAAGAGCGCGCGCACTTGCGCCAGTTGCTGCGCGGTCTCGACAGGCACGATTTCCATGGCCTATTCCCGCTTCGTGAGGCGATCTTTGTAGATGGCGAAAACCCGCTGGAAATCGATTCCGGTTGCGACATTGACGGGCGTAGCGTCGGGTGCGATGCCGCGGCCGAGCGGAATGGTAGCGCCATAGAACCGGTCCCACGCGGACTGCACGTCGAGGCGCTCCGTCTCCCACTTGGTGACGAAAGAGGGGTCGATCAGGTACGCGGCGGCGAGCGAATCCCACATATACGCGACGCCATCGGAGTGCTTCAGGAATCCCGGGTAGCGATTGCCGAGGTCTTCGCGGAAGAGCTCGGCGATGGGGGTATGTACGGAGGCAATCTGGTCGAATTCGGCTTTGTGCAGCGGTGCCGTGTTGCACACATCGAGCGCGAACATGACTTTCTTGGGAATGCGCGAACGCAGCACCATGCGGGCGGCTTCGGGGTCGAACCAGAAGTTGAATTCGGCCCACGGCGATGCGTTCCCCGGCGCTTTGATGTTGCCGCCCATGAACACGATCTGCTTGATTTTCGTTTCGATGGCCGGTTGCATGCGCAGGGCGAGCGCGATGTTGGTCATGGGACCAATGGCGAGGATCGTGACTTCGTTCGGACGGCGTTCAATTTCGGATATGAGGAACTGGACGGCGGCGTTATGATGCGGCTTGCGGCCGGTGAGCCTGGCGCCCACGGCTGGGATGACCGCATGCGGATCGTAGGCGAAGGCGCCGGTATATTCGAGTTTTCCCCAGCGGCGTTCCTCTTCGCGAGCCATGGCCGGGCTATTGTCGAGAGGCACTTCGGCGCCGGTGAAGACGGGCATTTCGGGCCGCCGGAGAAGGTCGAGGATGTGGAGCATGTACTCGGCGCCCTGCGGCGCCCAGACATTGCCGGGCACGATGGTGATGCCGGCCACGGTGACCTGCTCGGGACTGCGCAGGAGCATGACGACCGCGGCGCCATCGTCGCCGAAGAGTCCGGAATCGCTGTCGATGACGACGATCTCCCGCTGCGCCGCCGCTACGGCGGCCGTCAGCAGCATGGCCGATAGCACGCGCCTCATGAATTCCCAATATAGCGTGAAAGGGGCGGGCGGCCGCTTGGACGCCGGCGGTCGCGGGCTTGCCTTCTGGCTCCCGACTCGGGGTTGATTTCCGTGAGATTTGCTTTTTGACCCAATGCTACACTGATCCATGATGCGGTACGAACATGTCCTATTTGAGACGGACACGGCCGGGGTGGCGCTCGTCACCATCAACCGGCCGGACAAGCTCAATGCGCTTTCCGCGGCAGTGATCGCGGAATTGCGGGACATTTTCGAGCGCATTCGGAGTGGCGCGGCGGTGCGCGCGGTAATCCTCACCGGGGCGGGCGAAAAGGCGTTTGTGGCCGGCGCGGACATCAAGGAACTGGCGGCGCTCTCGCCGGTGGAAATGCGGGAAGCGGCACGGCGGGGGCAGGAGACGTTTCGTCTGCTCGAAACCTCGTCGAAGCCGAGCGTGGCCGCGATCAACGGTTTCGCCCTCGGCGGCGGACTCGAGTTGGCGATGTGTTGCACGGTGCGGTTCGCGTCGGACCATGCGCGCCTCGGGCAGCCCGAAGTGAAGCTCGGATTGATTCCGGGCTATGGCGGATCGCAGCGCCTGCCGCGGCTGGTGGGCCGCGGTCGCGCGCTCGAATTGCTTCTGGCGGGTGAGCCGGTCGCCGCGGCGGAAGCGCATCGCATCGGGCTGGTGAATGCGGTGGTGCCGCCGGCCGAACTTTTGGATTTCAGCCGCGCCTGGCTGGCCAAGGTGCTGGCGAACGCGCCCGTGGCATTGGCGCTGGCGATGGAAGTGGTGGACGCCGGGCTCGACATGGGGCTCGAAGAAGGGCTGCGCATGGAGGCGGCTGCCTTTGGCCTCTGCGCGGCTACCGGCGATTGTCGCGAGGGCACGCGCGCGTTTCTCGAAAAGAGAATGCCGGCCTTCGCGGGAAAGTGAAATATGGGGAAAACATTCGAAGGCCAGTTGACGGCTACCGGTCTGCGTTTCGCGATTGTGGTGAGCCGGTTTAACAGCTTCATCACCGAACGGCTGCTGGCGGGCGCCATGGACGCGCTGCACCGCAGCGGCGCGGCGGACGACATGATCGACGTGGCGAAGGTGCCGGGCTCCTGGGAAGTTCCGCTGGCCGCCGGCGAACTGGCGCGTCAGCACCGTTACGACGCGGTGATCTGCCTTTCGTGCGTGATCCGCGGTGAGACCCCGCACTTCGATTACATTGCGGCCGAGGCTGCCAAGGGCGTGGCGCACGCGGCGGCCGAGACCGGTGTGCCGGTGGCGTTCGGAGTCCTCACGACGAACACACTCGAACAGGCGATCGACCGGGCCGGCACCAAGGGCGGCAACAAGGGCTTCGACGCGGCCATGACCGCCATCGAAATGGCCAACCTGATGCGCACTCTTCGCCAGGGAACCTAATGGCCACCCGCCGCCGGTCGCGCCAGCGCGCGCTCCAGATCCTGTTCCTGTGGGACGCCCGCCGGCAGCCGGTGGACGAGGTGATCGATTCCTATTACGATACTTTGCTCTCGGAAGAACAGCCGGCCCGCGATCCGTTCGTGGCCGACCTGGTACGCGGCACGGTAGCGCACGTGGCGGAAGTGGACGAGCAGATCTCGCGGCACGCCGAGCACTGGCGCATGGAACGTATGCCCGCGGTCGATCGCAATATTCTGCGGCTTGCGGTCTACGAGATCAAGTGCGGCGGCACGCCCGCGGCGGTGGCCATCGACGAGGCACTGGAGCTGGCGCGCAAATTCTCCAACGAAGAGTCGGTGCAATTCGTCAACGGAGTGCTGGACGCCGTGCACAAAGAGAAGCCGTAAGGCTATTGCTGGTCCAGGTACCAGTTGTAACGGACTTCCTTGCCATCCAGCTTCCACCGTTCCGGTGTGGTGGTGTCCATCCAATCGAGAGGCTCACCGGGCGGCTGCGGTAGCGACGCTTCGGCCAGCGCCACTTGGATTTCGGCCTTGTGTTCGGGCGGAACGGTGGCGGGGTCGGCGGAGATGAAAAGAGCGGTGCCGCTGCGCGCCACCAGATCGAGCCACTGCCGCGTCAGTTCCCACGGAATCTCGCGCGTGACGGGGACGCAATCGGGATCGGCGGCGAAGAAGGTGTTGTGTTGCGGCAGGCGGAAGGCGAGCGTGTTGACGCCCATTTTGCGCGTGCGGCTCCATTCGCGCCCGCTGGTGTCGTCGCCGATGCGCTGCGCCTCCTCGAGCCCCGCGGCGAGGTGGCCGATGGTGTTGCATCCGAGCACGGCCGCGTCTCCGGCCGCGCGGCGGATGGCGCGGTAGAGATCGAGGACAATTTCCGCGGTGGTCCGGCTGCGATCGTGGAAATGCCAGCCGCGGTCGGTGAGGCCGGGGCCCATGGCGAATCCCCAGCGGCCGGTGAGGTCGAAGGTGGAGTAATCGTGCTTGATCAGTTCATATCCCCAGCCGCGGATGGTGGCGATGCTCTCGCCGAGGTACGCGAGCGCCTCGGGGATGCTCGGGTCGATGGTGATGAGATCGCCGCGCGCGCGCCCGCCGGCGGGCGGTAAACGCCAGCTTTCCGCCTGCTTTTCGGTGGTGAGCAGGGGGCGCGTCCAGATGCCGGGACGGACGCCCGTGGCTTTCATTCGCTGGGCGAGATCGGCCATGTCCCGATAGCCGGAGGCTAACTGCGATACCGGTCCGGCGCCATCCGCCGCGGCGCCCCATCCCATATCGATCACCACGTAAGGACGATTGGTGCCGGCTGCCGGCATGAGTTCCGCCATCAACTCCGCGTCTTTCAGAATCGAGGCGGCGGATGTGTTTTTGCCATAGGCGTAATACCAGTTATTGCTGCCGTAAATCGGCTGCGCGAAAAGGCGCGGCTGGTCGCACATCATTCGGCAGAAGGAGCGGGCCGCTTCCGCGGGGAGTTCGCCTTGGCGGCTGATATACACGACTATGGTGGCAGCTTCCAGGTGTCGTTGGCCCAGTTCGACTCCGCCGCCGCCGTTACTGACGTCGAGCCAGAGCGTGATGCCTCCATCGTCCACCTGCCAGAAGCAGATCGCGGCAGCCCCGGTTTTGACTCCCCACCCCGTCGTGAACTTGGGCGTGGAGGCAAGGAAATACCATGGCATCAAACGGTCACCGGAGAGCCCGCGCCATTCGAGATCGCCGTACGAGCGCTCCCACTGATCGCCGAGAAAGCGCCGTCCGGGAGTGAATGGCGCCTCCCAGCGGAAGCGTATCTTCGTCAGTTTCGTTTTCGGCGCGGCGACAAGAATGTGAAGGCCGGTTTCGCTCGATTCCGTCGTGATCTCGATTTCGCCAGCTTGCCATCGCGTGCCGGAGCGCGCGAGAGCCATGGCGGTGGAGTTACTCTCGGCAAAAGCCGAGACGTGATCTGGCGGCGCGATGCCCAGGAACACTTGTGAGCGGAGACTGGAGGCGGCCACTATCGCCGCGCCCGCGCCGAGGAGAAACTCACGCCGGTTCGCCATGACCGCCATTGTAATCGCGCGGCGCGCGAATTTGTGAAATCCCGCAAAAACCAGCGGCAAAATGGGCGGGTTCGCCGCCAAGAGTATGTTACGGTAACCGTAGGTAGACTTCGGACCATGCGGTATCAATTCACACGGCCGTCGGCGGTTTTCGCAGTTGCGATTCTAGCCGCGATCGCCGCCTTCTGTCCGTTGCTGCTGTGCGCCCAGCCGGATTCCGGCGCCGGTCCACACTCCTGCTGCCCCAAGCATTCCCACCACCCCGGCCCGCTGCCGTGCGATGCTACCAGCCACGCGTGCCCGTACACGCTGCTGGAAAGAGCCAAGTCCGCCGGCGCCCCGCTGGCGGTGTTGCCGCCGGCAATCCGCACCGTCGTCGCGCCGGTCGAGCGTTGCGAGCTTGCGCGAATACTCGCTCCCGCTATAACTTTCACCCGGCATTTGTACCTCCGCAATGGCGTTCTCCTGATCTGAGAAAGGCCGCAGTGCCTCATTGCGCAACCTGATCCTGATTTTCAGTTCATAAAAGGAGAATTGTCATGAAAAGAATTACCAAAGTCGTTCTCAGTGTGGCCGCGCTCGCAGTGTTGGCGTTCGGGGCCAGCTTCGCCCATTTGAAGAGCTGCTGCCCGGACGGGCCGTGCTGCAACGGCGCTTGCTGTAAGATGGCGCACCACGTAAAGTAACCCGACACCGCGCACGGCGGGCGCTCGAGCCCGCCGTGTGCAGAGTAACCTATAACTTGTGATCGGTCGCCACGCGAAAGAGTTCCGCCGTCACGTTCTGCAGCTCGCCGGCAATCTTCCGGCGGTCCTCTTCTCCCGGTTTGAGCCCGCAGAGCGCGCGGAATTCAGAGACGATCTGCCGGCACTGTCCGGCTAGCGAGCTGAATCGCTCCTCCGGCGATTTCTCCGCCGGCTGCCGTATCTCGCGCAGCGCGGCGTGAATCTTCGGACCGTTCTCGGGAACCATCTCGACGGATTCTCCCTCGAGGAGCAGAGTCTTTCCTTCCATGCGCGGCGCCAGCAGGCGGTATTCCCGCGTCGAGAGCCCGAGCTGTTGCATGGTGGCGAACGACTCCGGTCCGAACTCTTCCAGGTGGCGGATCAGGCGATCCGCGCTCACGCGGCTCATGCCCAGATACTTCGGACAGAACTCGTCCCACGTCTTGGCCTTCGCGAGATACTGCTTCGAGTTGCGGATTTTTCGCAGGCACTCGGCGTCGGCGGCCGAGCATCCTCCCGCAAGTTTACTCAGGGTTCGCCGCTCTCCAACCAGAGCGCCAATTTCGAATACGTCCACTGTTTCCAGCGGAGCTTTCAACTCTTTCATCACCCTCTCCAGCTACAATTCCGATCCCGGGGACCGGTTTCAGATTTTCGGCATTGCAAGCATTGGGTTTATTGAGGCGCCGCCGGTCCCGGGAACGGCCGGCCCGATCCAAGTCTCGCGCGCGGCGATGCGCGGACAGCAGGCCGTGCCGTCTATGCGGCTGACAGGAAAGCGAAAAAATCCTGGAAATCCGAGTGACCGGGTTCCGGGTTTTAGCCGGGGCGCGAGTCTAACGCTCGCGCGATGCCGTCTCGGTCCGCGCCCTGGCAGCTTGCGACAGCGCCTGGATTGCGAAGTTGGTCGCGGCGGTCGAAATCCACTGGTCGAAGCCGTGAGGGAACCCGGCATCAAAGTACGGCTGCAGGGCCAGGGCGCGAGTCCTCACGTACCAGGTGCCGTCCTCCAGTTGCGTTTTGAGCAGGAACTGGACCGCGCGCTGATAAGCGGCATCGGACGCGGGCAATCCCGCAATCTGAAGCGCGTAGAGGGCTCTCCCCGTGGCATAGGCGCCGCTTTCCAGGGAATCGAGATCGGACCAGCCGCCATCGGGGTGCTGTTTGGCCAGCAGTTCCTGCATCGCTTTCCGGGCAGCGGCCTTATCCATATTGGCCCATGCCAGACCCATCAGCCGGACGCTCCGGTCCTCGTTGTTGGTGGATTGCGCGCCGGCCAGCCAAGCGGCGGCGAGCTGGATCGAATGCTCGTAAGCGGCGCGCTCCGCCTTGGGCGCGTAGAGCTGGAGCGCACGCATCGAGACCGCCGTCTGGCCGATGTAATCGGAGCAGATCGGGGCCCGTGGATCGGCGGCCGCATACGCCCATTCTCCATTGGGAGATTGGCGGGATTTCAGGAACATGGCCGCGGCATCGGTGTTGAGATCGGCCTTGTAATGCTCGGCATCGAGGCCGATCAGGATGTAGCCAGCTATGAAGGGGGTGAAAAAGTCTCCCTCGCCCGTCATCGAGCCCTGGTGCATAAGGTCGCGCAGTTTCTCGAGGCCAAAAACGTTGGCTTTCACCTGTTGCGCCGAGATCGTCTCGTCCACCTGGAACCCGCTCTTGCGCGCCGCGCTGACGGCCATCGCCCCGAAGCTGTCGTTGTGGCAGGACGAGCAAGCCGCCTTGGGAATGAAATTGGCGTCGGCCTGTTGAACCAGGGGAAGACTTCGCTGAATCGCCGCCTGAATGGTGTTTTCGCTGCGCGCCTTCAGCACGGGCGCAGGACTATCGGAGCTCTTGGCGCCCAGTTTCACCAGGTATTCGACGATCGGGGTATCCCCGCGCCGCTTCGCGATATCCAGTACCGTGAGCCCGGCGTCGCCACTCAGCTTGTGTGCATCCCTGGCGTTGATATCGGCGCCGTGCTCGACCAGCAACTTGACTTCATCCAGGGGCAGAAGATCGCTCGCGGCGGCATACATCAGCGGGGTGCGGCCGGACGGATCGAAGGCATTCACGTCGGCGCCGTGGTCCAGCGCGTTGCGGACCGCGTCCACATTACCTAAAACCGCCGTGTCCTGGAGCAGGACGGTATAGTCTTTCTCGCTCAGACCCCGGGGGATGAGCAGCCCGGCGCATTTCGGGCAGCGGATGTTATAGCTCATTTCCAGCGCCGGCTCGCCGGCGTCCTTGACATCCGCGCCTTTAGCGAGGAGCAACTCCATGCTCGCGGCATCGCCGGCGCTGGCAGCTTCAATTAAGGGCGACGATTCCCCGGCCGGGTGAGCGTTGGGATTCGGATTGGCGCCATGTTCCAGAAGGAACTGGACCGTGGCGTGATTGCCGGGACGGCGGGCCGCGATCATCAACGGCGTCCGCATATCGCTCGACCGCGCATTGACGTCGGCGCCATGGGCGACCAGCAGGCGGGTTTTCTCCAGATCGGTGGCCGCCCACATCAGGGCCGTGGCGCTCGCATCGTTGTGCTTGTTGACGTCCGCGCCCTCTTTCAGCAGGCGCTCCAGTGTAGGCGCGCCGGAGTAGAGAACGGCGTACATGAACGGAGTGGAGCCCTCCGGCCCTCGGGCATTCAGCAGTTGCGGATTGGCGGCGGCGGATTTCAAAAATGCCTGCTGGTCGCCCGCCTGAAGCGCGTTCACCATGGCGACGGCCGCGGGGTCCAGCGGCGCAATTGCGACCTCGTTGGAAAGGGCGTCGGGCCATTCGGCGCCTTGATCGATCCATTTTTTGATAGTCGCGATTTGCTCGGCCCGGAGCGCGCCGGTGGGCGGCATTTGCAGACCGTAGTCATTTCCCGAGATCCGGTGAAACAGGAAGCTGTTTTCGCTGCTCCCCGGCACCACACCTCGCCGGCCCATCACCACACTCTTGCGGTCGAGCCGCATTCCGCTGCTCTGGAGCGCGGGTCCATGACACGGCACGCAGTTCTTCTGAAAAATGGGTTGTACATCTTTGGCGAAGTCGATTTTCGCCGTCTGCGCGCCCAGCACCCCAGCCAGCACCATCGAATACAGCGCCAGCTCCCCGATTTTAAATCTTTCCATGTCACCCTCTCTCGCTATCCCTTGCGGCTCAACCCGGTAGAGCGATTATAGCCGAACGTCCCCGCGGCCACTTGTTCCGCACGACGGCAGTGGTACTGGCCCGGTACCTCCAGGCCACTCATCCGCGGATTTTTCGAGATGGCTTCCCGACGCTCAGGTTAGGGACCGATTTGGCGGATAGGATGCCGCTTCATATACCAGCACGGAGTGTAGCCGAAATGCGGAAACAGGGCATCGACGCAGGTGTCGGTGATGGGCGTGCCGATGGAGTACTCCAGTTGATTCCACTGGTTGATATCGGCAAATATACGGTCGACTTTGACCTGTTCCACCGGCCGCTTGCGGAATCGCGCCCAGAGGTCGTCGGCGCCATAGGCCAGGCCTATTATGCCCAGTAGAAAGAGAAATACCCGGAGTGCAATTCTCCTGATCGTCCGCATCATGACTCTTTCGACTATAGCGGAAGCGGGGACGGCTCCTTCAACGGGAGCGTTCGGATCAGCGTTTCGGCTCGGGGAGTTTGAGCTCCGGCAGGTACTTGACGATGCGGGAATTGCCCGATGACGGGTCGATTTTCATGAGGGTGTTAATTCGCGCGCCCGCTTTGATTGTGGACGGCAACTGAGCCGTCGACACTTCCTGTTGCACGGTCTTGCCGGACTGCTGGAGTTCAACCGTCGCGGTGTGATTCTCCGTGTCGATGGACTTGATCAGGACGTCGGCCAGGCGGCATTGCGATTCGCAGGAGACCGGGATCGGGTAGCTGTCGCAGGCGCACTGGGGAGAGTTGCCATTGGAAGACTGGGGCTGCTTTCCACAAGCGGTGAGAAATAAGGCCAGGATAGCGATTGTCTTCATTTCTTCTCCTTGGGACTTTGATCGGACAGCACCCACCACAGAATGTAAACAACCAGCCACCCTCCGAGGCACACCAGCGCCAGCTCCAGGTAGCGGATTTGTGCCAGGGCGTTATCATTCATCTTATTGGCGATGCTCTCGATCAGGTCGGTGCTTTTATGGCGGGCCGCGACGAGATAGGCCACGTAGCGGCTCTGAATCTCGATGCCCTGGTAGATAGAGAGTGCCAGCAGCGCCCAGGCAGGCAGGAATAAGAAATACGCCGCCCGCATCTTGCGGGTGTTAGGCCGGTAATAACTGGTGCTGACGATGATCACCATCGAAGCGCCGATGATGAGCAGGTCCCACTGGGACATGCTTTGGGCCAGACTCTGGGCGGCTTCGAAGAACTTCGATTCGTCCATTAGGGACCGATAATACACCTGTCGCCGCCGCAAGGCAATCCTGACACGATGGGGACCACGGGGACCGTCCGGGCCGAATACCATATACTGTTTTGTGGGGTTTCATGGCTTGAAGCGCCGCTGGAATGTTTTCATTTGGGCCGGGTTCGCGGTCGTGCTGGCCGCGTTCATAAGCTACATCCCCCTGTTTGCAGTGTTTCCCATCACGCGCGACATTCCATGGGCGAACTATTTACTATTCTTAGCCGGGGGCGCTCTGCTGGCGGTGGGTGTCAGCCGCGCGTTCCGCGATCGTGGGCGCTACGGCGGTAAGATCAGCGGCTCAATCCTGACCGCGCTGAGTACTCTTCTGTTGGTTCTCTTCGTTCTGTTCGTAACTTACTTCAGCAAGCAGATTCCGTCCGCGGGATCGGCATTAGGCGTTGGCCGGAAAGCGCCGGCGTTTCTGCTCCCGGATACTTCCGGGAAGCCGGTATCCTCCGCCGATGTTTTGAAGAACCATCGCGGGATGGTGCTCATTTTCTATCGCGGCTACTGGTGACCGTTCTGCAACTCCGAGTTGCGGGGTTTCGAACAGCATCTGAGCGAGTTTCAGCAGCGTGGATTTGAGGTGGTGGCAGTCAGCGTGGATTCGCCCGCCGAGTCGGAAAAGCTCTGCCGGTCGCGAGGGTATACATTTCCGCTGCTTTCGGACCCCAACGCCGGGACGATCCGTCAGTACGGAGTGCTGCATCCCAAAGGCGGCCCAGGAGGTAAAGACATCGCACGGCCTGCGGAATTCGTCGTGGATGCGGCCGGCACCATCCGCTGGGAAAACCTGACGGACGATATCCGTGTGCGCGCCAGGCCGCAATCCGTTCTCACGGCGATAGACCGGCTCTGAGGTCCGGGTGCACCTTCGCGTACCTGAAGTTGGGGAGGCGTTTTCCACCGTGCCCGCTCCACGGCAGCGCGGGTCTTCATCAAGTCGCGATTCAGCTTCCGGGACACGACGCCAACCGGTGCTCGGCCGATTCACGCAAATCGTCGCCGGGACCGGGTTCGCCGATTGGGGTCGAGATCCACGTTGCGGCTGGGTAAACCGGCACGCCTTTCGCAAGGACATGCGATAAGGTAGTTCGAAGAAGGAAAACTCGCGTGAAACTCCTAGCATGTATCCTGCTGGTATTCGCACTTGCCACGGCGGCCGCTGCCGCCGATGTCACAGGTAAATGGTCGGGCACTTTCGTGGTGATGGGACCGAACGGGCCGGCGGGAGATCCCAACCCCGCGTTCCTGATCCTGAAACAGAGCGGGTCGACACTCACCGGGACGGCGGGTCAGGACGAGAACGAACAGTGGCCCATCGACAACCTCAAAATGGACGGCAACAAGATCAGCGGCTCCGTGAGCCCGTCGGATGGCGCCACCTATACCGTGACACTGACGGTGAATGGCGACAGCATGACGGGCGAAGTCACGATCTCGGATGGCGGGCAGACCATGAAGGGAAAAATCGAGCTCAAGCGGGTGTAAGCGACCGGTTTAGGAATGGACGCGGACCCCGCACATCTCCGCGAAGCGGATTTCGGTAGCTCGGACCCGTCCTGCCACCACCGCCAGGGCGCGCTGGAGAACTTCCTTCCCGAGCAGTGGATCGGCGCTGCACGCTGCCTTCAGATCTTCGCCTTCCAGGCGGGCCGCGGTGGTGAACTCCCTCGCCCGAACCCGGAAAAGGGTGTCGTGATCGCTCAGAAGTGCCGACCAGCCAAAGGCTTGGCCGGGTCCGACGGCCTGTACCGAGACGCTGAAGTTGGGCCCGCAGAGTTCCACCGAAACGCTGCCCGAGAGCACCAGGAAAAAGGCCCGCGAATGCTCGCGGTCGGCCAGAACGATTTCACCTTCCTCAAATGCCACCTTCGAAGCCACCGACGCCAGTGCATCGACTTGCGCGTCGTTAAGGCCGCGGGTAAAGGCGTGATTGCGTAGAATCTCGGACAGTGTGTTTTGCCCCGGTTGTTTGGGTGCTATGCCCCCATCCTTGCCCGAAGTTGTTGAAATAGCCATCGACGCGCCAAGGGGTAGCAATTGGTCTGCCAGTGAGTTCAAAAATCGATGGCAATCACTTCGTGGTCCCCGATAGCGGGAACCGTCAGGCGAATCTGGCCGCCGGACTCGAGAAATACCGGGGTGCGGCCGCTCGCCAGGAGTTTCACCGCGCGGACCTGCCTGGCGGCGGGCAGCCGGATGGCCACATCCTGCGGCGGCGCGGGAAGGAATTCGCGCAACGGACCCTTCATCATCATGGGATTGGTGAGATTCACCAGGTGTACGGTCATTGAAGCGGTCTGGCGCCAGACCGTCACGTCGAAAACGCCGGGACCCTTGACGGTAACCGGCCGCGGCTCGTTGGCGGCCCAATCGACGGCATTGCGCAGAAGCTTGAAATGATCCACGGCCAGAATTTCCCAGAACGTCCGGTCGATGTCCCAAGGAAAATAAACTACTCGTCCGGCGCCGGCTTCCCGCAAATACACCTCGGCGATATCGGTTTTGGGTTGGCGCGGAAAAACCTCTTCCATGGGCAGATCGGGATAGGACGGAATGAGCGTGAGCGGCGGATTGCGATAGCCGGTGGAGGGCCTGGTGTGAACGCGCGAAACGCCGTTGATGATGCGGGTGGTGCCTTCCAGTCCAGCCAGAAGAGGATGCCGATGGCCGGTTTGCGGATCGGTCTCCAGGCGGAGATAGGAGTTCATCATGCGCGTGTCGAGACCGCCATCGTAAGAAGCGCCGAATAGCGTGGCCAATCCGAAGTCCGGACGCCGCGCGCCCCACTCGTCGTAGAGCGAGGTCTCGTAGGTGGCCACGATGCTGCCTCCGCGATCCGCAAATTCGCGGATCTGCCGGCACTGCACATCGGACAGGGCGCTAATGTTGGGCAGGATGAGCACCTTGAACGGCGCGAGGTGAGCGGCGTCGAGCAGGCGATCGTGCACCATCTCAAACGGAATGCGCGCTTCGATTAACGCCTGGTAAAAACCAAGCGTATGGTCCTCCACTTTCTGGCGGGCGTGTTCGCCGCCATAATAATGCGCCGTCTGCTGCGAATAGACCATGGCGACGCGGGCCATCGGCGCCACGTTGCGCAGATAGCGCTCGTTGCGGTAGTGCCAGTTGTAGAGTTCTTCCACAACCGGGAGCCAGCGCTCATCGTAAAGGGTGCCGCAGAATTTGGAGAACCAGGGGCGCTGTCCGTTGGCGATCGCGTCGAGCACCCAGAGGCGGATTTCGGGCCCGCTCTGGACGGAGTCTTTCCAACGGTAGGCCTCCTCGAAGCCGACGCTGAACAGCGCGCCCACCGGCTTTGAGCTCATGGTGGCGCGGTATTCCTTGGCGTTTTTGCCGTTCGACCAGGGCGCCGAAAGACCGCTGCGCGCCTGCCGGTCGGCAAATATCACCGGAGCCAGTTCGCCGATGGTTTTCATGTCGAGCTCGCTCAGCGCGCCGCCGCCCGAATTGGGAATGAACGCGCCGCCGGGATTGTTCTCGCGAATGGCTTCGTTCCACACCCCACAGAGTTCGAACAGGCGGCGCTGCTTCCATTCGATGTAGGCCCGGCGGGAGGGATTTTGGGGGTCGAGTGTGCGCGGGAGATCGAATCCCGTGGCGGCTCTGAAATTCTCGCGGCAGTGCTCGCAATAGCACATGCCCGAACCCGACCAGCGGTTGCTGAAAATGCCGTCGGGGCGGTACCGAGCCACAATCTCGCGCGTGACTTCGGTCATGAATTCGAAATTGTACGGACCGAGCGCGCAGGTGACCCACCATCCCGGCATAGCCCAATGCGGCCGCCGTTTGCCGGTTTCATCGACGGCGATCCAATCGGGGTGGGCATCGTAGACATCCTGATGGCAGGCATGCGGATCGGTGCGCGCCAGCACCACCATGTCCAGTTTGCGGCAGCCGGCGACCAGGTCGCCGAAGGGATCGGTATCCTTCATCCACTGGCTGCGATAGTGAAGCGGAATTCTGGTGGGGTAATACGCCACGCAGCCGCCGGCGCTGAGGCAGGCGGCATCGGAGTGGGTGCGCTGGAAATAGTCCAGCCAGAAGCGGAGGTCGTACTGGCCTGGGTCGTTTTCGGCCAGGGTCAGCTGGGCCCAGCGCATGGGCCGCTCATACCAGGGAAGGGACTCGGCGGCGGCCGGCTCGTTCGCCAAGGCGATGGTGGATGCCGCGAGAGTGCCGCGCAGAAAATCCCGTCGGGCGAAGGAACGTTGGGCCATATGGCCGGATGTTATCACGCCCCCGGCACGAGTTATTCGGCAACTCCGGTGTGAATGCCCGTCTGCCGCACCCGTTCGGTGGGATTGCTCGCCATCCGCGACCGCTGAATGGCCGTGCGCAGTTCGCGTGCCTCGGCGGGGCAAAAACACAATTGGCCCAATGCCGCCCTTTCGAGATCGTGCGCGTTAAAAGCCGCGGTCATGATTCCACCCGGACGGTGCCCGAGCCCCATCAAGTGGCCGATCTCGTGGGCCATCACGTACCCCAAGGTTAGGTCGAGCGGCACGCCTTGGCCTTGAGCGAAATCGAACGCCCTGTCGAAGAAGATATAGGAAGCGGCGCAACGTTCGTTTTGCACGCAGGTGATGGTCGCGGCCAAACCGCTGGGGGATACGAGCATGCCGGGCAGCGGGCGTGCGAGAATCTTCACCTGCGCGTATCGATCCGGCACGGGACAGCCGCGGACCGGGTGGCAGAGAGTCCATTCGGTCTCGATCCCGGCCCGATGGAATGCGTAGCGGCCCGCTTTCATCGCGGAGAGCAGGAGATCGCTGGGGCTGCCGGCGTAGTCGAAAACCACCACCGGGAGGGCGGTTGACGAATGGGATGCGGCTGCGGTGAACACCATGCCGAATCCGATTGCCGCGGCCTTCCAGGCTTTCATATTTTTCTCTATCGGCTAATACGCGCGAAGGCTTCGAAAGTCGCTACTAATTTAGTTCTCAAGAGTAAAAATACTGCTGGAAAGTACTGTGGCTCTAAGTTACAGTAAGGTAATTAGGCACATAACTTGTAGGTTCAGTGTTTAACAATAAGTTAAGAGGTGTGGTTAGACAGCGCTTTGCAGCTAAGGTTAAATTCCAGGGCGCTTCCGCTCGCATTGCCTAAGACTTGGGCACGCAATCCCGGAATGATACGATGATCGCGTGCCCCGACCACTTTTGTTCCCGTTTCTTGTTCTGGCGATCTTCGTCCCGTCCGCGTCCGGCCAGGTGACGGCCGCGATATCGGGGAAAATCGAAGATCCATCGGGCGCCGGAATCAAAGGTGTGTCCGTCACGCTGAAGAACGTGGAAACCGGAGCGACGCGGGCCGTACTGACGGACGACACAGGTAGTTTTCGAGCCCTCTCGCTGTCTATCGGGTCGTATGAAGTGAAGGCCGCGAAGGCTGGATTCAAGACGCAGGTTCGCAGCGGGATCAATCTCGTGGTGGGGCAGGAAGCGGTGGTGAATCTGCGGCTGGAGGTCGGCGATCTGGCACAGGTCGTGAATGTCACGGAAGCAGCGCCGCTGGTGAATACCACTACTTCTTCGGTTTCCGGATTGGTGGGCGAGCGCGAAGTGAAGGATCTCCCGCTGAACGGGCGGAGTTTCGACGACCTGATGACGCTCAACCCCGGCGTCATCAATTATGCACTCAAGAGCGCCAATACCAGCACCAGCAACGGCAATACTTTCTCCGTTGCCGGGCGCCGTCCCGCCGATAACCTGCTGCTGCTGAATGGCATCGAATATACGGGCTCGAGCCAGCTTGCCATCACTCCGGGCGGTGTGAGCGGATACCTGCTGGGAATCGATGCCGTCCGCGAGTTTAACGTCGAAACCGATGCTTACGGCGCGGAATACGGCAAACGGTCGGGAGCGCAGGTGACGGTGGTCACGCAATCCGGCACCAACGCGCCGCACGGGACGCTCTTCGAATTCCTGCGCAACAGCGATTTCGACTCGCGCAGCATCTTCGCCCAAACCCCATACGTTCCGCCGTTCCGACAGAATCAGTTCGGGGGCGCGCTGGGCGGGCCGCTGAAGATGAACCGGCTGTTTCTGTTCGGAAACTACGAAGGGTTCCGGCAGGCGCAAACCCTGAGCAGCGTGAGTGTGGTTCCGGACGCGTCGGCGCGTGCCAAGGCAATTCCGTTCATGCAGCCATATTTTTCCTTCTGGCCGGCAGCCAACGGGCCGGAACTGGTTTCGAACGGGCAGCCGAGCGGATCGGCATTCGCCTATGAGAATCCCAAGCAGACCATTCGGGAAGATTTCGGCACCACGCGCCTGGACAATACCATAAGCGACCGCGATTCGCTCTCGGCGTCCTACACCATAGACGATGGCAACAGCCTGATTCCCCTGGCCGATCCTTTGTTCGGTTCTTACACGGCGTTGCGCATGCAGGTGGCGAGCCTTGCCGAGACCCACGTCTTCTCGCCGACAGTCCTCAATGTCGCGCGTTTCGGTTTTTCGCGCGCCGGGTTCAATCTGGATTCCGCCCCGCTGGCGCAATTTCCGGCGAATCTCGATTTCGTGGCGGGCGCCGGACCGGGGGGAATCGTCGTCAACGGCGGCGTTACCACCACAGGACTTTCGGGTATCACGGCGGCTGGTCCGAACAATGCCGCCGGCGTGTGGAACCGCCGCAATCTCTTCACATACACGGACAATGTCGAGGTTTCCCGGGGAATCCATCAGATCAGTGCCGGCGTCTGGCTTCAGAGGATGCAGGACAACGAAGATTCCGCCTCGCGGCAACTCGGTCAGGCCACCTTCGCCAGCCTGACGACGTTTGAACAAGGCACGGCCAGCACATTCCAAGTGGTGCCCTCAGCCAATGAACTGGGGTGGCGCAGCCTGTTCGGCGCATGGTATGTCCAGGACACGGTAAAGCTGCGCCATCTCACCGTCCGGCTGGGAATCCGCCAGGAATTCACGACGGGATGGAACGAAGCGTTCGGACGGGCCGCCAACTACATCCCGGATGCCGATGGTGTGCTGGAGACCGCCCCGCGGGTAGCGAGTTCCGTCTTCACGCAGAATAATGCCGTCAAGCTCTTCAGTCCACGCGTGGGCTTGGGGTGGGACCCGTTCGGCAACGGCAAAACAGCTGTCCGGGCAGCCTTCGGCACTTATTATTCGCTCATCGACGACCTGGCTTTTCTGTTGAATTCGCTCCCGCCTTACAATGGCGCTGCCACGGCGTCGGGAGCGCTCTCTTCGATCGTTCCCATTGTGCCCGGCGCGGCGATTCCACCGTCGTGCGGACCGGGAGTTCCGGCGCCCTGCACCACGTATGCTCCGCAAGGCGTGCAGGCGAACGCCAAGACTCCCACCGTCGAGGAGTGGAATCTCTCGGTGGAGCGCGAAATCAACCCGGCCACAGTGCTGCGCCTGTCGTACGTGGGCGCGTTCGGATACCACGGACTGCTGAGCGTGGATCCCAACACGATTCCGGCGCAGGTGTGCAACGCTGCCGCCGGCTGTACGGCGGGCGGGGTGGCGACCAGCGGCGCGCCGGCGTCCGCGGCGAATCAAAGCCACGTCGCGGAGGGGGCGCAATACATTCCGGTGGGCACGCGGCCCAACCCGTACCTGGGCGCGGGATTCTTCTGGTACACCGAGGGTAACAGCAGCTACAACGCGCTCGAAACCGAAGCGCTGCATCGGCTGAGCCGCGGATTCGAACTCCGCGCCAGCTACACCTGGTCCAAGAATCTCGACATGAATTCCGGACTCACGGGCGCGCAGTCGCAGAATCAATCGCAAATGATTCTACAATTCAGCAATCCACGCCGCGATTGGGGCCCGTCGGCCCTCAATCCGGCGTCGCAGGCAAGCATTTCGAGCCGGTACGAGTTGCCGTTCGGCCCGAGCAAGCACTGGCTCGCGCGGGCAAGCGGCGCCGCTAGCAAGATCGCCGGCGGTTGGCAGTTGAACGGGATTGTGACACTGCTCAGCGGATTTCCGTTTACGCCGGTGATCGGCTCCAACCGATCGGGCGATGGCGACACCCGCAATCCCGACCGGCCGTCGCTCACGCCCTCGTTTTCCGGGCCGGTCGTGCTGGGCAATGCCGGGCAGTGGTTCAATCCGAACGCGTTCGTCCTGCCGCCGGCGGGGACTTATGGCAATCTGGGGCGGGGAGTTTTCACCGGTCCCGGTCTGGCCGATATGGACGTGTCGCTGTTCAAGAACACGTCGCTATCGGAGCGGGTCAGCCTGCAATTGCGCGCCGAGTTTTTCAACGTTCTGAATCACCCCAATCTCGGGACGCCCAACGCCACCGTCTTTTCCGGAACGAGCGTCAACGCATCGGCGGGACTGATCACGACGCTCGCCACATCGCCGCGGCAGATCCAGTTTGGAATGAAAGTAATGTTCTGAAAGCCAAGCAGGCGGGAGTCAGAAGGCAGAAGAAAAGCCGCGTGCCGCTTCCTTCCGGCTCCTGGCCTTTGGCTCCTGTTCTAAATTTCCGGCGCGGAGAGCATCGCGGCGCCCCAGACGCGTGCCTGGCCGGCTTCCTGCAGAAACACCACCACGCGTTGGCCGCCGGCGCTGTCCGGAAGGTCGATGTGCCGCGAGAATGTACCGCCGCGCTTTACATACCCGAGTTTGCGCAGGCTGCGGACCACGGCGACGTGCGCCAGGGTGCGGCCCTTATTCTCGCCGGCCGCGACCCGGCTGACATCAGTCTCGTCCGCCAGGGCCAGCCAGATATCGGCGTCATGCGGGACGTCCTCGACATCGACACGCACACCCTTGCCAATCCGCTCCAGAACAATCGAGGCTTTGGGCCGGTTGGCGGCTTTGTCGATCTCTACCGCCGCGCGGCGGGTGTCGCCCCCGGTGAACTGCGCCGCGCCGTCCACCACCATCTGGGGAGTGTAGGGACTGTCCAAGCCAAACTCTTTGGCGTAAGTCTCCTGCCTCTGGGTGTACTCGGGAGACGAGAACCGGTCTTTCCAACCCAATTGATTCCAATAGTCCACATGTTCGCTGAGGACGATCGAATAGCGGTCAAGTTGCTGGAGGTGACGGTCCGCGGGTGGACAACTCGAGCACCCCTCGGAAGTGAAAAGCTCTACCAGCACGGGCGCGCGCGGAACATCGGCGGCGCTGGTAGCAAACGCCAGGCAGATTGTAGCCAGAAACAAATTGCGAAACATGTCCAAACTATGCCTTTTGCTTCTTGAATTTCGTGGGCTTGTGTTTGGCGATCTTGGGTGTGGAAACCTTGTGTTTGGAGATCTTGGGCGGTTTGTGGACGACAGCCCTGGATCCCTCTTTGCCCCGGCTTTCGGTTTTTGGAGTGTGAACCGCGTGTTTTTGTACTTTCAGGGGCTTGGGATGCTTATCGGCGGCAAATGCCAGACAGCCTGCGAACACGAATGCCAACACCAATCGCCGCACGCTCATAAGCTCATGATATTCGGCAGATGGCTGAACCACAACCACCACTTTAGAAAACTAACCACGGTTAAGACGATGCACAACCATGATGCCACCCGCCACATGGTCTCCATCGGACCGCCGGCGCGAGGAGTTTCCGCCATATATCCAATGACGAATCCGGCGACCATTCCGCCTATATGAGCCCAATTATCGACGCTAAAATACGGGATCAGGCCGAAAATCAACAGGTAAACCGCCCAGCGGATGTACATCCCCCGGATGGCGGCGCCGGCTGGAGTGCGGTGCCGCACGCCGAGAGCGATCATGGCGCCAAGCAGGCCGCAGAGTCCGGCCGAAGCGCCGATGGAAAGGTGCGGGCTGAAGAGGGTGCTGGCGTAAAATCCCGCTACCGAGCCGAGGAAATAAATGACCCACATGCGCGCCGCGCCATAGATCGCTTCCACGGTCGCCCCAAGATCGAAAAGCACCCAGGAATTCATGGCGATGTGGAGCAGCCCGCCGTGCAGAAATCCGGCCGTCACCAACCGCCACCATTGGCCGTGAAACTCGCTCAGCGGACTCTCCAGATACGGCAGGGGGACCTTGGCTCCGAACGCCGCCAGCACGTTTTGGTTGATATCCCCGAATCCCCCGGATCCCAACTTCATGGAAAGAATCGCGGTCGCCACAAAAAAGCCGGAGTTGATCAGCAGGATCAGCATCGTGTTGAAGCGCGCCTGGGGGATGAATCCGCCAATGATATCGGCGGCGCGGGCGCGTTCGGCATAGCGCGGACCTACCGCCTCGTTACAGTAGGGGCAGATTTTGTCTTTGTCGGTAATGAATGCCCGGCAGTTCGGGCACATGCGGCGTGGATCCATCTCGAACCATGATAGCGGCTCTTACGCCCGTTTCGTGATACCGTAAGCCTTCCCCATGCACGAACCGAGCAAATTCCTTCTAACCGAGAGCCAGATTCCCACCGCCTGGGTGAATGTGCTCCCTTCGCTTTCGGAGCCGCTGAGCCCGCCATTGAATCCGCAAACCCGCCAGCCCATCGGACCGCAAGACCTGGCAGCGATCTTCCCCATGGAATTGATCGAGCAGGAATTCTCGCCCAAGCCGCTCATCGATATTCCAGGCGAAGTGATGGATATCTATCGCCTGTGGCGCGCCACTCCGCTCTATCGCGCGCGCCGGCTGGAACGCGCGCTCGATACACCGGCGCACATCTATTACAAGTACGAAGGCACCAGCCCGGCCGGTAGCCACAAACCCAATACCGCGATAGCGCAGGCGTATTACAACAAGCGCGCCGGTATCAGGCGTTTGGCGACAGAAACCGGCGCCGGACAATGGGGCAGCGCCCTGGCGCTCGCCTGCCGGCTCTTCGACATGGAATGCACGGTCTACATGGTGCGCATCAGCTACGACCAGAAGCCCTACCGGCGCATGATGATGCACACCTGGGGCGCGGAAGTCTTCGCCAGCCCCAGCGATCACACCAATTCCGGCCGCGCCGTGCTCGCCGCCGCGCCGGATTCTCCCGGCAGCCTGGGAATCGCCATCAGCGAGGCGGTGGAAGACGCTGCCACGCACTCCGATACCAATTACGCCCTCGGCAGCGTGCTCAATCACGTCATGCTGCACCAGACCGTGATCGGCCAGGAGGCGAAATTACAAATGCAAATGGCCGGCGAGGAGCCCGACGTGGTGTTGGGGTGCTTCGGCGGCGGCAGTAATTTCGGCGGGTTGGCGCTGCCTTACGTTCTCGACCGGCTCTCAGGTAAGGGGCCGCGCATTGTGGCGGTGGAACCGGCGGCCTGCCCGAGCCTGACCAAGGGACATTTCACTTACGATTTTGGGGATACCGGGAAACTGACTCCACTAATCAAGATGTACACCCTGGGGCACGATTTCGTGCCGCCCGGCATCCACGCCGGAGGCCTCCGTTATCACGGCTCGTCGCCCTTGATCAGCCACCTGCTCCACCAGGGACACATCGAGGCAAAGGCCTACTCGCAACTGCCGGTTTTCGACGCGGCTCTGCAATTCGCCCGCGCCGAAGGCATCGTGCCGGCGCCCGAATCGTCGCACGCCATCCGCGCGGCTGTAGATGAAGCTCTGGCGGCTCGCCAGGAGGGGCGCGGAAAGACGATCCTCTTCGGGCTGAGCGGCCACGGCCACTTCGATATGGCCGCTTACGAGAGCTACTTATCCGGAAAATTGCAGGACTATGAGTACCCGGGTAAAGAGATCGAAAACGCAATCGCCGGCTTGTGAAATCGCGTTAAAAATCTATTGCATCCACCTCCAGGTGATGGTATGCTCGTCATGGTTTACCCAGTACTTGTGGAGCGACGAAGCCGCCGATGATCGCAACCGTACTAATCATCACATTCTCGCTGGCGCTTTTCATTTATTGGTTTCGATATAGCTGCCTCCTGCTCTTGCGCCGTTCCGCGGAGCAGACTGTGCCCGCTGCCAGCGGCTTTAGTTACGTTGCAGTCCAGCAAAACCTGCCGGACGCGGTGGAACTGGACCCGCTGAGCCAGGCGCTCGACCGCGATTATCGTCTGCTGACTTACCTGCTGGATCACGCCGCCGGCCTGGAGTTGGAAAAACTGGAGTACCGGCTGCTGGTTCTCGACTATCGCCTGATGCAGGGCTGGTACCGGTTGACGAAATCGGCCGCGCCGCGGCAGGCACGGCGGGCAATCGGCGAGATGGCCGACGTGCTGAACGTCCTGGCCGGCCGGATCGGTGAACATGCCGGCGTCCGCTCCGAAGTATAGTCCCGCTCTTTCGATTTTTCTGCGTTTCCCCGCGGTCCTACAACAAACACCTGACTGCACTACAATAGCTAAGTGGCAACCGAAGGTACCGTCAAGTCAGCGGTGGACCGGCTCGCATCCGTGCGCCGCGAAATCGCCAAAGTCATCGTAGGGCAGGACGATGTAGTCGAAGGCGTCCTCATTTGTCTGCTGGCCGGGGGACATGTGCTCCTGGAGGGCGTTCCGGGCCTGGGGAAGACTACTCTTCTTCGAACCCTCGCCCGCACGCTCTCGCTCAAATATTCCCGCATTCAGTTCACGCCCGATCTGATGCCTGCCGATATCGTGGGCAGCATCATCGTGGAAACCGAGGAGCACGGGCGCAAGACCCAGCGCTTTCAACAAGGTCCCATCTTCGCCAACCTGGTGCTGGCGGACGAAATCAATCGCGCCACGCCGAAAACCCAATCGGCGCTGCTCGAAGCCATGCAAGAGCGCACGGTCACCAGCGGTACCACGACCCACGAGCTCGACCGGCCGTTCCTGGTAATGGCGACGCAGAATCCCATCGAGATGGAGGGCACCTATCCGTTGCCCGAGGCGCAACTCGACCGCTTCCTGATGAAGATTCTGGTGGTCTATCCGTCGCACGCCGAACTGAATCGCATCGTGGAGCGCACCATCCAGCGGGAAGAGGAAACGCCCGTCGCGGTGATGGACCGCGATACCATTCTCGAAGTTCGCTCGGTGTGCCGCGAAGTGATGGTGGCCCCGCATGTCCAGGAATACGCCATCCAGCTGGTGATGGCCACCCAGCCGGAGCAGAAAGAAGCGCACGAGATGGCGCGGAAATACGTTCGCTACGGCAGTTCGCCGCGCGGCGCGCAAGCGCTGGTGGAATGCGGCCGGGTGCGGGCGCTGATGCACGGGCGCGTACACCTGGCCGTGGAAGACATCCAGGCCGTGGCGGCATCGGTGATGCGCCACCGGATTATTTTGAACTTCGACGCTCACGCCGACGGCCAGACTCCGGAAACCGTACTGGCCGCGGTGATCAAGAGCGTAACCGCGCAAACCGCCGTCGCGTAGGAAGCGTATGGCCGCCGCACCGTTGTTGGACCGCGAGTTTCTGGAGAAACTCGAACGGTTAACCATTCACTGGCAGAAATCGTTCCCCGGCCTTGTGGGCGGTCACAACCGCTCGCGCCTGCCGGGCGCGGGCCAGGAATTCCTCGACCACCGCAATTTCCACTACGGCGACGATTTGCGCGCCGTGAACTGGCACGCCTATCTGCGCCTGGAAAAACTGTTTCTGAAAATGTTTCAGGTGGAACCCCGGGTTCCCGTGCGGATGCTGGTGGATGTGAGCGCATCCATGACGGCATATGACGGCGGCAAGTTCGAATACGCGCGGAAACTCGCGGCTTCGCTGTGCTATGTCGGGTTGGTGCGGCTGGATGCGATCGAAGTACACGGATTTTCGAATCGCCTGGGGCACCGCATCCCGTCGAGCGGCGGCAGGCATCGCTTCCCGGGCGTGATGGACCGGATCGCCGCGCTGGCGCCCGAAGGCCCGAGCGATTTTCTGGCGGTGACGCGCGAGTTGATCGGGGTCTACTCGCAGCGGGGGCTGGTGGTGATCATCTCGGATTTCCTGGACGACCGCGGCTGCGAGCGCGCCTTGCAGTATCTGGCCGACTTTGGCCACGAATTGATGCTCTTGCAGATCTGGGCGGACGAAGACCGCACACCGCCGTGGACCGGGGAGCTCGAACTGCGCGATGCCGAGACAGGCACGGCTCTCAAACTGGATTTCGACGACCAGGCGCGGCGGCGGTACACCCACGCCTTCGAAGAATATTCGGCCATGGTTCAGACCATGGCGCACCGCAGCGGCGGCCGCTATGCGGGGGTGTCGACTTCGCAAGCCCTCGAAAGCGTGATCTTCGGCGACCTGATTCGCATGCGGGGCATCGCATGAGGCGCGGATTGTCCCACCCCGCGTTTCCGGTTCTCTGCGTCTCGGTGAGAGACAGTTTTTGGGTTTCACCCAGAGGCGCAGAGCACGCAGACGGGGAGATTCGAGGTGCTCCATGTATTTTCTGAATCTCTCGATCGTGCAAATGCTCGGCGTCTTCGGCGCCGTGTCGGCCGTTTCCATCGCGCTCTATCTTCTGGACCGCTCGCGGCGCAAGCAGGTGGTTTCCACCTTGCGCTTCTGGGTGGCGGCCGAACAACCGACGGTCGCCGCGCGCCGGCGGCATATCAATCAGCCATGGTCTCTCATTCTGCAATTGGTGAGCATGGCGCTGCTGATCCTGGCGCTGGCGCAAATGCGTTTCGGCACGCCGGCCGCGGCAGGACGCGATCACGTCATCGTGCTCGACACGTCAGCCTGGATGGCGGCGCGGTCGGGCAATCATACCCTGATGGACACCGCCCGCCGAATGGCGCGCGATTACCTGAACGCGCTGCCCGCGCGCGACCGTGTAATGCTGGTGCGGGCCGACGCGTTGGCCACTCCCGCCACACCCTTCGAGCCGGACCATCGCAAAGTGGAAGCCGCCATTCTGGCGTCGCAACCCGGATCTACCGCGTTGAATCTCGATCAGGCGCTGGCGTTCGCGCGCCACGCGCAGGGGCAGGATGGCCGCACCGCGGGCGAAATCGCATTCATCGGCACGGGCCGCATGGCCGAACGCGAAGCCGGAGCCGCCCCGCCGCCGCGGAATTTGCGCGTGCTCCTGGTCCCGGACACGGTTGAGAACGCGGGATTGCGAAAGGTGGGCCTGCGCCGGTCCGCCACGGATCCCGATGTTTGGCAAATCTACGTGTCGGCGCACAATTACGGAACGCGCGCGCGCGAGGTCAATTTGCGGCTCGACTACGGACCGCCTAACGCCGAAACGCGCGTCCCCATCGCCGCGCAGGCGCTCGCCCTGCCGGCCGGCGGCGACGCCGAGACCACCTTCGAGTACCGGACCTCTGCCTCCGGAATCATGGACGTGATCATGACGCCGCACGATGCCTTTCCGGCCGATGACCAGACCGAATTGGAGTTGCCGGCCGAGCCGCGCCTGGTGGTCACGGTGTATTCCGACCAGCCGGAGTTGCTGCGCCCGGTGCTCTCGGCTACCCCTCGCTTGACCGCGGTATACCGGAAGCCGTCGGAGTACCGGGCCGGCGACGCCGGATTGGTGATTCTCGACCGGTTCGTGCCGCCGCAGCGGCCCACGGCGGATTCCATCTGGATCGCGCCTCCCGCCGACGGGTCGCCGATCGCCGTGAAGAAGACCGTGGAAAATGTCCCGTTCGGACATTGGGACAGTGGGCACCCCGCGGCCGCCGGCCTGCGTGCCAAAGATTTCAAGCTCGAGAAGGTGTCGGTGTTCGACGTTCCCGACGGGGATGCAATTGGGGATGTCGATGCGGGTCCGGTGATCGCGGCGCGGGCGGGCAAGCCGAAAATCGTGGTGCTCGGCTTCCATCCGGCGCTTTCCCCTCTGCGCTACGAACTGGCATGGCCGCTGCTCTTTGCCAACCTGCTGCGTTGGGTGTCGCCCGAGATCTTCATGCGTTCGGAAGTGGGCAGCGCCAGCGTGGGGACGGTAAAGCTCGAAGTGGAAGACGGCGTCGCGGCGAAGGATGTGAGAGTGACCACCGGGGACGGCACGGGCGTGCCATTCACTTTGCGCGACAAGACCCTGGATTTCTTCGCCGGCTCACCCGGTTCGGTGCGGGTCGTCGCAGGAGACCATGAGTATATGTACACGCTGACCCTGCCGCAATTGTGGGACAGCCGGTGGGATCCGCCTGCCAATGCGCACCACGGCATCCCGCGGTTCAGCGTGGTGCTGGAACATGTGTCGGACATCTGGCCGTGGCTGGCGCTGCTGGGCGGCGCGGGATTGCTGATCGAGTGGCTGATGTACGGGCGATTCCGCGCGGCCAGATTCGCGCCGCGCGAGCGAAGAATGCCCGCCGAGGTGGGGCGATGACCCGGCAAAGCAGGGCGGGCACTCGAGCCCGCGGCCGGCTTTCAGCCGGCTGGAATCGCTGGAAAGGTGGCGCATGACCTTCGAGCATCCCTGGGCGCTGCCGCTGGCCCTCCTACCCATCGCCTGGGCAGCATGGGAATGGCGTTCGTCTGCCCGGCGTCCCGCACTTCTGCTAAAAGCCGGCGCCTTGTTCTGCATCCTGCTGGCGCTTTCCGTTCCGATCGTGACGGTGTACCAGACGAAAGTTGCCGTGGCTTTTCTGGCCGACACCTCCCAGAGCGTGACCGCGCAGGATCTCAAGTACGAGTCGGAGTATGCCGACAAGATGGAGAAAGCACGCGGGCGTCACTGGACCCGCGTCGTCCCGTTCGCGCGCGTGACGCGGCCGGCTTCCGCGGATGAGCATGCCAAAGATGGCTGGCAGTTGCGGCACACGGCTGCCGCGCCCGGCCACGGCACCAATCTGGAAGCAGCCATCCGCGATGGCGTGGCCGCCATACCCGCCGGCATGGTGCCGCGCATCGTGCTGGCTTCCGATGGCAATGAAAATCTGGGCAGCGTGGCGCGCGCCATCTGGCAGGCGCAGGCGCTCGGAATTCCCATCGATACCGTGCCGCTCGCGGGACATGCCAAACCCGGCCTGATGCTGGAATCGGTCGGATTTCCCGGGCTGGTATTCAGCGGCGAACATTTTCCGGTGGAAGTGACGCTGGAATCGCCCCGCGCCACCACCGCCAAAGTGGAGATGACCGCCGAAGGCAAGACCATCGGATCGAGCAGCGTCCCGCTGGCGGCGGGCGTCAACCATTTGCGCTTGCAAGCTACCGTGAACGCCGTGGGAGCGATCGCGCTGGCGGGCAGGATTTCCGCCGGCGACCTGGGCGAGACGCGCTTCGAGGATGCCGTTACCCTGCGGCAGCCGCGCGTCCTGCTGGTGTCGCACGATCCCCCGGAGAGCGAGCAACACCTGGTGCGCACGCTCGAATCGAATCAATTCGAAGTAGTGCGCTCGCCGGGCGGCATCCCCGACAAGCTCGACGATTACCAGATTGTGGCCATCAACAACTGGGACATGGAGTCGATTCCGCAAGCCCGCAAAGAGGCGCTGGAGGATTTCGAAAAAGCCGGCGGCGGACTGCTGTGGATTGCCGGCGAGCACAACATTTACGTCGAGAAAAAAGGCCAGCCCGAGGACGCGCTGGAGCGTGCCCTGCCCGCCAAACTCGCCCCGCCGCGGTCGCCCGAAGGCACGGCGGTGGTTCTCATCATCGACAAATCGTCCTCCATGGAAGGCAGGAAGATCGAACTGGCGCGCCTCGCGGCTATCGGCGTGGTGGAAAATCTGCGGCCCATCGACATGGTAGGGGTGCTGATCTTCGATAACTCTTTCCAGTGGGCCGTCAACCTGCGGAAAGCCGATGACCGCGCGGCCATCAAGCGCCTCATCGCCGGTATCACGCCCGATGGCGGCACGCAGATCGCGCCGGCGCTCACCGAGGCGTACCAGAAGATCGTGGGGCAATCGGCCGCATACAAGCACATCGTGCTGTTGACGGACGGCATTTCCGAGGAAGGCGACACCATGAACCTCACCAAAGAGGCGGTTACCAACCACGTCACCATTTCGACGGTGGGGCTGGGGCAGGATGTGAACCGCGCATTTTTGGAGAAAGTGGCGGAGTCGGCACAAGGCAAATCGTACTTCCTGAACGAGCCTTCGGGACTGGAACAGATTCTGCTCCGCGACGTGGAGGAGCACACGGGATCGACCGCGGTGGAGAAGCCGATCGTGGCGAAGGTCCTGAAGCAATCGCAGATTTTGGACGGCGTGGGGATGGAGAGCGCGCCGCCGTTGAAAGGCTACGTGAGGTTCCAGGCGCGGCCGACGGCCGACGATCTGGTGGAAGCCGACAAGGACGACCCGCTACTGGTGGTCTGGCAATACGGACTGGGCCGCAGCGCGGTGTTCACCTCGGACGCCAAAAATCGCTGGGCGGCGAATTGGGTCAACTGGCCGGGGTTCGACCGCTTGTGGACCAACCTTTCGCGCGATCTTCTGCCGCATGCGCCGGTCAGCGAAGCTACCGCGGATTTCGACCGCGCCAATAACGAGCTGGTGGTGGAATATCGCCTGGCGCGCGGCATGGAGGACCCGGCCAAGACTCCCGATATTTATGCGCTCGGTCCGAATGGATTTCAGGCGCCGCTGAAGGTGGACAAGGTGGCGGCCGGACATTATCGAGGCCATCTCGCCATCGGTCAGAATCAGGGCCTGTTCCGCGTGCGCCCGGTGGCCGATTCGCGCACGTTCCCGGAAGTCGGCTTCTATCGTCAGGAAGATGAAATGACGGAATACGGGAACAACACGGCGCTGCTGCGGGAGATCGCCTCGGCGACCGGCGGGCGGTACAATCCCACGCCGCGGCAGGCATTCGACGCCGGCAAGCGGAGCGTCCGGGCGACCATGGAGATCTGGCCGGGACTGCTGGCGCTGGCGCTGCTGTTGAACCTGGCGGAACTGGTGCTGCGCAAGTGGAAGGGCGTGCTCGAGGCGCTGCATTTGGGTGAGCCCAAGGCAGCGTTCGGGGATTAAGCTGCCGGCGATGCCTTCCCATGGCTGGCAAATGCATCGATCTTGTGAATCAGCAGCCGCGGGGCGGCTATTGACGGAAACACGGTCCAGCGGGCGGTGATGGGCAGCAGGACGGTTCGCGATGCCGTCTGTACGGTGTGTTCGCAGCGTGCGTCCATCAACCGGGCGACCTCGTCGCGTACGATCTCCAGGCGATTGGCGCGAGGCAGCAGCGCTACCAGCACCGCCTCGCTCCAGTAGAAGATCTGGTCGCCAGGACGTAATCGGGCGCGCAGGAATTCGCCGTAAAAGCGCAGGACCTCGTCCCCCACGGAGTGTCCGAATCGCATATTGAATATTCGCAGCCGCTCCACCGCTATCACCGCCACGTAACCGGGCGGGTCCGATTGCCAGGCTCCGGCAAGGGCTTCTTCGGCCTGCGAACGGCTGGCGAATCCCGCCAATCCAGCTTCGGGCGCCGCGGCGGTTTCCGCATCGTTCTGCCGCCTGGTATCAAGCTGCAGTTCGGTGAGGGATTCCACCAGTTGCAGCCGGATCTTGTGGGCTTCTTCCGCGCTTGCCGCGGACCGCACGCGCCCGGCAATTTCCCGCAACCGGGCGGTTTTCTCCGGGGTGTCGGCGTTGAGGTTGACAATGGCCGAGATCAACATGGTCACCGCCGCCTGCCATTCGCCCGCCGGACGCCGCAGAAAGCGGGCGGTGCGGCGATTGTAATCCTCCAGCATGTGCAGCGTGGAGCCGATGTGCACGAGCAACTCGGAAGCATTGCAATCCCCGTCCAGCCGGCCGGTCACTTCGGCGATGCTCGTGCGGAACCCGTCCCGGTCGTCCGGATCGCCCTCGATGGCATGTTGCTCGATGCCAGTCAGCAACAGGCGCACCACGCGGAGCAGAGTTTCCACCGCGGCGCCGTCGTCCGGAAGACTGTTCTTCAGCGAGATCACAACTTGCCTGCCTATCTAATCGGCGGGACTGGGCAAGTACCTTAGAGCGATCCCAAATGCGTTCAAGTTTGCAGATGGTCAGACGATAGAGAGATAGAGAAATGGCAGGTATGGTTGCCGCGTTGGATTCAGCTCGACCCGATAGCAGTTTGTATCTTCATGGCATTTTGGAGGCTCCGGAGCATCCCGAACTCCGCCGGTTGACGGCATTGGTGGAATACCTGTTCCGCGTGCCGGTAGCTTATGTGGCGCTTCTGGGCCATGGAAACCACGTGGTGGCGCGCGTCGGAACCGGGACCGAGTATGCCGCCTGCCTGGGGGCGCTGCGGCTCGATAACCTGCTCGGCGAACCCCAGGTCGTTCGCGACTCGGCTCGCGATTTGCCTGCGGGAACCGATCTGCGCGACTTACGTTTCGCCGCGTCCGCCCTTCTGCGCTCGACGACGGGCGTGCAGTTCGGCGTCTTGGTGATTGCCGGACGGGAGCCGAGGCCCGATTTTTCGGCTGCCGACGTACGCGCGCTGGCGGGGTTGGCCGCCATCCTCTCTGGAAAGATGGAACTGCGGCTTGTCGCTTCCCTCGCGTTGGAGTCGGAGCTCTCGTTGCGCGAGACGGAGGACCGTTTTCGGGGAATCGCGCACTTCGCCCCGGTTCCTCTGCTTTATACGCGCTCCGATGGCGCCTGTGTTTTTGTCAATCAAGCCTGGCTGGATTTTTCGGGCCGCACCGCGGAAGAGGAACAGGTGAAGGGATGGGCGAGCCTGGTTCACCCGGAGTATCGCAAGCGCGTGGTGGAGGAATCGCGCCGCGCTTTCGATACGCACGTGCCATTTACGTCCGAGGCGCCCCTGCGCCGGTACGATGGCGTGTACCGCTGGGTGCTGGGCAAGGGCGCGCCCAAATTCCGCCGGGACGGCAGCTTCGACGGTTATGTAGGCTGCCTGATCGATCTGGGCGATTCACCCGGCCCTATGCCAATCGACGGATCACCGCGTCGGTAAATTCCACGGTCGATGCTTTTCCGCCCACATCGCCGGTCAGGTGCTCCGCCTCGGCATAGACCGCGTGGATGGCGTTTTTGAGACGCACGGAAGCCTGGCGCTCGCCCAGGTGCTCCAGCATCAAGACCGCCGATTGCATCAGTGCCGTCGGATTTGCCAGGCCCTTGCCGGCGATATCGGGCGCCGTGCCGTGGACCGCTTCGAAGATGGCGTGATGGTCGCCGATATTGGCGCCGGGCACGATACCCAGGCCGCCTACCAGCCCCGCGGTCAGGTCGGAGATGATATCGCCGTACAGGTTCGGCAGCACCAGCACATCGAAGGTCTCCGGCCGCATCACCAGTTGCATGCAGGCGTTGTCCACGATCAATTCGTTGTACGCGATGTCGCTGAACTCCGCCGCCACTTCGCGGCAGCACTTGAGAAACAGGCCGTCGCTGAGCTTCATAATATTGGCCTTGTGGATGGCGGAGACTTTGTGCCGTCCGGCTTTGCGGGCGTATTCGAACGCCGCGCGCGCAATCTTGAGGGAAGCCTGGCGGGTGATGATTTTGAGACTCTCCACCACGCCCGCCACCACCTCGTGTTCCAGTCCGGAATATAAATCCTCGGTATTCTCGCGAAAAATGGCCAGGTCGATGGGCAGATCCTGAAATCGCGTTTTGAGGCCGGGCAGCATGCGCACCGGGCGGAAATTGGTGTAGAGTCCCAGCTTTTTGCGCAGCGCCACGTTTATGCTCTGGTGGCCGCCGGCAATGGGGGTCGCCGTGGGTCCTTTGAGCCCTACGTGAGTCATTTCCAGTGACGCAAAAACATCGTCGGGGATCAGTTGCCCGTGCTCGGCTAGCGCGCGCACTCCGGCCTCGACGCGTTCCCACTCGATTTTCACTCCGGTGGCGTCCACGGCGCGCGCCGTCGCTTCCGCCACTTCGGGTCCGATTCCGTCTCCGGGGATCAGCGTAACCTGATGAGTCATCACAGCTATTATAGGATTGAGGGCCCGTGATACCGGATTGGGCAACAGAACGCCGGCGCATGGTGGAAGCGCAATTGCGGCGCCGCGGCATTCGCGACCGGCGCCTGCTGGACGCGATGAATGAAATTCCGCGCGAGGAATTCGTGCCGCCGGAATCGCGCGTGGGAGCGTACTTGGATGGCCCGATCCACATCGGCCACGGCCAGACGATTTCCCAGCCGTACATGACCGCACTCATGGCCGAGGTGCTTCAACTGACGGGGAACGAAACCGTGTTAGAGGTCGGCGCCGGCTGTGGTTACGCCGCCGCCGTGCTCGGAAACCTGGCCGCGCGCGTGGTGGCCGTCGAACTGATTCCCCAACTGGCCCAAATGGCGCGCGAGAACCTGCGCCGCACCGGCCGCGACGGCAATATCACCGTCATCGATGGCGACGGCTGGTTCGGTCATCCCCCACTCGCACCGTACCGCGCGATTTCGGTGGCGGCCGCGGCGCCCGAAATCCCGGTGGCGCTGCTCGAGCAGTTGGACGATCCCGGGTGCCTGGTGATTCCGGTAGACATTTCGGAGGACCAGGAACTTCGTGTAGTGCGGAAGCGTGGCGCACGCATCGATTACGAAGTGGCCACCTTCTGCCGGTTCGTTCCTCTGCGGGGCGGCGGACAATAGATGCGGCTGCGAACCGCCAAAGACCGGCTCAAGATCGAGCACAGCATCATCGATGGCGTGCGCGACATTCTGGAAACGCTGCTGGCTGCGAATCCGGCCATCCGCTCGGTGATTCCCGGCGTAATCCGGCCCGTCCGCGATGCGCGCGGCAAGGTCCGCATGCGCATTACGGTGCCGACGCAAAATGGCTGGAAAGGGATCGCGCTCAGCGCCGGCGCGCGGCAGGAACTCTTCATCAGCACCGATCTTGGCAAAGACGAAGTGGAAGCGGCGCTGGCGAAAGCTGGCGCGGTCATCGGATGATGTCACCCCCGGGGGATCTGTGACCCTCCTGGTTCGGCCGCGCCCCAAAAACAGCAGGTTCCGAGACATCGCCGGAAGCCACCGCATGCGGCGTTGACGTGAGTCACTGCTCCATCACGAACTTTTCGAAGTTGATTCCGTCCTTCACCTGCACCGTGCGGGTGGCCTTCTTGCCGTCTTTCCACTCCACCGTGATGGAGTACGAACCGGGAGCCAGCGGAATCTGCGCCGGAGTCACCTGGGTCTGCCGTTTGCCGTTCACCATCACGGAAGCGCCCGCGGGGGAACTGGTCAACATCAGCGTGCCCTGCCTGGAGTGCAAGACTACCGCCGGGAGTTCCACCGCGCTCGATCCCACTTCCACTTCGCGCCGCTCCACGTCGAAGCCGGATTTCACAAACTCCAGCGTGTGGTGGCCGGGATTGGCGTCCAACATGCACGGTGTGGTGCACGCCGTATCGGGTTCGCTATCCAGGGTGACCACCGCGCCCTTCGGACTGCTGGTCACGGCGAGTTGTTGCGGCCCGGCCACCAGGCGGGCGGGGGAGCGCCTGGTCACGGTTTTGGCCGGCGCCTCGGCGACCTCCGGCGCAGCCGGTTTTTCGACGAGGGGCGGGTTGGTATCTACGGCCGCCGGCATGGGGCTAGGCTTTTTTTCGGGCGGCGTTACGGTGGGCGGCGGCGCCGGAGTCGATATCGGCGGTGGAATCGAGGCTGAAGCGGACGACGTATCCGGAGTTGTCGCGGGCGTCGGTACCGGCGCCTTCGAAGCCGAGTCCGCCTGGCGCACGATTTTCGGTGCGGAGCCAAAGGTATTGGTGAGCCACGTCGGTTTCACTTCCCACGCCACCACCGCCAACAACCCCGCAGCCATCAGAGTCGCGGCCAGGAACGGCAGAAAGCCGGTGCGCTCGCGCGGGGCGCGCTCGGTGGTGCTGCTCGCGGTGAGGTCGGCCGGATGGGGGCGCCGGCTGGGAGGCAGCGCGGCTGCCCCGAGATTTTTATCGGCCACGGTGGGGGCGTTGAGACTGCCCCCGCGGGGAAGCGATTGCCAGCCCTTGCTCGCGGCGCACGCCTGCTCCAACGCTTCCGTGAACTCCGTGCAGGAGGCGTAGCGGTTCTCGGGCTTTTTCGCGAGACCTTTGTGCAAGACGGCTTCGATGCCGTTTCCCAGGGTGGCGTTGATGCGGTGCGGCGAAGGCGGTTCCTCGGCGACAATCTTGTACACCACGGTAGTCAAATGCTCACCCGTGTACGGCTTTTCACCAGTTAGCATCTCGAACGCGATCACCGCCAGCGAAAACTGATCGGACCGGCCATCCACCGCCTGCCCTTGCACCTGCTCCGGAGACATATAGTGCGGCGTGCCGACGATGGAGCCCGTCATGGTGAACTGCTCCGAGGCGGTAATCTTGGCGATGCCGAAATCGGTGATTTTGGCCGTTCCATTGCCCGCGATCATGATGTTGGCCGGCTTGACGTCGCGGTGGACGATGCCCTTGCCGTGCGCGTAGTCGAGCGCCACCGCCGTCTGCGCTAGAATACTGAACATCTTGTCCGGCTTCATGGGCTCAGGCTGCGAAAGCAACTGATCCAAAGTCGGGCCATCGACGTACTCCATGGCGATGTACGCCAGGTCGCCTTGTTGTTCCACGTCGTAAATGGTGACGATTCCGGGATGGGACAAAATGCCCGCCGAGCGAGCCTCGCGGAACAGGCGCTCGCGCATCCGCTCCTGCTCTTCGGGATTCAGCACAGCACCGAGGTTTATGGTCTTGATGGCAACGGGACGGCCGATGTTGGGATCGATGGCGTGATACACCACGCCCATGGCGCCGCGCCCGAGCTCCCTGACGATCTTGTAGCGCCCGATGCGATCCATTCAGTTCTAGTGATAGCACATGGGCGAGAGGGCGCGTGTTCGCGGGATAACGGGCAGCGCGAATCTGTAATAATCGGGTACACATAACTGCTATCGTTGGTGCATTTCCTTGCGGGTAGGGGTACCTGCCGCCGTAAAATGAAACATCACCATGGTCGATGGCGGCATCGGGTCGAAAAAGGCGCCGGCGCGGTGGACGCGGCTATCGTTGCGTTCCAAGGGCGTGGTTGTGCTTACCGTCCCGCTTTCCGCGCTGGTCATCGCCATTTTTGCGATCTACGGGGTAGAAGGCGACGTGGCTTCCGTGGACCGGGGAATCGTCCGGTTCTACGACTCGCGCGCGGCGTTATCGCAATTACGTGTTTCGCTGAGCGGCGCGTTGGCCGACGCCAACGCCTACCAGACCACCGGCGAGCGGCCTTACGCGGCAGCATTCGACCAGGCGCGTCAAACCGCGGACAATTCCTTGAACCGGGTCGCGGTTTTGGCTGCCGGCACACCCGATGAGGCACCCGTAGCCGATCTTCGGCGCGACGCCAGTCAGGAGCTTTCGACCCTGAATTCCTTGCGGCAGTCGGCCCCCGATCCCGCCACCGCGCCGGCTCGCCTCGCCCACGCCAAGGCCGCCATGACCGCGGCGCTCGCCGCGGTAGAAACGCTCAGCGACGAGCAGGAGAGGAAGTTTGCCACCGCCGTCGGACAGCGTGAAGTCGCTCGCCAGCGGCTTTTTCGCACGTTGATGGCGTGCGGGATCCTCGGTCCGCTGGGCGCGCTGTTCATGAACCTGGTAGTGGCCGGGCGGCTTTCCCGTCGCATCGCCGCGGTTTCGGAGAACGCCCGCCGGCTGGCGCACGGCTTGCCGCTCGAGCCCTTCCGCGGGGGTTCCGACGAGATTTCCGACCTGGCTCAACAGATTGAAGATGCCGCTTACCTTCTCCGCAAGCGCGAGCGCGAGGTGAAAGACAACGAGCAGCGCTACCGCGACCTGTTCGACCGCGCGCCCATCGCCTTCGAGGAGACCGATCGCGAGGGCATGATCCGGCGCTTCAACCAGGCGGTCTGCGGCCTGCTCAAGGTACCTCCAGACCAGATTCTGGGCCGCAAGGCGTGGGAGTTCGTGGCGCCCGACCAGCAGGAGAATTTCCGCCAGGCCATGACTGAACGCATCGCCACCGGCACGGAATCCGGCGCCTTCGAATGCGATTACATGCTCGACGACGGCTCGCGCATCACCGTCGAAATCCGCGAGAATCTCATTCGCGGCGATGACGGCGAAGTCATCGGAGTGGTGTGCTCGCTCCTGGATGTCACCGAGCGAAATCTCGCCGCCGTGGCTGCGCGCAAGGTTTCCCAATACGCCATGGAGCTGCGGAATAAAAACGAGCAACTGGCGCGGGCGCTCGAAGCGGCGCGCCTGGCGACGGAGGCCAAGAGCCGCTTCCTGGCGGGCGTATCCCACGAGTTGCGCACGCCGCTGAACGGCATCATCGGTTTCTCGGAGCTGATGTACGACGCCAAACTCGGGCCGGTCAGCGCCGATCACAAGGATGTCTTGAGCGACATCCTCACCAGCGCGCGGCACCTGCTCCAGCTCATCAACGACATCCTCGATCTGTCCAAGGTCGAAGCCGGCAGGATGGAGTTCCACCCCGAAACCGCGCGCATCGACACGCTGGTGTACGAAGTGCGCGACGTGGTGCGGCCCCTGGCGGAAAAGAAAAGGCTCAAGCTCTCGATCAACGTGCCCGGCGAGTTCACCGCCGTGGTGGACCCGGCGCGCTTTAAACAGGTGCTCTACAATTACCTCTCGAACGCCGTGAAGTTCACGCCGGAAAACGGAAACGTGGACGTCCGCGTGCGGCCCGAGGAAGATTCCTTCCGCGTGGAGGTGGAGGATACCGGCGTCGGCATCTCGCCGGAGGAGATCGCCAAGCTGTTTCAGGAGTTTCAGCAGCTCCCCAACAGCCGCAAAGCCGAGCAGGGGACCGGATTGGGATTGGCCCTCACCCGTCACATTGTGGAAGCGCAGGGCGGATCGGTTTCGGTGCGCAGCGTAAAGGGCGCCGGGAGCGTATTTTCGGCGGTATTTCCTTTGGTTAGCGTACCCATATCAAATGGGGTTTCCCGATAGTTATGATCTATGTAGCATAGGACTAGGAAAAATCGATAGATCGCTCTAAAATACAATTGCCATGGCTGGCGAACCAATTCTGATTGTCGATGACACGCCGGTTAACCTGAAACTCACCCGCATTCTTCTCGTAAATGAGGGTTACAAGGTGATGACCGCGGCCAGCGCCGAAGAAGCGCTGGAATTACTGCGCAGCTATCATCCGCAATTGATCCTGGCCGACATTCAACTACCGGGGATCGATGGCCTTGAACTGACGCGGCGCATCAAGAAAAACGACGAGACTCGCGATATCACTGTAGTAGCTCTGACCGCTTTCGCGATGAAGGGCGACGAGCAGAAGGCGGTGGAGGCCGGCTGCGACGGCTACATCACCAAGCCCATCGACACCCGTTCGCTCGGTGCGCGCATTCGCGAACACCTCAACCGGCGCGCGGAAGCGCAGGGCGCGGCTGCCGCGGAGCCGGCGGCGGCGGCGCCATCGGGCAATGGCATATCGCTTCCGGCGGCTGAAATGCTGGCTCTGCGCCGCAAGTTCCTGACCGAAGGCCAGGAAGCGGCACGGCAAATGCTCCTCGACCTGGATGGACAGTTTAACGCCAACGACGCCGCCAAAAAGGTTCACAACTGGATCGGCACCGGCGGACTGCTGGGATATTCGGCCATCAGCCGGCTGGCGCGCGAAGTGGAAGGCGTGCTATTGGAACGGCCGCTGGAGAACGACCGGCTTCGCGATTCGCTCACCAACCTGGCGCTGGCCTTCAATAGCCCACGCGAGGCCCGCGACGCGCCGCTGTCGGAAACCATCGTAAATGCCCTGTCGGGCAAGCGCGTGGCGCTGGTAGGTCTGCCCGCCAGCGACGCCCAGCGCATGTGCGTGGCGCTGGAGCGCACCAATTCCGTTCCGGTATTTTTCGAAGCCACCGAACCGCCCGATTCGAAAGACGTTCTGGAATGCCACCTGGCGGTGGTCAACGTCCGCCCCGAAATGGGAGAAACGCCCTGGGTGCGGCCCGGCACGGCTTACATGCTGCCCCTGGTGTTCGTGGGCAGCCGCGATCATCTGCTCTCTCTCGATCAGAGCGTGCAGTCATTGGCCTGCGAGTTCCTGATGGACTCCTGGCAGCCCGAGGAAGCGCTGGTCCGCTTGAGCCTGGCGCTTTCGCAGCAGCGCGTCGCCGTGCCGCAAAAACCGCAAACCCGAACCTCCACGGGGGAACGGACCCGGGTGGTGATTGCCGACGACGACCCCACGGTGCTGGCGCTCGTGCGCACCGCGCTGGCCAATTTCGGCATGGAATGCTACACGTCGGTCGATGGGCCGACCGCTCTCGAAACCATCCGCCGGTACAAGCCACACGCCGCAGTCCTGGACGTCAACATGCCTGGCATGGATGGCTACGAAGTATTATCGGCCGTGCGCGGCGAGGAAATTCCCGTGCGCATCCTGTTGCTCACCGCCCGGCAGCAGGAAAGCGATGTGATTCGCGGATTTACCCTGGGGGCGGACGACTATGTAGTAAAGCCTTTCAGTCCCATGGAGCTGGTGGCGAGGATGAAGCGGTTGCTCTGGCGATGATCCGCATCGAGCTCTCAGTAGCGGGGTGTTTGTTGGGTTTATACACCCTGTTCCTGGTAGCTCTGTTTTTCGCACTGCGTTCGCGGGCATCCGGGCGGCGCCAGCGCGGCATCGGCTCGAAAAACTTCACGCCGCAGATTCGCGACGCCCTGGTCGATTACCTCTCGGGAAGCAACGACCAGACCAGGATCCGGGAGTTCGCCCGCTCCCACCGCTCGGAATTCATCGATGCGCTGCTGGAATTTCATGGCACGGTCGGTGGCAGCGCGCGCGACCGTCTTTGCGATCTGGCGCTCGAATTGTCGCTGGTCCAAAACTGGTGCCAGGAGGCGGCATCCAAAGACCGCTTGATCCGCCGCCAGGCATATACCCGGCTCTCTTTTGTGTGTGCCTATGAGCCGTGCCGCCGCGTGGCAGGCGACCTTCTTCAGGAGGCTCTCAAGGATGCCGATCCCGAAGTTCGCCTCCCCGCCGCACGCGCTCTGGTGCAATCCGGCAGGATCGATGGATTGACTCGGGTTTTTCAGCTCGCTGTCTCGCAGAGCTTGCTCATCCGAATCCTGCTTGCGGAAGATCTGCGCCGGCACGCCACCGAATTGTGTGAGCATGCCGTCCCCCAGGTCCTGATGGGCGACAACCCCCGCGAGGTGGTCGCGGCGCTGCAGATTCTGGTCGCCTGGGAGCGAGCCCTTCCCATGGAGGGCCTGCATAAACTTCTCGAATCCGACAATCGCGAGATCCGGTTGGAAGCCCTGCGGCTGGCCAAGTTGGTCCCGTTGACTCCCGAGACGCGCAGTGCGCTGTTGCGATTTCTCCGCGAAGGCGACGAGGAGGAAAATACGCTCGCCGCCCTCACCGCCGGCCGGCTGCGCTTGCAGGAGGCCTTGCCCGCGTTGGCGCGCTGCCTGCGAACCGGCGGTTCGGAACTCGCCGGCATCGCCGCTTCGGCACTGTCGGAAATGCCGCCCAAAGGCTGGCAGACTCTGCAACAGATCGCCGCCGGCGAGGACAGTGCGGCTATCATAGCCTCGGCTGCGTTGGATCGCGCGCGCAGAAAGGCGGGTGTCTGATGGCGCTGGCCGCTTTCCTCGCCATTCAAGCCATTGCGATCCTGCTGTTCGCCTTCGGGATCGGCGAATTTCTGCGCCTGGTGAGAGGCTGTCTGGTTTTGCGGCGGATCGCGCGGGCAGGCAGGCAGAATTACACCGCGGTACTGCTCAAGTCGCCCCTGGTGCCGCCGGTTTCCACCATTGCGGTGCCGCCCGACGCTTCGAACGAGTCCGTGCAGTTCGCGCGCCGCCTGCTCGAGCTTCACTACGGCAAGAACGAAGTCGTGATAGTCCTGGATGGGCCGTCGGAAGATGAAATGTCCGTCTGGCACGAGGAATTCCACCTCTGTCCGTCCACCCGCGTCATCGGCCAAAAGTTACCCGCCGCGCGAGTGCGCGGAGTTTACGAATCCAAGGACCCCATTCGGGTGGTGGTAATCGATAAGGAAAAAGGCGGTCCGGTGGATGCCTGGAACGCGGCGGTGAATGCCTGCACTTCGCCCGTGATCGGCCTCCTCGATCCGGCAGCCGACTTCCAGCCCGACATCCTCCTGCGGCTCATCCAGCCAATGCTCGAAGCCATCGATGAGACAGTTGCCATCTGCGGGGGCGTTCCGGCCCCTCCGGGAGACAATTTGATTTCCCGCATCGGGGCGTTGGAATCGCTGCGCGCCTGGATGATCCGCGGCGCGGCTCTCTCGGAACGTAACCGGACTTTGCCATTTCCCGGTTCGGCCGTGCTGGTAAAGCGCAGTTCCGTGATCCAGGCCGGCGGATTCACCGCCGGACCGCTGGAGCTTTTCCTGCGCCTGCATGGGCTCGGCATGGCCGCCGGCAAACCGTACCGCATTCTCTTCCATCCCGAAGCGGTGAGCCAAAGCCGCAGAGCCACCACACGCGCGGAATTGCAAAGCCAGTTGGGCCGCGATCAGCGGGAGATCGCGAGCGCGTTTTTCCGCCGCGTGGCCATTGCCGGACCTTTCGGTTGGAAGGTGCTGAACATTCTCTTCTACTCGCGGGCGCTCCGTCCGTGGCTGGAGACCCTGGGCTATCTTCTGGCGATCGTGGGGCTGGTTCTGAAATGGGTCGGTGTCCCGGCGGTGCTGTTCCTGCTTCTCGCCGCGGTGGGGATGGGAATCGTGCTCTCCATGGCCGCTGCCGTCCTGCGGGAGTTCGCCGAGCCAAATTCGCCCGACGACCGCCGCCTGACGGCGCTGTTTTTCGCCGCGATACCGGAAAATCTCGGCTACCGGCAATTGCGCAACCTCTGGTTGATCGCCGGATTTCGCCCGTCTGGCTCCTTAGAAAAAGCTAACCGCGGGAAGACGAAGGAAGATCGTCCACCCGCGGTCTCTGCTGCTTCCGGTTCCGTATAAAGGCTAATCGAAAACCAGCCTGGTCTTGGTGCCGCCCAGGCGGATTTCCGCGACCTTCGCCTTCCCATTGGCGGTATCGAGCCGCACCGACGTGCTGTCGAACTTCTTGTCGGCCGTCTCCACTTTCACCGTGACTTCCACTGGAACTTTGGCGTTCTGGCCGGTAATCGTGACCTTCGTGTCCCTCAGGTCGAGCTTATAATCGCCGGCCTGCAGGGTCGTGCCCTGCACCACGGCGGGCTCGAAAAGAGTTATTCGGTAATGGCCGCCCACCGGCACCGTGCCGGCGGATGCTACCAGGGCGATGACCATCAATATCAATACCAATTTGCTGAACATTTTGTCTCCTGAACTGGTTGGTTCATAACCGCAAAATCGGGCCGGTAGGCCCAATCAGAGTTTAGCACCACTTTATCGTGGATGTCAGTGGCCAAGGGGAAACGTATACGCGATGCCAAACAGAGGAGTGAATTGTTGGAATATTCCACGTGCGGTGTTGCCGGCGGCCGGAACGATCTGCGTTCGCGGAAACGTGGTGAGGTAATCGCGGAACTCGACCCGAACGTCCATTTGCCTGATAACGTGGAACTTGATCCCGGCGCCGGGGACGAACACGACCTTCCAGACATCGTTGGTAGTGAGTGTGGCGATTTGCGGGGCCGGCTGGGGATTAGGCGCCGGACCGGCGATCACGTATTCCTTGGCGCCCATTCCCCCTTCGAGAAACGGCCGCCAGCGCGCGTCCAGTTTCTTGAAATGGAACAGAAAATTGTAGGTCAGCGCGTTGGAGTTCCCCTGGATATCGGTTCGCGTGCCGCCATAGTTCAGGAACGGGTGACCGTCGTGGTACAGATACTGGAGTTCGGCGGATACGTAGTCGGAAAACTCGTCGCCAAAGACGATTCCCGCGGCAAACCGGTTCAGGATGCCTGCCTGCGCCGTTCCCTGGGGGGAAAATATCGTGCCGTCGTGATAGATTCCGTAGCCGATGTCGGCGCCGATTTCATATTGCGTCTGCGCCCAGGCGGCGGTAGCGAGGAATACGATGGCGAGGTAGCGCAAAATCGGGCCCCCGGTGCTATTTTTCAGCATACGCCGAATGCCCGTCCGGGAGGATGCTGACGTTGGGCGATCCTGTGGGAATGCGAACCAATTGGTTCGAAAAGAACGAAGGATTCAGCGGTTCGGCCAGGCCGCTCGGGGTTCGCTCCCCAAGCGCCCCGCTCGATCAGTCTTTCTCGCCGTCTTCACCCGTGTGGAGGTTCTGCGCCAGATAGTTCTCGATCCCCATTTGGCTGATGGCGTGAAGCTGGCCCTCGAGGTAGTCCACATGTTCTTCCTCGTCGACCAGGATCTCCTCGAACAGCGCGCGCGAGGCGTTGTCCCCCAGTTCACGAGCGTCCTTGATGGCTGCGTTCAAGTGGTGCACGGCCTCCATCTCGAGGGTCAAGTCGTTCTCCAGTTGTGCCTTGACGTCTTTGCCCACGCGAATCGGTCCAAGGTCGGACATGTTCGGCAGGCCTTCGAGGAACAGGATTCGATCCATCAACTTCTCGGCGTGGATCATTTCTTCGATGGATTCCTTCCGGTAATGCTGGGCGAGCCGGAAGAAACCCCAGTTGGCATTGATCTTGGCGGCTAAAAAGTATTGGCTGATTGCCGTGAGCTCGGCCTTTAGGGCCGTCGCGAGATGTTCAAGAATTTTGTCATTGCCACGCATTTGCAAATTGTAGCGCGGTTGACCGGGTCTTTTGGCCGGGAAAGTTGCGACCAACTAACGCTCGGAGCACTCCGGAAATGCCGGGCGGCTCGTCCGTCGAACCGGGAAAAGGGCTGGAGGTTGTGAAGCGGACTTCTCCCGATCGCCGTAACGATTGGGGCACAGTTCGCATCTCTTTCGGAAATGCCGGTACGATTCGCAGCACACTGTCCGGGTGAGCGTTATCGTTGATTCCTCGTGATCGATTGAGAACATCCCACCAACCTCGATCTAAGGCCTGCAACCGGGTGTCCAAGCCGGAGCGATTTCGTCCGGGAGATTGAAGTGTTGTATTTTGTGAGGTTTAGGCAGCCCGGACCGGGTTCCAAAAGCCGCCGCCTCGAGACTGATGCCGGACGTGTTGCGCCATATAGCGCACCCCTGGTGACGCGATTTCGACTCCTGTGGAATTTCCACCACCAAAAACCAGGCTGCCAATCGATTCAATCGAATACTCGTGTCTGTCAAATGTTAATGCGTCCTGGACACGGATCACTATCAAACGCGATCATCACCGAGCCGGAGACTGTCGGGCATGGCGTCCCTGCCAACATTACTTTTGCCGCGAGCGATACTCCATCACCCCTCGCCGGCCGGGGCGCTCTTCATCGAATTGCAAGTGATTTGCATTTCTCATTGACTTGCGGCTGATGTGATCGCCGGGTCGCAACCGGGCTGAGGCCGTGACTCCCCAGCCGCGCCCCGATCGCCGCGCGGTGGTGAAACACCCGATTTTCCGAACACCTGGAACTGCAACTCAACGTGAATGCTTCACCCGGGTACATCGGCCCCAGCCAGCCCGGGCGCTGGTGCGACTCGAGTTCAAGTTCCACATGCGTGGCGGGATGTTTGAGGAAGCGGAGTGGATGGACGGAAGTGTGACTGCAGGGCACCAGCCTGTGCAAGTGACGGACAACCTGCGACTGCCGGAAGACCCGACCGCAACCTGCGAATTGGGCGCGATGATTGCCGGCACCCGGCAACAGAACGAGCGATTCCTCTCCGCCGCGCTGCCGGCGCGGATTTTCCTCGCCGTTTTCTGGCCGGGATGAAGGCGGCCGACCGTTTCGGCACCCACTGTGAACAGCGCCATCGGACAGGCGACTGGCTCGTCCCGTCGTATTCGCAGCGACCTTTCGGCAACCCTCTTCTTCGCAGCGCCCGAGGAATACGACGGCGGCGAACTGGCGTGCAACTGACCGCGCTTATCAAAAGCTTTCTGCGCCGGTGGGAGAAATCCAGGATGACCCCGCCATTGGGGCGCGCCCGGCGAGATCGCATCGAGCACTTCCGCCCTGAGAGGGCTTGGCTGGCAGCCGCGGCGCGCCGTGCGGGGCCAGCGGTTGTTTAATCGCTTCAGCCCGCGCATATATTTATATCGCGATCGGCAGGCCGACGACGCGAGCGCAAAAGATGTAGCTGAGAATGGTCAGGAGCATTCGCTACTGCTAAAGAGTACACCTATGGCTGTTTTTAGCAGGCGTTATCCAAGTGTAGTGAATCACGGCACTTCTGAGCCAAAAATAGTAGAAATTCCGGCAGCAGGGTCCGATGTGATCGGGTGTGAACCTGCTTTCGCGGGGCTGGATGGGAAGTGTCCGCCGGGCGAACCGGGCAACGGTGAAGCGATGAAGAGGCGGTCCATCCGTTGGAGAACAACAGCACTGATCATCGGCGGGAGTCTGGTGTGCGCCATGCTCATCGCCGCGGGGGTCGCCGGTTTCGGCGTGAACCGGTTCTGGCAGGCAACGGGCGCAGAAATGTCCGTCGCGGGACGCCTGGCCAGCTATCAGGCCGCTCCCGCTCTCGTCCGGGGCGACCGGGATGCCGCCGCTCAAGTGCTGGCATCGTTGTCGGGCGATCGTCCGGTTCGCGATGCCCTGCTGTACGACGTGACCGGCGGCTGCTTCGCAGCGTTTCACCGGTTCTCAGGCGGTGGATGCCCGTCGCAGCCGGGAACCTTGTCGGCGGACAATTCCGTGGGGCTGGCAGTGACGCTGCCCGTGCCGCCGAATGGCCCCCGGGCGGGTACCCTGCTGCTGGTGGCCGGCCCTCCGCCGTTTAAGGCCGCGGTCAGAATCTATTGGGCTTTTCTGCGCTGGTTCGTCTTGCTTGGTCTCCTCGTCGGGCTGATTACAGCCGCGTTGGCGCGGCGCCAGGTTTCAGGTCCGGTTCTGCAAATCGCAAATATCGCCCAGCGCATCGCCCAGACGCATGGATTCGAGGAACGCATCTCGGTGGAAGGCCATGACGAGATCGCTCGCCTGGCGCAATCGCTGAATACCATGCTCGACGAGATCTGCCGCCGTGACGCCGAACGGGCGGAAGACCGCCGCCAACTGGAACAGCAGGTAGCCGAGTGCAGCCGGGTGAACAAGGAACTACTGTTCGCCATCGACAAGGCCGAGGAGGCGTCGCGGCTCAAGGGCGAATTCCTGGCCAACATGAGCCACGAAATTCGCACCCCGATGAACGGCATTCTGGGATTTACCCAGTTGTGCCTGAGTACCGCTCTCACGGACGATCAGCGCGATTACCTGGACACTGTGGAGCGCTCCGCCGAAGCGTTGATGCAGTTGCTCAACGACATTTTGGATGTGTCCAAGATCGAAGCCGGAAAAGTGGAACTGGACCGTGCGCCGTTCTCGATGCGGGACTGCGTGGAGAGTTCCAGCCGGACGATGTTCGCGGCGGCGCAGCAAAAAGGCTTGAAATTGACGTGGGAAGTCGACCCGCAGATTCCCGATAACCTGGTTGGGGATGAGAATCGCATTCGCCAGGTCCTGCTGAACCTGCTTGGGAATGCCATCAAGTTCACCGCGGAGGGTTCGGTTCGCGTGACCGTGGGAATGGAGCCGGCTCCCGATTCCAGCCTGGTGGCGCATTTCGCGGTGAGCGACACCGGGCCTGGCATCCCGGCAGACAAGCGCAAGATCATTTTCGAACCGTTCCGGCAGGCGGACGGTTCCACCACGCGCCGCTACGGCGGTACCGGCCTGGGCCTGGCGATCTCCAGCGGATTAGTGGATATCATGAGCGGGCGCATCTGGGTAGAAAGTGAAGTGGGCCGCGGCAGTACTTTCCATTTCACGGCACCCTTCACTCTGGGGGCCCCCGTGGCACCGAAGCGGGCGTCGGCGCCGGCATCCGCCGTCGAGTGCGCGCCGCTTTCGATTCTAGTTGCCGAGGACAACGTCATCAGCCAAAGGCTCGTAACCGCGCTTCTCAAAGAACGCGGCCACGCCGTTACTCTGGCCGGGAACGGCTGCGAAGTGCTCGACCTGGTAGAGCGGTGCACTTTCGATCTGATCCTTATGGACATCCAGATGCCTGAAATGGACGGCTTGCAGGCGACCGCGGAAATCCGCGGCCGGGAAGGCCAAAAGGGTAAGCACATCCCCATCGTGGCAATGACGGCGCACGCCATGGCAGGCGATCGCGAGCGCTGCCTGGAAGCGGGGATGGACGGTTACATCGCCAAGCCGATTCATCCTGGAGAACTCATGGCCCTGATCACCGGAATGAGCGCGCAGAGGATAGCGGTGACATCCGTACCGGGGGCGGCTTAGGTATGTCCAACGCCCCGCTCGCCGTACAACGCGCCCGTCTGCTTAAGGAAGTGCCGCCGTTCCGCCCCGTCGCCATCCAACTTCTGAACCTGGTCTCGGATGTATCCCAGCCTCTCGCTCGCGTGGTGAGCCTGCTGCGGACCGACGCCGTCCTGACGGCGGAGGTGCTGCGCCTGGCGAACTCGCCGCTGTTGGGTTGCCGGTCGGAAATCAAGAATATTCTTCAGGCACTGGCATTCCTGGGTATGGAGCGGGTAAACGCGCTCATCATCACCACGGCCATGCGCGGGCTTGCCGGACCATCGAGCGGGAATCTCGGGCGCGCCTGCTGGCGGCACAATCTAGCCACCGCCGTAATTTGCGAACGACTCGGGCCTGCGATCCGCATCAGCCAGGAACGAGGCTACATGTCCGGGCTGATCCACGACATCGGCCGCCTGGCCCTTCTGCGAGCCTTCCCGAATTACGAGACGGCGCTCACCGAGGCGGCTGCCGAAGGAAGAAATCTGCTGGCCATCGAGAAGGGACTTTACGGCATGGACCACACGGAAGCCGGCCGCTGGCTGCTCGCTCAGTGGGGCTGTCCGCTGGATTTGCAGATTGTGGCATCGCTCCATGAAAATCCCTCGGCGGCCGGCGGCCGGGATCGCGATCTCGTGCGCCTGGTGGCGGCCGCCTCCCAACTGGCCGACATTATGGATTTCTGCGAGTTCATCGAGCTTCCCAGGGCCGATCTGGCCAAGGTCACCGAGATGATCCCCGCGGCGAGCGATCAACTCGAGCATTACGACACTCTCCGCGAATTCGTGGCCACGCGGGTGAACGGGATCGAGCTCAGCCTGAATTGAGCCGTTCGGCGATCGCGTCGCAGGCAGCAGCCACGGCGTTCTCCACGCGCACCTGGCAGGCAATCTCCGCGGCTCTCCGGGCGTAACCCCCGTTGGTGAGCAAGACTTCCAGTTGCGCCGCCGCGCGGGACGAGGCGTAGCTCTTTCGCCGGATAACGCGGGCGACGCCCAGCCGCTCCAAGCGCGCGGCGTTGTCGAATTGATCGAATCCGAAGGGCATCACCAGCATGGGCTTGCCGGCTGCCAGCGCCTGACCGCACGTGCCGATCCCTCCCTGGTGAACGATCGCGGCGGCTCGCGGGAAGATCTGCGAGTAAGGAGCCCACGGATATGCCACGGTTCCCGCGGACAGTTTTTCGTTCAGCCTGTTCAGTCCGACCAGCAGGACGGCGCGGCAGCCCAACTGCTTCACGGCCGCCAGGCTTTCATGGTAAAACCTTCCCGCATCAAACACCGCCGACGATCCCAACGTAAAGACCACAGGCGGCGGACCCGCATCGAGGAATCGTTCTAGCCCGGGGTCGAGCCGCTCGCCATGTTGTTCCACCTGATCGTAGAACGGAAAGCCGATCACTCGCGTCTGGCGCGGCCAGTCCGGCTGCGGCGACGCCATCGCGCGCGAGAACATCGCCAGCACACAATCCGGAGAGTGCTGCCCGTTGAACAGGGGATCTTCCCCCGGAGGTAAGCCCAGTGAGAGGCGAAATTGAGCCACCGGCTTCATCCAGTGCCTGATCGCCGCCCGGGAGAGGCGCAGAACGAACCCATTGACGGCCGGGCCCATATCGCGGAGCTTCGGAATCCAGGCAGTCATGGCGTACACCGGCGGATCGTAGCGCGAGGGAAGCGACATGGGGGCGGTAATCGTGGAGACCCATGGCAGCTTCAACTTTTGTGCCGCAATCTGGGCAGCGAAAGCGATGGGATGGGTGACCATCAGGTCGCACCCGCCGCGCACAGCCTCCATGATATCGGCGTAAGCGGCGGGCACCGCGGGGTACAGGACCTTGCGCATCAGGATCTCCGGACCGCGAATCGGATCGAAGACCCGGCGAATCAGCTTCGGATCGATGTCGAGGTGCGGTCCCATGGGAGCGAACTCCAGGCCGGTCTGCAGGATCTTGTCGCGATAGAGGTTGCTGGTGGCGACGACCGCCCGATAACCGCGTTGATGGAGTCCAAGTCCAATGGCAAGAATGGGATGAAGGTCGCCCAGGGACCCGGTGGTGGTCAGCAGAATTCGCTTCACAGGTCCCCGCGCGGTTTGCCCTGCTTGATCTCGTCGTAGGTGTCTTTCACCTGCTGCTTGAGTGACTTTTCACTCACCCAGGCGCTGACGGCCAATGGCAGCGTGAAGTGCGCCTCTAAATCCTCCACGCTCTTGCCGGCGTCAATCCCGGATCTTACAGATCGATAGAGTTCGTTCAGGAACAGCTCCTGGCCAGAGATTAACTCGCGGCCTCCGTTCAGTCCATGGCCCGGTAGAACATACTTGGGCCGGAGCTTGTCCGCCGCGTGTAAAACGTTGGGCCAATTGGCGATATTAGCATCCATCAGGTTGTTGTAGGGGCCGTTGACGACAGCATCGCCGGTCGCCAGCACGCCCTCCTTGGGAAGAAAAACGAAGCCATCTCCGCGCGTGTGGGCCCATCCGAAATGCCGGAACTCGACTTTGCGCGCACCATCGTTGAGGACGAATTCCTCCGCGGCGATGTCCTGGGTGGGAGGCTCGGGAGCATCGCGATGGGTCTCGGCGACATCGGCGCGGGTTTTGGCGGCGGCGAGCCAGCGTGCCGGCTCCAGTCGCTTCATCTCCTCTCCCACGGCCCGGAAGGCCAGAGTGGTGGCGCCTGCCTGGGTCCAGAGAAAATTGCCGTAAATGTGATCGCCGTGATGGTGAGTGTCGAAAACGTATTTCACGGGTTTGTTCGACAACCGCTTGACGTCTGCCATGGCAGCCCGTGCCCCGCTGGGATAGTTGGCATCGACCACGATCAGGTAGTCCTTCATCTCGATGATTATGTTGTTGCAATGGCCCTGATCGAGATCGCCCTGACGGAACCAGACGCCCGGGACGATCCTCCGGATGATTTCCGGATTGGCATCCGACCGCGAAACAAACTGCACAAAAGTGCACAAAACCGCGAACGCCGAGAGCAAATAGCCGCGACGGGGCTTCATCGGGCACAACCCTCCCGGACTACTCTACACCGTATCCGAAGACTGGCGTAACTCCGGGATCCCCCCGAACGGAGCACCTTCGGGCCTGGTAGTACGAAAGTTCCTTCGGGATGAGAGGGGGCAAACCGCGCTGGTACGCGTTTAGGGGTTAGGGAATTCCCCTGTTATAGAAAGATAAGCCATAATAAGTGTAATAGAAGGCACGTTTTTCGTCCCGGACCGATGGCGGAAATCAACCGAAGACGCCGCTGGAGACGGCAACGCCGTATGTTGCGGCTGCTGGCGGCCAGCGTTGTGCTAGTCGCCAGCCTGGTGGCTTGGCGGTCGGCACTCCCTTCATTTTCCAGCCTGTTTACAAGAGTTGCAGGCTCCCCCGTGCACCCCGCTAAGGAAAAACTGGCCGCGGCGCGAAAGTCGCGCCTCATCTATCCTTATTCGGTCATCCGCGGCGGAGTTTATGATGCCAACGAATTGCGCGATGCCCTGGATCACGATCCCGTGGCCGCTCGCCATTATTTCGGCTTTCGGCGTTCGCTGGTCCACCCGGCGGTATCACCATTCTCCGAACCGGTGTTTCTGTCATACCGGGTTGGGAACGCGATCTACTGGACCAGCCGGCCGGTTCGGCTGCCACGGGGAGAAGCGGTGCTCACCGACGGGGAGCACTACGCCCGGGCGCGCTGCGGGAACCGGATTTCACCGGCGCCGCAAACGCCCGTCAACGACACCGAGCCGCCACCGAAGACGATGGACATACCCGAACCGCCGCCCGGGAAAGTGGTCGATCTCGAAACCTGGTCCGAAAACCGGTTGTTGCCGGCTGAGACGCCGGAAATCATGGTTCCGCCGGTTCCGGTGACGGTTTCCGCTGTCCCCGGCGCCGTCGGCGAAGTCCAAACGAACCCATTATGGTGGGTGGCGACCGGACCAAGCGGATTTCTGAGCATTCCAATCGTGGGATCGATTCCCCGCACGCTCCTTCCGCCGCCGTCCACTCCCGTCATCCAACCGAACCCTATTCCGTATGTGCCGCTCCCTCCCGGTCCCACGATTCCGGGTTCGCCGGTTGCTATGATACCAATCGAAAGCTCGCCACCGTTCGAAATCTGGCCATCCAGCCCGACCGTCCCCAGCATCCCCATTGGCCCTTTGACCCCCACCATTCCGACGGGTCCGAGTGAAGCTGTGCCGGAACCGGCGCTCATGCCCGTTTTGATCCTGGCATTTGGCGCCCTGGCATGGGCCAGATTGCAACGAAAATCGTAGCTCCGCCCTCAAGCTCCCGTTGAAAGCCGCCGATAACTCCAATATGGAATGCGAGGCGAGGATTTCGTTTTCGCGCGAAGCGCGGAGTTGCGTCTTGCGGCTGGAAGGCAGCTTGGGTGTCGCCAATGCCGAAGAACTCCGCCAGGTGGCGCGCGATCTGTGTGCCGAGGGGAAAGCCGTGTGGATCGACTGGAGCGGCGCCACTCAGGTCGACGCCGGTGTCGCGCAGGTGCTGTTATCGTTGCGGGCCGGTCTGGGCGAACTGAACCTCTCGCTGGCGAGCAGCCCTGGAATCCCAACGGCCATTCAGAATTGGCTGAGCACGGCGGGATTGGCAGGCATTTTAGGAACCGCGGAGCAATGCGAATGAGGCTGCTTCGAACACCTTTCGCGATGGTGCGGAGCCTGTTCCAGCGCCTGCGCATCCGTGAATGTCTGGACGTACTCGCGGTGGTCCGCAGGCAGCTCTTGGAGACCAGCCGCCAGGTGGAAGAATCGGTTGTCGGCGTGTGTGGCAACTTCAGCGCCATTGCTGCGCGGGCACGGGAGACCGTGGCTGAAAGCGCCATCGTGTTGGATGGGCGGCAATCCGAAGGCTCGGCCTCGGTCGAATCGGCTATCGAGTCCTCAAGACGTACGATCGGTTCGCTGCTGGAAAGGATGGAGCGCGCCGGCAAGCTTTCCGCGATGGCGGTTTCGAGTATGGAAGAAGTTTCGCGAACGGTTACCGGCATCGAGGATCTTCTGGGGCAGGTAGCGCGCATTGCCTTCACGAATAAGCTGGTGGCGCTCAATGCCAAAATCGAAGCGGTCCACGTGGGAGAACTCGGCGCCGGGTTTGAAGTCGTGGCCGACGAGATTTCGCGCCAGGCAGACCGGTCTGCCGAACTTGCCGAGGTGATTTCCAGCCGCATCGAGGAGATGCGGAGCCATGTGAATTCCACGGCGGGAGATTTGCGAGAGTTCCTGGCAGAAGGCCGGCAGAAGCTGGACGAAAGCCGCGGCGAAGCGGAAAAAGCGCTCACCATGCTGTTGGCCGTACACCAACGGACGCGCGATCTTCTGGAGCGGAACCGGCAGGAGAACGCCCGGTTGGCTGGCGATATCGCTTCCACGGTGGTCGGGCTGCAGTTTCAGGATCGGGTAAAACAACGAGTCGAGCATGTGGTGGAAGCGTTACAAAGGCTCGAGGGCGTCTTGGGGGGCGAGCATCAGGCCACGGAGCCGGACGCCGCTTCCAGCCTCATGGCCGGTGTGCATGCGTCCTACACCATGCAATCGGAGCGTGAGGCCCACAGTGAGGCGGCCAATCAGTCTGCGTCTTCGGCTGCCGAGCCAGCAGAGATGGAGGTAGAACTCTTTTGATCGGGAGGCACTCATGCCACGCACGGCGTTGATCGTGGACGACTCCGCATCCATCCGGGAGATGGTTGCGTTCACCTTGCGAGAGGCCGGTTTTGTGGTTCTGGAGGGCATCCACGGCGCGGACGCTCTGCAGAAACTGGGAGACCAGCGGCCCGACCTGATCATTACCGACCTGAACATGCCCGTAATGGACGGGTTCACATTCATCCGGCAAATACGCAGCCGGCCGAACAGCAAATACACGCCCGTATTGATGCTGACCACGGAGAGCCAGTTGGAGAAGAAGCAGCAGGGCAAGGCGGCGGGAGCCACGGGATGGATCGTGAAGCCGTTCCACCCGGCCAAGCTTCTGGAAGTAATTGCCAAGGTGCTGCCGTAGGAACCGCTCATGGAATTCGATATCAGCCGTTTTCGGGATACCTTCTTCCAGGAAGCCGGCGAGCACCTGGGCGAGATGGAAGCGGGCTTGCTGCAATTGGAAAGCAACCGCGATCCGGAAATCCTGAACGCGATTTTCCGCGGCGCGCATTCAATTAAAGGCGCAAGCGCCACTTTTGGCTTCGAAAACGTCGCCCGTTTTACGCATGCCATGGAAGGTCTGCTGGACCGCATGCGGGCGGGCACAGTGGAGCCTTCGCCCGCGCGAATCGGGCTATTGCTGGAATCACTGGATATTCTGCGGCGCCTGCTGGACGCTGCCCGAGCCGGGACCGCGCCGCCGCCGGAAGCGGAACGCGGCGCAGAATCGCTGCTGCTGGCGCAGCGGGTCGGAGAATTCCCGCTTGACCCACCGGTGAAGGTTCGCGCGCAAGACCGCGCTCGCGCGAACTGGCGGGTGCGGTTTGCGCCATCGCCGGAGATCCTGCGGCAGGGCATGGATCCCGTTCTGGTCCTGCGCGATCTCGGACGATTGGGTGAAGTAGAAAAGGTGGATGCCGATCTTTCCGCCCTGCCGGCCCTGGCTGCCATGGAGCCCGACCAGTGTTATCTGGCGTGGCGCCTGGAACTGATCTCGGAGGCGACGGAAGAGAAGATCCGCGATGTGTTCGCTTTTGTGGAAGACGGCGCCACAATCGAAATCCGCCGGGCGTCGGTGCCGGAACCGCCGGCGGTGCCGGGGCGCAATCTGCCGGGTGCGGAGTCGGGAACCATCCGGGTCGCGACCGGAAAGGTCGATAAATTGATCGACCTGGTGGGCGAACTCATCATCGCGCAATCGATGGCTTCGCAGATACTGACGGTGTTTCAGGCAGGGGATCTGGACCGTCTTCAGGAAACCTTCGCAGAGGTGGAACGCTATACGCGGGAACTGCAGGAGCGCCTCATGCGAGTGCGCATGCTGGCCATCGGAAACGCGTTCAGCCGTTTTCCGCGATTGATTCGCGATCTGTCCGCCGCCACCGGAAAGCAGGTAGCGCTCCGGATCGAAGGGGAAGAAACGGAGCTGGACAAGAGCGTAGTGGAGCGCATGGCCGATCCTTTGACGCACCTTGTGCGCAATGCCATCGATCACGGCATCGAGCCGGCGGCGGAACGAGTCAACGCAGGTAAGCCGCCGTCGGGGACGATCGGATTGAAGGCGCGCCATCAGGGCGGCAGCGTCGTTTTGGAAGTATCCGACGATGGCCGCGGCCTCGACCGAGATCGCATCCTAGCCAAGGCGCGCGCCGGCGGGCTGGCGGCCGTGGACGAAGATCCGGCCGATGAGCAGGTATTTTCCTACATCTTTGAGCCCGGTTTTTCCACCGCCGCGACGGTCAGCGATATTTCCGGCCGCGGCGTTGGCATGGACGTGGTGAAGAAAAGCGTGGAGAGCCTCAATGGGGCCATCGGCATTCAGAGTGAGCCTGGGCGCGGAGTGACCTTTCGCATCCAGCTTCCCCTGACGCTGGCGATCCTCGATGGGCTGCTCTTACGGGTAGGAGGACAGCGATTTGTTCTGCCATTGGTTTCGATCATAGAGTCCATTGCGCCGCGGAAAGACCAGTTGCGCCGGGTCGCGAGCGGAGGCGAAGTTATCGTGCTGCGGGGCGAGCCGCTACCGCTGGTTCGACTGAAGCGCCTGTTTCGGATTGCCGCGGACGAAGAAGAATCTGCCGGCCGGCTGGCCGTAATCGTGGAAAATCGCGGTAAGCGCATCGCGCTCCTGGTGGACGAGCTGCTCGGCCAGCAGCAGGTAGTAATCAAGAGTTTGGAGACGAACTTCCGGAAAGTCGATGGCGTGGCTGGCGCCACCATTCTCGGCGATGGACGGCCGGCGCTCATTCTGGACGTTGCCGCCCTCGCGGAGATGGCGAAGAGCAAGTGTTCTTAGGAGACTCATTGTGAACTGGTATCGCAATCGCAGAACCGTAACCAACCTGATGACGCATTCGGCTTTATGGCCGCGCTGCTGGCCGCCGTGGGGCAGCGCGCCGGCGGACGGCCGTCTCGCCGGGTCTGAAGCGCCTGGCGAGGGCAACGGAGCGGGAGGAAGAGAGCTCCTTGGCGGAGTTCTAAGCATCTAACGGAGCACGTTCATGCAAGCCATCGAAACAGAGCTATCGCAAGTTTCTTACACCGCCGGTATCCAGCAATATCTGTCCTTCGCGTTAGGCGAGGAGCAATACGGAATCGAGATTCTCCGGGTGCAGGAGATCAAAGGATATTCGGGCATCACGCCGATTCCCAACACGCCGGAGCACATTCGCGGAGTGATGAATTTGCGCGGCACGGTAATCCCGGTGGTGGACCTCCGCGCCAAGTTCCGCATGGAAACCCGCGCCTACGATAAGTTCACGGTCATTATCGTGGTCACTGTGGGGGCGCGCATTATCGGCCTGGTGGTGGACGCAGTGTCGGACGTGCTCGACATTTCGCGAAGCGATATCCGCCCGGCGCCGGAGCTGGGGCACCGCGAGGACCAGCGCTTTATTTCCGGAATGGTGCACGTGGGCGAGCGGCTGGTTGTATTGCTGGATATCGCCGCATTATTGGACGAGGATGCGCTCGCGGAAACCGAGGCACTCCCCGCAATCGAGAAATGAGTCGAACATGAACTGGTATAAGAACGCAAAAACCTCTACGAAACTCACGCTGGCGTTCGGCCTGCTGGCCGTTATGCTGGCCGCCGTCGGTTACGAGGGCTTGGGAGCAGCGAGCAGTCTCAATGGCATGCTCGATACCCTTTACGAGACGCACATGCTCGGAGCGGCAAGCGTCCAGGAGGTGAGGGCTACGATACCCACCATCGGCCGCGAAGTCCGGGAATCCCTGCTGATCAGCGATACGGCTCTCCGGCAGCAGAGCGCCCAGAATTTGCAGGAACAGTTCGCCGCCTTGGAAGAAGCCGTGGCAGCCGCCGAGAAGAAACTGCTATCCGAGCAGGCTAAGGCGGAAGTCGCCAAGTTCAAGCGGCTGGAACCGCAGTGGAGAGCGACAATCCTGGAAGTGGCCCGCCTCAGCGTGGCACACCAGGACAAGGAGGCGATCGAGGAGATCGCGAAAGCCAAGACGGTTGCCGACGAACTGAACGAGTCCTGCGCCAATATCGTCAAGATCAAAGAGGATTTGGGCAAGCAGGCACACGAGGAAAGCACCGCCACATTCGCATCGCTGCGGCGAACGCTACTCGGTGTGGTTGGCGTCGCCGTGATTTTGGCAATGGGCTTGGGCTTGTTCATTTCGCGGCTGATCGCGCGGCCCTTGACGCAAGCCGTGGAAGTGCTCCGCGCGGTAAGCCAAAGGGACCTCACGCGGACGTTGGCTATCGACACCGACGACGAGGTGGGACAGATGGCGAAAGCGGTAAACGAGGCATGCGCCGGAATACGGGAGGCAATGTCGGAGGTTCGCGATTCGTCGGGGGGTGTTGCCACCGCCGCCGAACAACTAGCCGCCGCCACTGAGGAGCTTTCCAGCGGGGCACAAGAGCAGGCATCGAGCCAGGAAGAGACGTCCTCCAGCTTGCAGGAGCTGAGCGCCGCCGTGAAGCAGAACGCAGAGAACGCCCGCCAGGCGAGCCAGCTTGCGGCGGGTGCCGGCGAGGCGGCGGACAAGGGCGGCGCGGTGGTGAACTCGGCGGTCACGGCGATGTCGGAAATCAACACCGCGTCCAAGCGGATTGCCGAGATCATCACGGCGATCGATGAGATCGCGTTCCAGACTAACCTTCTGGCGCTGAATGCCGCGGTGGAAGCGGCGCGCGCCGGTGAGCAGGGACGGGGATTTGCCGTGGTCGCTTCCGAGGTTCGGAACCTGGCGCAGCGCAGCGCCACCGCCGCCAAGGAGATCAAGGCCTTGATTCAGGATTCGGTGCGCAAGGTGGATGCCGGCTCGGAGCTGGTGAACCGGTCAGGGCAGACGCTTACGGAAATTGTGGCCTCGGTTAAGCGAGTGACGGACATTGTCAGTGAGATTGCCGCGGCCTCCCAACAGCAGTCAGCGGGTATCGAACAAGTCACCAAGGCCATGGCCCAGATGGACCAGGTCACGCAGACGAACGCTGCCCAGACGGAGGAGCTTTCTTCCACCTCGCAAACATTGGCCGGCCATGCCGGGCAGATGCAGGCGCTGGTGGCCCGATTTGTATTGGATTCGGGCCCGCGCCGGGAGCCGCGTGCCGCCAAACCCGTTGCGAAGACGACCCCGAAACCCGAGGTTTCGGCGCGCCGCTCGCTGGCGAAGCTCTCGAAAGAGGTGTCGAAACCCGCGCCGGCGCCGGCGACGTTCGAGGAGTTCTGAGCGGCGACGATGGCAGCCGCAATCCAGATCGGCGCCATTCCCGCGGTGGGCGACCAGGAGTTCGCTTTCTTTCGCGATCTGTTGCGCGCCCGCGCGGGAATCGCGCTCAAAGATTCGAAGCGCAGCCTGGTTGCGGCCCGCCTGGTGCGCCGTCTGCGCGCACTCGGTTTCGATTCTTTCGCCCAATACCGCCGTTTCCTTCAAACTGCGGACGCCACCGGGAGCGAAACCAAGCTGCTGATCAACTGCATGACGACCAACAAAACTTCGTTTTTCCGCGAGGAGGCGCATTTCACCATTCTCAAGGACCGGATGCTCTCGGCGGAACGGGCGGGGCAGAGGGTATACCGAGTCTGGAGCGCGGCTTGTTCCACCGGCGAGGAACCGTACAGCATCGCGATTACCGCCCTGAGTGCGGCACGAGCGATCGAAGTCAAGGTGCTGGCATCGGACCTCGATACGGAAGTTCTGGCGCGCGCCGAAGAAGCGCGGTATCCGTTGGAAGCGATTGCCGAACTGGACGAACCGCTGAAACACAGCTACTTTCTTCGCGGGCGCGGGTCATGCGAAGGCTCGGTCCTGGTGAAGCCAGCGGTGCGCAAAATGGTGAGCTTTCGCAATATTAACCTGGTGGCGGACGCGTGGCCCGTTCAAACGCGTTTCGACGCCATTTTTTGCCGCAACGTGATCATTTATTTCGATCGGGAAACACAGGCGCGGCTGTTCAGGCGGATCGTGCAGTATCTGGCTCCGGGCGGCCTACTGTTCGTCGGGCACGCGGAGACTCTCTATTGGCTGGACGACCTGTTGGTTCCGGTCGACCACGCGGTGTATCGCTTGTCATGAAGACCAAAGTTTTAATAATCGACGACTCCGCGCTGATGCGGCAGGTTCTCGCCGAGATCCTTTCTCGCGACCCGTCTCTCGAAGTGGTGGGAACCGCGACGGACCCTTATATAGCCCGCGAGAAGATCCTACGCCTCGCTCCCGACGTCGTCACGCTCGATGTCGAGATGCCGCGCATGGACGGGCTCACATTTCTGCAAAAGTTGATGCGCGCACACCCGTTGCCGGTGGTGATGGTCTCATCGCTCACCGAGCGCGGTTGCGAAACTACCCTGCGGGCCCTGGAACTGGGGGCCATCGACTTTGTCACCAAACCGAAACTGGACGTACAGACGGGGACTATGCAACTGGCGGAGGAGATCATCGACAAGGTGAAAGAAGCTGCGCGGGCCAAAGTTCGCCTGCCCGGGCGTATTCCGGTCCCAGGAACGGAATCGGCGCCGGCACCGCCGGCGGGCCCGCTATCTTTTCGGTCCACTCATAAAGTGGTGGCTATCGGCGCGTCCACCGGCGGGACGGAAGCGATCCGCGAGGTATTGACCAGGCTCCCGGCCGATGCTCCCGGCATCGTAATGGTGCAGCACATGCCGGAGAAATTCACGGCGTCCTTCGCCGAGAGGCTGAATTCGCTCTCCAAGGTCAACGTCTCGGAGGCGCGCGACGGCGACCGCATTTTGCCCGGCCATGCGTTATTGGCCCCCGGGAATTTCCATATGGAAATCGTTCGCAGCGGCGCCGAGTTCCGGGTGCGCGTATTCCAAACGGAGCCCGTGAACCGGCACCGGCCTTCGGTGGACGTGCTGTTTGCCTCGTGTGCGCGCCAATTGGGCGCCAATGCCGTGGGGGTAATAATGACCGGCATGGGCGCCGATGGCGCGAGGGAAATGGCGGCCATGCGGCGGGCCGGCGCGCACACCATCGCGCAGGACGAAGCGAGTTGCGTGGTGTTCGGCATGCCGAGAGAGGCTATCGAGATGGGCGGGGCGACGGAAATTCTGCCGCTCGATCGCATCCCGGCCGGCATTTTGCGGGCGACCGGTGTTTAGCTTCGCCTCGCGATCGCCGACGAAATCGCCGCTAACTTACAAGCGCCGCTTCCTCGCCGTCGCGGCTCAGTATAACCTGGCTTTCACCGCACCGGCAGCCTGATCCACCGCGACGTCGGTCGCTTGACGCGTCTTACGGTCGACTAGTTCCACGATCCCGTTGGCCAGTTTCTTACCCACCACCACGCGGTACGGCACGCCGATGAGATCGGCATCCTTGAACTTGACGCCGGGACGTTCGTCGCGGTCGTCGAGCAATGCGTCGATACCGAGATCGAGCGCGGAGCGGTAAACCCGGCGAGCGGCTTCCGCCTGTGCGGCGTCGCCGATGTTGGCCGGTGTGATCACAACCTGGAAAGGGGCGATCGAAGGCGGAAGAATCATGCCGTCCTTATCGTGATAGAGTTCGATGGCGGCACTCAAAATGCGCTCGATGCCGATTCCGTAAGAGCCCATGATGGGCGTGACTTCTTTGCCGTCGGCATTGAGCACCCGCAGCCCCATCGACTCCGAATATTTGTAGCCGAGCTTGAAAATGTGGCCGATCTCGACGGTCTTGCGGATCGCGAGCGCGCCGCCGCATTTCGGGCAGAAATCGCCTGCGTTCACCTGCCGGAGGTCGTGGATTTCGGCGTGAAAATCTTCGCCGATCGTCACGTGGCGCAGGTGGTGATCGTCGCGATTGGCCCCGGCGATCATATTGCGGCGGCCGGCCAGCGCGCGGTCGGCAAGAATCGGTATATTCTTCACGCCCACGGGACCGAGGGATCCCGCGGACGCGCCGAACCACTCCACGATTTCGTGCGGATAGGCGGGGCGGAACTCGGGGTCGTTGACGATAGCGCCCAGTTTCGCCTCGCTCAGCTGATGATCGCCGCGCAGCATCACCAGGACGGGTTTACCATCGGCCACCAGCACCAGGCTTTTCATCTGCGAGGTTTCGGGAAGCCCCGTGAACTCGGAAACTTCGGCGATGGTCTTGCGCCCCGGCGTGTGGAACTCTTCAGGGGCGAAATCGCCTTCGGGATCGGGCGAGAGCGGCGCGGAAGGCTCGGCGGTGGCCTTCTCGAGGTTAGCGGAATAGCCGCAGGCGGCACACACGGCGACGAGATCCTCGCCCGCGTCCGATTCCACCATGAATTCGTGGGACTGGCTGCCCCCCATCGCCCCGGAGTGGGCTTCCACAACCAGGTAGCGCAGGCCGCAGCGTTCGAAGATGCGGCAGTAAGCCTGGTAATGGCGATCGTAAGCCGCGTCGAGGCCGGCCTGATCCATATCGAAGGTGTAGGAATCCTTCATGATGAACTGGCGCACGCGCAGCAGGCCGGATTTGGGGCGCGGTTCGTCGCGGAACTTGGTCTGGATCTGATACCAGATCTGCGGCAGTTGTTTATAGCTGCGGAGTTCGCCGCGCGCGATCGCGGTCATCACCTCTTCGTGGGTCATGCCCAGGCAAAGATCGCGGCCGAAGCGGTCTTTGAGACGGAAAAGGTTGTCGCCCATGATGTCCCAACGGCCGGACTCCTGCCAGACCTCGGCCGGATTGAGCGCGGGAAGCAGCATTTCCTGGCCGCCGATGGCGTCCATCTCCTGGCGCACGATGGCGGTGATCTTCAGCAGCGACCGCTGGGCCAAAAACAAATAGTTATAAATCCCCGCCGAAAGCTGGCGGATGTATCCGGCGCGTAACAGCAACTGGTGGCTGGCGACCTCGGCCTCGGCCGGATTTTCGCGCAGCGTGGGGATGAAGAGCTTGCTCCAAAGCATAGGCTTCAGGGGATTTGCCAATTCTAGCATGCTAAAATTGGGTTCTCGCCTGGAGTTCTGGCCGCTGGGTCGCGTGGCGCCGCGGCGGCAAGCACCGGAAGGGCCCTTTGCGGCAGACCGGAAGGGCCGACCCTGGAGGAATCAGCATGACGGTAACTGAGCAGATGCAGCGGTCTCTGGCGGACGTGGACCCGGAAGTTTACGACGCGATCCAGCACGAAACCATGCGCCAGCATTCGCAACTCGAGCTCATCGCCAGCGAAAACTTCACTTCCCAGGCGGTGCTGGACGCTACGGGCAGCGTCTTCACCAACAAGTACGCCGAGGGTTATCCAGGAAAGCGTTACTACGGCGGGTGCGAGTTCACCGACATCGTCGAGAACCTGGCTCGCGAACGGGCCAAGAAGCTGTTTCACGCCGAATATGCCAACGTACAGCCGCATTCGGGATCGCAGGCGAACCAGGCGGCATACGCTTCGGTGCTTTCGCCCGGCGATACCATCATGGGGCTCAACCTGGCGCACGGCGGCCATCTGACGCACGGCCACCAGCTCAATTTTTCGGGCAAAACATATCGCGTAGTGCCGTACGGGGTGCGCAAAGACACAGAGCAGATCGATTACGACGAGTTGCAGAAGATCGCCGAAGAGCACAAGCCCAAAATGATTGTCGCCGGGGCGAGCGCGTATCCGCGGACGCTCGACTTCGCCCGCTTCCGGGAAGTTGCCGATTCCGTGGGCGCGATTTTCCTGGTCGACATGGCGCACATTTCCGGGCTGGTGGCGGCGGGCCTGCATCCCAACCCGTGTGAGTACGCGGACATCGTGACCTCGACCACGCACAAGACGCTGCGCGGTCCGCGCGCGGGCATCATCCTGGCGAAGGAGAAATTCGGCGCCGCCATCGACAAGACGGTGTTTCCGGGAATCCAGGGAGGGCCGCTGGTTCACGTAGTGGCGGCCAAGGCGGTGTGCTTCCTGGAGGCGATGCAGCCGGGATTCGTAGAATACCAGAAGCACGTGGTGGCGAACGCGCGGGCGCTGGCGCAGAGTTTGATGGACCAGGGATTTCGCATCGTTTCCGGCGGCACCGATACGCACCTCATGCTGCTCGATGTTTTTTCCCAGGGACTGCGTGGCAAGGAAGCCGAGAAGGCGCTGGACGCGGCGCGCATCACGGTCAACAAGAACGCGATTCCGTTCGATACCAATCCGCCGCTGAATCCGAGCGGGATCCGCCTGGGATCGCCGGCGGTAACGACGCGCGGATTCCGGGAGCCGGAGATGGCGGAAGTCGGCCAACTGATCGGCGAAGTGTTACACCACATTACCGATGCCGCGGCCATTGCCGCCGTACGCCAGAGAGTGGAAGCGCTGACCGCGCGATTTCCGCTGTACGGATGGAAGCTCGAACCGGTTCGAGCCTGAAGAATGACGCCGCTGCACATCGTGCTCGATGCCCGGCGTGTTCGCGACTTCGGCATCGGCACCTACATCCGGAGCCTGGTTCGGGCGTTAAGCGCGATCGATGGGGTAAACCGGTATACCCTGGTGATTGCTGCGGAGGATGTGCGGGACCTGGCCGGCCTTCCCGAGAATTTCGCGACTTCGGTTTACACCCGGCCGGACGAAAGCCATTCCGACAACATACTGTTTCCGCTTTATTTGCGCGGGCTGGCTCCCGATCTGGTTCACGTCCCCCTCAATCGCGTGCCTTTTTTCATGATCGAGCCCTACGTAGTCACCGTGCACGATCTGACCAATCTCTTTTTCGAGTTAGACGAATATTCCAAGTTGCGCATTCAATTGCGGCGCCTGCGGCTGAAACGCGGCCTGGCACGCGCGAGTTGTGTGATTGCCGTTTCCGAAGCTACCCGCAGGGACGTGGCCCAACTGGCGGGAGTTCCTCCCAACCGGCTGCGCCTGGTGTACAACGCGCCCGATCCGGGGTTTTTCGAGCCGGATCGCGCCGGGGCGGCGGAGGCGCGGAGCCGCATCATGGAGCGGTATCAGATTCAATCGCCCTTCCTGTTGTATGCGGGGAATATCCGCCGGCACAAGAACATTCCGCGGCTGGTGGAAGCTTTCGCGGTACTGCGCGAGCAACTGGCGTCGCACCCCGTGTTTGGCGATCTGCGGCTGGTGATCATCGGCGACAACATTTCGCAATACCCGGCGGTCCGGCAGGCGGTGATTCGCACTCGCGGCGAGCATGTGGTGCGCTTCCTGGGGTTCGTGCCTTTCGAAACGCTGCGATATTTTTATCAATCGGCTGCGGCATTTGTGTTTCCCTCGCGGTACGAAGGGTTCGGCTTGCCCCCGGTAGAGGCAATGGCGTGCGGGGCTCCGGTGGTGACGTCGAACGTGAGTTCGCTTCCGGAAGTGGTGGGCGACGCGGCAATTCTGGTGAATCCCGAAAACGTATTCGACATTGTGCGGGGCATTCGCGACGCGCTGTTGAACGACGAACTACGCGCCACCCTGATTGCGAAAGGCCGGGAGCAGGCGGCGCGGTTTAGTTGGGAGCGGACCGCGCGGCAGGTGCTCGACATTTACGAAGAAGCGGCCATGGGGCGGACCAACCTTTAGCGAGGATGCGCGAAAGCCGGCGGCGCGGTTCAGTTGGGAGCGGACGGCGCGGCAGGTGCTCGATATTTACGAAGAGGCGGCCATGGGGCGGACCAACCTTTAGCGAGGATGGGCGAAAGCCGGCGGCGCGGTTTAGTTCCCGTTATAGGCGCCCCAACGCGAATTTTGTTCTCGTTGGGGCCAGATTCATGCGGCGACTTTGAGGCCGACGGCCTTCAGGAGTGCGTCCAGGTCGTCGCAAATGCGCTGGTAGAGGCGATCGAGTGCGCAGC
>DATJMA010000036.1:0-107300 GCA_035509055.1 Bryobacteraceae bacterium | reverse complement strand
CACCTTGCTCGTCTTGCGCACGCTTTCGCAGACCGTATGGCGATCGAGCGGGACGAGCGTGCGCAGATCCACCACTTCCACCGATGCGCCTTCCCCGGCGAGTATGCCGGCCGCTTCCAGCGCGACCCAAACCATCGATCCGTACGTGACGATGGTCAAATCGCGGCCCTCGCGCACGACTTTCGCCTTGCCGATGGGCACAGTGTATTCTTCGGCCGGCAGTTCTTCCTTGATCTTGCGATAGAGGCCTTTGTGCTCGAAGAAAATCACCGGGTCGTTATCGCGGATGGCGGACTTGATGAGGCCCTTGGCGTCATACGCGGTAGCCGGCGCGACCACTTTCAGGCCGGGCGTGCGCACGAACCACATCTCGGGATTCTGCGAATGGAAGGGGCCGCCGTGGATGCCGCCGCCCGAGGGCGCGCGGACGACGATGGGGACGGCAGCGCCCCAACGGTACCGGCATTTGGCGGCAAAATTGACGATCTGGTCGAAGCCGCAGGTGATGAAGTCGGCGAACTGCATTTCGGCAACGGGGCGGAGTCCCATGAGGCCCGCGCCGATGGCGGCGCCGGCGATAGCGGATTCCGAGATCGGCGTATCGACCACGCGTTTCTCGCCGAAATGCTCAAAAAAACCGGCGGTGACTTTGAATGCGCCGCCGTAAACGCCGATGTCTTCGCCCAGCAGGAACACGTTGGGGTCGCGCTCCATTTCCTCCCACAGGCCTTCGCGGATGGCTTCCAGATAGGTTGTCGGCATCGGCTATTGGCTCTCGTAGACGTCGTCGAGGAGGGTGGATGGGTCGGGAAGAGGGCTCGAATCGGCCCATTCCACCGCCTCGTCAACTTGCTTACGCACGAGCGCACGGTTTTGTTCAATCTCCGCGGTGTCGGCCCAACCCTCTTCGAGCATGCGGGTTTCGAGCCGCACGATGGGGTCGAGCTTGCCCCACTCGTCGAACAGGCCTTTGGGGACGTAGTGAGCGGCGTCGTGGGCGGAGTGGCCGGTCATGCGGAAAGTTTTGCACTCCAGCAGGTACGGCCCTTTGCCGGAGCGGGCGTGCTCGACGGCACGGCGGGTGGCGGAATGGACGGCGAGCACGTCGTTACCGTCCACGATCTCGGCCGGGATATTGTAGGCCGTGCCGCGATCGGCCACGTTGGCGCAGGCCATTTGCAGGCTCAGGGGGGTGGAGTAAGCGTACTGATTGTTGTTGCAGATGAAGACCACGGGCAGTTTCCGGACGGCGGCGAAATTAACGCCCTCGTGCCAATCGCCGCGGCTGGTGGCGCCGTCGCCGAAGTAATTAAAGGCTACGCCATCCGACCCACGATAGCGAAGCGCCATGGCGACTCCGGCGGCGACGGGCACGGTGGCGGCGAGCGCGCTGATGATGGAGATGACGCCGTGCTGCAGATCGCCCATATGCATGTTGCCGTCGCGCCCGCGCGTAAGTCCGCCGACACGGCCCATGTACTGGGCGAGAATGCGGCCGGGGGAAACACCGCGGATGAGGTACACGGCCATGTCGCGGTGGGATGGCAGCATGATGTCTTGGGGACCGGCGAGGAGCGCAGTGCCGACCGGAATGGCCTCCTGCCCCCGGCCGACGTATACGCCGCCGACGATTTTGCCCTGGCGATAGAGCTTGCGCTCGATGCGGTCCTCGAGTTCGCGCATCATGGACATGTAATAAAGACACTGGTGCGCCAGGGTGGCTTCGGCGGTGCGTTGGTCGGGCCGATCCCCTGTGACAGCCTGAGTGGCGCTCATCGGGGTATTGTATCGCGGTTGCGGAAGGCGCCGCGCCGGGTTCGGTTCAGCGGCGGCAAGCCCATAATTCCACAGGCATTTGCAGGATAATTGGGGGGCGTTGGTAATTCCTGATTGGAGGGTGGAAAGAGGAGTCCGGCAAAAATCGGCTCGCGCTTGGGGAAGCTCGACGGAACGGAGAAGTGCGGAACGGAGGAGTGATGGGGAGCAGTGAGGCGTTGAATGGCGAAGAGCACCGCTCCCCTGTTGGGACCTCGAAGAAAAAGGCCGCTTCCGAAGAAGCGGCCTTTGGTTGGAAACGCTTATTGACTCAGAAGGTATACTTTAGCCCGAATTGAAGATTCCGGGCATTCGAGGAAGTATTAACCAGCCCGGTGGTGGAGTTAGGATTCGGCGTACACGTCTGGGAAGCGGAGGTGCAGGCGCCGCCGTTCGGGCCTAGCAGGCTGCCATTGGAGAACACATCGATGCCGTAGCCGGTGACATCGAGAATCGGCGTATTGAAGGCGTTGATTGCCTGGAATCGGAATTCCAGCTTTTGGCGCTCGGTGATGTTAAAGATCCTGGTAAGGCCAAGGTCGATATTCTTCAACCCGGGACCCCACTCGGTGCTGACGCCGCAGTCGCCAAGTTTACCGGCGGCCGGATCGCGCATGGTGCTGGTATCGAACCAAATGTAGCCACCTCCCACGCTTGCGGGCGCGTTCTGATAGGGAGTTTCGCGGGAAGGAGCAATGCAATCCGGACGGCCCTGCGCCGACCCGGTTCCGCCGTCGCCGCCCCAATCCAACATGGAGATCGGGAAGCCGCCATGCACGTCGAAGATGGCATTGACTTGCCAGTCGCTAATGATGGCGTCAGCGACCTTGTTATTGGTCTTCAACGACTGCCCATGGCCGAAGGGAAGGTTGTAATTCACATACCCGTTGAACACCTGGGTCACGTCGCGGTCGCAAAGGCCATATTCCAGCCCCATGTTATAGGCATATAGCTGGAATGCCACGTCGGCCGTAGCCTGGCTGCCGAGGAGATCGCCGTACCTTCCGTAATAACCCTGCGCATTGGTCAGACATTTCTGGTAGCTGTAATTCAGGCCAAACGCCAAGCCGTGGGCGAAGCGCTGCTGAGCCGATAATTGGAGAGCCTGATAGTTTTGCAGGCCCGTGGTAGCGTTCAGCCGGACTTGTCCGAGCCCGTCGCCGGTCAGCGCGGCGTTGCCTCCCAGGTAGGGCGATGGACTGGTTGTGCCGTTAGGGTTGAGAACCTTTTGGCCGGCGAAGAATATGTCGGCCATGTGGTCGCTGTGTTGGCCGACATACCCCGCCTGAACCGTGGTGGAATTGCCAAACTGATGCTGCACGGTGACATTCCAGTCATTGGAGATGCCAGGGCGATAGTTCGGGTCGGTCATGTGGATGCGGACGCCGGTGAAGCAGGAGGCGGGCGCCGAAAGAACCGTAGTGGTATTGCAGGGCGTTCCGCCAATGGCGGCGCCCAGCGCGGCGAAGCCCTGGTCGAGCGTCACCTGGTTAGAAGGAATTGCGCCGTTGGCTCCGGCGGTGAACTGATCGGCCAGATCGATGTTCCAGGGAGCATTGGTGGCGAGACGGTTGTACTCGCCGGTGCCTTCCTGGAAGCTGGAGCGAGAAAACGCCGCGCGGACCACGGTGCTGGTACCCCAAGGAGTCCAGGCCAGTCCGAGGCGCGGCAGGAAGTTGGCGATGCCGTTGTATTGGTTGTAGAGAGCGCGGCTGTTGCCATCCACGCCGGCGAGTTCGATCTGGCCGCTGTACATGCCGAAGTTGGTCATGCGGTTATGCACTTCATAAATCGGGGTGAAAACCTGCCATCGCAGGCCGATGTTCACCGAGAGATGGCTGTTCACGCGCCAGTTGTCTTGGGCGAAGAGGCCATAGGAGCTGTTGCGCTGTCCGACGGTGCCGGAGAAGCCTTCGCCGTAACCCATATACTGCGGAAGACCGAGCGCGAAATCGACTTCGGCATTGCCGGAGTACTGCCCGGTAAAGCCGATCTGGCCCGCCGCGCCGTCATTGCTGGTGGCAGGAATATAGTCGTTGCGATAGCGGAGGATCTGGGCGCCGAACAGGATGGTGTGGGCCCCCCGGGTCCAGCTCAAGGTATCGCTGATCTGGCCAGTGGTCTGATGGAAAATCTCCGCCGAATCGGTGGTTCCGAAGGGGAAAGGCCCGCCATTGCCGCCGCCGATGGGCGCATTGCTGAAATAAAGACCGGGCAGGAATGCCGTGGGCTGGCCAGGTATCAGTCCCGCGCCGGCGTTGGAACCGGCGCTCTGGACGTTGCCTTCCGCGGGGAAGTAGTTGATGCCGAAGCGAAGGTCGTTCACCACCGAAGGACTGAAGGTGCGCGTATAGCCGACCACATCGTTATAAATCGGGAAGATGTTGTTGCCCCCGCTGTTGTACAAGAGCGCCTGGCTGTTGGAGGTGGGGTTCTCCACGTGCTGTTGGGTGTAGCGCGCGAAGACCGCGTCCTTATCGGTGGGACGCCAATCGAGCTTGAAGTCGCCCTGATCTCCATGCGTGTAGGTGGATTGCGTGTTCTGGGCGTTGTTGAGCAGCCCGGAGCCGGTGGCTTGAGGAAGCGCCGCCATGATTTTGAGGGCGGTGGGGCTGATGCCGGTGATGCAAGGCGCGGAACCCATCTTCTGGCCCGGTCCGCAAACCGTGGCCTGGGTCAAGTTGGCAGGCATCGGAACGGTGGTGCCGGGATAATTCAGGGCTACTCCGAGATCGGTGAAGTTGCCGGTCCGCTCGGCCGCGGTGAAGGTGGTGATCGTGGTGGAGGTGGGTGGCAGGTCGAAGCGCGAACCCTGGTAGTCGGCGAAGAAGAAGAGTTTATCCTTTTTAATGGGTCCGCCGATGGTGGCGCCGAAGAGGTCCCATTTTTGCTTTACCGGTTCGCTGTTCACGCTGGGATCGGGATTGAAATTCCGCGACCAGTCGTTGGCATTCAAGGCATCGCGGCGGAAAGACCAGTACCCGCTGCCGTGCATCTGGTTGGTGCCGGATTTCGTGGTCGCGTTGATCACTCCGCCCATGAACTGGCCATATTCGGCGGACGGACTGCTGGTGATGATGTTCATCTCGGCGAGCGCCTCGACGCTGGGCGAGTAGGCCACGTTGTTATCGACGAACTCGTTATTATCCATGCCGTCCAGGATGTAGTTGTTGGCTTGCTCGCGGTTGCCGTTGATCTCCGGGCGGGCGGAATTAAAGGTGCTCTGCGGGCCGCTCATCGATGCCGGGCTGATCGTAACGGCTCCCGGCACGAGCAGCGCCAGCTGATTGTAGTTTCCCGTCTCCAGCGGCAGGCTGGCGATGGAGCTGGCCATCATGGTGGTGCCGACCTGGGTGGTTTCGGTCTGGAGCAGGGGAGCCGCGGCCGAGACTTCGACCGTGGACGATACCGATCCGATGGTCATAGTGATATCGACCCGCGCCGTCTGATTCAACTCCAGGTCGAAGGCGGGGCGCAATGCCGTCTGAAAGCCTTGAGCTTCCACGCGGACCTCATATTTTCCGATGGGCAGGCGGGGAATGCTGTAGATACCTTCGTCATTGGTCTTGGTGGGCCAGACGGTCCCGCGATCCACGTCTCTGGCGGTGACCGTGGCTCCCGCGACGGCGGCGCCCGACGGATCGCTAACTTTCCCGGTGATGGCGCTCGATTCCTGGGCGAAGCCGATCTGCGCAAGCGCGACCAACAAAGCGACAGCCAGAATCAGCAGGAAACCGCTGCGAGTTCGTACCTGTACTTCACTTCCATTCATAGACTCCTCATTTCGACCCTTGTGGATTTGTGGCCTTGAGCTTCTGGGACATACTGACCCCGCCGGTGGCGCATGTCCAGTTCACAACGGTTGCGAGGTAGTTACAACAGGTTCGTTACCGGATCGAACGTTTTCGAATACAAGAACTTAGCTGCATGATGCGGAAGCCCGGGACAGGTTAAACGGGGTGTTTCGCGAGGGGGAAAGGTGCTGGTGCCGGGAGGTTTCGGTAACACCGCAACCGTTGCGAACTGGACTTTCCCGCCCCCGAGCTTTAGGCTGGCTTTGACCTATGGACAAGTTCCCAAAGGCGAAGGCGAGCCCGGTTGAAGAGCGCCGACCGCAAGGGAGTGGCGCCTGTGGGGCCGGGACTGGCGCATCGCGATGAACGATCCTGAAAAACCCCGTCACCGGCCGCCCTTCTCATGGGTGCCGACGCTATACTTCGCCGAGGGCATTCCTTTTTTTGCCGTGTCGCTGATCGCCGGGATTCTTTACAAGCGTCTCGGGATGGCAAACGACGTCATCGCGCTGTATACCAAGCTGCTGCTCCTGCCCTGGTCGCTAAAGCCGCTCTGGAGTCCGCTGCTCGAGATGTTCAAGACCAAGAAGTACTTCGTGGTCCTGATGCAGCTGGCCGGAGGGGTGAGCCTGGCGCTCATCGGCCTGTGCCTGCCGCTGCCGGCGTATTTCCTTTACACGATCATCCTTTTCGCGGTGGTGGCTTTCTGCTCGTCGACTCACGACATCGCCGCCGATGGCCTGTATATCGCCAGCCTTTCGCCCAAAGAGCAGGCCGCTTATGCCGGCTGGCAGAGCGGCTTCTACAGCGTGGCCCGCTTGTTCTCGCAAGGGGGGCTGATCATCCTGGCGGGATTCCTGGAAGCCCGCACCGACCTGCCGCACGCCTGGATGGCGATCTTTGCCAGCATGGGAGCCATCCTGATCCTGCTGGGCCTGTATCACACCCGCATGCTGCCTACCGGAGGGACGGCGCGCCAAGCGGGCAGCCTGCGCGAGATGGCCAATACCTTCTGGGATGTGCTGGTGAGCTTTCTCCGCAAGCCGAACATTTACCTGCTGCTGCTGTTTATCCTTCTCTACCGTGCCGGCGAAGGGCAGGTGGTCACAATCGGACCGCTGTTCCTGGTGGATAAGCGCTCAGCGGGAGGGCTGGGGCTATCGATGGATCTGTTCGGAACGATCTATGGCACCTTCGGGACTATGGCATTTCTGGCCGGTACCATGTTGGGAGGGTATTTCACGTCGTGGCTGGGATTGCGCCGGGCGATCCTGCCGCTCATTTGCGCCATGAACTTCCCGAACCTATCCTATGTTTATCTGAGCGTGGTCCGGCCAACGAATCACATTCTGATCGGTTCGGCAATGAGTGTGGAGATGTTCGGCTATGGTTTCGGATTCGTTGGCGTGATGCTGCTGATGATGCAGGAGATCGCGCCAGGGAAATATCAAACGGCGCACTACGCGTTCGCCAATTCGCTGATGAACCTGGGGCTCATGATTCCCGGCGCGGTGAGCGGGAAGATCCAGATGGCGCTGGGTTATCAGCGATTTTTCGTCTGGGTGCTGATTTCGTCCATCCCCGCGCTGATTCTGGCGCGCTTCATCCCGATCGGACATGGCGCGGCCAGTCCAACGGCACCGGAACAGGAGGCGCAGGCGTCCCGTGTCTGAAACGTTGAAAGCGATGGTGTTGGCGGCGGGAAATCCCATTCTGCTCGAAAGCGTGGGAGACCGCAGCGTGGTGCAGTGCGTGGTGGAAAACGCGCGCGAAATCGTGCCGCCCGAGGATATCTGGGTGGTGATCGGCAATCACGGCGACCGTGTGCGGGCGCAACTCGGCGACGGGTGCCACTTCGTGGTGCAGGAACAGCCCCTCGGAATCTGCGATGCGGTGCGCCGCGCGGCCGCCGCTCTTGGCGGCTTTGGCGGCGATTTGCTGGTGCTCTACGGCGATAAGCCCATGTTCCGCAATACATCGCTGCGCGGCTTGCTGAATCGCCACGCGCTGCGAAAGGCCGATGCGACGCTGCTCGCCGTAAAAGGCGGCGCGCCAGACGTCAACCTTGGCGCGTACGTGGTGCGCGCGGGGGCGGTGGAAGGACTGTTGAATCAGGCCGCGCTGCAGGTCGAGAGTTACCGGATCTACGACCCCGACGAGGTACACGGTATCAACGACGCGGGCGACCTGGCGCAAGCCGGGATCATCCTCCGCAAGCGGCTCTACCGGCCGCATCGCGAGGAACAGCAGAATCTGATCCACTTCGGCACCGGCGGCTGGCGCGCCGTGATCGGCGAAGGGTTCACCATGCACAACGTCCGCCGCTTGTGCCAGGCGCTCGCCAACGAGATCACGCGCCGGGGCGAGGAATCGCATGGCGTGGTGGTGGGGTACGATCGCCGCTTTCTCTCGCGCCAGGCGGGGGAAGCTGCCGCGGAAGTTTTCGCCGGCAACAATATCGCGACCGTGCTGCTGCCCGAGCCGGCGCCGACCCCTCTGGTGACCTACGCGACAGCACGGCGCGGGTCGGCCTACGGGCTGGCGTTCACCGCCAGTCACAATCCACCGGAATGGAACGGGCTCAAGGTATTTCGCGGCGACGGATCCCTACTCCTCGACCACGAAACGCGCCAGATCGAGGCCGAGACCAACGCGCTTCCCCCTGAGCGCGTGATCAGGCTCGACCTCGATCTGGCGCTGGCCGCGCGTGTCGTCGAACAGCACGATTTCACCAACGAATATGTGGATGCTGTGGAAGCACTCATCGACCTGGAGGCGATTCGCAACGCGGGACTGAAGCTGATCGTCGATCCGATGTACGGCGTCGGCCAGTTGACGCTGGGAACGGTGCTGACGGAAGCGCGCTGCCGCGTGACGTTCATCCACGAGCGTCACAATCCGCTATTCGGCGGACGATCGCCGGCGCCCGATGCCGAGGCGTTGCGCCTGCTCAGCTCCACCATGCGCGACGACGGGTACGACCTCGGGCTCGCCATGGATGGCGACGCGGACCGCATCGCCATCGTGGACGAGCGCGGCGAATACGTTTCGGTGAACGATCTGCTGCTGCTCCTCTACTGGTATCTGCACGAAGTGCGCGGCGATGGCGGCGGCGTGGTGCGGAATCTGGCTACCACGCATCTGCTCGACCGGCTGGCCAAGCGACTGGGGGAGGAGTGCTACGAAGTGCGGGTGGGGTTCAAGCACGTGGTGAGCGCCATGCTCGCGCACAATGCGGTGCTGGGAGGGGAATCGTCGGGCGGGTTGACGATTCGCGGCCACATTCTCGGCAAAGACGGTATTTTCGCCTGCGCGCTAGTGGTGGAAATGATGGCCAAGACGGGGCAGCGGATCTCCGAGTTGCTGGCGCGCGTTTACGCGCTCACCGGCCGCTTATACCAGGCGGAAGAAAGCCTGCCCGCCACTCCCGAGATGCGGATCGCGATTCCGCGCCGCCTGTGCGAGGCGCCGCGCGAGCGCATTGCGTCATACCGGGTGCTGAAGACCTCGCAGGAAGACGGTATCAAGATGTATCTCGAAAACGATAACTGGGCGCTGCTGCGCTTCTCCGGCACGGAGCCGGTGCTGCGGTTGGCGGTGGAAGCCGATAGCGAGCAAAAGGCCGGCGAACTGATCGCCTGGCTGCGCCAGTTCGTGAAGGCCTGAGGAATCCATGCGCTACGGCCATTTCGACAACGACAACCGCGAGTATGTCGTCGAACGGTGCGACGTCCCCGTTTCCTGGACCAATTACATCGGCGTGGAGAATCTCTGCACGGTGCTCTCGCACAATGCCGGCGGCTATTCGTTCTACAAGCACGCCGAGCACCAGCGGGTCACCCGTTTCCGGCCGAATGGGGTGCCGCTCGACCGTCCCGGCCACTACGTTTACCTGCGCGACGACGAGACTGGCGAATACTGGTCGGTCTCGTGGCAGCCCGTCGGCAAGGAGTTGGCGCAGGCGAAATACGAATGCCGCCACGGCCTGTCGTATTCCAAATTCTCGTGCGATTACCGCGATCTCCATGCCGAACAGACCGTCTTCATTCCGCTCGGCGACGACGTCGAACTATGGGACGTGCGCATTCGCAATAACGGGGCGGCGCCGCGCCCGCTCAGCATCTTCTCGTACGTGGAATTCTCGTTTCACCACATCGAAATCGACAACCAGAATTTGCAGATGAGCCTATACGCGAGCGGTTCGAGCTGTGAAGATGGCATCATCGAGTACGATTTCTTCTACGAGCCGTGGACGTATCACTATTTCGCCGCAAATTTTGGGCCCGACAGTTACGATTGCGTACGCGACCGGTTCCTGGGCGCTTATCGCACGGAGACGAATCCGATTGCAGTCGAGCGCGGCGCTTGCTCGAACAGCTCCGAGCTGGGCGGCAATCATTGCGGATCGCTGCACAAGCGGGTGACGATCGCTCCCGGCGAGGAAATCCGGCTGGTATTCATGATGGGCGCCGGTGCGCGCGCCAAGGGGCGGGAAATCCGCGCGAAATTTTCCGATATGGCGAATGTCGACGGCGCTTTCGAGGCGCTTCGCCAATATTGGCGGGATAAGCTCGCCATTTTCCAGTGCCGGACGCCGCATGAAGGGCTCGACGCCATGGTGAACACCTGGACGCTCTACCAGGCGGAGACTTGCGTGGTCTGGTCGCGATTCGCGTCGTTCATCGAGGTTGGCGGGCGGACCGGATTGGGGTATCGCGACACTTCGCAGGACGTGATGAGCGTGGTCCACACCAATCCCGCGAAGTGCCGGCAGCGGATCCTCGAACTGCTCCAGGGGCAGGTGAGCCAAGGGTACGGCCTGCACCTGTTCGACCCGGATTGGTTCGATCCGGAAAAGCAAAAGGCACCCAAATTCAAATCGCCGACGGTTACGCCGGCACCCGATCGCAAGAGCATTATCCACGGGCTGGCGGATGTCTGTTCGGACGACGCGCTGTGGCTGGTACCCACGGTGTGCGAGTACGTGAAGGAAACGGGCGACGCCGCGCTGTTGGACCAGGAAGTGCCGTTCGCCGACGCCGGCGCCGCGACGGTGTACGAACACCTCAAGCGCGCGCTCGACTTTTCGGCCGAACAGGTCGGGCCGACCGGAATCTGCAAGGGACTGCGCGCCGATTGGAACGATTGCCTGAATCTCGGCGGTGGCCAAAGCGCCCTGGTTTCCTTCCTGCATCATTGGGCGCTGCGAGCGTTCGTGGAAGCGGCGGAATTTCTCGGGCGAACCAAAGACGCGCACCAGTATTGCCGGCTCGCGGAGAAAGTCGGCGCCGCCTGCGAGAAGGAACTGTGGGACGGCGAGTGGTACATTCGCGGCATTACCGCGAAGGGCGTGAAAATCGGCACGCACGCAAACGAGGAAGGCAAAATCTTCATCGAGAGCAATACCTGGGCGGTGGTCTCGGATGCCGCTTCGCCGGAACGCGCGCGCTCGGCGATGGACGCGCTCGACCGGTATCTCTACTCGCCCTACGGCATCCATTTGCTGTGGCCGGCGTTCTCCAAACCCAATGACGATATCGGATTTGTCGCCCGCGTCTACAAGGGCATCAAGGAAAACGGCGCCATTTTCAGCCATCCCAATCCCTGGGCGGTGATCGCCGAATGCAAGCTGGGACGCGGCGAGCGCGCCATGAAATTCTACGACGCGCTGCTGCCGTACCACCAGAACGACCGGATCGAGATTCGCGAGGCGGAGCCGTATTCCTACTGCCAGTTCGTGATGGGACGCGATCACGCGGCTCACGGCCGCGCGCGTCATCCCTGGCTCACCGGCAGCGGCGGATGGAATTATACTGCCGTCACGCGCTGGATTCTGGGGGTGCGGCTGACGTTTGAAGGCCTGGTGGTTGATCCCTGCATCCCGGCCGGCTGGAAACAATTTCAGGTTACACGGCAGTGGCGCGGCGCGAGGTTCGAAATCCACGTGAGCAATCCCGAGGGAGTCGAGAAAGGCGTGAAGTCGGTGAGGCTGGACGGTGCGCCGGTGGAGGGTCCGATTCCGCCGCAGGCCGCGGGGACCGATCATCGCGTGGAAGTAGTCATGGGATAATCCGCACAACGGACCAAATGAAGTGCCCGAAATGCGGGAGCGATCACCTCCTGGGACACCCTGCGGTGCGAATGCGGCTGCGACTGCGAGGGATCGGCGAAAGCAGCAGCTGTGGCTCGCAGCCGGCCCGGGAAATGGCTCAGCCCGCGAGCCGCGAGATCGTAGCTGTCCGTGTGGCAGCTATCATCGCCGGGGTTACCTTCGGTCTCTGTGTCCTGCCGATTGCCGGCTATTTCGGCTTTTTACTCCCGGGCTGGCTGCTCACCCGGAAACAGGCCCACAGAGTTGAATTTTGTGCAGCAACCCGCGGCCCGATCTAAAAATAACAAAGGGGACCAAGGCGGCAGGTTCGATGCCCGGCCGCATGAGGACAGAGAACTGGGTTTATGGGCGATCGAGAGGTCCTGATGCCCATTTGGGTGCGTGCCACGATGATCTCACCGGTAGGCACCCTCCGCTCACATCGTTCGCGTAATCTTATGCAGCATCCGTGGATGGTCGGGATTGACTCCTTTAATCGCCGCCAACTGCGCCGCGAATAATTGCGCGGGGACGATGTAGGGAATCGGCGTGTACAAGTCCCGCGGGCCTTCCCAATGAGCCGGGGGATTGGGCAGGCGAATCAACCGCGCCGGCTTGGCGCATGCCTCGGTATTGCTCTGATCGGTGATGATCAGGGTCTCCGCCTTCACTTCCTCAAGCATGTCCAGCACGGCCGAGATGGACTGCCACGTCACTCCCGCGGGGGCGAACGCGAATACCGGGAAGGCGTGCTCCACCAGCGCGATCGGACCGTGCATGAGGTCGGCCGACGAAAAGCGTTCCGTCACCACGTAGCAGGTTTCCATCAGCTTGAGGCCGAATTCCAGCGCGTTGGAGTAATTCAGGCCGCGGCCCACCGTCACGGCCCGCGTCATGAACATATATCGCTCGGCGATTTCGCCCACGCGGTCCTCGATCTCCAGCACTTTTTCGACCCACTCGGGCAATAGGCGGAGCGCCTCGAAGGAGACCTCGCCGCCGAGGGCGTGCGCTAGCAGGTAGAGGGCCAGGAGCTGACAGGTGTAGGTCTTCGTCGCTGCCACACTCTCTTCTTTGCCCGCATGGGCAAGCAAAGTGAACGCCGAAATCTCGGCCATCGTGCTCTTGGGTTCGTTGGTGATACCCACGGTGGTTGCGCCGCGACTGCGCGCGTCGGCCAGCACGGCGTTGGTATCGGTCGATTCGCCCGATTGCGAGATCCCGACCACCAGAACGTCGCGCAAATCGAGGGGGCTGGCATAGAGGGTCAGCACGGAGGGCGCCGCCAGCGATACGGGAATATGGGTAGCGATCTCGATCAGGTAGCGAGCGAACTGGGCGGCGTTATCGGAGGTGCCGCGCGCCACCAGGATTACCAGGCGGGGCGGTTTGGATTCCAGATGAAGGCGCAATTCGCGCAGCGGCGGCTCGCTTTCGGCCAGGGTCTTAGCCAGCGCCTGCGGCTGCTGGCGGGTCTCTTCCAGCATTCTCGACATGGCAAATCTCAGCCTGCGCCACGGGCGTCGCGAAGTCCAGTACCGAACGGTTGCGGCGGCGTTTCGCGGGGTTCGTTACCGGGACCGAACGTTTTTCTTTTCAGCAAGTCACGCGCGGGGCACCAAAACAAGCTAATCTGAGGTAATCCCCTATGTCTCAGGGACAATCTCAGGGATCAGTCCCGACGCCGGCGCGGGGGCCCGCGGCTTCGCCAACCGAAGAGCAGGTCCGCGAGGAGTTGAATCGCGTCCTCGCCTGCCACGAATTCCGCACCAGCAAGCGCAGCCAGGATTTTCTTCGCTACGTGGTGGAGAATACCCTGCTTGGGCACGGCGACATGCTCAAGGAGCGGACCATCGGCATCGAGGTGTTCGGCCGCCCAACCAGCTACGACCCCGGGGATGACGCGACCGTCCGCGTGAAGGCCAGCGAGGTGCGCAAACGCCTTGGCATTCATTATGCCGATCAGGGCGCGCACGACCCGGTTCGCATCGAACTTCCGTCGGGCACCTACGTTCCCGAGTTCCATCTGGCGAATGCCGCCACGCCATCCGCGGCCGAACCAGCTCCAGCCGCCGCGCCGATGGCGGAGGCAACGGCGGCGCCCCGTCCCGCGCTAACGCCGCGACGGGCGGGCCTGGTTATCGCGGTATTGGCTCTCGCCGCCGTGGTGGTGTGGCTCATCGACCGTCCAGCCGTTACTCCGCTCGATGAATTCTGGGCGCCGGTGCTGAACGGATCCACGCCCTTGCAGCTCTGCGCCTCATACGTCCCGGTTTACGGCGTGGATATCGACCCCTCGATCACGCCGCCGTCGAGCGTCACGGATTTCACCCTCCTGAACGACCAATTTGTCGGCGGCGGGGACCTGATCGCCACGTCGCGGCTGGTGGGCATGCTGACGAGATTGCATCGTGCTTACCGGGTGAAAGTTGGGAACGACGTTTCGTTCACGGATCTCCGTTCCGGTCCGGCTATCCTGGTGGGGTTCTCTTACACGAAGTGGAAACAGATCAGCAACCAGATGCGATTTTTCGTCGATGGGTATCGCCGCCCGGCGGGAATCACCGACGATGGCAAACCGACGGAATGGGTCCTGCCCGCCCTGCCTCGCGATCGCCACACCACTGAGGACTACGCGATTGTCTCGCGCGTTTTTCATCCCGACACCCACGCAATGCTGGTCGAAGTTGCCGGTATCACGCAGTACGGCACCGATGCCGCGGCAGACCTGATCACCAATGCCGACCTGATGACCGAGGCTTTTCGCAACGCACCGGCCGGATGGCAGAAGAAAAATCTCCAGCTGGTACTGCACGTGAAAGTGATTTCGGGGGCGCCGAGTTCGCCGACGGTAGTGAAACAATATTTCTGGTGATGGCAGGCAGCTAATCCTGGCTGAAATCACCCCAGAGAAACTCCGCGCCGGGAGTGCCCGCCTTACTTTGGTTTTTTCCGCTTCTTCAGGGGATCGGCTGGTTTGAACTTGAGCTCAGCGCATAACACATCCACTAAGCGCCCGAGTATCTTCGTACGGGCCCAATTCTTATCGTTTCCTTCCACCAGAGACCACGGTGCGAGCGTGGTACTGGTCTTCACCAGCATTTCTTCCACGGCATCTTCGTAATCGCCCCACTTGGCGCGATTGCGCCAATCCTCGTCGGTGAGCTTCCAAGCCTTGTATCCGATCGCCTTACGCTCCTCGAAGCGGCGGAGCTGCTCCTCGCGCGAGATGTGGATCCAGAATTTGACCACGATGGCGCCGAAATCGCGCAGTTGGCGCTCGAAGGCGTTGATCTCCTTGAAGGCGCGCTGCCACTCGCTATCGCTGGCAAAGCCTTCTACGCGTTCCACCAGCACGCGGCCATACCAGGAGCGGTCGAAAACCGCGATCTGTCCCGGCTCCGGCAGGCGGCGCCAGAAGCGATAGAGGTAATGACGGGTCTTGTCTTCCCCTTGCGGTGCGCTGATGGGGTAAACGACATAGCCGCGCGGATCGAGCTTCTCAGTGATGCGCTTGATGGCGCCGCCTTTGCCGGCGGCGTCCCAACCCTCGAAGGCTATAATCACGGGCCGCTTTTGCTGGTACACCTGATAGCCGAGTTCGCGGAGCTGTATCTGCCTCCGCGTGAGTTCCTGCACGTAATGCGCGCGGTCCATTTTGCGGGTGAGATCGACGGTTTCCAGCATGGCTATTTCGAACCTCCCAACGACTCCATGACTTCCCGCAAGTCGGCATCTTTGGATTTCGCGGCGGAAATCGAGCGCGGCGGCGCGCTGGCGCCCAACCTCTTCTCCATGGCGGCGATGATGGTTTCAAACAGCTTCTTGCGCGCGTACCATCGCGACGTCGCCTCCACGATGGTCCACGGGGCGAATTCGGTATCGGTGACTTCCAGCATTTCTTCGGCGGCGGCCAGGTATTCGCCGTATTTCTTGTGGCGTGCCCAGTCAGCCTCGGTTACCCGCCATGCCTCCAGAGGATCGGCCTCGATGGCTTCGAATCGCTTCCTCTGTTCCTTTTTGCTGATGTGGAAGAAGAATTTGAGGATCGTAGTACCGTCGTCGGCCAGCGTGCGCTCGAATTCCGCGATGTCGCGATAGGCCTGGCGCCACGCTTTTTCGGGAATGGCACGTTCCACGCGTTGCTCGAGCACACGGCCGTACCAACTGTGATCGAACAGGATCATCTCCCCGCGATTCGGGACCTTCAGCCAGAATCGCCACAGCCACGGCCGCTGCTGCTCGTACGTACGCGGCGCGGTAATGGGATAGAGCTTGAAACCACGCGGATCGAGCCGTTGGGTGAGGGCGCCGATAGCGGTGCCCTTGCCGGAAGCATCCCAACCTTCGAATACGATGATGGTCGGGATGCCGCAATCCCAGCAGGTCTTTTCGAGATCGTAGAGGCGCTCCTGCATAGTGGGAAGTGCGCTCTTGAATTCGTCCCGGGAGAGCTTCCGGCGCAGATTGATATTTTCCAGCATGATCAGACCCTTAATTCTACTCGCGTGCGCGCGCGAGCGCACGGCGGCGTCGAAAGCCGGGCCTGGGAACTGACCTGTGAGCCGAGGGAAGCAGGTGGAGGATTTGTTGCTGCGGGCCGCGGGTGCCGCCGCGCGGTCTGGATCAAGAGACGGCGGCGTCTGAATACGGTCCAGCTCTATGGTATGGGATTGGTGACTTTCATCAGAAGCCCGGACAGATCGCGAAGCGCCTGGCGCATGGCCTTGCGCTGTTCCGTGAGCTCCTCCACAAGTTTAGTTACGTCTAGCCGGGCCAATGCGCCTCCGGTCATTACCGCACGACGCTGAGATTTTGATGCCTGCCCGGCGGCTTCATTCGACCTCCCGAAGAGGGCGGAAATGCGAACTCCGAGAGCGTTGGCCACGCGCACCACGGTAGACAACGAGACGTTTTTCTCACCTCGCTCCACGTGGCCCATATAGGTTCGATGGAGACCGCAGAACTCCGCGAATTGCTCCTGCGTCCAACCGTGCTTAGTGCGCAATTCGCGAATCCGCCGGCCGAGGGACCGCTGAAGATTGGTGACAGGTATGGTATTTGGAACTGGCATTCTTCCCTCCTACAGGTCAACTCAGCAATTCAGATGCAAGAGAGATAAAGGTCCCCACACTTTAGATAGCAATTGTGCGAAATCGAGCAGTTTGCGACGAATCTTTTGGACCCTCGCATTGCCCAGAGGAGTCGAAAACCCGCATAATGGCTTTTGCTTCGAAGCCACGAAACTCACAGGCAAAGACCGTCAGTTTCGCGATTGCACGGAAACTCATGAGCGCGTGCCGAGCCATTAGTGTGCGAGAACCAGTCGGATCTATGTGGCTGCGGCAGCCTTGGGAGCAATAGGGACCTTTATGCGGCGGCGGGATTGTCCGGATTGTCAACGTCTGTGGCGGGAGTACGCGGCTGCCACGAACGCACATGTGGCGTTGGAGAGCAAACTTCGCCGTCTGGAGTCAGTCCCTTCGCAATCTGAGGCTCTCAGCCGGGAGGTTTCCGCGGCGGCGATGGAGAGGGAGAACGCGCGTCAGGCGATCGAGAAGCACGAAGCTTCCCAGCACGCCGACCCGGCGGGGAGTTCAGAAACGGGCGGTTGACTGTTCGCGATGGCGCATTGGCAGCACCCGTGCGATCACTGCCCCGTGGCACTTCGCGCCGTCAGCCGAACTTCGGCGTAGCCTAACGCCTTCTTCTGAATGGCTACCTGCGGCGGGCCGGCCGCCGCTACGATTCTCCCGGCACCGCAAGTGCCGCCGACCGACTCGGAGCGCTGGTCTTTCAAGCGCCCGCTGGGGAGGTTCGAAACCGATGCCGAGAGCGTGCCGTGATGCGGCGGTGCCGGTACTCGGGATTTCGGGCCAGGCGGAAGAGGAATCTGAGGCTACGAAGGCCAGGGCTCGTTAGAGCCAGAAGCCGTGGCTCCAGGGGCGTACCGCATGATCAATTTCCGCGCGTCTCTAAGGACTGCCCTTTGCAGGGCCTTGCCTCGGGATGGCCATTAGGAAGATTTTCACGCGGTCAGGCTAGGGGCGTACCGCCTCAAAGACCATCGTCTCGTAATCGTTTCTGACGTGAACCGCGGCTCGGTGCCGGATATCGAGTCCTTTGAGTTGCGGGTCGTCGCTCTCGCCAGGTTCGTATTCTTTGACGGCTACAAATCCCGTGCGCTCCAGGCTCTCCTGCAAGGTTTTGGGATCGTACAGGAACTGATGGCCAAAGCTCCTCATCTCGTAGTTGAGAATGGCACACTCCGGTGAGATGGTTCGCGGCAGCGGTTGTTCCCAATATCCCCCGCTCATGGTTTCGCTGATGTAGGTCCGCATGACATCGGTCTTGTTGTCTTGGAACAGTTGGATCAGCCTTAACACGTTCGGGGTTGTAATCCTGATCCTGCCTCCAGGCTTGAGCGTCCGGTGGCACTCCCGCAGCATCGCCAATCCATCGCGGTAGGGGATATGCTCAAACAATTGTTCGGCAAAAATGTAGGAAATGACGCCGGTTGGAATTGGAAACGGTTTGGTCACGTCAAGGTACGCTTCGCCGGCGTGCGGCTCGATATCGGTATTCAGCCAATCGTCGAATCCCTGTACCCCGCCAGCGCCGAGCTGCAGTTTCTTCACGGCGTGCGTCTTGAGGTAATTCGAGATCAAATAGTGGCTTTGGGCCGTCTTGACCCCGAATGCGCCCGCTAATCCAATCGGCACACTGAGCAGTGCGACGATGCCAAAGATGAATCGATTCCTTTTTTGTTCGGGCATTCTACTGGATACTCCAAACCCGGCCTGGGTTTTCTGGACGTATCGTAGCGGGCAGTGGAATGCTAAACAAGCCTCGCGATGGAGGATGAACGACTGTTAACCACAGACAACACCATTACGGTCCAGGCTCGGAAAAAGGAGACAGCTTAGCGTCTTTGTCCACTTCCAGCCACCAGGCTTTTCGCGCTGGGACGGAGCGGATTAACTCGGCATTCTTTTCGGGCCCCATATCCCGCGCCCAGAGGATCGGCGCGGCGTCCATGTCGGCGGCGTTATGCACCCAATCTTCGCCGAGGACATGGCGGGGGCCGTAATGCACGACGATGAGATGCTTGCCGCCCTCTGCCAACAACCGGTGGATGATGTCCACGCGGCCGCGAAACGCGTGTGACGTTCCGGCCCATGTTTTGGTTGGCGACGCCACATCGTCAGGCAGCATAGAGGCGGTCAGCCCAACACGCACGCCGATCATGGCGATGCAGACAAGAGGAATCGCGCGAACGGCTCGCGGCATGGTCCGGTTCAGAGCGCGCATCCCCTGTAGCACCATGGCGTAGAAAACCACCGTAGCGGGCGCGAGATAATGCGGCTGGAAAAACGGCACGAGGAGATTTGCGAGGGCGACCGGCACCACCATGAAGAGGAGGATTCGGGTGCGCCAACTCCTCCACGTGCCCGGGAAAGCCAGCAGAGGGAGCGTGAGGGCGGGAGCGACGAAGAAGCTCCAGACCCAATAAACTTTGGCGACGCATACGGCGAGGAAGCCGGCGCGCGTGCGGGCTCTTTCAAAAATGCCCATTTCCCATCCCATGAAGACGTCCCGCATTTCCTTGTGACGGTAGACTTTGGGAGGCCCGGGATGCTGGAACAGGTAAACCGGCGCTACGGCATAGGTCTGGCGATTGATGGCGTAAGGCAGAGTAGTCGGACTGCCGAACACGCGCCAATTGTAGTAGGCCATCAGCGCGCCCGCGCAAACCAGGACGGCGCACATGACTTGGACAATCCTCCGAAGCCGCAACTTACGGACATACCAGAGAGCCACCAATCCCGCGGCGACGGAGAAAACCGAACCCTCGTAGGGCCGGGTGTTGGCCAGAACGACCATGCCCAGCGCAGCCAGCAGCGCATCCCGGCGCCGGCTGGCCCGAAGCAATCGCGGAAGCGCGCCGAAGACCAACGCGCCGCCGGTGGCAGCCAGCGCGCCTCCCCAGTAACTGTCGGCCCAGTAACTAAATGTCCCCAACCGGATAGCGGCAATCACCGCGGCGAGGAACGCCCATCCGGGAGGAAACCAGCCGCGCAGCGCCCAGCAAAGCGTCGCGCACATGATGCCGACGCTGAGCCAGACCCCGAAAAAAGGCACTCCGAACAGCAGTTGACCGAACGCCAGGACGAGCCCGGGCAAGGGAGGGTACATGGAAGCATAGGTGGGAAACTGATCGACGTGGAACGTCTCGAAGTGCTCCCAGAAGTGCGGTGTGGGATTCGCCAGACGGCCGTGCGCGAAGGTGTCGGCCTGGAGCAGATAGCTGAACTCGTCATCGCCCCGGGGGATGGGGATCGGCTCAATGGGCAGAACGATGGCGCGCAGGGCGAGCGCGAACACGCCCACGGCAAGCGGCGCTAACCGGTGGCGCGCAATCCGATTGAGGGCTTTTTCGGCTCTGCCCGGGCGATAGTTAAGTGCCAGGAATGCCAGCACCAGCAGAGCTTCCGCCGCAAACAGGACCTGATTCCACGACATCGCCAATGACCTTAGCATCGTGGGTAGATGAGTTATAGATAATCTAAGGATATGAAACGTCTTGCCGCGGGTGTTGCCGGGTGCTTGTGGCTAGGCCTGGCAGCGGTTCCGGGCGCGGATTCCGCACGGGAACTCCTGGAGGCGGCGGCGCAGGGCCGCACGGCGAAAGTCCAGGAACTCGTCGGCACGGGAGCGGCGCTGGAGTCCCGGGATAAGGACGAGCGGACGCCACTGATGCTGGCGGCGCAGCACGGGTACGCCGATACGGTCCGCTATTTGCTGGAAAAAGGGGCGGATGCCGCCGCCAGGGATCGTGGTGGTGCGACAGCGTGGGTTCTCGCCATGTTTGCTCCCGCGGCGCATCGCGACAGCGAGGATGTGCTCAAGCTGCTGCCGCCGCCGCCGCGGCCAAAACTTGCTATCGAAGCCAATTGGAGTGCCGCCAATCTTTACAATTCGTGCGTGATGCAGCTGGAGGAACTGGCAAAGCTGATTCAGAGCTTCCAACCGGACCTGCTGGCGGTGCGGGCAATCGGAAAGTATGTCGCGGCGTCGGGGCGGAGCGTGGTCGAAGATGGCGGGGTGAATGCTCGAGGAACAGAGCGCGCGGGGGATGGGGTTTTCGCGAACGCCGATGCGGTCCTGATTCTGACGGTAAAGCCCGGAGCGGCGTGCGTGGCGCAGGAATCCGCGGACCTGTTGAATCTGTCGCTGGACGTCCAACTAGTGCGCAGCCGCGACCGCGCCGTACTGCTGCATAAACAGATCGGCGCGGGCGGGCTGAAACGGCTGCAAGGCCACATGGTCACGGGCGGGGCACAATATCTGCCGGTGTACCAGGAGTGGATCGCCCCCTATAGCGAGCAGGCGTGGCGTGAAGCGGTGGAAGCTTGGTTCCGCGCGGAGTGAATCTGCTACACTACCTCTGAAATATGACTGGGAACGCTGTCAAGGATGCCGGGCAGGCGCTCGGACGGAACCCCGACCGATTGACGCCGGCCGAACGGCTGGCGCTTGCCGGGAAATACATCGCGCTGGAGATCTACTCGCCGGAAACCCTCCCGCTGCGGCGGATCGAGGCAATTGGCGATTCGTTCGCCGGGTGTCTGAGGAGCCTGAAATCGCGGGGGCTCGATCCGACGAGATTCGAGTTCACGAGATTGAGCAGGCCATATTAGAGGCAGGAGTTAGGAAGCTGGGAGTCAGGCGACCGGAAGGTGCGGTTTCTTCCCGGCCCCTGCGTTAGAAGAACCGCACCGGAATATTCTTGCTCGAATAGCCCAGCCCAATAGAGGCGGTGTAGATGAGCCGGTTGTAGGGGCTAAAGCTACTGCTCTGGTATTTCGTGGCGTAGAAAGAAGCCACGAAGCTGACGTGGCTGAACAACTCGTGGCTCATCGCCACCGATCCCGACAGACCGCCGTAGCCCCCCTGAATGTTCCCCAGGGAGAGCGCCCGCGAATAAAACAAGCCGGCATTCAGACTCCACTTTCGCAGACCGGAGTATCCGTAACCGGCCGATGCGGTCTGCATGCGGGAGGTCAAAAACAGGCCGTTGCCGGGGGTGATGGATTCGCCGGCGGCCAGGTAGGCCACGCCGCGGTGGAACGAGCGCGAGAGCCTGATTCCGAGGTCGGGGGCCCAAAAAAGGTTGTTGTTGATCGCCAGCGTGCTGGGCAGATTGCAATTCTGCACGATCCCGGAAGGGCAGAGTATCGCCAGGAAAGCCGGATTGATGGGAACTACCTGCTCGAAACTGCTCGAGACGCGGGAAGCGCCGGCAAACAGCGAAAGCTCGGTCCAGCGGGTAAAGCGGTCGGAGAAGCTGACGGTTCCGGAATAGATATTGGAGCTGCCGGCGCCGCCAGAGAAGCCGAACTGGTCGTAAGTGAAAGTGCCGCCCACCGTGATTTGCCGTGAAAGACGGTATTGCCCGTCGGCGGTGGCAACCTCACCGTGGGCGGAATAGAGATCGGCGGAACGGCGGAGATCGGTGAAATACCCTCCCCCGAAGGTAAAGGAAAGGCGGGTGGACGCCTGGTACGTGACATCGGCCAGAGTGCTGCTATATATGGTGCGGTTGTCGTAGAAATCGGTGGTAGGGAGGTAGCTCTGCGACGGGTCGAAGGGCACCGAGGAGTTGAGCGTAACCGTAGAGGGCGGGAACTGAGTATACATGCCGGCGCTTTCGCGGAGGGTAAACAGGATGTGTCGCGTAAACTGGTGGGTCAAGCCGATCGACAGGCCCTGGCTGAGACCGGCGAAATAGGTGGCTGACGGATAATCGTAAAAATTGCCGTAGTAGTCTACGCCGAGCGTGGTGTGCCGCCAGCGATGCGAGCCGCTGATGCCCAAGGTGGCGCCGTAGCCGAACACTCCATTGGTGCTCTGGAGTTGGCCCTGAGTGTTGGTGGCGACCCCGAGGAGGCCGGTGGTATAGTTTCCCATGAGCGACAGGGAAAAGACGAAATCCACCGTCGGGGCAGTCATGGCGGCGGGAGCCTCGCCTCGCGAGAGGATCGCCGGACCGGCGTATTGCGCGCCTGCGGGCACGGCTAGGCCGAACAGGACAAGAGCGCGTAACGGCTTCAATCTATTCATCCTCCGAGGCTCCGTCGAAATCCACACGCTGAGCCAAATCAAAGTCTGACGCGCAGGTCCGTAGTGTGTCAAGCTGACAGCGGACAATGGCTTACGGTCACTATTACGGGCCTCGAGGTCACTCCCGCGAACGGAGGATCCCTTTTTTGTGACGGTTAACTCAATCCTGATTCTTTCTTTACGACTTCCTTATGTTCCGGACCGTAGCTTGGAAGGGTGGAAGTTCGCGGTGAGTTTCATGTCGACCCCGGTTGTCTGGAAGTTGACGAAGGGTCGAGTGAACTGGAAATTGTGGTGCCCTACACCGGGCCAGAAAGCACAGCCGCGGCACTGGCTCGTGCCGAGGTGCTAACCGTGGGTTTCACGGCCAGGGTGCAACTGATTGCCGTGCATACCTTGCCTTATCCCGTGCCATTCGTTTGCCCTTCCCTGGTACACGCGCACCTGGTGGAACAACTGCTGGAACTGGCCACCGGATGTGCCCTGATCGTACAGCCTCAGGTGGTTCTGGCGAGGGATCGCATGGACGGTTTCCGATATGCCATTAAGCCCTGTTCGACGGTGCTGGTGGCCAGCCGCCGGCACATGTGGCGGACGCAAGAGGAAAAGCTGGCACGGTGCCTGGCGGATGCCGGACACAAGGTGGCGCTGGTACACATCGCGTAGGTGAAAATGCTCGACCTGTTCTTTATCCTGATCTCGATTCTGTTCTTTGTGGCCGGATGGGCCTTTGTGAAAGGCTGCGACCGCCTCTAGGAGATTCCATGGAATACATCTTGTCGCTGGCGATCGCCGGCGCCTTGGGCGTGTACCTTCTGTACGCCCTGTTGAAGCCCGAGAAGTTCTGAAGAGGATCCGATGACCGCCAACGGAATTCTGCAAATTGCGCTGTACTTTGTTGTGCTGCTCGCGCTCACCAAGCCTATGGGCGCGTATATGGCGAAGGTGTTTTCGGGCGGGCGGACCTTTCTGCATCCCCTGCTGCGGCCGCTCGAAGTGGGGTTGTACAAACTCTGCGGCATCGATGAAGACGGCGAGCAGCATTGGACCCGGTATGCCGGCTCGATGCTGGCGTTCAGCCTGGTGGGGATCGTTTTCACGTATGTCCTTTTGCGTCTCCAGCAGTGGTTTCCGCTGAACCCGCAAGGGCTGGCCAACCTGGGACCGGATCTATCGTTCAACACCGCCGTGAGCTTCGGCACGAACACCAACTGGCAGTCGTACACGCCCGAAACGACCATGAGCTACTTCAGCCAGATGATCGCGCTGGCGACTCACAATTTCTGGTCGGCGGCGGCCGGAATCTCGGTGGCCATCGCGCTGGTGCGCGGGTTTGCCCGGCATTCCGCGCAGACGCTCGGCAGCTTCTGGGTAGATTTCGTTCGCTCGACGGTTTACGTTCTGCTACCGCTTTCGGTGATCGGTGCGCTGCTGCTGGTTTCCCAGGGCGCGATTCAGAATTTCCATCCGTACACTAAGATCGCTACCGTCGAGGGCGCGGTGCAGACCATTCCACAGGGGCCGCTGGCATCGCAGGAAGCCATCAAGATGATCGGCACCAACGGCGGCGGCTATACCAATGCCAACTCGGCGCATCCCTTCGAGAATCCCACGCCGTTCTCCAATTTCCTGCAGATGGTCTTTATCTTCCTGATCCCCGCGGGACTGACGTACACCTTCGGAAAGATGGTGAAAGATACGCGGCAAGGGTGGGCCTTATTTTCGGCCATGAGTGTCTTGTTTCTGGCCGGAGTGGCAGTAGCGTACTCGTCGGAAGCGTCGGGTAATCCCAATCTCACGAAGTTGGGCATTCAGCAGGAGGCGACGGTATCGCAATCCGGCGGAAACATGGAAGGCAAAGAAGTCCGGTTCGGGATCGCCAATTCGGCGCTCTTCACCGTGATTACGACGGATGCCAGTTGCGGCGCGGTGAACAATGCCCATGACAGCCTGACGCCGCTGGGCGGGCTGGTGCCGCTGGTGAATATCGAACTGGGGGAAGTGATTTTCGGTGGCGTGGGCTCCGGACTGTACGGGATGCTGCTTTTCGCCATCCTGGCGGTGTTTATCGCCGGCCTGATGGTCGGGCGCACGCCGGAATACCTGGGAAAAAAGATCGAGCAGAAAGAAGTAAAAATGGTGATGCTGGCGGCGCTGGTGCTGGCGTTCACGATCCTCGCCTTCTCAGCCGTGGGTTCGGTGGCGCACTTCCAGAAGGGCGGCTATTGGAATCCGCCGGGGCCATCCACGGGAAATCTCACGAACAACGGTCCGCATGGTCTGAGTGAAATTCTGTACGCCTACACCAGCGGGGTGGGTAACAACGGCAGCGCCTTCGGCGGCTTCAACGCCAACACGCCGTATTTCAACACAACTATGGGGATCGCGATGCTGTTCGGGCGTTTTCTGATGATGATTCCGCTGCTTGCGGCGGCTGGAAGCCTGGCGCAAAAGAAACTGGTGCCGGTTTCGGCGGGCACGTTTCCCACGCACGGGCCGCTATTCGTCGGCCTCCTGGTAGGGGTGACCGTAATTGTAGGCGCGCTCACATTTTTCCCGGCACTTTCGCTGGGACCGGTGGTGGAACACTTTTTTATGAACGCCGGAAGGCTCTGGAGCTAATATCATGGCAACTACGATGGCACCACCACCTCCCGTTACCGATTCCGTTTCGCTGATGCCGAAAAAGGGGGCGCGGGCGCGCCCGCTGCTCGATCCGCCGATCGTAAAACGGGCCCTCAAGGACTCGTTCCTAAAGCTGAATCCGCGCGGGATGATGAAGAACCCGGTCATGTTCGTGGTGGAAGTCGGCGCCGCGATGACCACCGTGCTGGCAGCGCGCGATATCGCCGGAGGGGCGGCGCTAGCGGGTTTTTCGGTTCAAATTACCGTGTGGCTGTGGTTCACCGTGCTGTTCGCCAATTTCGCGGAAGCCATGGCGGAGGGCCGCGGCAAGGCTCAGGCCGACACGCTTCGGAAAACGAAGACCGAAACTACGGCGCGGCTGCTGGTGAACGGCGGCGGCAAGACGCAGACGGTAGCCGCGACGCAGCTTCGCGCCGGCAACATCGTGCTGGTGGAAGCGGGCGAGACGATTCCTGGCGACGGCGACGTGATCGAAGGCATCGCCAGCGTGGACGAATCGGCGATTACCGGGGAGAGTGCTCCGGTGATTCGCGAGTCGGGCGGCGACAGGAGCGCTGTGACGGGCGGGACGAAGGTGCTTTCCGACTGGATCAAGGTCAAGATTACGTCCAACCCCGGCGAGACGTTCCTGGATCGCATGATCGCGCTGGTGGAAGGCGCGGCGCGGCAGAAGACGCCGAACGAGATCGCGTTGAATATCGTGATCGCGGGTTTGACGCTGGTGTTCCTGTTGGCAGTGGTGTCGTTGCAGCCATTCGCCATTTACAGCGTGGCGGCCAGCGGCAGCGGAACACCGCCGACGGTGACGGTGCTGATCTCGCTGCTGGTGTGCCTGATCCCCACCACAATTGGCGGCCTGCTTTCGGCCATCGGCATTGCCGGCATGGATCGCGTGATGCAGCACAACGTGCTGGCGATGAGCGGAAAAGCCGTGGAAGCCGCCGGCGACGTGAATACGCTGCTGCTCGACAAGACGGGAACCATCACGCTGGGCAACCGGCAGGCGGTGGAATTCATCCCGGTGGGCAACACCCACGAGAGCGAACTGGCGGATGCGGCGCAGCTTTCCAGCCTGGCGGATGAAACGCCGGAAGGCCGGTCGATAGTCGTGCTGGCGAAGCAGAAATACAACATTCGCGGCCGCGAAGTGGCGGAGCACGAGGCGCACTTCATCCCCTTCACCGCGCAGACGCGCATGAGCGGCGTGGATCTCGACGGGCGGCGCATCCGCAAGGGCGCCACCGAGCAGGTGGTCGAGTTCGTGCACGAGCATGGCGGCCAGGTCCCGGGCGACTTGACTGATATTACCGAACGGATCTCACGCTCCGGCGGAACTCCGCTGGTGGTGGCCGATCGCGATCGGGCGCTGGGCGTCATTCACCTCAAAGACGTGGTGAAGGGCGGAATGCGGGAGCGCTTCCAGCAATTGCGCGCCATGGGTATCCGCACCATCATGATTACGGGAGATAATCCGCTGACGGCGGCGGCAATCGCAGCGGAAGCCGGAACGGACGATTTTCTGGCGCAGGCCACTCCCAAAGACAAGATGGATCTGATCAAGAAGGAGCAGGCCGGCGGCCGGCTCGTGGCTATGACGGGAGACGGCACCAACGACGCTCCGGCGCTGGCGCAGGCGGACGTCGGCCTGGCAATGAATACCGGCACCATGGCCGCCAAAGAGGCGGGCAACATGGTGGACCTGGACAGCAATCCCACCAAGCTGATTGAAGTGGTGGCGATCGGCAAGCAACTGCTGATGACGCGCGGCGCGCTGACCACCTTTTCCATCGCCAACGACGTGGCGAAGTATTTCGCGATCCTGCCGGCGATGTTCATGGGGACATACCCGGTGATGGCCAAGCTCAACATTATGGGCCTCCACAATGCGCAAAGCGCAGTTTTGGCGGCGGTGATTTTCAATGCGCTGATCATCATCGCGCTGATTCCGCTGGCGCTCCGCGGCGTGAAATACAAGGCGATGAGCGCGGCAGCGCTGTTGCGGCGGAACTTGCTGATTTATGGGGTTGGCGGCGTGATCGCGCCGTTCCCGGGGATTTGGCTGATCGACAGGCTGCTGGTGGTGTTGCACTTGGCGTGAAGCGTGAGGACTTTTTATGAAACAGCTAATCATTGCTCTTCGCGTGACCCTGGTATTCGCCATCCTGACCGGCGTGGCGTACCCGCTGTTGGTGACCGGGCTCGCCCAGGCGATTTTTCCGCGGCAGGCGGATGGGAGCTTGATCCAGTCGAAGGGAAAGGCGATCGGCTCGGACCTTGTCGGCCAGCAATTCAGCAGGCCGGAATACTTCCAGGGCCGTCCCTCCGCTGCCGGTAACGGCTATGACGGGCTGGCGTCCGGCCCGTCGAATCTGGGTCCGACCAACCAGCACCTGATCGACCGCGTACAGGGCGACCTAAAGAAATTTCGCGAAGCCAACCCCACGGCGACCGGTCCGCTGCCCGCTGACCTTTTAACGGCATCGGGCAGCGGGCTCGATCCGGACATCAGCCCGGCCTCGGCCGAAGCGCAGATTCCACGTGTGGCCGCGGCGCGCGGGATGAGCGCCGGCGCCTTGCGCAACCTGGTGGCGTCCCACACCGAGGGCCGGCAGTTCGGCGTTCTGGGCGAGCCGCGTGTAAACGTTTTGAAACTCAACCTGGCACTCGACGAGGCCGATCCCGTAAAGAAGTAATGGCCAGATTCCGGGCGCCGGATTATCCTAGGGAAAATGCCGAGCGTGGACAATGTCCGGCCCAACCCCGAAGAATTACTGCGCAAGGTGCAGGCCGATGAGCGGCGGGAAAACCGCGGACGGCTGAAAATCTTTCTTGGCTATGCGTCGCGCGTGGGCAAGTCGTTCCGCATGTTCGACGAGGGACGGCGCCGCAAGGAACGGGGGCAGGACGTTGTGGTGGGCGCGCTGCAATCGGGCGTCACGGCGGAGATTCAGGGGATTCTGAACCGTCTCGATATCGTCCCGCCGATCCCCACCAGGCATGCCGGGCGCGATTACCAGGTGATGGACATGTCGGCGCTTTTCCGCCGGCACCCGCAGGTCTGCCTCATCGACGGGCTGGCTTACGATAATCCGCCGGGAAGCCGCAACCCCCACCGCTGGCAGGACGTGAGCGAACTGCTCGACCGCGGGATCGCGGTAATCACAGCCGTCAATCTGCAACACATCGCGGAGCAGCAGGCGGCGGTGGAGCGGATCACGGGAAAGCGGGCCTCCAACAGCATCCCGGAGGCGTTCCTGCACGAGGCGGACGAGATCGAGGTGGTGGATGCGCCGCCGGACGCGCTGCGCGACCGCCAGAAAGACAGTTCTCTACCGGACGCCCGCTGCCTGGCCGAATTGCGCGAATTGGCCCTCCTGCTGGCGGCGGACGTCGTCGATCACCAGTTGCAGGAATATCTCGATTCGCACGGCGTGGCGGCGCGGTGGGGCGCGCAGGAGCGCATCCTGGTCTGTTTGACGCCGCGCAGCAACGCTGCCGATATGCTGCGCAGCGGGCAGCGCAACAAACTGCGCTTCCACGGGGCCTTGCTCGCGGCCTATGTCGAGCAAGCGGACCTGCCTCCGAAGGACCGCGAACTACTCGATAAACACCTGGCAATGGCGCGCGAAATGGGCGCCGAGGTTCACAGCCTCGGCGGCTCCGATTTCGTCGAAAGCATCCTGCAATTCGCCCGCGAACAGCGGATCACGCAATTGTTTTTGGGCCACACCGGGCGGCCGGGCCACTCGTGGCTGGCGCGCAGTCCGATTGACCGCCTGATCGATGGCGCCGAAGGATTCGACGTCCGGCTGTTTCCCCACGGGAGCGCATGGTGAGCGGCAGGGGGAAGCTGAAAGTCTACCTGGGGTACGCCGCCGGCGTGGGCAAGACGTACCGCATGCTGGAAGAGGCGCAGGAACTGCGGCAAAAGGGCGCCGATATCGTCATCGGGTATTTCGAGCCGCACGGCCGCAAGGAAACCATCGCCAAGACCGAAGGGCTGGAGGTGGTACCCCGGCGCGTACTGATCTACAACGGGTCGCAGTTCGAAGAAATGGACAGTGAGGCGGTGATCCGCCGCAAACCGCAGATCGCGGTGGTGGACGAATTCGCCCACACCAATGTCCCCGGCAGCGAACGCGTCAAGCGCTGGCAGGATGTGCACGCCCTCCAGGAAGCTGGAATCGACGTGATCACCACCATGAACGTGCAACATCTGGAGAGCCTCAACGACCAGGTGTTCCACGCCACCGGCATCCGCGTGCGGGAAACCGTTCCCGACTGGGTAGTGGACGAAGCCGACGAACTGGTATTTGTGGACCTGACGCCGCGCGCCCTGCGGAACCGGCTGGAGCGCGGGGTGGTCTATTCCCAGGAAAAGGCCCGCCGTGCGATGGAGAATTTCTTCACCGAGACCAATCTCACGGCCTTGCGCGAAATGGCGCTGCGCCACACGGCGCACGAAGTGGAAGAAAAGCTGGACGCCGCCGGGGCGGCCGCCATGCTGGGCGAAGTGCCGGGCGAGCCGTCGGATCCGCAAACTGCTGTAAAAAAGGAGCGAATTCTGATCTGCCTCACCGGGCGCCCGTCGTCGGCGATCCTGATCCGGCGGGGAAAGCGTGTGGCGGATTACATCCACGCGGATTGCCTGGCGGTGCACGTAGGCGACCCCACGCACGATCGCGATGCCGTGGAGCGCCATATGAGTTTCGCCCGCAACTTGCGCATCGATACGCACGTCTTACCAGGTAGTGACGTTTCGGGCGCCATCGCCAAATTCGCGCGCGCGCAGGGTATCACTCAGATTTTCATGGGACGTTCGGCGCCTTTGCCCTGGTGGAAGCGATATCGCGAAACCACGGTGCAGCAGGTGGTTCGTCAGGCGCGCGATATGCAAATCACAATCGTGTCGGAGAGGCGGCGTTAGGTGAAGTGGGTCGTTTTGTTGCTGGCGGCGGCGTGTCCCGCGTGGGCGGCACCTGCGAAGCCAGCAACCATAGACGACGCGCTCCACGCGCTCTACGATTTCGATTTTCCATCGGCGCACGCCGCTCTGAACAGCTACATCGCCGTACATCCCGAGGAACCTTTGCCGTACGCCTTCCGCGGCGCGGCATATCTCTTTTGGGAACTCGACCGGCTGGGCGCGCTCGAAAGCGAATTTCTCACCGATGACGACCGGCTGGTGGAGAAGACGCGGCCGCAGCCCGATCCCACCGTGCGCCAACAGTTCCTGCAAGCGGTCGAGGAGGCCCGCAGGCGCGCCGGCGCGGTGCTCAAATCGCACCCGGACGACCGCGATTCGCTTTTTGCGATGTGCGTGATATCGGCCATTTCCACCGATTACATGGCGCTGGTGGAAAAACGTCAGATCGCGAGCCTTACCTCCGCGAGGCGCGCCAATGAATATGCGCAGCGGCTTCTCCGGCTCGATCCCAAATTCTACGACGCTTATCTGACGGCGGGATTTTCCGAATACATGGTGGGCAGCCTGCCGTTTTTCATCCGCTGGTTCGTCCATTTCGACAACGTGGCGGGCGACAAGCAGAAGGGCGTCCGGAATCTCGAACTGGTGGCGCGCGAGGGCCGCTATCTGGGTCCGCTGGCCAAAGTGTTTCTGGGGATTATCGATCTGCGCGAGAAAAAGCCGCGGGAAGCGCGGCAACTGCTCAGCGAGCTGGCACGGGATTATCCGCGGAATCCGCTCTATCGCAAGGAACTCGATAAGTTGGATCGCAAGCTGGCTTCCGTGAAAGGCACGGGCTAGGAAAATTGATCATGCGGTCGCGGAACCGCGACTTAGTGGAACTGCTCCGTGAGCGGGACGGGATTTTTCAGCTGGAACGTGATCAGGGTCTCCGACGGCAACTGCGCGGGGTGGCGAGTCAGGAGTGTGTCTCCCACGCCCGCGCCCCCGCCGATTCCCGCCCCGATGGCCGCGCCTTTTCCGCCGCCCGCAATCGCGCCAATGACAGCACCCAAAACCGCGCCTCCGGCGATCCTGGCGCCATTGTCAATCTGCGGCGGACCGGCGTGTTTGAAGTAGCTGCCGGTCTGGATGGGTACCGCCTGCCCGTCGGTGGTATGCAATCCGGTCAACTCCAGCGCCATTGCGGCGGATCGTCCGGCTCGCGCCCGGTCGATGGCAATTACTCGCCCCTCCACCCGTGAGCCGCGATCGGCGATGACCCATCCCTCCACGACAAGCTCTTTGTCGAGCGTGGCGATGAAGAGGTCGCCGGGGACATTCCGTTCCGAGGACAATCCATCCACCAGGCGCACCGGCAGAACTAAACCGGCGTTCAGCGTCACCTGGTGGGGCTCCGGGACCGGCGCGGAGACCTGGAGCGGTTCCGCATTCACGGGTGGAGGAGGTATGGTCGGGCCTGGTGGCGCCGGCGCGGGCGCCGGAGGCTGCGGTTGAGCCGGCGGCGCCGGTGTGGCAGTGGCTCTCAACGGTACTAACGGATGGACCCGCTGAGGTTTCGCAATGGGGCGCGTAATGGCATGGGTCACCGGCGGTGGCATCGGCGAAGGCTTAGCCGGCTCGGCCACGGCAACCGGAGCCGGTTCGGGAGCCAGGGGTTCGGCCGTTATGGGCGCTGCGGTTGCGGGCACCGTTACGGGCGGCTGAACGGGCACGACCTCGGCCACCGGAATCGTGGGCTTGCCGGGGCGGACGACCTTCATGATCATGGCCCCGCCGAGGGCGCCTGCCAGCAGCAAAGCAATAACGTGTATCGGCCTCATCCCGTCCCGCCCTAGCACTAATGATGCACGCAGCGACACGCGCGTTACCAGAGGTCCTGGCGTCCGGTACCGCGGCGTTAGTTATACTGAATACAACCCGCAAGGTATGAGTTTGTTTCCTTCCCATTTCTCAATCGGACCGGTGAAGATTGCGCCAGCCACCGTCCTGGCGCCGATGGCGGGGGTCACGGACACGGTATTCCGCCGTTTTATCCGCAGCTTGGGCGGGTGCGGCCTGATCATGACGGAGTTCACCAGCTCGCACGGCGTAAGCGCCTCGCTGGGCGCGCGCAAGCCGAGCAAGACCCTGAAATATCTGGCGTTCGAACCGGAAGAGCACCCCATTTCGGCGCAGCTTTTCGGCAGCGACCCGGCGGTGATGGCCGAGGCCGCCCGGGTCTGCCAGGACCTGGGCTTCGATATCCTCGACATCAATTTCGGCTGTCCGGTGAATAAGGTAGTGAAGTGCAACGGCGGTTCGGGGTTGCTTCGCGATCTGCCGTTGGTGGAGCGCCTGCTGCGCGAGGTGCGCAAAGTGCTCACCATCCCGTTCACCATGAAATTCCGGGCGGGCTGGAGCGATCGCGAACTGGTCGCGGTGCAAATGGCGCGGCTCGCCGAGGACTGCGGCTTGCAGGCCATCGCGCTCCATCCGCGAACTCGGGAGCAGGGCTACAGCGGCAAAGCCGATTGGACGCGGATTGCCGAAGTAAAGGCTGCGGTGAGGATTCCGGTTATCGGCAACGGCGATATCGTAACGCCCGAGGACGCGGTCCGCATGGTGGACGAGACCGGCTGCGACGCGGTAATGATCGGCCGGGCCGCCAGCGCCAATCCGTGGATCTTCCGGCAGATCGAAGAATATGTTGCCACCGGCACTTGGACCCAAGCGACGCAGCAAGATCGCTACCAGATGATGCGCCAATATTACGCCATGCTGATGGATCGCGGGGAACGGGACTGCATCGGCAAAATGAAGCAGTTTGCCACTTACTTCACGCACGGTGTACGCCACGGAGCGCAATTGCGGGCATCGATCTATCATGCGCAGGAGGCAGCGGCCATTCTCGACTTAGTGGACAGTTTCTTTGCGGGCGAGCCGGTGCTGGCGCAGTGAAAAAGGTTCAGATCATCACCGACGGCGCCTGCTCCGGCAATCCCGGACCGGGCGGATGGGCCGCCATCCTGCGGTACAACAGCCACAAGAAGGAGATCTGGGGATGCGCGCCGCATACCACCAACAACCGCATGGAAATCACGGCGGCGATTGAAGGATTGCGGGCATTGAAAGAAAGCTGCGAGGCCGAAATCGTTACCGATTCGGAGTATCTCAAGAACGGAATCACGACCTGGATTCATGGGTGGAAAAAGAAGGGCTGGGTTACAGCCACCAAGAAGCCGGTGGTGAATAAAGACCTGTGGCTGGCATTGGATGAACAGGCGGCGCGGCACAAGACGAACTGGGTTTGGACGAAGGGCCACGATTCGCATGCCGACAACAACCGCTGCGACGAGTTGGCGACGCGAGCCGCGCGCGAGCAGAAATGCTCCGTGGAGTAAGGCGGCTAACGCCGGATCGCCCGCTCTGAATTGCCCGATACAATAAAGCATGCCTTTCGTCCCGGTACCGCAAGCCGTGGAGGAGATCCGCGCCGGCCGCATGCTGATCGTCGTCGATGACGAGGACCGCGAAAATGAAGGCGACCTCACCGTCGCCGCGGAGAAAATCACCCCCGAAATCATCAATTTCATGGCCACTCACGGCCGGGGACTGATTTGCCTGGCCCTCACGGCCGAGCGCTGCGATTACCTTCGCCTGCCGTTGATGAGCCCGCACAACACCTCGACGTTCGGCACCGCTTTCACCGAGGCAATCGACGCCCGCGAAGGCGTCACCACGGGAATTTCCGCTGCCGACCGCACCCGCACCATCCTCACCGCCATCGATCCGGCGTGCCGGCCCTCCGATCTGGCACGTCCGGGCCACATTTTCCCCCTCCGCGCGCGCGAAGGCGGCGTCCTGGTGCGCGCCGGCCAAACCGAGGCCGCCGTCGATCTGGCACGCCTCGCGGGGCTCGCTCCCGCCGGCGTGATCTGCGAAATCATGAACGAGGATGGCACCATGGCGCGCGTGCCACAGTTGGTGGAATTCTGCGCGCGCCACGGTATGAAGATGATCTCCGTGGCGGAGATCATCCGATACCGCATGAAGCACGAAAAGTTCGTGCGCCGGGTGGCCGAAGGCACACTCCACAACGACGCAGGCCAGTTCCGCACCATCACGTACTCGAGCGACCTCAACCCCGAGCACCACATGGTGCTCGTGCACGGCCAGGTGGCCGGCGCGGAACGCGTCCTGGTTCGCATGCATTCCCGCTGTCTCTATGGTGACGTTTTCGGCTCCCGGGATTGCGATTGCCATCGGCTGGTAGCTCGCTCGCTGCGCTGCATCGCCGAGGAAGGCGCGGGGGTCCTGGTTTATCTCCACGGCACCGGTTCCGGTCTTCGCATCGATCACACCCGCGAGTTCCTGCATTATAAGGAGGCAGCCGGGCAGCGGCAACTACAGCACGAACACGGCTTGGGTGCGCAGATTTTGTCCGACCTGGGGCTGCATACCATCCGTCTGCTCACCAATCACCCACGGAAAATCGTGGCTCTCGAGGGTTTCGGCATCGAAGTGGTCGAGCAGGTTCCCATCCCTCCCGATAAACCCGGATGCTAATAAAGAGAAAAGCCCCCCGTCCTGAGTGTTATGAACGCACGAATCCTCACCACCACGACACTTTTTACGACATTTGCCGGCGTCCTTGCCGCCAGTCCGGCCGATTCCCAATTGCTCAGCATGGTGATGCCCGATGCCAAGGTGATCGCCGGAGTCAACGTGGATTCGGCCAAGAAATCCCCGTTCGGCGTGTTCCTGTTGACGCAGATGCAGTCCAACAATACGGATCTCCAGCAACTCGTCAAGATGACTGGATTCGATCCGACCCGGGACGTAGACGAGGTACTGGTGGCCACGCCTTCGACCACGGGCGTGAGGACCAGCGGTCTCGTGCTGGCGCGCGGCACCTTCGATCCGGCGCTGGCGACACTCGCTGCCACCAAAGGGGCGGTCACGGAAGTTTACAATGGAGTGACCATCATTGAAACGCCAGACAAGGAAGCGGGCATCGCGTTCGTCAGCACCAGCCGGGTGGCGGCGGGCGATCTTTCCAGCGTCAAAGCCGCCGTCGATCGCCAGGGCTCGAACCCATCGTTACCGTCAGCGGTGCTGGGGCAGGTTAACCAGTGGAGCACCAGCGAAGATGGATGGGTGGTCACCACCGTGCCGCTGGCATCGATGCTTCCCGCGGGAATGGCCGGCGCTTCCGGCGGCACAACGGGCGGCAACCCGATGGGCAATCCCATGGCCGGAGTCATGCAGACGGTTCAGCAATTGGCCGGAGGCGTAAAGTTCGGAAACTCCGTGGTGGGGAGCCTGGCGATTCAGTCCGATAACGCCGCGGACGCGACGCAAATCGCGAACACGCTGCAGTTCTTCGTCAATCTGATGCAGATGCAGTCGCAGAACAATCCCCAAATGGCGACCATCGCGAAGGGATTCAATATCGGCGCGCAAGGTTCTACCGTAAATGTCACGGTCACGCTGCCCGAAGCGCAGTTCCAGCAGATTTTTCAGATGGAAAAGCATGCCGCCGGCGGCGCCACGCCGCAGATGGGCGGTAGGAAGTAGTTCTATCTAGCTGGCCCCCGGGCCGATTCACGCCAGCGGCAGCCCGGATTCCTTCAAAGCGCGCCATCCGCCATCGAGCGAAATCGCATTCGCGTAGCCCATTTTCTGGAGATTGTCGGCCACCAGCGCCGAGCGGTAGCCGCCGCCGCAATACAAAATCAGCGGCGTATTCTTATCCGGGTATTGCGTTTCGATGTCCCGCTCGATAATCCCGCGGCTCAGGTGGATGGCGCCCTGCACATGGCCCTTGTCCCACTCGTTATCCTCACGGGTATCTACCAAGACGTGTGGCTCGCCTCCCGCCAGCATCCTCTTATAGCCTTCGATATCGACCTGCCGCACACGGGTTTTGGCATCGTCCACGAGCTTCAGGAATCCCGGGTTGTGTTTCATCTCGGACGATCATATCATCGGCGTCCGCGGTTTGCGTGACAATAGGCCTATGTTCGTTCGCACACCGTTTCGCTCGCTTGCCGCCGCCGCGCTTTTCGCCGCCGGCGCCCACGTCGCGAGTTGCGCAGTGAAACTGCCGGGCCTGTTGAGCAGCCATATGGTACTCCAGCGCGACCGGCCGATTCACGTCTGGGGCTGGTCCGACCCCGGAGAGAAAATCACCGTAGAACTGCATGGCGTGTCGCGCGCGGCGGTGGGAAGCGATCTTGGCACGTGGAGCGTCTATTTGCCTCCCGAACGCGCCGGCGGCCCGTACCGGCTCACGGTGAGCGCCAAGAACGAAATCATCCTGGAAGATGTGCTGATCGGCGATGTCTGGTTCGCTTCCGGTCAATCCAACATGGAAATGCCGCTCAAGGGATTTACGGGCGCGCCGCTGAAAGATTCGGAGCAGGAAATTGCCCATGCCAACCAGCCGGAGCTGCGCCTGATCAACTTCCCCAAGAAAGCTATCGATTTTCCGCAGCGCAACATCGACGCATCGTGGACCGCGTGCACGCCGGAAACGGCCGCCAACTTCTCGGCCGCGGCGTATTTCTTCGGACGCGATTTGAATTCCCACGAGCACGTGCCCATCGGCCTGATCGACGCCACGTGGGGAGGGACGCCGGCGGAAGCCTGGGTGAGCCTGGAGGCCATCTCCCGCGACGCGGCACTGATGCCCATCTTCGCCACGCGGGCGCAGATGATGCAGTCGCAGGCCGATGCGGCATTGATTGCGGCCGCGGAACGGCGCGAAGACGAAGCCGCGCGGCAGGCCGGGAAGACTCCGCCGCCGCATCCATGGCGGCCAGACCCGGCGTCCTGGGCGCCGGCGTGGCTCTTCAACGGCATGGTCGCTCCCGCCACGGCATACGGAATCAAGGGCGTGATCTGGTATCAGGGCGAATCGAACAGCCGCCTGGCATTTGCTCCCATGTACGCCAGAATCTTTCCCGCGCTCATCGCCGATTGGCGCGCGCAGTGGCAGGAGGGTGATTTTCCATTTTTGTTCGTGCAGATTTCCAGCTTCAAATCGAACGCCAGCGAAGTGTGGGCCGTCATTCGAGAGGCGCAACGCCGCACCCTGGAGGTTGCCAATACCGCGATGGTGGTAACCACGGACATCGGCGATCCCGATAACGTTCACCCCGCCGACAAGCAGACCGTGGGGGCGCGTCTCGCGCTTGCCGCGCGCGCGCTGGTTTACGGAGAGCATGTCGAGTACGCCGGGCCGATTTTCCGGCAGGCTGCCGCGCAGAGTGAAGGGATCCGCGTGTGGTTCGATCACACCGGCCGCGGTCTGGCCGCCAGGGGCGATGAGCTTCAGGGCTTCGAGATCGCCGGGAGCGACGGACGGTTCGTGCCCGCCACGGCGCGGATCGACGGCAACACAGTCGTGGTGAGCAGCGGGCAAGTCGCCGACCCGAAATATGTGCGCTACGGCTGGGCGAACGCGCCCGTGATCAATCTGTTCAATGGCGACGGATTGCCCGCCTCGCCGTTTACTTCAGAAGAGGCGATACCGCCGAAGTGAGAAGAGTTCCGCGGCCGGCAATTTCCGCCCTGGACCCTCCCTACTACAACACCACCACCGGATGGTACAGATTCGGCAGCACCGCCTCGCCGATCGCGATTAAATCTCCCTGCCGCGAGAGTGCCTTTACGTGACGCGAGGCGGCTTCTGAGCGGAAGGGCGATGCCGGGAAATTTCGCCCGTGACGGATGTGGGCCATCGTAACGTCGTCGACGTAAACGGACGGGAACCCCGGCAGCATTTTCGAGGCCGGCACGATGGCATCGATCAGACGCCCGTCGTTGGCCAGGGATTGTAATTGCTCGAGAGTACGCGCCTCGCCGATTTCGAACTCGGCGCTGGCGGTGCGGCGCAGTTCTTCGAGGTGCGCGCCGCATCCCATGAACTGGCCCAAATCGTGCGCCAGCGAGCGCATGTAGGTTCCGCCGGAGCAGTGAGCGCGCAGGCGCGCCCGCGAGCCATCGACACCCAAAAGCGTCAGTTCGTACACCGACACCTGCACCGCTTCCAGTTCGACAGCCACCGCCTGGCGCGCCAGATCGTAAGCGCGCTTGCCGGCGATTTTCTTGGCGGATACCGGCGGCGGCGCCTGCCAGATCGGGCCGCGAAATTTTTCGAGCAGCGGCTCCAGTTCCGCGGGGTCCAGTTGCACCTCACGGCGCTCGCCGACAGGCGTGCCGGCGCGGTCGTAAGAATCGGTAGACCAGCCGAAGCGAACCAAACCCTCGTAGATTTTGTCGCTGCGCGTGTAGAATTGCGCGAGCCTGGTTGCCTTTTCCATCACCAGCGGCAGCACGCCGGTCGCGATCGGGTCCAGCGTGCCGAGATGGCCGATGCGCTTGGTGCGCGCAATGCCGCGCACCTTGGCGACCACGTCGTGCGAAGTCCAGCCTTCGGGTTTATCGACTACGATTGCTCCATCCAAAAAAATCACCGTTTGCGGGCTATCGAAATATATCCAACTGTGAAATTGCGTTCGCGGTCGAGCGCGTCCAGGAACGGCAGAATCAGCGCCGGGGGAACCAGCAGAATCGCGGCAGGCAGGAATCCCAGCCAGCGTAAGCCCCCAGTAAAGAATTGTAGCCCGTTGAGCAGGCGCCTCGCGACCAGGCGGAAATAACCGCCACAGGCGCGGATTTCGATGATCTCGAATCCCGCCTGTTCCAAGAGGAATTGCAAGCCGTAACGCGTATAACGGAAGTAATCGTGCGGCGCCTGGTGAACTTCCCATTCGTGCGGCGCGGCGACCAGTAACCGGGCGCCGGGTTCGAGCGTGCGCGCGATTTCCGCCAGCGCTCGCGCCGGTTCGCGCACGTGCTCGAGCGTGACCAGGTTGATTGCCGCGCCGAACACGCCGGTTTGGAATGGCAGCGCCGCCAAGTCGGCAATGGCGTCGAGATCCCGGTAGTTCCATTTGGCGTCGCCGACCGCCAGGTCCACGCCGCAGTACCGGTGCCGTTTGAAGTAGTGTGCGTATTGCCCTTCGCCCGCGCCAGCGTCGAGAACGCGGGCGCGGCCGGGCAATTCGCGGGCAAACCGCTCCACCGCTTGCTCGATTTCCACTTCGAAGTGCAGAATGTGGCGGCGAAGGGGCTTGGGCAGGCGGTAGGCCAGCGAGGTATAGCTCATATACGCCGCGCCTCAACGATCACCGTGCTTCCCGCGCCCATCGCGGCTTCCACCCAGGTAAACGGCAGCGCCGCCGCCACCAGCGCGAAATGTGCCAGGTCTTTGGCCAGCCGTCCCGCCGGACCTTCCGGCACTTTGCGGACGCGACGCGCCATGGGGTCGAGGCCCGGCGCGAGGCTGGTTGCGAATCCGGCCGGATTATCGCGGAGTGAAAAATAGCTCCGCCGCACGACGGCAAAACGCATCATGTCGAGAATGTTCTCGACGTCGCGATCGCGGTAATCGAAGAGGTGGCGGGGAACGTCGAGACCGTTCCAGCGGCGGCCGAAAATTGCGAACTGAAGCGAGGAGGCATTGGGAACGAAGATGATCAGCCGGCCATTGGGAACCAGCAGGCGGTGGGCCGCGGCGAGGTAAACGCAGGGATCGGCCAGATGTTCCAGCACGTGCGACATGGTGATGCCGGCGAAACTTCCGGGACGAAACGGCGCATGTTCGAGATCGGCTACCAGCGCGGTCACCCGATGATGGCGCCATGCCGCGGCCGCCGCGTCGTGAGACGAATCCAACCCGACCACGGGGAATCCGCGCCGGCGCATCATCGCCAGGAAAAGCCCGCCGCCGCAGCCGACGTCTAGCAGGGGACCGCGTACCAGCGATTCGCGCAGGGCACGCGCCACGAATCGGACGTGGCCGCGCAACACGATTCTGCGGTACAACTCCTCCAGCCGAGTCACCAGGCTGCGATCGGGCGCAAACCAGTAGTTGGGCGGATAGTATCGGCGGAGTTCCTCAGGCGAGGGCTGCGGGTGGAGGCGGATCAGACGGCACTGGGCGCACCGGACCACTCCGAACTGCTGGTCGGTGGTGCGATAGAGGCGGTCCGTCTGGCGGAACAGAAGCGAGCCGCGCTGGCTCCCGCACATCGGACATTCGCTCATGTCGTTTCCCTAAGGGCAAGCCGGTTGGCCAGAATCAAGCGCCGCGTTTCGCGCGGCGAAAGCTTTCGCAAGCCGCGAATCTGGGCGCGCTTGCGCAACATGCGGGGAAGGAGCTTGAGCGCGCCCCAGTCTCCCTTGACGAGCGCCAACGCCATGGTCCATTTGCCGGCCAGCCCCGGATAGTGGACCGTGTCGCCTTCGCCGCGCCACGCCGCGCCGGCGCCCGCCAGCAGGCGCGCGGCAAAATACCAAGGGTTCAGCCACAACAGGCTCCAAGGGAACAATTTGTAAGCCAGCAACAGGCGATTGCGCTCGATCAGTTCGAGCCGGCGCGCCGAATCCTTGCCCAGCGTCGCGCCGCGATGATGCCGCACCACCGCTTCCGGCGTATATATGCATCTCCAGCCCGCGATGCGCGCGCGCAAGCCGAGTTCGGCGTCGTCTCCGTAGGCGAAAAAATCTTCATCGAAGCCGCCGATCTCGTCGAGCATCTGCTTGCGATACAGGGCCGCGCAGCCGTCGGGCCACAACACTTCCTCTTCGCGGTCGAACTGGCCGGTATCGAGCGCGCCGCTACCGCGCCCTTTGTTTTGGCCATCGGGATAGATCAGGTGTCCAGCCTTGTCTATGCGGCGCGAATCTTCCCACACCAGAATCTTCGAGGCCGCCATGCCGATTTCCGAACCGCGCCGGCACGCGCGATGGAGCGCGGCCAGCCACCCCTGCTCGGCTTCCGCGTCATTATTCAGAAGGGCCACGAATTCTCCCCGCGCGGCAGCAATCCCCTGGTTGTTGGCGGCGCAGAAGCCTCGATTGGCGACGTTTCTGATCACGCGCGCGCCGAATTCGGCCTCGGCCATATCGGCGGAGCCGTCCAGGGAACCGTTATCTACCACGATGGTCTCGAACTCGACTCCCTTCTGCCGGGCGAGCGAAGCGAGGCACGCGCGCAGGAAATCTTTACGATTCCAAGTGACAATCACCACGGAGATCAATCGATTATGCTAGCAGGGTCGGATATAGGGCGGTGCTGGTGGAGCGGGCCAGGACTCACATGCCTTTGAGGCGAAGGTTACCCATATTTCATCCGCCTCGACAAACTCCTTTGAAAATTGCCCTCGGGACTCATGGCGAGAACGAGCATCCGCGCGCGCCGTTCCGTCGGTGTAGTTTCCGGTGCTGCGCGCTGGCGCATCTTCCATCTAACCAGCGACCGTCAGCGCTTTCCGTTAGGATGAGACAAGAACTATGAAACGGCGGGATTTTCTCAAAACGGCTGGCGCCGGGACGGCTCTGGGATTGGCTGCAAATCTCAGAGGTGCCGGGTCAGGCATGTACATCGCCCTTAACACATCGCTGGTGGGCGGGAAAGTGTCGTGGCCGGAATTCGCCCGGTTGGCGGCCAAAGTCGGTTACGGCGGGACGGACGTCGACCTCGGGAGGGCGATGCAGGAAGGTGTCGATGCCACGCGGGAACTGCTCTCCGAACTGAAGATCAGGCCCTCATTTTGCAATTTACCGGTGAATGCCACGCGCGACGATCAGACATTCCGCACCGGCATGGAGAGCTTCGAGGAAAAAGTGAAGTTCGCCGCGGCGGTTGGGTGCAGGCGCATGATGGTGGTGATTCCACCAAGTAGTCCGACTCCCAAGGATGAACTCCGCAGGACGTTCAAGGAGCGCTTCACGGCTGTAGGCAAGGTGCTCGCGGAGAATGGCGTCCGCTGCGGCTTCGAGTTTCTCGGCCCGCTGCATTTCCGCCCACCTTCGCAACACGTATTTATCTACCAGATGAACGAGATGGTGGATTTTGCCAGCGAGTGCGGAGCGAGTTTCGGGGTCGTGCTGGATGTCTGGCACTGGTATCATTCGGGCGCCACGCTGGCGGATATCCGCCGGACCGGGGCTGACCGGATCGAACTGGTGCATCTCTCGGATGCGGCCAAGATGCCGCCGGACGAAGTTCGGGACAACGTCCGCTTGCTGGCGGGCGAAGGCGTGATCGACCTCGTGGGAATCTTCCGGACACTGAAAGCCATGAATTGGGCGGGCAGCGTGAGTCCGGAACCGTTGGGCCGAATTCCCAAGGAAATGTCGGCCGAAGAAGGCGCGCGGCTGGGGCTGGAGTCCGCCCAGGCGGTGATGCGCAAAGCGGGAGTCGACGTTTAGTAGTGGAACTTCCAGCGGAATTCCAGGTACAACTGCCGCGGATCGTTGAAGTGGAAGCCGCCGAATGTCAGGCTGTTGTCGAGCAGCACCCGGCGATTCGCGACATTCACGGCATTCAGCGAGACGCGGTATCTTTCTCCTTCGCCGAAGGATTTACCAAGAGCGACATCGAACGTGGTGTGGCCGGGAAGATAATCGCCGGGATATTGCGCGTCGGGCAGCCCATTCGTGAATCCCGAGCCGTAATAGACGTTCGTGGCGGCGAACATCTGTCCGGGCAGGCTGGCTTCGAAACCCAGATTCAACGTATTCCGCTGGTCGTGGTCCACCGGCGCGAATCCCGGCGCCGGCTCGCACCCATCGGGGATGGGGGTGGGACAAATCAGGCCGCCGGTGAACGGTCCTTCCGCCTGCGCGATCTGGTTCGAATACGAAAAGTGCGCCTGACCTCTTCGCCAGAGGCGCGGCGAGCGGAGGGTGAACTCCCAACCTTGAATCAAAGCCGCGTTCCATGTGAGCGGCCAAAATAGATTCGATTCGCCGATATTGCTGTGATCGAGCCAATTCGTCGCACTAGTCTGGAAGTTATCGGCGTCGAGGATCCAGCCGCGGAAAGGAATCATGACTCCCACCTGCCATTCCTTGTCGCGCTCGCCGCGCAAAGGACCGAAAGCCAGACTCTGGCTGTCCGCGAGATCGAGCAGCGGGCCGGTGGCCGTCAACAGTGGCGGCGCCTGATAGTATTTGCCCCAAAATCCGCGGAAGACCCAATTAAGGAATGGGACGCGGACGGCGACGCCGAGGCGCGGATCGGTGGCATTCTCCACGATCGAGGCGCCGGAGAAGTGCGATTCACGAACTCCGGCGATGAGGGTAAGCCAGGGCGTAACCTTGAAGCGGTCGCTGATGAACTCTTCGATCAATCCTCCGGTTACGGCAGCCGAAGAAGGGCCGAAATTCGAACAATCCGGGGCGCAATCCGTGAAGGTGTTGTTGAAATAGTTGCTCTGGCGCTGGACGAACCCGTACGCGCCGATTTCGACGTCGTTGGTCTTGGCGATGGTGGCGCCCAGAGTGGCCTGCGCGCCGCCATAGTTGGCGGTCTGATCGACATTGGTGGCCACCGGCACATCGTTCGGCGAGGCCTCATAGCTCGCCTGGTTGTAGTGGTAGAACGGCGAGACTGTCAGCAGCACGTTGGGATTGAAGGTGTGGACCCAGGAGAACGCCGCATACCCGTCCGGTTCGCGTTCGGTATCGCGGAGGCCATAGCTCGGGTAAACCTGATTGCCAGCCGAATTGGGATCCGGATCGATAGGGATCTGGTAATAATCCTGCCGCAGCGACGCCACCAGGCGAAACTGGTTGGAGGAGTTAGCGTTGAATATTAGCGACGCAAACCCTCCGTAGCCGTTTTCCGCATCGTGATACACCGCACCGATGGGCGTTTGGAGGCCATAGTTGCTGCGGTTCCCGGTGAAGCTCACATAATACGCGAAGCGCTTGGTGTGTCCGCCGAAATTCAGTTGATCGTTGGTCTGATACCAATTGCCGAACGATGTGACCAATTCCGCTTCGTTGTCGCGCTCGAAGCCGGTGCGCGGCACAACGTTGAAGATGCCGTAGGTGCGGTCGCCGTAGTCCGCGCTGTAGCTGCCGCGCTCGACTTCGAGATAATCGATGTCCTTCGGGTCGATCTGCGGGCCAAGATTGGTGGCGATGTTGGTGTTCGGTATGGGAACGCCGTCGATCAGCCAATCGACCTGGTGGCCGCCGCGCATGTGCAGCATGTCGTGGGTGACGTAAGCAGCGGGAACATAATCGGTGATCATCGCCATGCTGTTGGTGCGATCGGCACCGGGAGTTTCGGCGATGTCGGCGCGGTCGACCAGCGTAGTGGGGGTGACAGAATCGGTGGTGACGGTGTTCGTCTCAGCCGCGACCAACGTACTTTCGTGCTGAGAGGCCAGCGGCAATTGAAAATGCAGGACCGGTGACGAACTGGAATTCACGGTGACGGTCTGCTGGACCGTTTCGAAGTTGGGTTGGCTGACGGTGATGCGGTAATCGCCGACAGGCACCGCGGCGAATGAGAACTCGCCGTTGTTGTCCGCCTGTGCCGTTTGCGACCAATCCGAAGTGGCGGATTGTAGTTTTACCGCGGCGCCGGGCACGGGACGGTGCTGCGGATCGTGCACCACTCCCTGAATTTTTCCAAAAATGGTGGCAAACAAAGCGGTCGCCACAAACGCACAGCATACGAGCTTGCGCACAAAGCCTCCTTCTCCTGAAATCTCTCGATGAAAGACCACCGCTCCCTTGCTCGCCAAAGCGCGGTCGCGGCTCAGACTTGCCTCTGCTTACGAGAGCGTCACGGGAGGGCCGCGCTTTTGGCGTTCGCGGCTGAAGGAAATGCGGTAGACAGCTTCGGTTTGGACGAAAATCGCCGGGTGGCTGACCAAAGCTCCGAAAAGAAGGACGGAGCTGTTCAGCACCGCGACGTAATCGCCAGCGGGTGTGGCCGAAATGCCGGGATATAACGGGCAGCGGGCGTGGGCGGAGCGGAACGACACGCCGGTAACGGGCGCGTCGTCCATCATCATCGCGCAGTGATGCTTGCCGCCGCGGCGGCAGCATTCGGGAAGGTTCGATTCCGCATCGGCGAACAGCGCGGGCGCGATCAGCGGAAAGCTGAACTCAGCCAGCAGCAGCCATGCGAGAGCGCGACGCATGTGAGTGTCCCGATTCTACCACGCGAGATTGCTCCGTAACCCCGCCTCGAGTCCCGCGTCTAACCAGTCGTGACGCACCACTGGTTCGAGAGCTTCCGGAAAGATCTGCGCTATGCGTTCCGTTCGCTTCGCCGCGACGCGGGCTTTGCCATATTCGCCATCCTCATTGTCGGGTTCGGCATCGGAGCAAGTTCCACGCTGTTCAGCGTATTGGACGCTCTGCTGCTCCGCCCGCTTCCGTTCCGCGATCCGCAGCGCCTGGTGTGGGTGACGAATTACGATGTCGCCGGACTTTCGGGGCAGACCACACAGGTGGGGCACCTGCTCGATCTGCGCGAGCAGAACCGTTCCTTCGAAGATCTCGCCGGTTATTTCGCCTTCTACGGCGTGGGCGACAGCATCCTGAACGGCAGCACGCCCGAGCGCATCAGCAGCGTCCCGGTATCGTGCAATTTTTTTCCCGTGCTGGGCCTGGATCCCGAAGTGGGACGGCAATTCACAGCCGACGAATGCAAATGGAACGGGCCGAAAGCCGTGCTCTTGAGCCACGGATTCTGGGAGCGGCGCTTTGCTTCCGACCGTTCGGTGATTGGCCGGTCAATTGACATCGACAACACACCGACGACCGTGGCCGGCGTGCTGCCGGCGTCGTTCGATTTTTCCTCGATTTTCGCGCCCGGCAGCCACATCGATATGTTTTCACCCTTTCCGCTTTCGCCGGAGACCAACCGTTGGGGCAACACAATGGCCATGGTCGGTCGGCTGAAGACGGGCGTTTCCGTGGCGAGCGCGCAGGCAGAGATTAAGCTTCTGGCCGCCCATATCACGCAGGCGCACCCCGAGCGCAATAGCTTCGAAGGCCACGTGATACCGCTCGCGGAGCACGTGAGCGGGCGCATGCGGCTCGCCCTGATGGTTCTGGCCGGCGCGGTGGGCGTGGTGATGCTGATTGTGTGCGCGAATCTCTCGAACCTGCTGCTGGCGCGGACGGCGTCGCGGCAAAAGGAGATCGCCATCCGCACAGCCCTTGGGGCAGGGCATTGGCGGCTGGTTGGGCAGATGCTTACCGAAGGGTTGGCGCTTTCCTGTTGCGGCGCACTGTTGGGTATCGCTCTAGCGCTGGTGGGAACGCGCGCCCTGGCGCACCTTCAGGCCATCAACATACCGCTGCTGGAGAACGTGCATACCGATAGCGACGCGCTGGTCTTCACGCTGCTGATGGCGGTCGCGACGGGCGTGCTGTTCGGGCTTGCGCCGGCGCTGCACATTCCCGCCGCAACGCTGCACGACGTGTTGAAGGACGCGAATCGCGGCTCGACGGAGGGCAAAGGACGGGGATGGGTGCGGAGCGGACTGGTGGTCTCCGAAATCGCATTTGCGTGCGTGCTGCTGGTGGGCGCGGGGCTGCTGATTCGCAGTTTTGTGAAAGTGCTCGACGTCAATCTGGGATTCAACCCGGAGCGGGTGGCCTCGATGCGCGTGGATGCCGATCAGCAGTTCAAAACCCAGCAAGAAGCCAACGCCTATTACGACGAAGTGCTGCGCCGCGCGCGATCGATTCCCGGCGTGGTGAGCGCGGGCATCACGGATAGCCTGCCGCTGGGCCGCAATCGCAGTTGGGGCGTGGGAGTGAAAGGGAGAACGTTCGAGCGCGGCAAAAATCCCGTCGGTTTTGTGCGGGTGGTGAGCGATGGATATATTGCGGCGATGGGAATTCCGATTCGCGCCGGCCGCGATTTCAGCCCGCACGATGGCGCGACGGACGATCCGGTGATTCTCATCAACGAGACTATGGCGCGCACGCTGTTTCCAGGCGAGGACGCCGTTGGCAAGATTATCAGCACGGATAAGGACCGCCGCATCGTCGGAGTAGTGGGCGATGTGCGGCACCTGGCGCTCGAACAGGGCGCGGGGATGGAATTCTATCAGCCCATGCGCCAGGGCCGCGACGTGATGGCACTCGACCTCGTAGTGCGCACCACGCTTCCGCCGGAGCAGTTCGCCTCGGCTCTGCGTGCCGCGATCAAGCCGATCGCGCCAAACCTGCCCGGCAACGATTTCCGCCTGGTGCAGCAGCTGGTGGATAAGTCCGTCTCTCCGCGGAGATTCGTGGTGCTGCTGCTCGGCGGGTTCGCGCTGTTCGCGCTGGTTCTCGCGTCGCTCGGCATTTACGCGGTGATTTCGTACTCGGTGGGCCAGCGGACGCAGGAAATCGGCATTCGCATGGCGCTGGGCGCATCGGCCGGGAATGTGCAAGGGCGGATTCTGTTGCGGACGCTGGCGCTCGCCGGGGCGGGGATGGCAATCGGCGCGGTGGGATCGTGGGCGCTCTCGCGGTGGATCAGCGGAATGTTGTTCGAGACGTCGGCCGCCGACTCCGTCACGTTCCTGGGAATGTTGCTGGTGCTGGGGACGGTGTCGGCCGTAGCGGGCTATCTGCCGGCAAGGCGCGCGTCGCGGATCGATCCTTCGGTGGCTCTGCGGGCGAATTAATTACTGAATCACCACGCTCGCCCGCGGAAAGGCAAACTTACGGCCGACTACGTCGATCACATTTAGCTGGCACACATAGTGCCCCGGCGCGACGTTTTTCAACGGCACCTGAATGCGCACCGGCACGGCGTCGGGACGGGTATCCACTATCTGCGTGGCGCTCACCGGACCCACTTCGAACGTCTTGTCGCCTTTCTGATTGAAGAGGCTCATCTCCACTTTCACGTCACGCGCTTTGGCGTTTTTGGGATCGGGCGCGGCATCGTACACGTCGAAATCGATGTACATGTTCTGCCCACGGCGGAAGACTTTGTAATCGCCGACGTTGGGCACCACTTTTTCATCGCCGGTGATCAGCGGATTGGCGGCGGCGTTCTTCTTCGTGACCTGCTCGGCCTGCCCCACGGCGGATTTGAGCGGCTCGCGCTGGCTGCTCCACACCACCGAACTGGTCTTGAGCGTCATGGAATCGGCCGCGAGATCGGGAATCACGAATCGCGTATCGAACGTTCCCATCTTGCCCGATTGGCCCTCGCGCACCAGGAAGCGCATGCGATAGCGGCCCGGCGCCAGCGTGAAGCCGGCGTCGTAATGGAAATTCCGCGAAGCTACCTTTTCCGCTTCCGTAGTGGGCAGCTTGATGTGGATGTAATCACGCACCATTCCCATCACCTGCTTGCGCTCATCCATCACATTGCCGATGAAATCGAATTCCGTTTCCCCCACGGCATGCTTCTGCGCCAGCGCGATCACCGATCCCGGAATCTTCACCGACACCGGCACGAAATACGCCGCCGGTGAGATACGGAAATAGTCGACCTCAACGGCCAGCGGGATATCGGTGACGGGATTGTCCGACATGAGCGCGTCCTTCAACTGCCGCTCCTTGTCATCGCCGTTGAAGTTCTTCCATTGCTTGTCAGCGTAGTAGCCGTTGCGGAAATCGAGCTTGGCGCCGGCGAGCGGCTCTCTCAGCCGCACGGTAATCTTGCGGAATCGCCCGTCCAAATTGTTGTTCTGGGTGTTGTAGCCGAGGATGTAGTAGCTGGCGTATTGCTCCTGCACCTGGTGGATGCCGAGCGCGAGATCGTTGCTGTCGAGGAATGCCTTGCCGCCGGTGTCAGCCGCGAGCGACACCAGGGTTTCCTGCGAATCGTTGATGGCGGCGCGCTGGCTATTATATGTGGAGAGGCTCATACCGCCGCGCGTGGAAGCTTTTGACGCCGCGCCTCCCGGAGGGTCGGCCATCAGTCCGCGCGCATCGATAGGATAAATCGCCACGTTCGATTTCACCGCGGCATTGATGCTGGCTTCGAGCTGCGCCTGGTTCTCGAGGCTGCTGGACTTGTTGATGCCGTTGCTGATATAGACGAGGGCCTTCTTTTCCGGCAGAGTGGCTAGTTGGCGCACGACTTGTTCCAGCGCGGCGAGCTTCAGATCGGTATTGAAAATATTGAACTCCGTCTCGTCGGCGACGAAAGCCGCACCGGTATCTTCGCCGTTGTCGCTGGCATCGTCGGCGAGGGCGGCGTTCTCGCTGGAATCGCCGATGGGGAGATTCTTGATGACATCAGTGAGGGTGGTGCGGTTCGCGGTGAAGTCGGTCTGGACGCTCACCACCGAGGTGAACAGCAGCACGGCCACCAGGTCGGAAGATGTCATTTTCTCGTCGAGGAATTTCAATGCGGCATCCTGCGCCCGAAGCTGCTCGGGAATCTGCATGTTCGAAAAATCGAAGAACAGCGCGATCAGGCGCTTGTCGTGATACTGAATTTTGTCCTTTCCGGCCGATGTGATCTGCGTCCGGGGCGGCTCGGGCAGCGCATTGCGATCTTCGAGCGATGGCGGCGGCTCGGGCGGTTCGGGGTCGAGCGTCAGCTTCTGCGGCTCGAAGAACGTAATGGTCTGCGGCTTGCCGTCCTCCAATACCTCGACGTCGTTTTTCGTCAGCCCTTCAATCGCCTTGCCGTTTTTGTCCTTCACGGTCAGGTCCACGATTACCAGGTTGGAGTTGATCACGAACTTCGTAGGCGGGGGCGCGGGAGGCTTCTGCTGCCCCAACGCCACCAACGCCATCGCTGCCGGAATCCAGATCTTTCGCATAAACGTTCAGAAATTGAATCGCAGGACGCACGTCACAGTCCTGGTGCCGGATGCCGCCGTGGGCAGGCCGTAGGAGTTGGAGCCCACCGCGGTGCCGAAGCCTGTAATGTAGACGTGATTCAACACATTATTGGTGCGGAACGACAACTGGATCTGTTTGCGGCTCTCGCCGAAACGCCAGGCGCGATTGAGCTGCGCATTCAGGCTCAGGGTCGGAATGCCGGTAAGGATGTCGCGGCCGGCATCGCCATATTCGCCGACGGGCAGGGTGTCGGAGAATGCGGCGAGATTGAAGTACGGCAGGCCGGGCGCGTTCAGCGGCAGACCGGTGGTGAAGGGGCGCATGTAGAACCAACTGCTTACGTCCTTGCCGAGAGTTGGAGTGAGAGGCATGCCGGTGGCATAAGTGAACCCGCCGGCGGTAGTCCAGCCGGCCAGCATGCGGGTTTTCCATCCGCCGTTGCGCCAGAGCCCGCGCACACCCACCGGCGACGACACCACATACGTCACGTTCAGGCGCTGCCGCTGATCGGTGCTCGACAGCGCGCGGTCCAGGCTCAAATTGAACGGGTCTTCGGCCTGGTTGCTCTGATCGTCGATAGATTTGGAAAACGTGTAAAGGGCCACCGCCGACATTCCGCGCGTGAATCGGCGCGTGAGCCGCACCTGGCCGGCGTGCATGATGGAATCGGCGATGTCGGTCTGGTAGGAGAACGAACTGGCTCCGGGAATGCGGACGGCCGATCCAGGGTCGGTGGACGGGACAGCGGCGCCGGGTATGACGGGCTGGTTCGGCAGGAGGGTGACGGGCAGGCCCGTACCCTTGATCCCGACGTACTCGAGTTCCATCAGCACATTGTGCGGCAGGGTCTGCTGCAAGGCGACGGTCCAGGTTTGCGTGTAGGCGAGGCGGTAGTTGGGGTTGATGGCGTATTGGTTCGTGAGCGTGTTGGGAGAGGGCGGAAATCCGTTCTCCAGAGTGATGGGGCTGGCGGGCGTTCCCGTAATGTTGACCTGGTTGGCAAAGGGCGGCTGTCCGGCCATTTGCGTGGCGAAACTGCTGTAACTCGATCCGCTGTAGAAAATGCTGTAGCCCAGGCGGATTACGCGGCTGTTTTTCTGCGAGGGACGCCACGCCAGCCCGAATCGCGGGGAGAACGCGTGCGGATCTCCCTTGAGCAGGCTCGCCGGATATTGTCCGAAATAAGTTCCTACGCCGCTTGCGGTGACGACATCGACCGCGGTGAAAGCGGGATTGATATCGAGATTGGCGAGATGCCCGTCTAGCTCCGTGTATGGCGAGAAGTACTCGTAGCGCAATCCGAAATTGATGGTCAGGCCGCGGCTGACGCGCCAATCGTCCATGGCGAAAGCGTTGGCGGCCCAACCGCGGAAATAATTGTTGTCATTGCCGGTGCGCAGGCTGCTGACATCGGGGTAGCCCAACAGGAAATCGGCGAAGTCATATCCGGCGGCACAGGAGGCACCCTGATCGCCGCCGCAGCCGGGTCCCTGCGTCATCGCGCCGCTGAAGGTGAAGCTACCTCGCGAACTGGCATAGGAGAGCACGTTGTTCTGCATGCGACGGTAGCCGAACCCGAAGCTCAGATTGTGATTCTTATGCGCGATGTAAGTGAACGTGTCGGTGAAGTTCGTAGTCTGGGCGCGCGTCGATTGGTAGGTGCCGTCCGAAAGCGACCCGAAGTTGGTGAATCCCAGGGTTGGGGGGCCGTAATCGATGGGGCTGGTGTCGGGACCGGCGATTCCCAAATCGCCTTCGATATCCGTCTTATAAGCAAAAAAGGGCTGGTTCCTGGCGAGATTCCGGCTGAACGCGAGCTGCGCGCTATTATTGACGCGCGCTCTGAACATGTGTACCCAGCCGAAGGTGGAACTAAGGCCGTAGCCTTTGCTGGTATCGTCGAAACCGAAAAGCTGTTCGGAAGTCGAACTGCGCAACTGATATTGCTCGTTGAAGCTGATGCGGTCCTTGTTGGTGACCGAGCCTTGCAGCCGCACTCCCAGCGAGTTGCTCATGGACGGCGTGGATTCAGAGATGGCGTAGTTGTAGGTCGCGAGATTCGGATAAGTGGGCTGGGGGAAATAAGCCAGCAGCCCGAGCGCCGCGGAATTCAGCCGGGTGGAGGGAATGACGGCATTCGGGAACGGCGCGTTGTTAGTGGGATCGTAGATCACCACCGGCACGACTTGCCGCACTCCTCCGAGGGTGAGGGTCTGGGTGGCGGCGGAAAGATCGCCCGCGCGCTCCGCGTCGCTTGGAACGGTACTCACCAGGTTGTTCGCGGTCCGGCCTTCGTGATTGGTGAAATTCACGTAGAACGACCATTTATCGTTGCTGACGATATGCGGAATGCGAACCGGTCCGCCGAAATTGAAGGCGATGGTTTCATTCGCCGACGAAGGCTTGGGCTGGTTCTGGCCGTTGAGAGAGAACGGCGCGGCATTGAGCGCCGAATTCGTCACCGTTACCGCAATCGACCCCTGATAAGGCGATTGGCGTCCACGCCCGCGGCGATTGCCGAACTGTGCATATTGCCCGCCGAAAGGCCCGCGCCCGCGGCCGCCGCGGCCCTGCGCGCCACCACCGCCCCGTCCACCGCCGCGACCTCCTCCACCGCCACCGCGGCCACCTCCACCACCGCCCGGACCGCCGAATCCGAATCCGCCTGGGCCCGGTCCGAAACCGGCATCGGCGCCCGCGGCGCCAAATCCGCCCATGCCCAGAGGATCGCCATTCGCGCCGAGACCCGCGCCCAGCGTCATCAACCCGTTGCCTCCCGGCCCCGCGCCGAGCGCGCCCGGTCCCATGGGGCCTCCCGGACCACCCCGGCCGCGTCCCATGCGCGCAAAATCGTCGGATGCCGCCGCCAATCCGCCGCTGGTACTGCCGTTCATCAAATACGCGTCGGAAGTATCGGCGGTCGCGGCCAGGTCCGAACCGTCACCGGCGGCCATCGCCAGCGCTTCGGCACCGGCATCGGTCGCGGTCACATCGGCATTCTGAAAGGCAGGCGGTCCTGACTGCTGCGGTTGGCTGCGCCCCGGCATCCCCATCCGGCCCTGGCCGTATCGCCCCCGGCCACCGCCAGCTGCCGCTGTCGTTGGCGTGCGGGCGGGCGCGGCCGGTTTCGGCGCGGGCTTGGCCGGCTCCGGTTCTACCCTCGGCATTTCGAGCGTCCAATCTCTACTGGTGAACTGATCGTGGATTGTAATCGTGCCGGTGAGCGTCTGGAAACCGAACATCCGGATTTCGATTTCCCAATCGCCGGGGGTCAGATCGAGCGAATAGCGGCCATTCTCATCGGTGTATGTGACCAGTTTCGCGCCCCCCTGCCGCGCCGTCACCGTCGCGCCGGGTATGAACTGGTCGGCCGCCCGCACGGTGCCGGAGTGCTCGACCGCGCATAGCAGCGCGGGCGCCAGCAGGGATAGGGCGACGATCAGAAAACGCATGCGGAGGCTCTTATCTTAGGTTCGTCCGGAGGTGGCGTAAGTTCCGGTATTTGCTTCCAACCCCAGCCGCGCCTTCATCTCGTGCCTTCCCAAACTCGTCACGGTCAGGACGCGGCTATCCAGTTCCTGCACCACCCACTTCTTGTGGAGCGCCAGTTTGAGCAGTGCCGCACCCAGCGCACCCCCCAGATGCGCGCGGCGTTCGCTCCAATCCAGGCACGCGAATGCAAACCGGCGATGCAGCGAGCGGGTCTCCTCGATACTCACACCCATCGCTTCGAATGCTTTTACCCCCGAAGGCGTGAGGTCGTAAGAATTCGACAGCCAGCCGGACGCCCCCAGCCGGTCGTGAAGCTCCACCCCGAGCGTGCCGGCGATATGGTCGTAGCACGTGCGCGCTGCGCGCAGATGACTTGGCGTGGCAGGCACGAACTTCCGCGAGCCGCCGCCAGCCAGCACGCTGAGGCTTTCCAGCACGCGCGCCACCCCGGCGCCTTGCAAACTGTAATAGCGGTGCTTGCCCTGCACCAGCACTTTCACCAGCCCCTCGGTCTTGAGACGATTCAGGTGGACACTCGCCGTCGAAGGGCTTACTTCGCCCACCACCGCCAGTTCCGTGCCGGTTCGCGCGTGGCCATCCATCAGGCAATAGAGCATGCGAGCCCGCGCCGGCTCGCCGATGGCTGCCGCAATTCGTGCCGCCGCTCCGTCCGCATATTCCAAATCCATCATTTGATCTTAAGCGAAGTGTGGATGTCGAACAAGCTGTATATATTTCACATGACCATTACGTGCGTGATCCGCTACCAGATAGACCCGTTCCAGCGGGAGGGGTTCAAGCAATACGCCGCCAACTGGGGCCGCATCATTCCGCGATGCGGCGGACACCTGGTGGGATATTTCCTGCCGCATGAGGGTACCAACGACGTTGCATGGGGACTGGTTGCGTTCGACAGCCTGACCTCGTACGAGCAATACCGGGAGCGTATCCGGTGCGATCCGGAAGCACGCGAGAATTTCCGCATGGCCAACGCCAGGCGGCTCATTCTGCGCGAAGAGAGGAACTTCGTGGAAGCGGTGGACGGCACGGTCGGAGTACTTCCATGCTGACGCAGGCGGAAAAAGGCAAGGCCTTTGGCGCGCTGCATGTCCGGCCGCAAGCGTTTCTCATACCGAATCCGTGGGATGCCGGCACGGCTCGCCTGCTAGCGTATCTCGGCTTCGAGGCCCTGGCCACGACGAGCATGGGATTCGCGTTCTCCTCCGGACGGCCGGACAACAGCGTGGGCAGGCCGGACACCATGACGCACATCGAGACCATCGCGCGCGCCGTCCATCTCCCCGTGAGCGCCGACCTCGAGAACGGCTTCGACGACTCTCCGGACGGCGTCGCGGAGACCATCGTGTTAGCGGCCACGGCGGGCGCGGTCGGGGGTTCCATCGAAGATGCCACCGGGCGGACCGAGGACCCCATTTACCCGAAAGAGCTGGCGACGGAGAGAATCCGTGCCGCGGCGGAGGCGGCGCGCGCGCTGCCGTTCGTCTTCACGCTGACGGCGCGGGCCGAGAACTACCTGCATGGCCGGCCCGATCTCGCGGACACCATCGCGCGCCTGCAGGCCTACCAGGAGGCTGGCGCGGACGTTCTCTATGCGCCTGGATTGGTAAACCGCGACGATATCGCGGCGGTGGTGAGCTCGCTTGATCGGCCGGTGAACGTGGTGATGGGACTTCAGGGCGTGCAACTGTCTCTGGACGATCTTTCCTCGCTTGGAGTGCGGCGTGTCAGCGTAGGCAGCGCGCTCTGCCGCACCGCGCTGGCGGCGTTCCTGCGCGCCGCCCGAGAAATGCGCGAGCACGGCAGCTTCGCGTTTGCCGGCGAGGCAGCCAGACCGCGCGAATTAAACGACATTTTCAGCGGCTCGGTTGCAATCGGAGCCGCAAAAAGATATTGACGCCCCAGGGCCGGTCTCCGTAATACGGTTTGATCGCCGCGGGAAGTGTATAAATCGAAGCATTCGCCCCAATGCCGGTCTCGATCATATGAAATGTGCCGATGTCGCGCGTGTAGCCGGCGGTGTAGGCGCCGATACGGAAGGTACTGCCGGCGGTGCGGTCGAGCTGCGCCTCCAATCCTGGCGTGTCCACGAAAAGGTCGTCCTTGTCCACATACTCGATGCGGCCCGTGACGAAGTTGCGCCGCCGGAACGGGTACACCGATTCCAACAGGTAGGAATTCAGATTGTGCCGGGTGTCGGTATCGTGATTGCGGCCCCAAATCAAGCTGGTCGACCACGCTTCGCCGCCGCCCCTCGGCTGGCTGTAAGCAATCGACGCGGTGCCGCGGATTTGGTCGCCCGGCGACAGGAACTCCGGATGCGTGATCCTGCCCGCGGACACCTGGACGACCCAATTGCTGGATGGCGTGACCGAAACCCGGGCGGAATAGGAATCCATTTTGCCCCACGGAATGGTCCAGCGATTCTCGCCGGGCTCGGCGCCATGGAATCCGCTGGCTTCCAGCCGGAACCACGAGTGCTCGACGGCCGTTGTAACGACATCGGCCGAAATATGCGTGGAATCCTGCCAGTGGTGGCTCAAAGGCGCTTCCGGCAATTCCTCTGCCGAGGCGCGATGCGGATAGGCCACCGGACCAAGTGCGGGATCGCCCACCGGCGCGTAGTAGAACTGCAAGATGGTGCCGTCTGTGAGCGAATGCGCGTAGTCGATGCCCGCTCCCATCAGCAAATTGTGCGGATGCTGGCCGTCGACAATTGCGCGCCCGTAGACGGTTTCGCCGGTCTGGAACAACTCGGGATAGCGGCGGCCGGTAATGGTGGCCGCCTCCAGGCTGATCATCGACTGAAATTGCAGCGTTCCGCCCCACAGGCTATGCGAGGCGGAAAACATGACCGCATTCGGCGAGTAGAGCTTGTCGCCGCCGCGCGGACCGCTCTGCTGTGTGTCCACGAGAAAGCCCTGTCCCATGAACATGAGCGTCCACGTCCCGGCGCCGCGCATCAGCATCGGCATCGGCCAAGCTGCGGGGTTCATGCTGGTGCCGGACGCCACGTTCATCAGATACATGCCTGCTTCGTTCATGGAGGACGTCTGAGCGCATAAGGTAGTACAAAAAAGAATGACAGAAACCGGCAGTCGTTTACGCATGAGTTGCTCCTGCGAGTTAGAAAAAGCCACGAAGACGCACGTCTGCGCGGCGCTTTAGACTCGCAAGATCAGGAAGGACGGTGCGCTGCCGGCGGGTGTGGGCGGAGCGGGAGCGGTTCGAGCCAGCGCCTGCCATCGCGGCGGCGCGATGGCCTCGGTTTCGAAGACGATTGCCGGCGTCAGAAGCTGGTGAATACGCGCGGTTGAAACGAAAACAGGCGTGCTGCAATGTCTCGATCCCGGCGCGGGGTGTCGATGGCATGGCGGAACGTCGCTGGAGGACTGATCGCAAGGTGTCACCGCGCACTTCGCCACACACCGGGCATTGGCGAACATGGCCAGCAAGACTGCCAGGGCGACGGTAAGCTTCAGACAGCGCATTCCTGTGGCCAGGATACAACAGGGAGCGAGCGGAAGACTACCAGCGGCATTTGGCCGACCTCCGCCTCGAGGAAGGCATTGAGCGGCTTAAGCTTTTCTATGCCGTTTGCCGCGCGCGGCCCGCGCAATCCAGCCCAACTCCCCGTCCTGATACCATAGAGAATCACCCTTGATTGACACCGTTCCAGATATCCTTGCCCGCATTGTCGCCAAAAAGCGCGAGGAACTTGCGGAGCGGGCGAGCCGCTTGGACCAATGGGAGCGCGAGGCCGAATCGCGCCTCACCGGCCGGCGCGATTTCCGCGCGGCGCTCGCCGCACGCGTACCGGCCATCATCGCCGAAGTGAAAAAAGCTTCGCCGAGCAAGGGCGTTCTCAGCGCCGATTTTGATCCGGTCCACATTGCTGCCGAGTACGGCCGCGGCGGCGCTTCCGCCATTTCCGTGCTTACCGACGAGAGCTTTTTTCAGGGCAGCCTGAACCACCTGGAAGCCGTCCGAGCCGCGGTCGGCCTGCCCGTTCTGCGCAAAGATTTTACGATTGCAAACGCGCACGTGGTGGAAGCCGCCGCTCACGGCGCCGATGCCATCCTGCTGATCGCCGCCATCCTGAGCGAGCGCGAACTGCGCGATTTCCGCGCGTCGGCGGCGCAATTTGGCATGGCGGCGCTGGTGGAAGTGCACAATCGCCGCGAACTGGATGCGGCAATCGCATCGGGTGCCGAAATCATCGGAGTCAACAATCGCGATCTCAACACCTTCCAAGTGACGCTCGATACCTCCATCGAACTAGCCGAGCACATGCCCACGAACGCGCTCCGCATCAGCGAGAGCGGCATCCATAATGCCGGCGATATCGCCCGCCTGCGCGCGGCGGGATACACGGCGTTCCTGGTAGGCGAGCACCTCATGAAATCGGGCGATCCGGCGGCGGCGCTCCGCCAACTGGTGGCGGCATGATTCTCAAAATCTGCGGCATTACCAATCAGGATGACGCTTCCGCCGCGATCGACGCAGGCGCCACGGCGGTGGGCCTGAATTTCTATCGGCGCAGCCCGCGCTATATCGCGCCCGAACGCGCGGCGGAAATCGCGACTGCCGTGGGTGTGCGGCGCGTCGGCGTGTTCGTGAACGAGCGCCGCGAAGTGGTGGAGGCGATTGTGCGCGCTGCCCGGTTGGATGTGGCGCAGTTGCATGGCGATGAGACCTCCGGCGATTATCCGGCCGCGGCGCCGGTTTGGAAGGCGATACGCGTCTCGTCGTCCGAATCCGCTTTCGGGCAACTCCGCCGGCACGATCTCGACCCCGCGGAAGCGCTACTGCTCGACGGCCCGGCGTCCGGCGTCCGCTTCGAGTGGACCGTAGCCAAAGCCGCGAGGGCCCTGCTCAAGAGGCCGCACCGCATCATTCTCGCCGGCGGGCTCGATTCTTCGAACGTTGCCGAGGCTATAGCAGTTGTGCGCCCGTGGGGCGTCGACGTGTGCTCGCGCATCGAAATCGCCCCCGGCAAAAAGGACCATAAGAAAATGACCGAGTTTCTCCAGGCGGCAATGGCGGCCGCCCTGGTATGACACCGCAACCCGACGAGCGCGGCCATTTCGGACCTTATGGCGGCCGGTACGTACCAGAAATCCTGATGGCCCCGATCGAAGAGTTGGAGACCGCGTATCTCGCGGCGCGCGAGGATCCCGCGTTTCAAGCCGAACTCGCGAGCCTGCTGCACACGTATGCCGGCCGGCCCACGCCAATCTACTACGCCAAGCGACTGAGCGAGCAACTCGGCGGCGCACGCATCTGGCTCAAGCGCGAAGACCTGCTGCACACCGGAGCGCACAAGATCAATAACTGCCTGGGGCAGGCGCTGCTCGCCCGGAGGATGAACAAGCGCCGCATCATCGCCGAAACCGGCGCGGGGCAGCACGGCGTCGCCACCGCCACAGTCTGCGCACTCATGGGCTTCGATTGCGTGGTCTACATGGGAGAGGAAGACATGCGCCGCCAGCGGCTGAATGTCTTCCGCATGCGCATGCTCGGCGCGAAAGTCGCCGGAGTCTCGAGCGGCAGCCGCACGCTCAAGGACGCCATCAGCGAGGCCATGCGCGATTGGGTGACCAACGTCTCGGACACGCATTATCTGCTCGGCTCGGTGCTGGGCTCGCACCCCTATCCCATGATGGTGCGCGATTTTCATAAGGTGATCGGCGAAGAGGCGCGCCGTCAGATTCTCGCAGCCGAAGGCCGCCTGCCCGACACCATCTTCGCCTGCGTTGGCGGCGGGTCGAACGCCATCGGCATCTTCCACGCCTTCCTGAACGATACGTCCGTGCGTCTTGTCGGCATCGAGGCCGGCGGCCGCGGCGCGGGCATTGGAGAACACGCCGCGCGGTATCGTGGCGGCGCGCCCGGAGTGCTGCAAGGGGCGTACAGCGTAGTGCTGCAGGATTCCGACGGCCAGATCGCGCTCACCCACTCCGTTTCGGCCGGCCTCGATTACGCGATGATCGGTCCCGAACACGCCTGGCTGCACGACCAGAGCCGCGCCGAATATACTGCCGCATCGGACACCGAAGCGTTATCCGCGGCGCGCCTGCTCTCGCGCACCGAGGGCATTATTCCCGCGCTCGAATCGTCGCACGCCGTTGCCGAAGCCGTCCGCCGCGCGCCATCCGCGAAGGGCGCCATCTTCCTGGTGAATGTTTCCGGCCGCGGCGATAAGGATATCGATATCTATCGCGAAAACTTCAAGGAACTCGACTCTCAATGACGCGTATTGGCCGCTTGTTCGAGAACCTGAAACAGACCGATCGCAAAGGCCTGATCGCCTATCTCACGGCCGGCGATCCTTCGCCCGAGCGCGCATCCGCGCTCGTCGAAGCGCTGGTGCGGGGCGGCGCCGACCTCATCGAACTTGGCGTACCGTTCTCAGATCCCATCGCCGATGGACCGGTGATTCAGGCGGCGGGGGAACGCGCGCTGAAAGCCGGCACCACGCTTTCGCGCGTTCTTCAACTCGCCGCCGAAGTCCGCAAGACGTCCGAAGTTCCGCTGCTGCTCTTCACATATTTGAATCCAGTGGTCCGGTATGGCCTGGAGCGGCTGGCGCGCGACGCCGCGGCTGCCGGCATCGATGGCTGCCTGCTCATCGACGTTTCGGTGGAAGAAGCCGGGGACTATGTCGCCGCCATGCATCGGCACGGACTCGACACCGTGTTTCTGGCCACACCCACCAGTACCGAGCGCCGGCTCAGGCTGGTCGCGCGGTATTCCAGCGGCTTTGTGTATCTCGTCTCGCGCATCGGCGTCACGGGCGAACGCGATTCCCTGTCGAACGCCGTCGCGCCGCTAGTGACGGCCATGCGGGCCGTCACCGATCTTCCGCTGGCGGTCGGTTTCGGCATCTCGAAGCCGGAGCACGTGGAGCAGTTAGGCAGGCAGGTGGAAGCCGTGGTAGTCGGCAGCGCCATCGTTCGCCTGATCGAACGCAACGCCTCGAACCCTTCGCTCGAGAGTCAGCTCGAATCGTTCGTGCGCGAATTGAAGCACGGGTTTGGAGCGCACGCATGACGCGGGAAGACGCGCAGGCGAAACTGGAGGAATACCGCGTGCTCATTGACGGCCTCGATCGTCGCATCGTGGCGCTCCTGAACGAGCGAACTCAGGTAGTGGAGGAAATCGGACGCGTGAAACGCGAAAGCGGCCTGCCGATTTACGAGCCCAAGCGGGAGGAGCTGGTGTTCGCCAACATCACCGGCGCCAACCAAGGACCGATGCCTTCGGATTCGCTGCGCCGCATCTTTGAGCGCGTCATCGATGAAATGCGTAGAATTCAGCGTCTTCGCATGGAAGCCGCGGGAGAAAAATAGATGTTAGTGGTGATGCAGCAGGGCGCTAGCGAGGAGCAGATCGATGCCGTTATCGAACGGCTCACCGAGTTGGGCTTCGACGTACACCGCTCCACCGGCGTGATCCACACCGTGCTGGGCGGCGTGGGCGGCCGGGAAGACTTCGATCTGGACATGTTCGATTTGATGGATGGGGTGAAAGAAGCGCATCGCATCAGCTCGCCATACAAACTCGCCAGCCGCAGTTTCAAGCCCGCGGGAGCGGTGGTGAAGGTCGCCGACGTGGAATTCGGCGGACCGCGGGTGGTGGTCATAGCCGGTCCGGGCAGCGTGGAAAACCGCGCGCAGATCGACCGCGCGGCCGAAATTGTCGCCTCGGCCGGCGTGCGCATCATCCGCGGCGGCGCGTTCCAGCCTCGGAGTTCTCCCTATTCGTTCCAGGGTCTGGGCGAGGAGGGTCTGCGATTACTGCGCGATGCAGCCGACCACCACAGCCTGCTGGTAGCCAGCGAAGTAATGGACCAGACGCAGATCCCGCTCGTCGCGAAATACGCGGACCTTCTGCAAGTGGATGCGCGCAACATGCAGAATTTCACTCTGCTCCGCGAGTTGGGGAAGCAGACGAAACCGGTGCTGCTGAAACGCGGCAGTTCCGCTACTATCGAAGAGTTGCTGCTCTCGGCGGAATACATCATGACCGGCGGGAATTACGATGTCATTCTGTGCGAGCGCGGCATCCGGACGTTCGAGACGTACACCCACAACACCATGGATATCTCCGCCATCCCGGTGGTTAAGAAGTTGTCGCACCTGCCGATCGTGGCCGATCCGTCGCGCGCTACCGGGCGCCGCGACAAAGTGGTACCCATGGCGCGCGCCGCCGTGGCGGCTGGCGCCGACGGTCTGTTGGTGGAAGTCCATCCCGATCCCGACCGCGCCCTCAGCGACGGCGCGCAATCGCTTCGGCCGGAACAATTTCAGGACATGATGCGCCAGCTGCGCTCCATAGCGGCAGCCGTGGAGAGAAGCCTCTGAAGACCGTCGCCATTGTCGGCACCGGATTGATCGGCGCGTCCTTCGGCCTGGCGCTTCGCCGCGCCGGTTTTGACGGCGCGATTCTCGGCGTCAGTTCGGCGAAAGCCGCGGAAGACGCCCTTGCGGCGGGCGCCATCGACCGCGCCCTGCCGCTTGCCGACGCCGCGCCGCAGGCCGACCTGATCTTCCTTTCTTCCACCATCGGCCGGATTCTCGACACCATCCGCCATCTCGACCCGCTGGTGCAGCCTGATGCCCTGGTCACCGACGCCGGCAGCACCAAGTGCGAAATCGTCGACGTGGCGCGCGAGAGCCTGCGCCGCTGCCAGTTTCTCGGCGGCCACCCGATGGCCGGAAAGGAGACGCGCGGAGCCGAATCGGCCGACGCGGAACTATTCGCCGGCCGCACCTGGGTATTGACGCCCGACGATCCGGCCGAGCTGGAAACCCCCGCCGCGCGCGATTTCCGCGCCTGGCTGGACCGCATCGGCGCGCGCATCGCCATGCTCGATTCGGACGAGCACGACCGCGTCGTGTCGGTCACCTCGCATCTTCCGCAACTTGCGTCCACGGCACTCGGCGCCGTAGTTTGGGGCGTCCGGCATCCGGAGATTTCCGGCTCGGGTTTGGCCGATATGACGCGGCTTGCCGGCAGCTCCTACGACCTCTGGCGCGATATCCTGGCCACCAATTCGGGCTATATCGATCGCGCTCTGGCAAACTATATACAGGAACTCGAGCATATTCGAGAGAACCTTCGAACCCGGCAGTTACAAACAGAATTCGAACGCGGCGCGGCGTCGGCCGCCCGCTTTCGACGGACCGTGTAAGAAAAGGCTTATACCGTTCGTCAATTTAGGATAAACTACGCATGAGGCGAGAAACCGTAACTCGATCACCAGCGGACGGCGCGTCCGAAAGTGAGCTTGTGAAATTTCCGGCGCGGCGGGCCAAACGGCCCTTCGCACCATTTGCCGAACGTAAGGATTTCAAAATGGAACAAAAACTCAAGATCGCCGTGTTCATCGATTTTGACAATATCGAAATCGGCGTCAAGTCCACCCTGCACCGCGAATTCGATGTCGCGGCCGTGTTGGACGCGCTGAAGGAACGGGGCGAAATCGTCACCAAGTTCGCTTATGCGAACTGGGGCAGGCAGGAATCGGCCACTCGCGCGCTTTCCGAGCACGCCGTACAGATGGTACAGCGCGATCCCTCGCCCCGCGGCGACAAGAATGGCGCCGACATCAACCTGGCGCTCGATGCGCTGGAGATGGCCTTCACGCACGATCACATTAATGCCTTCGCGATTGTCAGTGGCGACAGTGACTTCATCGCGCTGGTCAACAAATTAAAGCAGTATGACAAACGCATTTTCGTGGTGGGCGGGCGTGCTTTCACCAGCACGATTTTGCAGAAGAATTGCCACGAGTTCGTGGCCTACGAATCGATCATCGACGACCGGCCCCGCTCCAGCGGCCATCAGCAGCAACACCAGCAGCAACAACAGCAACCGCAACAACCGCAGTCGTCCCCACCGCCACCGCCGCAACAGCAGCAACCGCAGCAACAGCGGCCCCAGCAGCAGAAGCGCGTGGCTCTCGACCTGGCGCAATCCATGCCGCTGGTAGAGCGCGCGCTCGGCGTGCTGGAACGGCGGGAGGTTCGCCCGCAGCTCGGTCTTCTCAAGTCCACCATGCTGCAGCTCGATTCCACGTTCAACGAAAAGGCCTATGGCGCCAATTCGTTCACCGATTTCGTGGAGAAGCTGCAGAAAGCCGATTACGTCGAGGTCACCGGCGGCGAAGGCCGTTACATGATCCGTATGAAGGGCGGCGCGACGCCCGAGAAGCCCGGCGCCAAACCCGAAGAAGCCATCCCGCTGCTGCGCGACGTGCTCGAGGTCCATCGCATGGACATCGACAACGGCGTGTCCGCCGACGAGCTTTCCGAGTTCGTGCATCAGGAACAACCCGCTTTCAACCTGAGCCAGTACGGTTTCCAGGAGTTCAACGAGCTGCTGAACTACGCGCAGGACAAGGGGCTGGTGCGCATCCAGGCCGACGAAGAGAAGGGAATCACCGTCTACCTGGGCGCCGAATTCCATCCGCCCGCCGCGCCGGCTCCGCCGGAACCGGTAGCCGAGCCCGAAGAAGAGGAAGACGAACCGCAGCCGCTGGTACCCGGCCAGCCCACCGCGACCGGTGAAATTCCGCTTCCCGAGCTGCCGCCCAAACCGCAGCGCCGCCCGCGCGCGCCGAGAAAATCGGCATCGCCCGACGGCCAGAAGAAGCGCGCCTCTTCGCCGCGCTCCCGCAAAAAACAGCCGATCCAGTAGCGCCCGGCGCTCCGCGACGCATCGATGGACCGCTGGCGCAGGCTCGCTTTCGCCGCCTTCGTGCTGGCCTGGTTTGTTTACTTCACGCACGATGGCCTGCGCGTTCACTTTGCCTTGGACGACATCGGCAACATCGCCCACTATTGGCGCGGTGGGCCGCTCGCTCTCGCCATTTCGCAATTCACTATCTGGCACGGCGATTATCGCCCCATGGGCGGCCTGTTCTACGTCCCGATTCTGACGTTCGCGGGTCTCAATCCCGTTCCGTACCAGGCCGCGCTGCTCGCCATCCTGCTGGTGAACGTGTGGCTGGTTTACCGGCTTGCGCTGCGCCTGGGCGCCTGCGAATTATCGGCGGGACTAGCTGCGCTCGTGGTGGCTTATCATGCCGGGCTGCACAATCTCTATTACAACGCAGCGTTCGTCTACGATGCGCTGTGCTGCTTTTTCTATCTCGCAGCGTTTCTCTACTACCTGCGCGTGCGCGAGTCGCCCGGCGCGGCGCGCATCGCGCTGTTCCTGGCGCTCGACCTGTGCGCGCTCAACTCGAAAGAAATGGCGGTCACAATCCCGCTCGTGTTGGCCATATACGAGTGGATCTACCACCGCCGCGGACCCACGCGCGCCATCCTTTTATGCGCCGCGCTCACAACGGTCGATGTCTTCGGCAAAGTTTTCGGACCCGAAGCGATGGTAAACGCCGAGGCATACCATCCCGTCTTCGCCCTGCGCCGCATCCGCGATTTCCAGCGTCTTTCGCTCGGCGATCTGCTTTTCGGATGGGGATCGGGATGGGGCGGAATCGTGCTCCTCTGGGCTGTGCTGGCGTACCTGGCGTGGCGCCGCGATCGTCCCGTGCTGCGATTCCTCTGGTGGTTCATGCTGCTCACGCCGCTGCCGATTGAGTTCCTTGTGGGAAAGAGTCAGGCGTGTCTCTACATCCCGATGGTCGGCTGGGCGATCTTCGGCGCCGTGGTTTTCGTCGACCTCGCCGGCGCATTGGCGCGCGTGCTGGAGCGCGAGCCGTGGGGGCGAAGGCTTGGACACAGCGGAGTTCTCGCGCTCCTCGTGGCTTTCGCGATCTTGCTTTGGGGGCGCGAGAATCGGGATTACAAGCGGACGCATGCCGCGCCAGAGATGGCCGCGCTCGGCCGGGAAAGCTGGGATGTCATCCAGCAATTCCGCTCGCTCGATCCCCAGGTGCGTCCCGCGAGCAAGGTGGCATTCCTCGACGACCCCTTCCATACCTGGGACATGCTCTTTGTCGCGGAACTCTGGTTCCACGATCATAGTCTGGACATCCACGTCGCACGCCACGGTCCGCTGACGCCGGAGGAATTGGCGAAGACGGATTACGTCTTCACGTTCCAGGACGGGAAGCTGGTGGAGTTGAAATGAACCCGATATTGTGGAACTGATCCTATCGATTCCGGACGCTCCGTCCCACAGCCGGACAGTCGTGCGGCGCACTGCGGAGTCGCAAACTCCTGGGATTGGTGTCTTTCCCGCTGGCATCACAATTGCCCCGCAGCAACCCTGTGAATAGCCTCTATCAGGATGTTCGTTACGGCTTTCGCAAGCTTCGCAAAAGCCCCGGCTTCACCATCCTGGCCGTGCTCATGCTAGCCATCGGAATCGCTTCCAGCACCGCCGTCTTCAGTTGGATCGAGATGGTGCTACTGAACCCGCTGCCGGGTGTGGCGGATGGCGATCGGCTCGTTTCGTTCGAAAACACCGCACCCAACGGCGAATTCATCACCACTTCTTACCCGGACTATCGCGATTATCGCGATCACTTGACCCTCGTTTCTGGCCTCGCCCTCGCCGCTCCCAGCGCCTTCAGTGTAGGAGACGATGAGCACGCCGAGCGCGTGTTCGGCGAACTGGTCTCCGGGAATTATTTCGCGGTGCTAGGCGTGAAGCCGATTCTGGGCCGCACGTTTTCGCCTCAGGAGTATGGCGATGCGGAGGGCGCCTACCCCGTGGCCGTCATCGGTGAGACTCTCTGGAACCGCCGCTTTCAGCGCGATCCGTCCGTTCTCGGCCGCACCATCCGCGTGAACCGGCAGCAACTCACAATTGTCGGTGTCGCGCCCGCGAATTTTCGCGGGTCCATCTCAGGCCTCTCCTTTGATTTGTGGGTTCCCGCGGTGATGGCCGCGCAACTGAACGCGATGCCCGATTGGATGCTGCGCGATCGCAAATCGCGCGAGTTCGTAGCTATCGCGCGGCTGAAGCCCGGCACCACCGCCAGCGGAGCGACCGCGGAGGCTCAGTCCGTCGCGAGGCAAATCGCAAAGGACAATGCCGGTACCAACCAAGGCATAGGGGCCGCCATGCTGCCTGTGTCTGCCGGCCACTTCGGCGTACAGAGCGTAATGGGGGCTCCGCTGCGGATCCTCATGGCCGTCTGCGGAGTAGTCCTCGTGATCGTCTGCGCGAATGTCGCCAACCTGCTTCTTGCCCGGGCGGCATCGCGGCACAAAGAATACGGATTGCGTCTCGCGCTTGGCGGGCGCCGTCTGCGACTGGCCCGCCAGCTTTTCACCGAAAATCTCCTTTTGGCGGGTCTCGCGACTCTGGCCGGCATTCCGCTCGCGCTCTGGATGAGCCGGTCGCTCGCATACCTGGTTCCGCAAAGCGGGCTTCCCATCACCTTCGACGTTGTAATGAACTGGCAAATCCTAGCCTTCACGATGATCGTGTGCCTGGTTGCCAGCATCGTTTCGGGGATGGCTCCCGCACTCCAGGTAGCGCGAATCGATATCAATACCGCGCTGAAAGAGGGCGGACGCAGCGGCACGTCGGGTGCGCCCTCGCTACGCATTCGCAACCTGCTGGTGGTCTCCGAAGTCGCCCTGGCTCTGGTTGCGCTCATCGGCGCCGGCCTTTTCGCCCGCAGTTTTCAGTTTGCGCGCCAGATCGATCCTGGCTTCGACCCGCGTGGAGTTCTGGTTTCGCACTTGAATCTTTCGAGTGCGGGTTACAAGGTACCTGATCGCATCAATTTCTGTGTTCGCCTGCGCCAGAATCTCGAATCGCAGCCCGGGATCGCGGCAGTCAGTTACGCCGACTACATCCCTCTCGGCTTCGCCGACGGTTCTTGGGAAGACCTGGACGTAGAGGGGTACACCCCCGGACCCGCCGAGAACATGAAAATCTATCGCACGGTGGTGTCTCCCGGATACTTCGATGTCATGCGCATTCCTAAATTGGATGGCCGCGATTTCACCGAGCTCGACGATCAGAAATCGAATCCGGTCATGATCGTCAACCAGCGCTTCGTCAAGCACTTCTTTGGCTCGGCCAATCCCATAGGCCGGAAGGTGCATGGATGGGGAAAGTGGTTCACCGTCGTGGGGGTAGTGAAGGATACCCGGTATCACCTTCCCAATGAAGATCAGCGCGCATTGTTCTACGTGCCGTTCCGGCAGGTTTATCGCGAAGATCTGTCCATCGCGTTCTACGCGCGCACGGCCGGCGATCCGAATACCGCATTGGCGGCACTCCAGCGCGCGGTGCGGCAGATGGACCCGAACGTGGCCGTGTTCGACGCCACGCCGCTCACCGAGTACATCAGCGCCTCGCTCTTCGCGCAAAAGATTGCGGCGTCTCTGCTCGGCATGCTCGGCGCGCTGGCACTCGGTCTGGCCGCCGTCGGTCTGTATTGCGTCATGGCCTACTCCATCAGTCAGCGCATACAGGAAATCGGCATTCGTATGGCGCTCGGCGCCAAGCCCCGCGATGTGCTCGCCCTCGTCGTCCGTCAGGCCATGGGCATCGTGCTTGCGGGCATTGCCGCAGGAATCCTCATCGCCGCCACCCTCACCCATGCCGCGGCCGGATTGCTGGTGAAAGTCAGCGCGACCGACCCCACGATTTTCGGTGGCGCCGCGCTATTCCTCGCGCTGGTTGGCCTGATCGCCGCGTACATCCCGGCAATCCGAGCGACGCACATCGATCCGAACACTACGCTGCGCGGGTTGTAGAGTAAGCAGCGCTACGATGTCCACGTCGCGCGCCACGGTCCGACGACTGGCGAAAGGATTCGAAGTAACCTTACCCGTTGCACCACAATTTAGTGCATGAAGCCCGAAGTCTATAGCTGGCGCCTTTCCACTGAGCTAAAGACCGGACTGGAGCGCGAAGCGCCGCCGAAAGACGACGATTGGGGCCCTGCCCGATGAGGCCGCTCGCGATTGGCTGAGCAGGAGCAGCGCGGACTCCGGTTTCGAAGCCGAACAGCTTCGAATCCGCAGAGAGGCGTCACGATGCCTCGGAGCTATAGCCAGCGGCAATGCGCACCGGGCGGAGAATGTGCGAAGAGCAGTGCGCGAGCGATTGCGGCAGCGCGATGAGCGATAACGCTCTAATCGATGCCGGCGCGATTCTAGCGTTGCTGGATCGCACCGACCACTGGCACAGCGTCTGCGCGAGGACGTTCGAGCAGTTGCGGCTACCGCTGGTTTCATCCCAAGCGGTACTCACGGAGCTCTTTCATCTCGTAGGGGAAAGCCGGCATGAGATGGAAACTGCATGGCGCTTCCGCCGTTCTGGCGCTATTTTTGTGGCTACAAGCGAGCATTCGGAGTTGCCGCAAGTACATGCTCTGATGTCCCGCTATGCCGACCGCCCAATGGATTTTGCGGACGCCACCCTTGTCCACCTTGCTAGGCGTGAGGCCCAGTCCACGATTTTCACTGTAGATCACGCCGACTTCAATATTTATCGAATCGACGGCCGCCGCCGTTTCAGAGTGGTTCCGTCAGATTCACCAATCGGTAGGAGCGGAAGTTCGGCCCGGGGATCGATAGCGACGAACACGGATGCACACAGATTCAGAAACAAAGTAGTTATCCGTGTCCATCCGTGGCCAAAAAGGAATATTCCGATCCTGCCAGGACCGATAGCTACGCCACCAGCCCCTCCACCACCTCGCCAGCCACATCTGTCAGCCTGAAATTTCGCCCCTGATATTTGTACGTCAGCCGGGTGTGGTCGAATCCCAGCAGCTTCAACATCGTGGCGTGGAGATCGTGCACGTGGACCTTGTCTTTCGCCACCTGGAAGCCCAATTCGTCCGTCTCGCCGATGCGCGCGCCCGCCTTGATGCCGCCGCCCGCCATCCACATAGTGAACGCGTTCGGATGATGATCGCGACCGTCCGACCCGCCCTGCACCATCGGCGTGCGGCCGAATTCCCCGCCCCAAATTACCAGAGTTTCGTCCAGCAATCCGTGCCGTTTGAGATCCTTGATGAGCGCGGCGGCGGCGCGATCGGTTGCCAGGCAGTTTTTCTGTAGATCCTTCACCAGATTCGAATGCTGGTCCCACGCCTCGTGATAGAGCTGCACGAATCGCACGCCTTTTTCCACCAGGCGCCGCGCCAGCAGGCAATTGTTCGCGAACGATGCCTTTCCCGGCTCCGCGCCGTAAAGTTCCAGCGTCTCTCTCGACTCCTTCGCGATATCCATCAGATCGGGCGCCACGGCTTGCATCCGGAACGCCATTTCGAACGAGTTAATACGGGTTGCGATTTCGGGATCGCCCGTCGCGTCGAGCCGCATCTGGTTCAACTGCTTCAGCGCGTCCAGCGAATCGCGCTGCAGCTGCCGGTCGACGCCCGGAGGGTTCGACAGATACAGTACCGGATCGCCGCCCGTGCGGAATTCCACACCCTGGTATACCGTCGGCAGGAAGCCGCTGCCCCAGCAACTGTCACCGCCGCTCGGGCCTTTCGCCCCCGAGCTAAACACCACGAACCCCGGCAGATCGCGCGTTTCCGACCCGAGTCCGTACAGCGTCCACGATCCCATGCTCGGCCGTCCAAACTGCATCGTGCCGGTGTTCATGAGTAATTGACCCGGAGCGTGGTTGAATGCGTCGGTCACCATGGATTTCACAATCGCCACGTCATCCACAACTTCGCCCAGGAAGGGCAGCAGTTCCGACAATTCGGTCTCCGTCCTGCCGAGTTTGCGGAAGCGAAATCTCGGTCCGAGCAGTTTGGAATTGGGGTTGATGAATGCCGCGCGATAGCCTTTCAGCAGCTCCGGCGGCGGCAGCGTGCCATCGAACTTGGCGAGCTGCGGTTTGTAGTCGAACAGTTCCAGATGGCTGGGCGCGCCGGCCATGAACAGGAAGATCACGTGCTTTGCCCGGGCTGGAAACTGCGGGGCTTTCGGCGCCAGCGGATCGTCCGCGGCGTGCCCCGCTTCCGCCAGTAATTGCATTAGCGCCGCGGCCCCCACGCCCACGCCGCACTGCTGGAAGAACCAGCGGCGCGAGACGTCGCGCGGCTGCATTCCGCGATAGAGATGATCCTGGCAGCTCATATTTATTCCTTGGTAATCGTCTCGTCCAGATTCAGAATCACGCGCGCCACCGCGGTCCACGCGGCCAAGCGTCGCGGAGTGGCTCCCGCCGGGACGGAGCCCGCGCCCGGCTTCAGCCCAGCCAGATCGGGTGCGCTCAGCCACCCATCCGCCAGGCGGGCGTCTTCCTTGGCCAGCAGGCTGAGCAGCACGTCGCTCTCGGCCTTCGTCGGAACGCGTGAGGTGCACAAACGAAATGCGTACGCCACCCGATCGCGATCGGTCCCGCCTGCTTTCAGCGTCCGCGCCGCCAATGCCTGCGCCGCTTCCACAAATACCGGCTCGTTCAGCGTGGTGAGCGCCTGCAGCGGAGTGTTCGATCGCGCCCGGCGCACGCACGCCATCTCTCCGTTCGGCGCGTCGAAGGCCTGCAGCGCCGGAAACGGCACCGATCGGAAACGAAACGTGTAGAGCGCACGCCGGTACCGGTCGGGTCCTTCGGCCACGTTCCAAGTCTTGTGCGCGTAGCTTGCCGGCGGCTCGAAAAGCAGCGATGGCGCGGGCGGATAGACGCTCGGCCCGCCGATCTTGTCGGTCAGCAGCCCGCTCGCCTCCAAAGCGATGTCGCGCACCACCTCGGCGTCCACGCGATACCGGGGGCCGCGCGCGATCAACCGGTTGTCCGGATCCTTGGTCAGCAGTTCCGGCGTTACATTCGAGCTTTGCCGGTACGCTGCCGACGTGGCAATCAAGCGGTTGAGCTTCTTCAGGCTCCAGCCCGAATCCATGAACTCCACCGCCAGCCAATCGAGCAGTTCCTGGTTGGAAGGTGTCTCGGCCTGCGTCCCCAGGTTTTCCACGGTCGCCACAATCCCGGTCCCGAAGTACGCTTGCCACACACGATTCACAAGGGAGCGCGCCGTGGTCGGCGATTTCCGGTCCACCAGCCAGCGCGCGAATGTCAGGCGATTCAGCGGCGCGCCGTCCGGCAGAGGATTCAGGAACGAGGGCACGCCCGGCGTCACCGCGCGGCCGGGCTGGAGAAAATCGCCGCGCTTCAGGATGTGCGTCACGCGAGGATCTTCCGTACGCTCCGCCAGCACCAGTTGCCGCGATCCTTCGGGGTACTCGCGCCACAACTGCGCGATGGCGCCGTTCTCGGCCTTCCACTCGGGCACGGTAGTCCGCCAGTAGCGGAACACGGTCTGCTGCTGTTCAGCGGTCCGCTGCGCGCGCGGCGTCTTCAGAATCGCGCGCACCGCATCCGGCAGCGGATCGGCCACCGCACCCGGCGCATCCGTCACCGATAGCCGGATTCGCCCCAGGTTGTTGTTCTGGTTGTCGTCCGAATTCCATCCGCCGTGGTCCTGCTTCAGATATAGATTGAGCGTCGACCCGCCGGCGTTCTCCACCGGCTTTTCGAAATCGAAAACCGCCTTGCGCGGCTGATTGCGCTGCCCCGGTCCGGCATCGATTCCCCACGCCGTGTCGTCACGCCCGTCGATTGCGAACTGCACCGGCCCGGTGACGCGCCGGTTCCCGCTCTTGTCGTCGAACTTCGCCTCCAGCGGCGTTTCCGGCGGGTTGACGTCGGCCGTCGCGCTGGCGATGGTCACTTTCGTGAACTTCGCCGGTTCCTCGACCGAAGCAGCCTCCACGCGGAATTCCGTGAGAGCGCCCGTTCCGTGAATCGACCGTCCCGGTCCGCCGGCAGGCAGGTTCGGATCCATCAACAATTCCAGCCGCACGGCGGTAATCCGCTCCATGCCGGTCGTCGCCGTGAATTTCACCGTGTGCTTGGTTGGCGCATATCCCAGCGACAGCATCGATCCGTCCTGCTGCGGCAGTTCGCGCTCGCCGCCTGTCGAGATGTCGTCCACCGTGAGCGCCAGCGTTCGCCACGCGGGCTGCGCCGGCAGCGCCTCTTCCCATTTCGCCATACGCTCGCGCCAATCGGGCGTGCGCCGCTGCAATCCGGCCTCGATCTCAGCGGTCCGGCGCAGAATCTCCTCGCGCTTCGACTGCTCGGCGGGAGTGTAGACCACAATGTCCGATTCGTTCGTGTTATTGAGGAAGGCGAAAATCCGGTAATATTCCTCCTGCGTCAGCGGATCGAATTTGTGGTTGTGGCACTGCGCGCACTGAATCGTCACCCCCAGAATGCCCTTGCCGATGGCGTCGATGCGGTCGTACATTGCTTCCATGCGGAACTGCTCGGGGTCGATGCCGCCCTCTTCGTTCACCATGGAATTGCGCAGGAACCCCGTCGCGACCCGTTGCGATTGGGTGGCGTCCGGCAGCAGGTCGCCGGCAACCTGCTCGATGACGAACTCGTTATACGGCATATCTCGATTGAGCGAATCGATCACCCAATCGCGGTAGAACCAAACCAGGCGCGGCGCATCTTTTTCATACCCGTTGGAATCCGCATAGCGCGCCGCGTCCAACCAGACGCGCGCCCAGCGCTCGCCGTAATGCGGCGACGCCAACAGGCGGTCCACCTGTTTTTCGTAGGCATTGGGACTGGAATCGGCGAGAAACCTGTCGAGTTCGGCGGGAGTAGGCAGCAGCCCCGTGATGTCCAGGCTGGCGCGGCGCAGCAGCGCCGCGCGATCTGCCTCGGGCGATGGCTTGAGGCTATCGCGGTCGAGCCGCGACTCGACAAAGGCGTCAATGGGATTGCGCACCCACTCCGGACGGCTCGTCGCCGGAACCGGCGGACGCACCGGGGGGATGAACGCCCAATGCCGCGCCGAGGCCGGAAGCACCGCGCCGGCGTCGATCCACCTCGCCAGCGTCGCGAGTTTCTCGGCGGACAAGGCGGGCGCGCCCATCGGCATGCGCTCCAGACCGTCAGCGCCTTTGACGCGCTTCATCAGCAGGCTGCCGGCGGAATTGCCCGGCGATACCACCGCTTTTACCCCGGTATCGAGCCTCAATCCCGCCATCTGCTGTCCCGACCCGTGGCAGCCGTAGCAGGATTCGGCCAATATCGCCTGGGCCTGACGGCCCAGGGAATCGTCTTGCGCCGGCGCCCTCCACTGAAAGACCAGCGCGGCGACAGAGCCGGCCAGGAGCACATTTTTGATGTTCACAGGCATCCGGGATTGGTGCTAATCCTATCAAATTCGGACGCCGGAAGCCCGCTTGGACCGTACCCTTTGGACCGTGCCCTTTGGACCGTGCCCTTCTATCCGTTCGATCGCAGCGCTGTCATGGGATCGATCCGCGACGCCCGCCATGCCGGAATATAGCCAGCGAACGCCGCCACTACGGTCAGCAGCGCTCCCATGGCAACAAACGTCACCGCATCGCCGGACGTGACTCCGAATAACAGGCTACCCAGGGCACCCGATAAAATCCGCGCCGCCGCCATTCCCAACGCCAGCCCCAATGCCGCCAATCCCAAGGTCCGAAGCACGATCCTGCCTTGCACCTCCGCGGACGACGCTCCCAGCGCCATCCGAATTCCAATTTCCTGGGCCCGTTGGCTCACCGAAAACGAAATTACCGCGTAAATCCCCAGCGACGCCAGCGCCAGCGCAAAAGTAGCGAACCCGGCCAGCAGCACCACCAGAAACAGCCGCGGCGAAACCGCTCTGTCCACCAGAGCCTGGAACGTCTGAAACTCGCGGACCGGCAGATTCGGATCGGCCGGCCGCAGGGCCGTTCGCAACTCCGCCGCCAGCCGGTCCGGAGGAAGAGCCGTGCGCACCACCAGTTGCATCGCCGCATAGTCCCCCGTCTGCCGCATCGGCAGATACATTTCTAAGCCTCCCGCCGATTCCAGAGAGCTGTGCCGGACGTCGGCAACTACGCCCACCACTCGCCGTCCGCCATCGGTCTCGATCGTTTTTCCCACCGGATCCTGCCCCGGCCAAAGCGTTCGCGCCATCGTCTCGTTCACCACCACCACGCGTTCGCTCGTTGCCCGATCCCTCTCCGTAAATCCTCGGCCCAACCGCAGCGGAATACCCGCCGCTTGGAAATACCCGTCGCTCACCACGCGAACATATGCCTCCGGCTGGCGCCCTTTCTCGTAAATCTGTCCTCGCGCGGCGACCATCCACGACCGGTCGTCGCGCAGCGGCAGCGCATCGGTAATCCCCGCCGCCAAAATCCCGGGCGCATTGCGCGCGCGCCGCAGCAGGTCGTCGATGAACCCGTTTTGCTCCGCGAAATCCGCAATCCGAAAACTCGGATCGACCCGTAGCGCCGCCGCCCGCTCCGGCGCAAATCCCAAATTCACATCGAGCACTCGGAGAAAACTCCGCGCCAGCAGTCCCGCGCCCACCAGCAGCACGCAGGCTAAAGCCAGCTCCGAAACCACCAGCCCGTCACGCACCCACCCATGCCGCCTGCCCCCGCTCGATCCGCGGCTCGCGTCCTGTAACTCGCCGCTCAGAGACTGGGCCGAGACCCGCAACGCCGGCAACAGCCCAAAAAGAACGCCGGACGCAACCGCGGCGAACAGCGTAAAGACAAGCGTCTTTCCATCGACGCGCACGCTTGCGAGCAACGGGAGATTGAAGGTTTGGAGATGTGCCAGCGCGCGCGTGCTCACGAGCGCGAGCACCAGTCCCAACACCGCGCCACATGAGCATAGCGCCACACTCTCCGTCAGCATCTGGCGCAGAAGCCGCCAACGTCCGGCTCCCAACGCGGTTCGCAGCGCGGTTTCCTTCTGCCGGACGCTCAACCGCGCCAGTTGCAGGTTCGAAAGATTGGCGCACACCAGCAGCATCACTACACCCACCGCGCAAGCCAGCACCACCAGCGCCGGCGTCACTCGTCCGCTCACCCGCTCCGCCAGCGGAGACAGGATTGGCGTAATCGGGTTCCGCTCGGGATGCTGGCTTTTCAGTTGCTTCCCCAGCGCTGCCATCTCGGCCTGCGCACCTTCGATGGTTGCGCCGGGCTTCAATCTTCCCACCACCTTCATCGTGTTTCCCAGGGGTTTCGTTTTGTCGTCGAGCGGCCAGGGAATAAAAATGTCGACCGGGGTGGCCGGAGCAAACACGCTGGCGAAATCGAACGTCGCCGGCATCACCCCAGCAATCGTCACCGGATGTTCGTCTAAAATCAGCTTCCGTCCGACCACGTTGGGGTCCGCACCGAAGTGCAGCCGCCAAAAGTTGTTGCTCAAGAGCATGGCCGGCGGAGCCGAATACTTTCCCTGGCATTCCTCGCGAGTGAACGTCCTTCCGATTGCGGGTTGCACTCCCAGCACCGCAAACAGGTTCCCGGTCACCGGAACGCTGGTGAGCCGCTCCGGCTCGGCCGCCCCCGTGAGTTCGTGGTCGCCCGGAAAATAGAACCCCGACCAACCAGCCAAATCGGTGAACGACCGGTTCAACTCGCGCAGGTCTACGAACTGTTCGGTCTGCGCCGCCGTCCCATCATCGCCATTGGAAATCCATACCAGCCGTCCCGGATCGCGAAACGGCAGCGGCCGAACCAGCAGCGCATTCACCACGCTGAAAATCGTCGAACTGGCGCCGATGCCCAGTCCGGCGATGAGAATCGTAAATACCGCAAACCCCGCATCCCGCCGCATGCCGCGAAATGCCTGGCGCAAATCCTGTACCAGATCGCCCATCCAACGCGCGATCCAGGTAGATCGAGCTTCTTCCGCTTTTTCTGTCATATTGCCGAACTTTCGCCGCGCCAATTTGCGAGCTTCCGCCTCCGAGATACCTTGCGAAACCAGGTCCTCAACCATCGAATCGATGTGGAACTCCATTTCCTCCCACAACAGGCGAGCCCTTCCACCGCGGTCGAGCCAGTAGCCTGCGCGGCGTAGAAAACGCTTCCAATTCACACCGCGAACCCCATGATTCGCGCTACCGCTCCGGTCACTTGCCGGTAACGGGCCGATTCTTCCGCCAGGTGTTTACGCCCGCCGGCTGTGAGCTTATAAAAGCGCGCCCGCCGGTTGTTGGCGGAAAGCCCCCACTCGCCCTCGATCCAGCCGTTCAACTCCAGGCGCTGGAGCGCCGGATAAAGCGACCCCTCTTCCACCCGCAGCAGGTCGTCGGACAACTGGTGAATCAGATGCGCGATGGCGTACCCGTGCAAATGCCCACGAAGCAGAATTTTCAAAACCAGCATGTCCAGCGTTCCGGGCAGCAGGTCGGCCTTGGTTTTCTCTGTTCCCATAGAGCGTCTGATTATGAAACGCTCGAAATACCGATCGGTTAGCGGGAATCGCCGATGATTTTAATCAGATCATCTTTGGGAGCAACCGCTCTCGCCCAACTATGCCATCCTGAAAACATCTATGCGCGATCCCGAGACCATCGAAAATGAGCTGATGGAAATCAGCGCTATCGCCGACGACACCATCAAGTTCGAGCGCCTCGTCGCCTGGTCCGCGGCGCACCCGGACGAAGTTCCCTTCGCCCTTCACCACCTGATGCACCGGCGCGAGAAGGCGAACCCGACTGATCCATCCTGAACCATCCATCGGGTGCTTAAATAAAGGCTCCTTCTGCGTCACGCATCGGAGAATCGTGTGCGCGATCTCGTTCTGAGATACATCTTTTCCCTGTCGTGTCCCGGCGCGAGCCTGCTGGGTATCGAGGCGCGCGGCGCCCAGTACCTCGCGCGGGGCGCGAGCTATAGCCTGTCCGTCTATTCACACTCGGCGGTGCTGAGCCTGAGTGGCCACTCCGTTACCATGTCGGTCGCCGGCCAAAACGCCAATTCGTTGCTCGAGCCCCTGGGCCACATGGCGGGCAGAGCCAATTACCTCATCGGCAACAATATCCGTGCCTCTTACGGTCTTTATGGCAGCGTCGAGTGGCGTGGCATTATCCCGTCATCGATGTGGTCTTTCACGCCAATCAGGCGCAACTGGAATACGATTTTCCAAATTGCGGCCCCAATCCTGCTTGCCGGCGCCCAGGAGATCGAATTGATTGCGCCGTTCGAATTGGCCGGCAAAACCCGCACCAGCGTCCAGGTCCAGTACCTCCGTCGGAAATCGAATCCGGTGGAGATTGCGGTGGGTGCAGGGCGTGCCGCAGATTCTTGGCGTTTTCAACCTGGATTTCACAACGAACACGCCATCCAATCCTGCTCCGGCGGGTTCAGCCATGGTCCTCTACCCATTGCCTCGCCTCGGGCCAGACGTCCTTCCTCTTCGACGGCGCCGCATACCGATTGGCGGCCGGCATCTTCCAGATCAACTTCATCGCGCCCCAAAAGACGACAACCATGGAACTGGTCGAGACTAACGGCAACCAAGCCGCCGGCCTCGCCTTGTTTGGTGTCGACGTGAAGTGACAACGTGAGCCGTGCGGGCTTGCCGCTCTCGGGGCACATCCGCGGCGCCCTCCCACCAGGAGCGAAATCCGCCCATCCAGCACATTGCCGCGGCATGTCCTATACTGGAATTTCCCCAAGCTCTCGTATCGACTAGGAGTTTGTACGTAAATGTTTGATTTGTTTAATTCCCAAAAGGCCAAGAAGTACGTGATGACCGGCATTCTGCTGCTGGTCTCGGCATCGATGCTGCTATACCTCGTGCCCAGCTACGACACCGGCGACAACGGGCCCAACGCCGTCGTTGCCAAGATCGGCAGCACCAGCATCACCGAGAACGAAGCCCGCCAGAACATCACCACCCAGACTCGTGGCCAAAAGATCCCCGCGGAAATCATCCCCAACTACGTCCCCAACATGATCCAGAACATGATCAGCGATCGTGCCATGGAATATGAGGCCCACAAGCTCGGCCTGGAAGTTTCCGATAAGGACGTGGCCGACTACCTCCGGCAGAGCTACCCGAACCTCTTCCCCGACGGCAAATTCGTCGGCAAAGATGTCTACGGCGCCATGCTTGCTCAACAGGGTGTGACCATCGACCAGTTCGAATCCGATCTCAAGCGCACCATGCTCATCGGTAAATTGCGCGAGGTAGCCATTGAAGGCTCCGTCGTGACACCCGGCGAGGTCGAGAAGGAATACCACAAGAAGAACGATCAGATCCAGCTTCAATACGTCAAGATCACCCAGGACAAATATAAAAAAGAAGTCGAGCCCACCAACGAGGAGATGCAGCAGTACTTCAAGACGAATATCGCCCTTTACCAGGATCCGGAATCCAAAAGCCTCGTCATTCTCGTCGCTGATGGCAATAAGATTGCGCAATCCCTCAATCCCACCGATTCCGACCTGATGGTCATCTACAATGAGCACCGGGCCGACTACCAGACCAAGGAACACGTCAACGTCCGCCACATTTTGCTCATGACGCAAGGCAAGCCCCCCGCCGACGACGCCAAGATCAAAGCCAAAGCCGAAGACATCGTGAAGCAACTGCGCGCCGGCGCCGATTTCGCCGAGCTGGCCAAGAAATATTCCGAAGATCCCGGCTCCGCTCAGAAGGGCGGCGAATACGACAACGTGGTCCGCGGCCAGATGGACCCGGCGTTCGAGAAGGCCGCATTCTCGCAGAAGCCCATGGTCATCAGCGACCCCGTGAAATCGGTATATGGATACCACATCATTCAGGTCCTGTCGCACGAGGATGCCCGCCTGAAACCCTTCTCCGAAGTCAAAGACGAGATCGCCAAACAGTGGAAGCAGCAGCGCGTGAACGACATTATGCAGAAGATCTCCGATCAGGCGCAACAGGCACTCACCAAGGATCCCGACCACCCCGATAAGGTCGCCGCCGATCTCGGAATGGAAGTCTTTCACGCCGATGGTGTGGTGCCCGGACAGCCCGTCCCCGGTGTCGGCACAAGCGCCGATTTCGATCAGGCAATCACGGGTCTGAAAAAAGGCGAAGTATCCCAGCCCGTCTCGCCCGCTGCCAACAAACTGGTGGTTGCCGAAGTGACCAATATTGTGCCTGCGCATCCCGCCAGCTTTGACGAAGTTAAGACTCAGGTCCACGACGCCATGGTCAACATCCGTCTCCAAAAGATGGTCCGCGATAAGGCCGCCGAACTCGTCAAGTCCGCCCGGGATAACGGCGGCGATTTGGCCAAGGCCGCCAAGGCCATGGGCCTCGATGTAAAAACCACGGAACTCTTCAAGCGCCAGGCCAGCATCGATGGCCTGGGCCCCGCCAGCTATTTCGACGCAGCTTTCAACGATGCCGTCGGCGCCATCCTCGATCCCGTTCCCATGCCCGATGCTACGGTGATAGCCAAAGTCGTCGCGCACGTCGATGCCGACATGTCGAAGCTCCCCGAACAGCGTGCCCAGCTTGTCGATTCCCTCAAGGGCGACAAGGCCCGAGAGCGTAATACCATTTTTGAAACCGGCCTGGTGGACGACCTCCAGCGCCAGGGCGTGGTGAAGATCAACCAGGACGTCATCAAGCGCATCATAGCGAGCTTCCATTCCGGCAGCTAACCGATGATCCACGACATCATCGAGTTCCTGAAGTCGCTGTACAATGCCGACAGGCTGATTCATCTATTGGGCCTGCTGCTTTCCAGTTGGCCGGGATATGCGGCACTGTGCGGTCTGGTGTTTGCCGAAACCGGCCTGCTGGTAGGTATCGTTGTTCCCGGCGACTCCATGCTCTTCACGGTGGGAGTAGTGGTAGGAGCCGGACATTCGAATATCGTGCTGGTGATTCTCCTGCTTGCACTGTCGGCCATCATCGGCGACTCCACCGGTTACCTGCTGGGCAGGCAAACGGGACCACGCATCTTCTCCCGCAAGGATTCTCTGCTGTTCAGACAGGAATACGTGGTGCGCACTCAGTCGTTTTACGAGCGATATGGGGGGAAAACCATTCTGTTCGCGCGTTTTCTGCCGGTTGTCCGGAGCTTCGCTGCATTCATGGCGGGGGTTGGGCGGATGCCTTATTTCCGATTCCTACCATTCAGCTTGTGCGGCGGCCTTGGTTCCGTCACATTGTTGACGGTGCTCGGATACGAACTGGGCGGAACGCCTTTCGTCAAGCACTACTTCGACAAGGTGATCCTCCTCATCATCTTTGTGTCCGTACTCCCCACCATCATCGAGATCCTGAAGGCCCGCCGCCGGGCAACGCAAAACTGATTGGCATCTCTCCCAGCGAGCACTTAGTCACTGCGCAGAGAGCGGCGTATCTCCCATACACCGGCACAGGGCCGAGGCTCATCCGGCCGGTTCTCCAAATAAATGCGCGTTTCGGTGATAGCATTTACCGAGGAGCCATCCCCCAACTTGCCCCGTCTCTTCTTCCTCGCGGTCCTTTCCGCTGCCTTCCTGGGCGCTCAGGAGCCTACCCGGGTCTTCATGCAGCACTGCCAGCGATGCCATTCCCCCAATAGCGGCGCACACGCTCCACTTCCCGATGCTATGGCCACCATGCCATGGGAAGACATTCTGCGCGCGCTCGATTCCGGAGTCATGAAAGCCCAGGGCGCCTCCCTCACCGCCGACGAGCGCAAAGCCGTGGCGCGCTATCTCGGCAGAGTCGATTCCTCTGTGCCCGCGCCGATGGGCGGCCATTGCCCCGCTGGAAGCATGCCAGTCCCCGGGTCGTCATGGAACGGATGGGGCGCCGACGATTTCAACACGCGATTCCAGCCCGCCGCCGCTCACATCGACGCCGGCAGCGTAGGCCGCCTCCGGCTCAAATGGGCCTTTGGATTCCCCAACGGCGCCACTGCGTTCGGCCAGCCTACCATCGTCGATGGCCGCCTCTACACTGGCAGCAACGACGGTACCGTCTACGCCCTCGACGCGCGCAGCGGCTGCATTTACTGGATGTTTCAGGCGCAGACGCTGGTCCGCGCCGCTGTCGTCATCGGTCCCGGCCCGCGCGCCTACGTCGGCGATCTCGACTCCAACTTCTACGCGCTGAATGCCGATACGGGGTCGCTCCTGTGGCAGAAGAAACTCGATTCCCAGCCCTTCACGCGCATCACCGGCGCACCCAAACTCCACGACGGCCGCCTCTACGTGCCCATCGCATCGCAGGAGGAGAACGCCGGCTCGCAGCCGCAGTACCCCTGCTGCACGTTCCGCGGCAACATCGTTGCGCTCGATGCCGAAACCGGCAAGGAAATCTGGCGCACCTTCACCACTCCCCAAGCCAGACCCACCAAACGCAGCGACAAGGGCGTGCAATACTACGGACCATCCGGCGCCACGGTCTGGTCTTCTCCCACCCTCGATCTCCGCCGTAACATGCTCTATGTCGCCACCGGCAACGGCTATTCCGACCCGCCCGTCAAGACCGCTGACGCCATCGTCGCCATGGATCTCTCCACCGGCGAAATCCGCTGGACGCAGCAGGCCACGCTCGATATGTTCAACTGGGGCTGCGGCTTCGGTACTCACACCGGCAACTGTCCCGACAACGCCGGCGACGACGTCGATTTCGGCGCCTCTCCTATTCTTGTGAACCTCAACGGCGGCAAGCAGATTCTTGTCGCCGGCCAGAAATCGGGCATGGTACACGGCCTCGATCCCGATGAAAATGGCAAGTTCGTCTGGCAGTCGCGGATCGGGAAAGGCGGCAAACTCGGCGGTATCGAGTGGGGCATGGCCGCCGCCGATGGCATAGTCTTCGCGCCACTCTCGGATTGGGGACAACCCACCGCTGGGGGCCTATTTGCCCTCGACGCCGCCACCGGCAAAGTCATCTGGAAAACCCCCGCGCCGCAGCCTGCCTGCAGCGGAAAACCAGGATGCTCGCCCGCGCAATTGGCTGCCGCCACCGCGGTGCCCGGCATTGTCTTCTCCCCGTCCATGGACGGGCATCTCCGCGCCTATCGCATGAACGGCGGCGAGATTGTCTGGGACTTCGACGCCAACCGCGCATTCCCCACCATCAATAACATTCCCGCTCACGGGGGATCGTTCAGCGGCACCGGCCCAACCGTCGCCGACGGCATGCTGTACGTCAACTCCGGCTACGCCAATACCGGGGGCCTCCCCGGTAACGTCCTCCTGGCATTTGAAATCGCCAGGTAGAGGTTGCGCACCGCATTCCTGGCGATCGATTATTGCTCCACGTTCCTTCTTTACGACCTTTCGCCAATCCGGATCACGCCGCACCCTGAGCGGCGCCCGACGCACAGCGGCAAATCTGCCGTCACGCGGACTGAGTTTCTCTCTGCATGAACGCCGAGGCCCCTGCGCCGGTACCCCGGGTAAACTTGTTCTTATTTGTTATTTCTGCCGTTCGCGCTGTTGCGCGACAGTCAAAGAGCTCCTCCTTGACTTCCCCACCGGGCTGCGATAGGTTGCAGAACTTATGAAGCGCCTCGCCCTCATTCTTTCCGCCCTAGCCCTGTCTCTGTGGGCCCAACCGTTCGACCAGGATCTCCTCAAGCACTTCACCTGGCGATCCGTCGGACCGGCGGGAGCGGGCGGGCGCGTCGTCGATATCTCTGTCTCCGGCAATCCCGCGCGCATCTACATCGCTACCGGGGGCGGCGGAGTCTGGAAGAGCGCCAACGAAGGCACCACCTGGGAGCCGATTTTCGAGCACGAAAGCGTCGGCGCGATCGGCGCTGTCGCCGCCGACCCCTCCAATCCCGATACTGTCTGGGTCGGCACCGGCGAGGCCAATCCGCGCAACAGCGTGTCGTGGGGCGACGGCATCTACAAAACCACCGACGGCGGCAAGGCCTGGCACCGCATGGGTTTGCAGGATTCCCATCACATCGGCCGCATCCGCATCGATCCGCGCAACTCCGACGTGGTCTACGTCGCCGCGCTCGGCCACATCTGGGGCGCGAACAAACAGCGAGGTGTCTATAAGACCACCGATGGCGGCCTCACGTGGACGCAAAGTCTCGCCATCAACGACGACACCGGTGTGGTCGATCTCGCCATGGATCCAGGCGACCCCAACACGCTCTACGCCGCGGCGTACGAAGTCCGCCGCGATGGATTCGCCGGCGGCGATCCCGGAAAGCAATGGGGGCCGGGTAGCGGAATCTACAAGACCAGCGACGGCGGCCGCAACTGGCGCAAACTCACCCAGGGATTGCCGAAGGGCGACCTGGGCCGCATCGGACTCGCGGCCGCTCCCAGCAATCCAGCCGTCGTTTATGCCGTGGTGCAAACCCCGACCACGGCGCCGGCAGGCACGGGCGATGAGAACGCCCCACCGGCGCCACCCGCCGGTCCGCGCACCATGCGCGATGGCGGCGTCTTCCGCTCCGACGATCGCGGCGAAACGTGGCGCTGGGTGAATTCAGTCGATAACCGGCCGTTCTATTACAGCCAGGTGCGCGTCGATCCCACCAACGAAAATCACCTCTTCGTGCTCGGCGCCAACAACTCCGAATCCGACGATGGCGGCACCACCTTCCGCACCGTCACCGAGAACATCCACGTCGATCACCACGCCATGTGGATCGATCCCAAAAATCCGCGCCACATCCTCGATGGCAACGATGGCGGCATCTACATGACCTGGGATGGCGGCCACACGTGGGACTTTCAAAATCAGATGGCGCTGAGCCAGATGTACTCTGTAGACGTCGACATGCGCCGCCCCTACTATATTTATGGCGGCTCGCAGGATTACTGCTCGTGGGCCGGCCCCAGCGCCACGCGCAACCAGGTGGGAATCAAGTATGCCGACTGGTTCAAGGTGCAAACCGGCGACGGTTTTCAGGTGCGCGTCGATCCCACGGACTACAACATCATTTATGCGGAATCGCAGAACGGCGGCGTAGTCCGCCATGACCTGCACAGCGGCCGGAATACCGGCATCAAGCCCACTGCGCACAGCGGACAGCCGGCATACCGTTTCAACTGGGAAACGCCGCTGCTGATCTCCGCGCACGACCCCAAGACCATCTTCATGGGCGGCAATTTGGTGTTCAAATCAACCGACCGTGGCGACTCGTGGAAATCCATCAGCCCGGAACTGACCACGGAGAAAGCCGGCACCATCACCACCATCGCGGAATCGCCGCTCGATTCCGCGGTGCTCTACGCCGGTACCGACGACGGCAATGTCTGGGCCACGCGCGATGGAAAGAACTGGAGGAATATCACCGCAAGTGTTCCGGGAATGCCCGGGAAGCGCTGGGTGAGCCGCCTGGTGGCGTCGCGCTACGATGCTGGAACGGTATTCCTGGCTTTCGATGGCCATCGCAGCGACGATTTCACTACCTACCTCTTCGAATCCCGCGACTACGGCGCCACGTGGAAATCGATCCGCGCGGATCTGCCCCCGTCCACCCCCGTGCGCGTGATCCGCGAGGACGTGAAGAATGCCAATCTTCTTTTCGTCGGAACGGAATCCGCGGCTTATGTCTCAGTCGACGCTGGAGCGCACTGGGTGCCGCTGATGAATCACCTGCCCACCACGCCGGTGGCCGACCTGATCGTCCATCCGCGCGACGGCGACCTCATCGCCGCCACCCACGGGCGCAGTTTCTGGGTGATGGACATTTCGCCGCTCGAGGAACTCACGCCCGCTGTCCTCGCGAGCGACGCGCACCTGTTTACCGTGAAGCCGGCCATTGCATTCGACTATCGCGTCTTCACCACCGACGAGTTTCTGGCGGAAAAGCGCTTCATCGGCGAGAATCCGCCGATGGGTGCGACCGTCAGCTATTACCTGAAATCCGGCGGTGGCGATGTCAAACTCGCGATCGTTGACAAGACCGGCGCGGTGGTTCGCGATCTCCCGGCTACCAAGGAGAAGGGTATCAATCGCGTGCAATGGGATCTTCGCGGCAAGTCGCTCGTTCAGCCGCCGGGGCGGGGCGGGCGCGGCGGACGTGGCGGTGGTGAAGGCCGCGGTGCTGCTCCCGGAGCGGCGCCCGGCGGCGGCCGCGCCGGCGCTAATGCCGCCCTGGCCGACCCGGGAGATTACATCGCGCGCCTCACCATCGATGGCAAGGAGTTCACCACGCCCATCCACGTGGATGCCGACCCCTACGCCAATGTCTCGGCTGACGAGATCCAGGCGCGCCGCGGCGTGATCACCGCGGTGATGGCGCTTCAGGCACGGACCGAACCGGCGAGTACCAGGGCCGATTCGCTCGACACGCAGTTGGATTCGCTTTCCAAGAACGTGCCCGATGCGCCGGCGGCGATCAAGGATACCATCGCCGCGGCGCTCAAAGAGTCCGGCAAGGTCAAGACCGAGATGGCGCGCATCAACCGCGGCGTCACCCAGTTGTTCGGGCAGGTTAGCGGATCGCCGTTCCTGCCGACCGGCACCCAGCGCGAACAACTGGAGGACTTGCAGAAGGACTTCGAGAAGCAATCGGAGGCGCTCGACACGCTGCTCAAGACCACCGTTCCGGGAATCGACAAGCAATTGAACGACGCCAACGTGCCACGCATCTCGGTGAAGCCATAACCAGGGCGGGATTCGGGCGAATGACAAAAGCATCGTTGGCTCGTCGAGCTTTACCGGGCTTGGGGCCAACCCGCCAAGGCGGAGGAGTGGCGAAAGGTTTAATTCAGATCGGTCAGACGCGAATGTGGCAGGCGTCGCCGGCGCGGCAGCCGATCCGGTCCGCGGCGGAGCCCTGGTTCAACGACACTTCCCAATAGCCCGAACTGCCGGCGATTGCCACCAGTTCTCCCGACGGCGATTCGGCGTAGCTGCGCACCAGGCGCCCCACGTTCGTGACGCCGATGGTGATCTCTTCAAACCGCGGAAAATCAGCCGCACGGAAGTTGGTCACGATGTTGCCGAAGTGATCGACCTTCAGGATCTCGCCCGCCCACGACTTGGGCCCGGTCTGGCGAGGCTCCGCGAACGATGGGCGAACGTAATCGGCGATGATCTTTCCGAAGCTGGATGACCTCACGCCACTCGCGAGGTGGCCGCCGGCGGGAGCGAAGATGTCGCGCCCGTGAAAAGTCTGGCTGACCGGGTGATGGAAATAGCGGGAGTTGGAAATGGCCCGAACTTTGTGCTTTTCGCGGGCAATAATCATACCGAGCACGCCATTATCGGGCGCAATGAAATACTGGCCGGCGGCTTCCATTAATATCGGACGCCGCTCGCTGCCCACGCCGGGGTCGACCACCACGACGTGCACGCTGCCGCGCGGAAACGTTAGATACGCCTGCGCGATCAGGTACGCGCCTTCGGCGATGGCGTACGGGGTCACCTCGTGGCTGATATCGATGATCGGGGTTCCTGGGCAGATGCGGAGAATCACACCTTTCATGCTGCCCACGTAATGGTCCGAAAGCCCGAAATCGGTCGTCAAGGTAACGATGGGCGCCCGCATTGGTAAAATAGCCTCAAGTGCAGCATTTCTACTTCGACCACAACGCCACCACCCCCGTAGCTCCGGAAGTTCTGGAGACCATGGCGTCGTGTCTCGGTCAAGTGTATGGTAACGCGTCCAGCATTCATCATTTCGGCCAGGCGGCGAAGCACAAGCTGGAAGCCGCACGCCGGCAGGTGGCGGCGCTCATTCACGCGAGCACTACGGAAATCGTCTTCACCAGCGGCGGCACGGAGGCCGACAATCTCGCGGTCTTCGGCGTAGTGCGGGCGTCCGGGCGCTCGCGGGCGCACGTGATCGTGAGCGCCATCGAACATCCCGCGGTGCTGGCGTCGGCGGCGCAACTCGAGCGCGAAGGCGCGGTGATCACGCATGTGCCGGTGGGGCCGAACGGAACCGTGGATCCGGAACAGGTACGGCGGGCGCTGCGGCCGGAGACGGTCCTGATCTCCGTCATGCATGCGAACAACGAGATTGGCGTGGTGCAGCCGATTGCCGAGATCGCCCGCATTGCGCATGAGGCGGGCGCGGCGATGCACTCGGACGGCGTTCAGGCAGCCGGCAAGCTCGCCATCGATGTGGATGCGCTCGGGGTGGATCTCTACAGTATGAGCGGCCACAAACTGTACGCTCCCAAGGGAGTGGGCGCGCTCTACCTGCGCAAGGGCACGAAGCTGGCGCCGCTGGGCTTCGGCGGCCATCACGAGCGCGACCGCCGTCCGGGAACCGAAAATGTGCCGGGAATTGTGGCGTTGGGAGCCGCGTGCGAACTCGCCGCGAAAGTGCTGGCCGCGGAATCGGAGCGCCTGGCCGGTCTGCGCGATCGGTTTGAGATCGCTGTCGCGGGCCGGATTTCCGGCACGGGAATTAACGGGGGCCGCGCCAATCGCACGCCCAACACCAGCAACATGTATTTCGATGGAGTCGATGGCGAAGCCATGGTGATTGCGCTCGACCTGCGCGGATTCGCGGTATCCACGGGGTCGGCCTGCTCCTCCGGCGCCATCACGCCATCGCACGTGCTCACCGCGTTGGGGCTTCCGGCCGACCGCGCGCGGTCCAGCCTGCGCTTCTCGCTCGGCCGTTCGACGGCGGCGGAGCAAGTGGACGCGCTGGTGGACGCGCTGGAAGCATCGGTGGCGCACCTGCGAAGAATTTCGGTACATGCCTGAAGCCGCACCCATCGCCGTCGCCATGAGCGGCGGAGTCGACAGCTCTACTGTCGCCGCGCTCCTGGTGCGCCAGGGTCACAAGATCGTGGGGATGACGATGCAGTTGTGGAACCAGCGGCGGCTGCCCGAACTGGTTCCCGAGAACACCGGCCATGGCCGCTGCTGCTCGCTCGACGATGTCTACGATGCGCGGCGCGTAGCGGAACAGGTGGGCATCCCGTATTACGTGGTGAATTTCGAGCAGCAGTTCGAAGAGCAGGTGGTGAAGCCGTTTGTCTCGGAATACCTGGCGGGCCGCACGCCGATCCCCTGCACGCTTTGTAACAACTACATCAAGTTCGATCGTTTTCTGGAGATGGCCGACGCCGTGGGCGCGCACTTCATCGCCACCGGCCACTACGCGCGGGTGCGCTTCGACGAAGAATCGGGGCGATACCAGCTTCTGCGCTCGCGCGACGGCTCGAAAGATCAGACCTATTTCCTTTTCGGACTGACGCAGCAGCAGCTGGCGCGCACATTGTTTCCGCTGGGCGAAATGAGGAAGCCCGAAGTCCGCGAACTGGCGCGCGACATGGATCTCGCGGTCGCAGAGAAGGACGACAGCCAGGAGATCTGCTTCGTGCCCAACGGCGACTACGCCGCGTTTCTGGACGCATATCTGAAGGATACGGGCGTCGAACTGGACACGCCGCGCGGCCAAATCGTCACCACCGACGGCCGCACGATCGGCGAACACCAGGGCGTCCACCATTTCACGGTGGGGCAGCGCAAAGGCCTGGGGATTGCCGCCCGGGACCCGCTTTATGTGATTTCCACCGATCCGCGCACGCAGCGCGTCGTGGTGGGGGGAAATGACGATCTGCTTTGCGGGCGGTTCGTGGCACGGCAGGTGAACTGGATTTCGATCGCGGGCGTGGACGCGCCCGTGCGCGCTCAGGTGAAGATCCGCAATAAGCACGCCGCGGCTCCGGCGACGCTCCATCCGGCCGGGGACGGAGGGTGCGTCGAGGTGATTTTTGACGAACCGCAGCGCGCCGTCACTCCCGGCCAAGGTGCGGTCTTTTACGACGGCGATCTGGTACTGGGCGGCGGCTGGATCGGGTAGCGGCCAAAAACGCGAACACTTTCGGCAAAACAGTCGTATTCTGTATTGAAGTTATGTTCTGCCATAAGTGCGGTACTCAAGTAAATTCCGACGTTCAGTTCTGCCCGAACTGCGGGGAGCCACTGACATCGCCGCTGGTCTCGAACGCCCCAGCGGCTGCGCCATTCGTTCCGCCCGCCGGCATCAAAGCGACGCCTGGCAAGTGGATTGGCGAGGGCTGGGAGTTGGTGAAGACCGACTTCGGCGCGTACGCGGTGATCTCGCTGATTCATTTCCTGCTCAGCGGTGCGGCGGCGTTTATCATTCAGGGCCCGCTGACGGCTGGGTTTCACGTCTACACGATGAAGAAGATGGCGCGCCGCCCCGCCGATTTCGGCGATTTTTTCAAGGGCTTCAACTTCCTGATTCCGGCATTGGTAGCGTGGCTCTTGATTTCGGTGTTCACCGGCCTGGGCACGCTGCTGTGCATTATTCCAGGCCTGGTGATTGCGGCGATGTACAGCTTTACGTATCTCTTCATCGTCGATAAGCGCATGGATTTCTGGCCGGCCATGCAGGCCAGCCACGCGGTAGTTAAAAACGATTATTTCGGTTTCACGATGTTCATCGTTCTGGCGATCCTGGTGAATCTTTTGGGGCTCCTATGCTGCGTCGTGGGGCTGCTGATATCGTATCCGGTCACCATTGCCGCCATTACGGTGGCGTACAGGGAGATCGTTGGATTTGATCAGCGGACCATCGAGGCTCTCTAAGGAAACCAAGGCGCTCGTCGGCGCCGCCGTTCTGATGGCGTTCTTCTGGTGGCTCTCGCCTCCGGATGAGCCGGTCCTGTGCCTGTGCCCGTTCCATTGGCTCACCGGGCGGCCATGCCCGCTGTGCGGAATCACGCGGGCGTTCTGCGCTCTGGCGAAGGGCCATTGGGCGCAGGCGATCCATTTTCACGCGCTGAGCCCGCTGGCGTTCGTGATGCTGTTTTCGCTGTTCTGGAACTGGCGCTGGCGGGCACAGCTTTGGACTTGGGGGCTCGCAGCTATCGCGACATATGGAATCTGCCGGGCGGCCATAGCTTGAAGCTCCCCGCCAGCGCGCGAGTTGATAGGCCTTGGAACAAACCGCGGACCGGCGCGGTCCAGTCGTTGTGGTTAGTAGCGCGTGCGCGTGGTTCAGCACGGATTCAGCCCAACCGGCACTCGACGCGGCATCTGTGAAAACCGCGGCCTGGGTTCCCATCTGTCCCGGTGGAAGTTCCGCGCGCGAGCGTGTGGAGCGGCCCTCGACGAACTGAGCGGCAGCCGATCACGTCCGAGCGGCGCGCAGATCCAAAAAACGAGTTGCACCTCCCGCACGCAATGTGATAGTGTCTTCTCCACTCGATCTCAACGTTAGAGACAGAGCCCTGGGTCTGGAGGAGTGTTTGGATGCTGCTTGCACCCGTTATTTGGGTCTTGACCGTTGTTATCTGCTATTTCTTCGTCGCGAAGACCTGGTGGTTCCCGCCGCCGATCAACGCCCACGGACAGGCCTACGACGCGCAGTTCATGCGCACTTTGGTAGTGGTGGGGGTCATCTTTTTCCTGGCGCAATTCGCGCTCGGCTGGGTGATCATGAAATTCCGCAACAACGGCGGACGGGCGCAATATACTCACGGCAATAATAAGCTCGAGACGCTGTGGACCAGCGCCACAGCGATCCTTTTTCTGGGACTGGTGGTGATGGGCACCAAGATCTGGGCCGGCGTACACTTCGACGACGCGCCGCCGGACGCAATCCCAATCGAGGTGATGGCTAAGCAGTTCGCCTTCAACTTCCGCTACCCTGGTGCGGACGGCAAGTTCGGCCACACCGAACTGCGCCTGATCAACGACGCCAATGGCGATCCCTTCGGCATGGATCCCGCGGATCCCGCCGGGAAGGACGACATCATCAGCGCGTCGCTAAAAATTCCCGTTGGTAAGCCGATTAAGTTGATCATGCATTCGCGCGACGTCATCCACAACTTCTTCGTCCCGGAACTGCGCATGAAGCAGGACATCGTGCCCGGCATGGAGATCCCGATACACTTCCAGGCCGATAAGATCGGCGTGTACGAGGTGCCCTGCTCGGAACTCTGCGGGCTGGGCCATTTCCAGATGCACACCACGATGCAGGTGATGAGCGAGGCCGATTTCGAACAATGGAAAGCGACCCAGTTGGCCAATAGGTAATGATACTCGTCGCCCATACCCCGAGGTAAATTATGGCTTCTCCTTCCACACATACGGCGCATCACGCGCCTGAAGGTTTTATCCGGAAGTACGTCTTCAGCCTCGACCACAAGGTGATCGGCATTCAGTATTACTTTCTCGGGCTGTTCTCGGTGTTCCTGGGGATGTCGCTGTCGCTGCTGATGCGCTTCCACATGGTGAACCCGAACGTGGTGGTGAAGTGGTTCGCGTGGCTCTGGCCCACGGCCGCCTCCGGCGGAATCATGACTCCGGAGTTGTACCTGTCCCTGATGACGATGCATGGCACCATCATGGTGTTCTTCGTGCTGACGACGGTTCCGCAGAGTGGTTTCGGAAACTACTTCCTGCCCATCCAGATCGGCGCCGAGGACATGGCGTTCCCGGTGCTGAACATGATGTCTTTCTGGACCACCTTCCTGGCGCTGGTGGTGATGGTGTCGGCTTTCTTCGTGCAGGGCGGGGCGCCGCTCGCTGGATGGACGGCTTATCCACCACTGTCGGGCGCCGGTCCTCTCACAGGTCCCGGGGAAGGCATGGGGCAGAATTTGTGGATCCTCAGCATCGCGATTTTTTGCGGTGCTTCGTTGATGGGCGCGATCAATTTCATCGCCACGACGGTCGATCTGCGGTGCAAAGGTATGACATTGATGCGCATGCCGCTCACCTGCTGGACCTGGCTGGTAACCGCGATCCTCGGCCTCCTGGGATTCGCGGTCCTGTTGGCCGCGGGCGCGCTGCTGCTGCTCGACCGCACGCTCGGCACCAGTTTCTTCCTGCCTGCCGGGCTCTATATCAATGACCACATCATTGCCAACCACAAAGGCGGCTCGCCGCTGCTATGGCAGCACCTGTTCTGGTTCTTCGGGCACCCCGAAGTCTACATCGCCATCCTGCCCGGCATGGGAGTGGCGTCCCAACTGCTCTCGACGTTCTCACGCAAGCCGATTTTCGGCTATAAGGCGATGGTTTACGCCATTCTCAGCATCGGTTTCCTAGGCTTCCTGGTGTGGGGCCATCACATGTTCATGAGCGGCATGAATCCGTACTCGGCGATGGCGTTCGCCACCCTCACCATGTGCATCGGAGTGCCTTCCGCCATCAAGACATTCAACTGGATCGGCACGCTTTGGGGAGGGAAGATTCATTTCACCACGGCCATGATGTTCGCTTTGGGGTTCGTCTCGCTGTTCGTAACGGGAGGCGTGAGCGGAATCTTCCTCGGCCAGCCGGCGCTGGACCTGTACTTCCACGATACCTATTTCGTGGTGGGCCACTTCCACATGATTATGGGCGTGGCGGCGATCTTCGGCATGTTCGCGGGCACTTTCTACTGGTTCCCGAAGATGTTCGGCAAGATGATGAACGAGACGTTGGGCAAGATCCACTTCTACTGCACGTTCATTGGAGTGTATTGCATCTTCACCCCCATGCACTACGCCGGAATCGCCGGCAACCCGCGCCGTTATTCCGATTTCAGCAACGTCAACTACCTTGCACCGGTGATGCCGCTGCACCATTTCATGACCTATGCCGCGTATTTCACGGCGTCCGTGCAGATCCTTTTCCTGATCAATCTCTTCTGGAGCATGTTTAAGGGTCCGAAGGCGCCGGCGAATCCCTGGAACGCCACGACACTCGAATGGACCGTTCCTTCGCCGCCTCCGTTCGACAACTTCGCGGGTCATCATCCCGTCGTCTACCATGGTGCGTATGAGTACAGTGTGCCGGGCGCATCGGATGATTTCATCATGCAGACAGACCCGACGGTGGTGCCCAGTTCGGGCCACTAGCGCATCTATATGGGTATGGCCGCTTCATTAACTCACGACGTTTATCAGGGACCGCCTCCGCCGCTCGATCCGGGATGGGGCGGCGGGGGCGACGATTCCGATGGCCGCGGTGCGGAACGCCGGGCTTCGTTTACCGGGCTCTTTGTAGGACTGGCCGCGTGCACCATGGTGTTCGCGGCGCTGACCAGCGCGTTTGTAGTGCGCCGCGGGCTGACCGATATGAACGAATGGGTCAGCATTCACAAGCCGTCTATTCTGTTCTGGAATACCGGCATCCTGCTGCTTTCGAGCGTGGTGCTGGACATGTCGCGGCGGGCTTTGAAATCGGGCGCGCGCACGAAATTCAACGTCTGGTGGAGCACCGCAACGGTGCTCGGCATGTTGTTTTTGGTGGGCCAGGCGTACGCGTGGTATCAATTGCGGCAGGCGGGACTGTACATTTCCACCACTCCCGCGAGTTCGTTTTTCTATGTTTTCACGGCGGCGCACGCGGCTCACGTTCTGGGCGGCGTGGCGGCGCTGGTGTACGTCGATATCCAGGCGCTGCGGCTGCGATTAGGCCCGGCGAAGCGAACCTGGATCGACGTGACGGCCATCTTCTGGCATTTTCTGGATGGCCTGTGGTTGTACCTGATGATTCTATTTTACGTTTGGGGGTAACGGATGTCGTCGCATGCCAGTGCCGTAAGCCCGACCAGGTCGGTTTGGGAAGGCGGCCAGTCGCCATACGCAACCAACTCGAAAAAATTCGGAATGTGGTTGTTCCTCATTTCGGATTCGCTGACGTTTTCCGCGATGCTGTTCGCGTACACTTACAGCCGCGTGACCAATCCGGATTGGCCCAAACCATTCGACTTCTCGCCGGCCATCATCTATTCGACAGTGATGACGTTCTGCCTTCTTTCGAGCAGCTTGACGATGGTGATGGCGGTCCACTCGATGAATCACGGCGACCGCAAGGCCACCGTGCGATGGATTCTTGCCACCATGATGGGCGGCGGCGCGTTCGTGGTGCTGCACCTCTCCGAGTGGTTGAAGCTGATCAACGTGGAACACGTGACTCCGCTCAATAATCCCTGGGGCGTTCCGCTGTTCGGCGGCACGTTTTTCGCGCTGACGGGACTGCATATGACACACGTGATCTGCGGGCTGATTTACCTGGCGATCATCGGGCAGGGAATTGCGCGGGGTAAATTCAAGGCTGAGGACGTGGAAGTGAGCGGCCTCTACTGGCACTTCGTCGACCTGGTCTGGATGTTCATCTTCCCCCTGGTATACCTGATGTCGGCCAAGGTGGGTTAGGAGCAAATATGAGCAATCACGCCGAAGAAGCCGTACATGTCGGGGCGACGATCTCGACTTTCACCAAGGTTTGGATCGCGCTCCTGGCGATGACCGGCATCGAGGTCTTCCTCGCCTATGAGCAGGTGCCGACGATGATCATGCTCACGTGCCTGCTGGGGCTTTCGATCATCAAGGCGGCGCTGATCATCGCGTACTTCATGCACCTGAAGTTCGAGAGGCTGAGCCTGTTTTTGACTCTCTTCCCGATGCTGATTTTCTGCATCGTGCTGATGCTGATCTTCCTGGGAGACGCGGTGCGCATTCCCAATATGAGGCCCCCGGTATGAAGAGGTGGCTGGCCACGCTGGCACTGGCGGCGGCTCTCGCGGCTCCAGCGAGCGCTCAGTGCGTAATGTGTTATCGCACCGCGCAAGCGCAGAATCACGCGCGCGCGGCGGTGCTCGATACGGGCATCCTGATCTTGGGGGGCCCTCCGTTCCTGATCCTGGCAGGCTTCATCGCGTTCGTGTTCACGAAGGACAGGCGGTTCCAGGCGGAAGTGGAACGGCGGGAGCAGTTCCAGGAGCGGAACTGAGATTAGCCGGCGCATTCGGCCGCCTTCGTCCCGAACCATCCATTGCAGGGTCCTTTAGGCCCCGTCCCAACCTGCCAGGTATAGACCCACCGCCCCCCGCTTGGAACGACGGCCTGTGCAGCCAAATCAAGAGTTCGCTGACAGCGGTATGAGATTGCCCAACTCTTCTCTTGCCGAGTGCCCTGTGGGAATCGTCGCTCTTCGGGTGGGCGCCAGCCCGGCACTCCGCCCGACCCTCGGAGCGTCGCATGTGACTGGGCTCCAGGCAGGATCTTTGGCTCCCGTAGCACGCGATCCTATCGCCGCGATCGCAAACTGGAGCAACTGAAAGCCTTGCGGCTGTTGGGGGCTCAAACGTTGGTGAGGGACGTTTTTTGCTTCAATGCTTCCGAATCGTCCGATGAATTGGTGGTTTGCTCCGCGGTCTTTCTGGCCAGTTCCTGCCAGGCCGGCAACGATTCCATGGCGTTAATGCGAGCCAGATACTCCAGGTCAAACGCGCTTGTGGAGGCCTCGGAATCGCGGTCCAGCACATTCGCCACATGAACGATGGGGAGAGCGCCGAGGCTGGTATCGGGCGAGAGCGCCGGCCGGTGGTGGAGGGCCACGGCAGCCGTTACGGCTTCCGACAAGCCCCAAAGCCGCAGGAGATACATTCCCGCGTCGGCGTGGGTGATGCCGAAGACTTCAGGCTCGACCTCGGCAAGAGGGCGGCCACTGGCTTCCGCGGTCTCGATGCAGTGTTCATATTCGGAGGGACAGTTCACGGCCATCACCAGCTTTCCGACGTCGTGCAGCATGCCCGCCAGAAAGCATTCCTCCACGGTGTCGCGCGGTAGTTGTTCGAGTTTGGCGATTCGTCTGGCGAGGTCCGCCGTCGAGAGACTGTGGGTTTGAAGCGCTTCCGCGGAGAAGCGGCCCTTCCTTTTGAATTGCGAGAATACCCCCACGGAGAGCACCAGCGTGCGAATGGTGTCGGTCCCGAGAAAAACGCAGGCATCGGCCGGGTTTAAAATCGTTCGCCGGATTCCGAAGAGGGGCGAGTTGACGACATGCAGAACCTTGGATGTCATGGCCACATCCTGCGAGAGGATTTTGCCGAGTTTGTGAGCCGATGCGTTGGGGTCTTGGGCCGCCTCAACCAGGTCCATATAAATGGACGGCAGGCTCGGCAGCGCCACGACGCGCGCAATGAACCGTTTTAGCGCCCCACTGGCAAGGTCGGCCTGGACCGCGAAAGCGCGTTCCACCGACGATTTCAAAAGGTTCACATCACAAGGTTTGGAAAGGAACTGATGGGCTCCCGCGACCGAAGACAAGGCGGCTTCGCGATCGCACATACCGGACAGGACGATGCGGATCATCTGCGGAAACCGCTTACTCACCTGCGCGAGCAATTGCGATCCGCCGATACCAGGCATCCGCATATCGGTCACGACCACATCGAAGGGTGTGGTTTCCATCAGTTCCAACGCCTTCATGCCACTCGATGCGAAGGCCATCTGCCACTCGCCCCGCATGTGATGCAGTTGGCGGGCCAGGCCATTCAGCACGTTGGGCTCATCATCCACGAAAATGACGTTCTTCATATTCTCTCCGTGGTTCGCTCACGCACATTGGGTCCCGCCGCCGCACATACTGCCACGCCTTGGCTCCCCATTTTGTTGTCGTCCGTGAGTGGCTGTTGACTCTCCGGCCCGTCGATGGGCAGCCTGACGACAAACGTCGTCCCCGCTCCCACTTCGGTTTCGAATTCAATCGATCCACAATGCCTGCGCGTCACGATTGCGTAGGCGATGGAAAGGCCCTGTCCGGTTCCGCTTCCCACCGGTTTGGTGGTGAAAAAAGGATCGAACACCTTGGGCTGCGCATGCTCCGGAATTCCCGTGCCGTTATCGCGGACGCGGACTTCGACAAACGCGCCGTCGCGATGACTCGTGATGAGCAATTCTCCCTTCTGGCCGGCTCTGGCCTCAACCGCTTCGGCTATGGCATCCGCGGCATTGACCAGCAAGTTCAGAAAGACCTGGCTCAACTCGCCCGCCAGGCACTTGACCTGGGGCAAATCGGGATCGAGCTGCGTTTTCAGATCGGCCACATACTTCCATTTGTTGCGTGAGACAAGAGCTACGTTTTCGAGAAGATGGTTGAGGTCGACGGCCGCGGTCTCCTGACCCCCGGGGTGGGAAAACTCACGCAGAGCCCGGACGATCTCCGCGACTCGTTCGGCGCCTTCCACTGCCTGCTCGATCGCCTGAGGTGTTTCTTGCAACATGTAATCGAGGTCGAGAGTCGTCGCCAGTGCATTCAGATCGGACAAGCGCGAGCTGTCGGACAGGATGTGGGCCAAAGCCGCTACCGACTCGCGCGATGCGGTGAGCATCTGTTCCACGGAGCGAAAGGCGTCTTGAATGAAACGGAGATTGTCGCCGATGTACTGCATGGGCGTGTTGATCTCGTGTGCCACGCCGGCGGCCAACTGCCCAATGGATTCCAACTTCTGTACGTGGGCCCGGTAATTCTCGCGAGCTTTTCTTTCGCTCACATTGCGGATCACCATGGTGATGAGGGGTTCCTGCGCCGCTTCGACCGACTCCGCGAAAGAGACTTCGAGCGGGATGAGCTTTCCGCTGCGATGGCGGCCTAGCAACTCGACCGGCGCCCAGGACCTGGTCAGGGCGCCAGCCGTTTCCACGGCCGCCGCGCTGTCAATGAGGTGACCACTCACGCCGAAGCCGGGCACGAAATCGGAAAAGGGCTTGTCGACGAGCTCGCGGGCCGGCAATCCGAAAATGGTGCCGGCGGAATGGTTGGCGAATTGGATGATGCCCGAGCCGCCCATGGTCACGATTCCGTCGGATGCGACCTCGGCAATGAGCCTATGGCGCCGCTCGGCTCTCAACACGCGCTCCGCGGCGCGCAGGCGCAGCTTCAATTGATGAAGATTTACGGGCTTCGGGAGATAATCGTCCGACCCGGCTTCCAGTCCCTCGAGGAGGTCGCCTTCTTCGGTCTTGCCGGTCAGGAGCACAATGTAGACGTAGTGCGGGAGCGCCGCGCCGCGGACTCTCCGGCAGACTTCAATCCCGTCGGCGCCCGGCATGACCCAGTCGAGAATGGCAAGTTGCGGGCCGGACGGAGAACTCAAGACGTTCCAGGCGGTTTCGCCGTCTTCCACCGTGATCGGTGCGTACCCCCACCGGTTAAGGACGGTACCCAGCAATACGCGATAAGTTTGATTATCGTCCGCAACGACTATCTTCATGAGCGGACCTCCAAACTTACATAAGACACAAGACCATCCTACCCAGCGAAAAGCAGTTCTTTACATCAGCGAAGCCAGGCACCCACGTGCCAAAGTCTGTTCGACGACGCCTATAAAGAGCTCGTGAGAATCGGTTAATGGCTGTGGGCGGGCTGCTTACGGCTTACCATCATGGCCGCACTGTCTCCAGCATCCTCTGAGCACCGACGCTCCTGGAGCCACCTTAACGATAAAAGGAATGGAAGTTTTTCTCAATAATCACATTCGTTAGAAAAGTACTGGTTAACGGATGCTATCCGGCACCGCGTTCGAAACGGACACGATAAGAACAAAGATATGACACTTTTGAGTCATGTCTGCGGCATCCGGGGGAAGCCGCGAGCCTATGCTTCGCGGTGGAGCAGGACAGAGGAGAAGCGTCAGGCGGCATCCGTCTACCCGGGATTTAATTGTTTTTGGAACTGGTTAGAGGCGGTGGGCCAGCCCTTGCCCCCATTAATGGCGTAGAGCCGATTGGGGTCTGCCCCCGAAAGTGGCCGTAGAAGCCGAAAACTACCGAATGCGGGTCAAGGTGTTAAGTTCGTACGAGGTTTTGAGATCGGGGTCTACCCCCGGTTTTGGCGTAGAGCCCGGCTTTGTTTTGGTGGACCTGGTGAGATTCGAACTCACGACCTCTTCCATGCCATGGAAGCGCGCTCCCAACTGCGCCACAGGCCCTCCCGGACTATCTTTCTACTATATCACAAGCTCCCGATGTGATTGAGTTTGCGGGCCGTGCGGGCGCTGCCTACAATGAAATGATGCCCCAACGGCGCACAGCGCAATGTGTACTCGCTTTGTGCCTGACCTGCGCCCTCACATCGGGCTGCATCGCACGACGACGGCTGATCCCCCGCGCCGGCAACGCCAAGCCTCTACTAAATGCCGATTTGCCCACGCTCCTGGCCGCCATCGAAAAACAGTATGACAGCATCCGGAATTTCAGCGCCACGGTAGACATGACCCCGGCGTTGGGCACCACCGAAAAGAACCATATCACCGAGTATAAGGATGTCAAAACTTACATCCGCTTCCGTAAACCCGCCGACATCCGCCTGGATGGACTCACGCCGTTCGTGCATACCAACCTCTTCAAAATGGTCTCCACCGGTGACGAATTCAAGTTATACATTCCGGCCAAGGATCGTTTCCTCGTGGGCCACAACACGATCGATCAGCCCTCGCCCAACAAGCTCGAAAATCTTCGCCCGCAGCACTTCCTGGACGCCCTTGTGGTGCAGCCCATCGACACCAGAAACTACCAGCCGGCGCTCGAGAATTTTACCGACGAGGACAACGCCTATTACATTGTTCACGAGATCCGTGAGCTCGCGGGCGGCACCCTCCAACTCCATCGCCAGGTCTGGTACAGCCGCATCGATATGAATATGGCGCGCCAACTGATCTTCGACGACAAGGGTAACATCCTGACCGACGCCCGCTACTCCGAGTGGCATTCCTACGATAATGTGCCGTTCCCCAAACATATCGAGATCAACCGGCCGCGCGACGAATACGCCGTGGTTCTCGACCTCGAAAAAATGGATATCAATAAGGGTGTGCCGGCGGATCAGTTCGTCCTCGAACAACCCCCCGGAACCACCCTGCAAGTCATCGGCGCACCTAAAGGACCCCAAAAGTGACCGCCAAACTGGTGTTCGAAAACCTCAAGAACAAGCCTATGCGGAGCCTGCTCAGCTTCCTCCTGATCGGTGTGCCGGTGACGCTGATTCTCACGCTCCAGGGCTTGTCTTCCGGCATGTTGAACGATGCCAAGGCGAGGGCCCGCGGGGTCGGGGCCGATATCCTTGTGCGAGCATCCAATTCGACCGTCGGGCTCAATACAGGAGCGATCGACATTCCGGAAAAGTACGTCAATTATTTCCGGACCGAAGTGCCTCACGTGAAACTGGCGATGGGTGTATTCAATCGTATTATCGATTTGCCGCTCGTCGTTACGGGATTGAATCTCGACGAGTTCAACGCTATGAACGGGGGGTTCAACTACGCCGAAGGCGGCCCGTTGCGCGCTCCTGACGATATCCTGGTCGACACGCTCTATGCCAAACAGAAAAAGCTGCACATTGGCGACACCATCACGCTGTTGGGTCATCCGTGGCATCTGGTGGGGATCATCGAAGGCGGCAAACTCGCCCGCATAGCGGTTTCCTTGAAGACGCTCCAACAAGTGTTGGGGCAGGAGTCCCCACACGTCACCTGGATTTATCTGAAGCTCGATAACCCGGCGAATATCGATGCCGTGGACAATTTCATCCAGCAGCACACCGATCTTCGCGCCCAACCCATGGCGGATTACATCGAGGCCGCCTACAATCCCAGCCATATCGCCGGTCTCTCGGAGTTCATCTACGTCGTCATCGCCATCGGCGTGGTGATCGGCTTCGCCGTAGTCTGCCTGTCGATGTACATGGCGGTGCTGCAACGCACACGCGAAATCGGCATCCTGAAAGCGATCGGCGGCTCGAACGGATTTATCCTGCGCATCATTCTGGCGGAAGCCATGCTGCTCGGCGTTGGCGGCACGATACTCGGCATCATTATGAGTTTCGGCGCGTGGTGGCTGATTCGCACGCTGGTGCCCTCTTCCCTGCAGATGGAAATCGTCCCGTTATGGTGGCCCATCGCGGGCGCCATTACCCTGGTAGGCGCCACACTCGGTGCGCTCTATCCGGGATTGAGCGCGGCGCGCCACGATCCCATCGAGGCGCTGGCGTATGAGTAGCTACGCCGTCGAAACCGAAGACCTGCGCAAGATTTATCGCGTCGGAAACGTCGCGGTGCCCGCTCTCCGCGGTGCCAATCTCCAGGTGCCGGACGGCGAATTCCTGGCCATCGTGGGGCCTTCTGGTTCGGGGAAATCGACCCTGTTCCACATTATCGGCGGACTGACCCCTCCGACCTCCGGAAAAGTCCGCGTCGCCGGGCTCGACCTCGCCAGCCTCACCGACGCCGGACGCACCAGCCTGCGCAAGAAGACGGTCGGATTCGTATTTCAGAAATTCAACCTGCTCCCCAACCTTACGGCGCGCGACAACATCGCCGTGGCGCGGTATATCGCCGGCGGGAAGGGCGCGTTCAGCAAGGATTTCGAAGAGTTGCTCCGCTTGCTCGGCATCGAGAAGCGGCTGGATCACAAGCCCAACGCGCTCTCCGGCGGCGAGCAGCAGCGCGTCGCCATCGCGCGCGCTATCGTGAATCACCCCGCGATTCTCCTGGCGGACGAACCTACCGGCAACCTCGACACGGAGAATTCCAGGGCCGTTCTCGAGATTCTGCGCGACTTGAACCAGCGGCGCGGACAGACGATCCTGATGATCACGCACAATCCGGAAGCCGCCGCCTTCGCACACCGCACCGTGCGCATGCGCGACGGCAGAGTGGAGTGAGTGGCGCGCTATCGCTTGACCAGCCCTTCCAACAAAATCTTCACAGGCCTCACCGCCGCGAGCAGCACCTCCGCATCTGGCCGCTTCATGCGCGCCAGTTCCCTGGACTGCGCGGCGCACCACTCCGAAGGCGCGGGCTTATTCGAGCCCCAATAATCCAGAATCTGAATCCCCATCGCGCCGGCGGCCGAAAGATCTTTCGACAGCTGCTTCACTTCCTCCAGCAGTGCGTTGCCTTCGGCCAAAGTCTGGAAGCGGACGTCGTTGGCCGCCCACACGCTGAAAACGGCGCGCAGCGTGGCGATGCCGGCCGGATCGGCGGACGGCGAAGCGGCGATTTTGCGGGCGAGCAACTCCAGGTGGCGGACCGATTCGCTCTCCGGCCGCGCCGCGTCGACGAATCGATTGAGCGGCGTGAAAGTCTCGTGCGCGCGGCGTCCGGTGCCGAGCCCGCGCGCTTCCGACGCGTCGACCAGCACGCGCAGAGGACCGACAGGACGCGCGCCGGCCAGCCGGCCGAGCATCTCCGCATAGTTCGAGCGGAACGTCACGCCGGTCCACTCCAATCGATGGCTCACAGCTTCCAGCCGCGCATACATCGAGTCGGGGTTGTTGATATCCCGCGGCGACCAAAAGCGCTCGGCGACCGCGGCGGCACGCGGCCAGACGCGGGAATCCACTGTTTCGGCGTCGGCCAACTCGGTCCACATGCACGCTTCACCGCCGAGGATGTGGGCCGCCTCCTCGGGCGTAAGGCCGGCCGCCGGACCGCCGAGAGGATCCACCGAGTAGTGATAAGCCGCCGTGCGAAGATGATCCAGATAATAGCCCGCCGAAAGAATGCCGCGATAGCCTTTGGAAGCGGCGGCGGCCAGCGAGTCGGCGCCGCGCCACGATTGAATCACGGCATCTTTCGGCAGGTCGGGACCGAGAATTTCATCCCAGCCGACCATCGTCTTGCCGTGCTTCTGAAGAATTTTGAGGACGCGCTGATTGAAATAGGTCTGCAGCGCGAGAGTGTCTTTCAGCCCGTGCTCCTGGGCGAACGCCTGCACGTCTTTCGATTCCTTCCAGGCCTTGCCGTTTACTTCGTCGCCGCCGATGTGGAAGTAGGGATCGGGAAAAAGCGCCGCCATCTCGCCGATGAATCCGTCGAGAAACGTGTAGGTCGCTTCGCGGGCGGGGTCCAGCACGGGGTCGAACACCCCGAAATGGCGGCCGATTTCGAACGGCCCTTTGCCCGCTGCCAGTTCCGGATAGCCCACCAGCCAGCTCAGCGTGTGGCCAGGCATGTCGAACTCCGGGACCACGCGGATGCCGCGGGCCGCGGCGTAACTCACCACTTCGCGCATCTGATCCTGCGTGTAGAACAAGCCGTCCGACCCGAATTCCTGCAATCTCGGAAACAACTTGCTCTCGGCGCGAAAACCCTGATCGTCGGAAAGGTGCCAGTGGAAGACATTCAGCTTCACGGCGGCCATGGCGTCGAGATTGCGCTCCACCACCGGGACGGGCAGAAAATGGCGGGAGCAATCGAGCATCAGTCCGCGCCAGGCGAAGCGCGGCTGGTCGGCGATATGGACCGCGGGCGCGCGAAAACCGGACGGTCCGGGCTCAATCAGTTGCAAAAATGTCTCCAGCCCGTGCAGCGCGCCGGAGACCGTAGCGGACTTGAGCGATGCTCCCGACGAGGTCACGTCCAGGGTATAGCTTTCGTCTTCTCCCAACACCGGAGATGCCGTGCACGGCGCGCAGGCGATGGCGAGCGTCGGCGCCGGCCCGGCAGGCGATGGGAAAATGCCGGTCTGGTGCCAGACGCGCGCCTGGAATCGGGACACTGCCGGCGCCAGGCGCGAATCAAAACCGGGCGCGATTCCGAAGGTGGCATCGATCGCGAGCGCGCCCTCCGCCAAATCCATTTTGGCCGGCAAAGGCATCAGGGCCGGACTCTCTGCGCGAATCATAACAGTTACAAAAAACAGTGAGAAGAAAAACGCGGCTGGGCGCATCCACTATAGTGTAAAAGATGTCTCTGACGATCTGGCTCATTCGCCACGGACAAACGGCCTGGACGCTCTCGGGCGCGCACACCGGCCGCACCGACCTTCCGCTTACCGACGCAGGCCGCGAAAACGCCGTCGCCGCCGGCCGATGGCTGGCCGGACGGCGATTCGCCCTGGTTCTCACCAGCCCGATGTCGCGCGCCCGGGAAACCTGCCGGCTGGCGGGTTATGGCGACGTCGCCCAGGTAGACCCTAACCTCTGCGAGTGGGACTACGGCGATTACGAAGGCCGCACCACGGCCGATATTCGCAAAGAGAGCCCCGATTGGTCGCTGTGGCGCGAGGGCCCGCTGCATGGCGAGACGGTGGAGCAGGTTGGCGGGCGCGCGGAGGCGGTGCTGGCGCGGTTGGCGCAGGTGGACGGAGACGTGGCGCTCTTCGCCCACGGGCATATTCTGCGCATCCTGACGGCGCGCTGGCTCGGCCTTCCGCCGGATTGCGGCCGCATGTTCGCGTTGGGGACGGCCACCGTAAGCACGCTGGGGCACGAGCGCGAAACCCGCGTCATCTCGGAATGGAACATCCCGACCAACCCTTGCGCGTAACTTTTTTGGCCGCCGGCAGTATAACTAGCGATGCCGAATCTCCTGCGCGATCTGCAATATTCCCTTCGCACGCTGCGAAAATCGCCTTTGTTCACCTCCGTCGCGGTGCTTTCCCTGGCCCTCGGAATCGGCGCCAATGTAGCCATTTTCACCCTGGTTAACCAGCTCATTCTGCAGCCGCTGCCGGTGAGCCATCCCGACCAGTTGGTGCTCCTTACAGCCCGGGGACGCCATTATGGCAGCAACACGGGTTCGCACTCTCTCTCGTATCCGATGTACCAGGATTTTCGCGACAAGAACCAGGTCTTCAGCGGTCTGATCTGCCGATACGGCAACACCTACAGCGTGAGCTTCAACGGCCGGACGGAACTGGCGGACGGGGAAGACGTTTCGGGCAATTATTTCTCCGTGCTCGGCGTGGGTGCGGCGATCGGCCGGGTGTTTACCGCGGCGGACGACGTTACCGAAGGCGGCCATCCGATTGCCGTTCTGAGTTACACCTATTGGAAATCACGGTTCGCGGGCGATCCGGCGGTGATCGGTAAGACCATCGTGGTAAACGGCTATCCGCTCACCATCATCGGTGTGAGCCAGGCGGGTTTCGACGGCGTACACGAGGGAGTCTCGCCGCAGATCCGCGTTCCCATGGCGATGCACGACATGTTGCCGAAGACGCCTTTCCCGGAATTGCGCAACCGGCGGCGGCGATTCGTGGAAGTTTTCGGGCGCCTGAAACCGGGTGTGACCCTCGCAGCCGCGAAAGCCGGATTGCAGCCGCTCTTCCACCAGATTCTCGAGATGGAAGTCACCATGGCGCCGTTCGCCAAGGCCACCGATTACACCCGGCGGCAATTCCTGGCCATGTCGATGGACGTGCTGCCGGCTTCCAAGGGCCTGTCGCAATTGCGCGATCAATTCTCCAAGCCGCTTCTGGCGCTGATGGGAATGGTCGCAGTGGTCCTGTTGATCGCCTGCTCCAACCTGGCGAATCTGCTGATCGCGCGCGCTTCGGGACGCCAGCGGGAAGTGGCGATTCGTCTGGCCCTGGGCGCCACCCGCCGCCGGCTGGCGGGGCAATTACTGGTAGAAAGCGTGGTGCTGGCCGCGGTTGGGGGAGCGGTGGGGTTAGGGCTGGCAGTCTTGCTGGATAAGGCTCTGCTCGGGTTTCTGCCGCAGGACCTCGCGGTGATCAGCATTTCCACGCGCCCCGACGCCGCGGTTCTCGGCTTCGCTCTGGCGGTGTCGCTGGCCACCGGGATCCTCTTCGGCCTCATGCCGGCGCTGCAAGCGACGCGGCCGCATCTCGCGACCACACTCAAAGAAGAGAGTCGAGGAGTTGTCGGAGGAGCGTCGGTCCTCCTGCGCAAAGGACTGGTGGTAGCACAAGTGGCACTCTCGCTGCTGTTGCTGATTGGCGCCGGTCTGTTCGTCCACAGCCTGAGAAATCTGCAGCAGCTCAACGCCGGCTTCCGCACCAAGAACCTGGTGAGCTTCGCCATCGACCCGACCCTCACGGGCAAACCGCAGGAGTGGTCGATTGACTATTACCGCCGTCTCAGCGAGCGCATGGAGTCCATACCGGGGGTAGCGTCGTCCACTCTGGCAGTGATCCCGGTGCTGTCGGACAACGAATGGGACAACGGGACGACGGTCGAGGGATATAGCGCCAAAGAAGGTGAGTCGGTGGACCCTCACATGCAGTTCTGCACGCCGGGCTTTTTCCGGACTTTGCAGATTCCGATTCTCGCGGGGCGCGATTTTCGCCGCGAAGACGATGGCAAGGCGCCGAAGGTCGGGATCGTGAACCAGAAGTTTGCGCGCAAGTATTTCGCCAACGTGGATCCCATCGGACGGCATGTCGGGTTCGGCCAGAACCCGGGAACCAAACTCGATATTGAAATCGTGGGCGTAGTGGGGGACACAAAGTACGAAAACCTGCGCCAGGAAGTCCCTTATGAGCTGTACGTGCCTTACAACCAGCAGCAGTTCGTGGTGGGCATGACGGCATACCTGCGCACGGCCGGCGATCCCGCGAGCCTTGTTTCGGCGCTGCGTAAGATAGTGACGGAGCTCGATCCGGACGTGCCGGTGTACCAGGTGCGCACGGTCGATCAGCAAGTGGAGAATTCGCTGGTTACAGAGCGGCTGCTGGCCACGCTATCCGGCGGCTTCGGGCTTTTGGCGACGCTGCTGGCGGCTATGGGCCTCTACGGCGTGATGGCCTACATGGTGGCGCGGCGCACGCGCGAGATCGGCATCCGCATGGCTCTGGGCGCGAGCGGAGGTTCTGTGCTGTGGCTGGTGATGCGCGAAGTGATGCTGCTGGCGGCCATCGGCGTGGCCATCGGGCTGCCGGCTGCGTTGGCGTTATCGCATCTCGTCGAGGCGCAGCTTTTCGGGGTCGCGCCGAGCGACGGCCTGACGTTGTTCCTCTCGACAGCCGGCATCGCCGCGGTGGCGATGCTCTCCGGCTACCTCCCGGCCCGCCGCGCGACGGCGATCGACCCGATGCGGGCGCTGCATTGGGAGTAGGGGCTGGGAATTGGGAGTTAGGGAGGCGGCGTAGCTGTTTATCAGACGGCCGACCTCGTCGAGCAGGGCTATCAGTTCATCGGTCTCTCCGTAGCCGAGATCGCGAGCCAGGACGAGGTCATAACGGCGTTGCTGTAACGATCCCTCAGCCGCATTCATGAAACGGGCTTTATCGGGCCTGCCTCGTTTGGCAAATCCCTCAGCGATGTTCGCGGGAATTGAGACTGCGGCCCGGCGCATCTGTGCGGTGAGACCGCAGATTTCGTGCTTGGGAAACGTCGCAGTAACGGTGTACAGGGCCAGCACGAACTGGTGGGCCTTCTGACACACCGGGAGCTCCTCGAAACTGCCCACGAGCCAGGAGTTTGGAGCTCGTGCTTTGACCGCTATCGAGCGTGCTCTGCGGGTTGACCGCGCTCGACCCGTTGGCCATCGCCGGCGCGGTGTCGGTTCTCTCCGCGATCACCGTGCTCGCCGGCTATATTCCGGCGCGCTGGGCGCCGCAGGTCGATCCCGTCGTGGCCCTCCGCTACGAGTGAGCGGCGCGCGCGGACGCAC
>DATJMA010000035.1:0-28963 GCA_035509055.1 Bryobacteraceae bacterium | reverse complement strand
GGTTTCGGGCTCGAGATCGCCCGCGCCCTGGAAGGTGAGGAGCGTTTTGTTGGAGGTCCCCAGGTCGGCCGAGCCGCCAAGCATCCACGGGATGTTGCGCGCCACGACGTTGAGCACTTTGCCGGAAGCGTCGCGGCCGGCGATGCCTTTGGCATCGGCGGGGAAGACCGGAAGATCGCGATCCCACCCGTCGGGCAGTTCGCGGCGCTGCATGCGGTCGATCTCATCGGCCAGATCGGGATAGCTGGCGCGATAGCCGTCGAAGAGCTTCGTCCAGGCTGCGCGCGCCGCGGCGCCGCGCGCGCCGATGCCGCCCGCGAAATGCTCGTAAACGCCGTCGGGGACCAGGAACTTTGCGTCTTCGGGCCACCCGTAATAACGTTTCGCCAGGCGGATTTCATCTTCGCCGAGCGGCTCGCCGTGCGCCTCGGCGGTGTCCTGCTTGTGCGGCGCTCCGTAGCCGATGTGGCTGTCGAGGATGATGAAGGTCGGCCGGTCTTTGGTCTTGTGAAAGATGGCGAAGGCTAGCTCGATGCGGTCCAGGTCGTTGGCGTCGCCCACGCGCAGGACGTTCCAGCCGTAGCCGAGAAAACGCGCGGCGATGTCCTCGGTAAAGGTGATGCGGGTGTTCCCTTCGATGGTGATGTGGTTGTTGTCGTAAATCCAGCAGAGGTTGTCGAGCTTCAGGTGGCCGGCGAGCGAGGCGGTTTCGGACGATATGCCTTCCATCATGCAGCCATCGCCGCAGACGCTGTAGACGTTGTAATCGAAGATATCGAAGCCGGGCCGCTGGTAGCGCGCGGCGAGCCATTTCTGCGCGATCGCCATGCCGACGCTGGTGGCGACGCCCTGTCCCAGCGGACCTGAGGTAGTCTCCACTCCCGACACCAGATGGTATTCCGGATGACCGGGCGCTTTGGAATCGATCTGGCGGAAGCGGCGGATATCGTCCAGCGTCACCGAGGGTTGGCCTACCATTTCATATTCGGCATTGACGGCTTGGGTTTTCGTGAGGTGCAGCACCGACCAGAGGAGCATGGACGCGTGGCCGTTCGACAGCACGAAGCGATCGCGATTGGGCCAGATCGGGTCCGCGGGATCGAAATTCATGACACGATTCCAGAGCGTGTAAACCAGCGGCGCCAGCGCCATGGGCGTGCCGGGATGGCCGGATTTCGCCTGCTGCACGGCATCCATCGAGAGCGTGCGAATGGTGTTGATGCAAAGCTGATCGATGACGGGGACGGCGACTTGCGGTGTGCTCACGGTAAAGACTCCCGAAACGCCTTGATTGTACTTGGGTGGCGAGTCATTGCGCTGGGTCGGGTGCGGCGACGCGAAAATCCTCCGCATCGTTGGCTTGTGGATTATGCCAGCCTCCGGGCGGCACGACGCGCGGCTCCGCCGCCGACGGTCCCCACGTACCTCGGTCATATTCATGCACGGGGAGATCGGCCTTCAGCACGGGGTCGACGATGCGCCAAGCCTCCTCCACGTAGTCTTCGCGCGCGAAGAGAGTGGAGTCGCCCGCCATGGCGTCGGTCAGCACGCGCTCGTAAGCTTCCATTTCCACGGGGCGGGGATGACGGCTGGCGACCATTTCGACGAGGTCGTGCTGCAAACCATCGCTTTCGCCGAGGGCCGTGGCGCCGATGGCAATGGTCATTTCCGGGCTGATGCGGAATCGCAAGTGGTTCCTGGTAGTCGGCGGAGCTCCCAGGATTGTCGGAGGTTTGCGAAAACGTGCGAGCACTTCAGTGACCGTGACCGGCAGGTTCTTTCCCGCGCGGATGAAAAAGGGAACGCCATTCCAGCGCCAGGAATCGACCTCCATCCGCAAGGCGATGAAAGTCTCGACTTTGGAATCCGCGGCGACGCCCTTTTCCAGCTTATAGCCGCGGAATTGCCCGCGGACCACGTGATTCGGGTCGAGCGGCGGGATGGCTTTGAGCACTTTAGCTTTTTCATTCCGCACGGTGTCGCTGTCGAGGCGCACCGGCGGCTCCATCGCAAGGTTGCTGAGCACCTGGAACAAATGATTTTCCACCACATCGCGCAGCGTCCCGGCCTGATCGTAGAACGCGCCCCGGCCTTCCACGCCGAAGTTTTCCGCCATGGTGATCTGAACGCTCTCGATATACGTGCGGTTCCAGAACGGTTCCATGAACGCATTGGCGAAGCGAAAGACCAGGATGTTGTTTACGGGCTTCTTGCCGAGGTAGTGGTCGATGCGGAAAATGGCCGATTCGGGGAAGCACTTATGCAAAACGCTGTTCAGTTCCCGCGCCGATTCCAGGTCCCGGCCGAATGGCTTCTCGACGATGACACGCGCGCCGTCGGGGCATCCGGTTTTCGTCAATTGGCCGATGACTGTGGGGAACATCGCCGGAGGAATGGCGAGGTAATGCGCGGGCCTTTTGGCGGTGCCGAGTTCGCGTTGGAGTTTGTCGAACGTGGAGGGATCGGAATAGTCGCCGTCGACGTAACGCAGCAAGCCGCGCAACTTATCGAAGGCGTCGCGATCCATCCCGCCGTGCTGGTGAAGGCTGTCGGCAGCCCGGGCGCGAAGCTGGTCGAGGTTCCAGCCGGACTTGGCTACGCCGATCACGGGTACATTGAGATGGCCGCGTTTGACCATGGCTTGCAGGGCGGGGAAAATCTTCTTGAACGCCAAGTCGCCGGAGGCGCCAAAGAAAACCAGGGCATCGGATGGCACGTTGCTCATGGGATCCTCCTCGCGGCTATTTGCCGCCCGCCGATTTTTCGAGATGGCCGCCGAAGCCGAAGCGCATGGCGGAAAGCAGTTTGTCCTGGAAATCGGCCTCGCCGCGCGAGGTGAAGCGCTGGTAGAGAGCGGTGGAAAGAACCGGTACGGGCACGCCGATATCGATGGCGGCCTTGATGGTCCACCGGCCTTCGCCGGAATCGGAGACCCGGCCTTCGAACTTGGAGAGCTCCGGATCCTGCGCCAACCCAGACGCGGTGAGATCGAGCAGCCAGGAGGCGATCACACTGCCGCGGCGCCAGACTTCGGCCACATCGGCGAGGTTGATGTCGAACTGGTAGTTCTGCGGATGGCGCAGCGGAGTAGTCTCGGCGTCGGAATCGGTGCCGACGTGTTTGCCGATATCGGCGCCTTGCAGGACGCTCAGCCCCTCCGCGTAGGCCGCCATGATGCCGTATTCGATGCCGTTGTGCACCATCTTCACGAAATGGCCGGCACCGTTCGGCCCGCAATGGAGATAGCCGTGCTCCGCCGTGCTGGTTATGTGTTCGCGGCCGGCAGTGCGTGGAATGCTGCCCGGTCCCGGCGCGAGCGTCGAGAAGATGGGATCGAGCTTCGCCACCACGTGGGTCTCGCCGCCGATCATCATGCAATAACCGCGCTCGAGCCCCCACACACCGCCGCTGGTACCGACGTCGACGTAGTGGATCTTTTTCTGCGCCAGCTCCCTGGCGCGCCGGATGTCGTCCACATAATAGGAATTGCCGCCGTCGATCAGGATGTCGTCGGGCTCGAGATGGGGAAGAATATCGGCGATGGTGTGATCCACCACCCCGGCCGGCACCATGAGCCAGATCGCGCGCGGCTTGTTCAGGCGCTTGGCGAAATCGGCCAGCGAAGAACTCCCGGTGGCGTTTTCCTTTACCATTCCTTCGACGGCCTGGGGCGACATATCGTAGACCACACAATCGTGCCCGTTGCGCAGAAGGCGGCGCACCATGTTGGCGCCCATTCGTCCTAAACCGACCATACCCAGTTGCATCATTCCCTCCCTTTACTAATGATCACTGGTTGGAGTCGGTGTGGGCGAAGAAAGCTTCGGGAAAGTTGTAAGTTTCTGTACGGCTACATCTCGCGGCGGCCTTCCATGGCCTTGGAGATGGTCACTTCGTCGGCGAATTCCAGGTCGCTTCCCACGGGGATGCCCATAGCGATGCGGGTAACCTTCACGCCCAGCGGTTTTAGCAGGCGCGAAAGGTACACGGCGGTGGCTTCGCCCTCGACGGTGGGGTTGGTGGCGGCAATCACCTCGGTGATTTCGCCCTGTGAGATGCGATCCACCAGACCCTTGATCTTGAGCGATTCCGGGCCGATTCCGCGGAGCGGGGAAAGCGAGCCGTGGAGCACGTGATAGCGGCCGCTGAACTGGCGCGTGGTCTCGATCCCGACGATGTTGTGCGCCTCCTCCACCACGCAGACCACGTGGGGGTCGCGATTGGGGTCCCGGCAGAACGGGCAAAGCTCGCTATCGCTGATGTTGTTGCAGACGGCGCAAAGCCCGAGCTTGTCCTTGACGTCGAGGAGGGCTTGCGAGAGGCGTTCGGCGTCATCACGCGAGGCGCGCAGTACGTGAAACGCCAGGCGCTGCGCGGATTTTTGTCCGATACCGGGGAGATGCTTGAATTCGGCGATCAGGCGGGCCAGGGGTTCGGCGAAATCGGGCATCGGTTCTCAATCCGCTAAAACAGTCCGGGAGGCAGGCCCATTCCGCCGAGCATGCCGCCCATTTTGGACTGCGACTCTTCGTCCACCTTTTTGACAGCCTCGTTACAAGCCGCGACGATCATGTCCTGGAGCATTTCCACGTCGCCGGCGACCTCGGGTTCGATTTTCACCGCGAGCAGGTTTTTGTGGCCATCCATCTTCACGGTGACCATGCCGCCGCCAGCCGTGGCTTCGACCTTGATTTGCGCGATTTCCTGCGCCAGCTTCTCCTGCATTTGCCGCGCCTGTTGCATCATCTGGTTCATGTTGCCGGGTAGTTTCACGTTACGACTCCTTGAGATTGCGAACTTTGCGGACTTCCCCGCCGAAGACTTCCTGGAAGCGGCGGACTTCCGGGTGAGCCAGCGCGCGGGTGGTGGCTTGATCTTCAGTGGCGCTGGGCGCGGTCTGGATGGGCGCCGCTTGTGGCGCAGTCTCGCCGACCGTTACTTTTACGCGCAACGGCCGGCCAAAAACTTCGCGGACGGCTGATTCGAAACCTGCATCCTTGAAATAAAACGCGTAGGACTTGGCTGTGACCACGGCAAGCTCCGCACCATTTACCTGAATGGCGGCGACCTCTACCGCGTCAGCCAGATGCCGCAGACCTTTCTCGTGCAGATAAGAGTGAAGAAGCTCGCGCGGGTCGCCCGCCGTCACGGGGGCAGCCAGCGGCGCGGGTGCTGCCGCAGCCGGAGCGAGCGCATTGGCGCCGGAAGATTGCGGTTCGGGCGGGCGCGACGCGGCTTTTTTGGCGCGATCGAGCTCGAAGGGGGATGGTCCCACGCGCGGCGGCGGAGCGGACGGGGGAGCCTGCGGTGTGGGACGCGGCGGCGCGGGTTGCGGCGGACCGGTGGAGACGCGCGCCAGTGCTTCCTCGATGGGCAACAGGCGGCCGGCCTGCACCAGCCGCAGGAGACCGATTTCCAGGTGGAATCGCGGCTGGAGTGAGAACTGGAGATCCTTGAATAGATCGAGCGAAAGCTGCAAGTAACGGGTGAGGTCTTCCTCGGAAAACCGCGAGGCGATGGCGGCCATTTTCTCGCGCTGTTCGGCGGAGGCGGCTACCAGGCGGGGAGCGGCGCCGGAAATCCGGAGCACCAATAAATTGCGGAAATAGCGCGAGAGTTCACGCGAGAAATGCTGGAGGTTCAGTCCGTTGCGCTCGAGCTCATCGACCACTTCGAGCATGCGCCGCGAATCGCCGTCGAGCAGCGCCTGCGAGATCTGTTCCAGAGAGTCCAACGAGAACGCGCCGAGCAAGGCACGCACTTCGGCGGCATCGAGACTGGAGCCGCAGCAGGCGATGGCCTGGTCGAGGGCGGAAAGCGAATCGCGCACGCTGCCTTCCCCGGCGGCGGCCAGAACGGCGAGGACTTCGTTGCCGGCTTGAATGCCTTCCTGCTCGCAGATCCAGGCCATGCGCGCGATGAGGTCCTCGAAATCCACCGAGCGAAAGCTGAAATGCTGGCACCTCGAAGCGATGGTGGCGGGAATTTTGTGCGCCTCGGTGGTGCAAAGCACGAAAACCACCCATTCGGGTGGTTCTTCGATGGTTTTGAGCAGGGCGTTGAAGGCTTCGTTGGTGATCTGGTGGGCTTCGTCGATGATGAAGATCTTGTAGCGGTCGCGCACCGGCTGATAGCGCACGTTTTCCCGGAGTTCGCGCATTTCGTTGATGCCGCGGTTGGATGCGGCATCGATTTCGATCACGTCGACCGTGCCGCCGGCTCTGATTTCGCGGCAACTGGCGCATTCGCCGCAAGGCGTGGCGGTCGGTCCCTGGACGCAGTTCAGGCAGCGGGCCAAAATGCGGGCGATGGTGGTTTTGCCGGTGCCACGCTGGCCGGAAAAGATGTAGCCGTGGGCGATCCGTTTCTGGGAAATGGCGTTTTCGAGCGTGGTTTTGACATGTTCCTGGTTGACCACGTCGGAAAATGTCTGCGGCCGGTATTTGCGAGCGATGACCTGGTACATGGGGCGGGACGATGCCAGGCCCCGGGTGATCCGCGGCACACGAGCCGCACCGCTACCGTTGCTTCCTTCCGGACCTGGCGGGGTTTGCAGCCGCCCGTTGCACGGAGCCCGGAACCTGACAAGTATCTATCCTAGCACGGGTAAAATGTAACACTGCTCAGTTTGCGGGCCGGGTGGCGGATGCAGTAGAGTAGACAGAACTGGGTATTATTTTAAGAGTCCGAGGAGAAATCACATGAGGAAAGTGCTGGCTGTGTTTGCATTGTGCGCGTCTTCGGCGATGGCCGCGGACGTAACCGGGTACGTCGTAGACAAGAGCTGCGCCTCCAAGAAGGAAATGCTGGGAGACGAAGCCTGCGCCAAGCGGTGCATCGGCCGCGGGTCGCCGGCGGTCATCGCTACAGAAGACGGCAAGATTTATGCAGTGTCCAATCAGGACAAAGTGAAGGACATGGCGGGTAAGAAGGTCACCGTTACCGGGAAAATGGACGGCGACACGATTACCGTCGACAAGGTTGCATTGGCGAAATCGTAGGTTCGCGCCTCTCCGCTTATTCGGTCCCAACCATCTCGCGCATTTCGTGAACGAGATCGCGCAAGGTGGAGGCGTGCGCATCCAGTTCCGTACCGGCTGAAGCGCTTTGCTCGGCGCCGGCGGCTGTCCGTTGCGTAACCTGCTCCATCTGAATGATGGCGCGTGAAATCTGCTCCATTCCTCGGGATTGTTCCTGGCTCCCGAGGTTTACCTGATCCACGAGTGCCTTGACGCGGACAGCGCTTTGCGTCATGGACCGGACGGCGCCGGCCATTTGATCCAGCTTGGCATTGCCATCGGCGGCGGTGGCAATCGATTCTTCGATGAGGGCCGCAGTGTCGCGTGCTGCCTGCGCGCAGCGTTGCGCCAGATTGCGGACTTCGTCGGCCACCACCGCGAATCCCAACCCCGCTTCTCCGGCGCGCGCGGCTTCGACTGCGGCATTCAGGGCCAGAATGTTGGTTTGAAAAGCGATTTCATCGATCACTTTGATAATCCGCGCAATCTTGTGGCTGGAGCCATCGATTTCTTTCATCTGCTCCACCATCCGGTCGAGCGTACGATCCGATTCGATCGAAGCCTGCTCGGTTTTCTGCATCAGGTCGGCCACCTCCGAGGCGTGGTCGGCATTCTTGTGCGTGATGGAGACGATTTCTTCGGTAGATGCCGATGTCTCTTCGAGCGAGGCAGCTTGTTGGGACGCTCCCTGAGCCAGCGACTGGCTGGCGCTTGAGACCTGTTTGGCGGCGCTGGCCACATGCGTCGCACTCTCCGCAATCTTGGCCGACAGCCCTTTGAGCGAGCGAGTCGCATGCCGCACGATCATGAAGACGACGATGCCGACGCCCAGCCCCAGTAGGGTGAAAGCTGCAACAAGGGCTGTGACGCGCCAGGATCGAGCCTGCGAAGCCACGGATGCCGCCGCCAGTTCGCGATTCTCCTGGTCTACCAGCGAGGTCGCAGCCTTGTCGATTTCATCCACCCGCGGCAGGACCTTCCCGTTGAAGATATCCAGAGCCTGATCCATTTTATCGGTGGCCACGGCCTGCGACAGGCTCATGTGCGCCTGGAGCACCAGAGATGTCTGCTGATCGAGGCTCTTCACCGTGGTTTCTGCCTCTCCGCCCTTGGTCAGTTGAACCAGCTCGTTCAACGACTTGTGCAGATTGTCCGCGTGCGTCTGGAATTCCTCCTGATACTGCCTGGACCGCTCTTTGTTAGAGAGCATTTCGGCCAGTACGGTGCCCTGTTCGCACTTAGCCATCGCCGAAGTGCCGGCACTGACTTCGCCCGCCAAATATTGCTCGCGGGCTATGACGCTGGCCGCACGATTCAGATCGTTGTTCAAATCACGAGTGACTACGAGTGCTCCACCGCCGGTCAAAAGCACCAATGCCAGCATTGCCCCGAAGCCGCTCAGCAGCTTCCTGCCCAAGCTCATATTTACCTCTTCGGCTTCGAAAATTTATAACTTGAAATCCACAGTAATTGGGGCTAACACCCGAATGGGCTTGCCACTCTCCAGAAAGGGTTTGAATTTCCAGTGTTTCACTGCTTGCACCGCGGATGCCGTCAGCACTGCGTTTCCACTGACGATGTCCACCTTTTGAACTTCGCCGTTTTCCCCGACGAGGACTTCCACTTCTACACTCCCTTGCATTCTCAACTGCCTGGCCATTGGAGGATATTCCGGTTGAACCCGGACTGCCACCGCATTCAGAGCTTCGGAGCGTGTGATCTTTCTGGGCTCGTCCTGGGCGAACGCGACAGAGCCGAGAACCGCCATCACCACCATCCAGTGCAAAAGATTTGTCATGGAATCTTGCCTGCGAATCTTCACGGATATAATATCGGCCTGACTTCGCGGGAGCTTTAGCGCGGCGCGTCAATTTGGCCGCGCAGACGCCGGTAACCACCCCAACGATTGCAATCTGAACGTTGACCAGGTTGAGAACCTCAAGTTGATGAGATCGCTGGCCGGCGCCAAACGCTCGCCAAAGTGCGAGTGCGGCCGCAAGCCCCCGAACGGAGTTTGTGCCGGGCCGCAGACTGTCGACTACGCCAGGAATGGACGCATTCCTCACTGCGAACTTAGTCTGCCACCGCCCGGCACCCGCCACGTATAATCGAGGTTAAGGTGCACGGCGCCTTTTCCCAATGAGAAAGCGGCTGTTTTATTGGTTTGCGACCGTTTTGTTGGCCATCTGCGTGGTTCTGGTGGTTTGGGAAGGCTCGGTGCGTGTCCGGTCCGCCAACCCCACCCAAACCTTCATCTTCTGGGCCATTTCCATCCTGACGTTTGTCGTCATGGTGACCCTGGGTTGGGTCGTATTCCGCACCGGAGTGAAACTCTACATAGAGCGGCAAGCGAACCGCGAAGGTTCGCGCATCCGCACCAAGCTGGTTCTCGGCGCGCTCACCCTGGTGAGCGCCCCGGTGGTCTGCCTGGTTCTCGGCAGCTACTTCGTTCTCAGCTATAACATGTACGCCTGGTTTACCGAACCGATGCAGAACCAGGTGGCCACCTTTACGGAAATGGCGCGCATGTTCAAGCAGGAGATGCAGGACGAGACCACCGCGCAGGCCGGCCTGCTGGCCGCCCAACCGGAAACTCTCCGGCTGGTGCGCGACGGCGTCAAGACTCCCTTCGCGCTCGCCGATTTCTGCCGCGTCAATGAGTCGAAGTCGGTCGCGATCTATGGCTTTGGTAGCAGCGAACCGCTCGATTCCTGGGGCCCGTACGCCGCTCCGGCGGATCCCGACCACGAGGTAACGGCCGATTATGCCGTGCGCGATGGAGACCGGCTTTTGGGCCGGGTCGTCCTCACATCCGCCATCCCGCTGGACCTGCAGAAGAAGAAGGCATACATCGAAAACGCCGTGCACCAATGGAACGAACTGGCCGCCCAGCGCAAAAGCACGCGTCTTTACTACATCATGTTGGAGGCGCTGATCACCTTATTTGTGCTTTTTGTCGCCACCTGGATCGCCCTATTCCTCGCCCGCCAGATCAGCGTGCCCATCACCGCCATCCTGGAAGGCGCCAGCCAGGTGCGCAAAGGCAACCTGAAGTACCGGGTACAGGTGAAAGCCGTGGATGAACTCGGCCTGCTGGTGCGGGGTTTCAATCAAATGACCGAAGAACTCGAAACCGGCGCCGCCGAACTCGACCGTCGCCGCCGGTTCACCGAAGCCATCCTGGAAAGCATCCCCACCGGTGTGCTTTCGATCGGTCCCGATGGATCCATCCAACTGGTCAACCAGGCGCTCTCGAAGATTTTCCCACAAGGGCAGGTGGTGCGCGCCAGCCGTTTGGAAGACCTGTTCTCGCGCGACGACACCGCCGAAATCAAATACCTCATGAAGCGGGCTCGCCGCACGGGCATCGCCGCCCGCCAGATGGATCTTACCATTGAGCACCGCACCGCCAATCTTTCGGTGACGGTGGCGGCCATCGAGGAGAAGCTGACATCCGGCTTCGTGATCGTGCTCGAAGACACCAGCGAGCTGCTGCGCGCGCAGAAAGCCGCTGCCTGGCACGAAGTGGCGCGCCGTGTAGCCCACGAAATCAAGAATCCGCTTACGCCGATCGCCCTTTCGGCCGAACGCATCGACCGCCAGCTGGACCGTCTCCAGTCGCCGCTTCCCGCGGCGCGGATTATTCGCGAATGCGCCGACACGATTTCGAAATCGGTGGAGTCCGTGAAGATGCTGGTGGACGAATTCGCGCGATTTGCGCGCTTCCCGGCGGCGCAGCCCGTCCGTAGCGATCTCAACGAAGTGGTGCGCGAAGCGGTTACGGTCTTCAAAGACCGGCTCGACGGCATCGTGATCCGAACCGATTTCGCGCCGGACCTGCCGGCGGTGAACCTCGACCGCGAGCAGTTCCAGCGCGTAGTGGTGAACCTGGTGGACAATGCCGCCGAGGCGATGCAGGATTCCCTGGTGAAGAATCTGTACGTGGCGACGCAGGCGGGAGCCGCGGAATCGGTGGAACTAGTGGTAGCGGACTCGGGCGCGGGAGTGAGTCCGGAAGACAAGGAGAAATTGTTTCTGCCGTATTTTTCGACCAAGAATCGCGGCACCGGCCTGGGTCTCGCGATTGTAAGCCACATCGTGGCCGAACACGGCGGCTCCATCCGCGTGGAAGACAACAAGCCCACGGGCGCGCGCTTCACAGTAGAGATCCCAGTTTTGAACGAACCCGAACCGGGGCCGGCCGATGTTCGGCCGGTGGTGGCTCGCACATGAAGCCCAAACGCGTGCTGGTGGTGGACGACGAGCCTGGTATCCGGCGATCGCTGAGCGGCATCCTGGAAGATGAAGGCTACGCCGTGGACGCGGTGGAGAGCGGAGAAGCGTGCCTGGCGGCTCTGCCCGGCGCCGGCTATGGAGTGGTGCTGCTGGATATCTGGCTGCCGGGCATGGATGGCATGGAAGTGCTGGCGCGCATCCAGGAGATTCCTTTCGCCGAACGGCCGGTGGTGGTGATGATCTCCGGGCACGGCTCGATCGAAGCCGCCGTGAAGACCACGAAGCTGGGCGCCTTCGATTTTCTGGAAAAGCCGCTTTCGCTCGAGAAAGTCACGGTGGTGGTGAAGAACGGCCTCGATCACCACAGCCTGGTGCTCGAGAACAGCCGCCTGAAGGCAGATACCGGCAGCCGCTGGCGCATTATCGGAGATTCGGTGCCGATGAAGGCGCTGCGCCAGCAGCTTTCGCTTATGGCGGGCAGCAACGGCCGCGTCCTGATCTATGGCGAGAGCGGCACCGGCAAGGAACTGGTGGCTCGGGCGCTTCACGCCATGAGCCCGCGGGCGGCCGAACTGTTCGTGGAAGTGAACTGCGCGGCCATCCCGGAGGACCTGATCGAAAGCGAGCTGTTCGGGCACAACAAAGGCAGCTTCGCGGGCGCGGCCGAGGACAAGATCGGCAAGTTTCAGAAGGCCGACGGCGGCACGCTTTTCCTCGACGAGGTGGGCGATATGAGCCTGCGCACGCAGTCGAAGGTTCTGCGCGTGCTGGAAGAGCAGAGAATCGAACCCGTCGGCGCGGCCGAATCGATGCAGGTGGACGTTCGCGTGGTGGCGTCCACCAACAAGAACCTGGAAGAAGAGATTGCCCGCGGCAATTTCCGCGAGGATTTGTTCTACCGGCTGAACGTGATTCCGTTCTTCGTACCGCCTTTGCGCGAGCGGCGGGAGGATGTGCCGGAACTGGCGGACCATTTCCTGCGCGAGTTTACCACCGCATATGGCCGCAAAGCCAAAGAGCTCACGCCGGAGGCGTACGAGGTGCTGGCCGGCCATCACTGGCCGGGCAACGTGCGGGAGCTGAAAAATCTTATTGAGCGCATCGTAATTCTGAATCCGCAGGTGCGGATCGACGCGCGGCACATCCCGTTGAACGCGCGCCGCACCGAGCGTCCCGTGGAGCGGTTCGGCAGCCTTCAGGAAGTGCGCGAAGCGGCTGAGCGGGAATACATTCTCAAGAAGCTCGAAGAGACGCACGGCAACGTTTCGCGCACCGCGGAGTTGCTGGGGCTCGAGCGTAGTAATTTGTATCGCAAGATGAAGACGCTGGGGATCGGCCAGGCGGAATAAAAGCGCCGCGGTGGAAAACTGTTTCGCGCAAAGGCGCACAGCGGCGAAGGCCGGCGGAAACCACCCGGTTTTCCCCTTAACAGATAACGCTCCTGGGCACTAACCCTCCAAAGACAACATTCCGGGCCTTACGACGCGCATGCGACACTGGGCCAGCGTTCTTGGCCGATAAAACTTCACTTTGGGGGGGAAATTGTTAACGCCACTGGTCACGCCGCGGGAGCCTGCAACGCTGGAAGAGACCGGCTTGCCGGCCTCCACGATCGAGCAAACGATCCTTCGCATTCTCTATTTCCGCGGAGAAATGTATGGCATGGATCTGTCGAACGCCATCGGCCTGCGCTTTTCCGTCATCGAGGAGATCGTCGAGGCGCTGAAGATAGCGCACCACGTTCAAGTGAAGCGCTCCATGGGCATGGGAAATGTCGGGGCCGCCCTGGCGCTCACCGAAACCGGCCGGCAACTCACCCGCCAATACCTGGAGAGCAATCAATACAGCGGTCCGGCGCCGGTGCCCGCGGAACAGTATGCGGAGATCGTTCGCAAGCAGAGGCAGCGCGATGGGTGGCTTACCAAGGAAGGTCTGGCGAAGGCGTTCCACGGCATGGTGCTGACCGAGTCGATTCTTTCGCAGATCGGGCCGGCGGTCAGCGCGGGCAAATCGCTGCTCCTGTACGGCAAGCCCGGCGATGGAAAGACGTACCTGATCGAATCGCTGGTGAATCTGGACACCGCGCCGATTTTCGTGCCTTACGCCATCGAATGCCAGGGCAATATCGTGCAGGTATTCGATCCCATTTACCACCACCCGATCGCCGACGAGCTGAGCGATACCGATCCGTCGATTTTCGAGGACGAATCGCCTTATGACCGCCGGTGGGCGAAATGCAAGCGCCCGTTCATCGTCAGCGGCGGAGAGTTGTCGATGGAGATGCTCGACCTGCGTTTCAACCAGGTCTCGAAAGTGTACGAGGCGCCGTTCCAGTTGAAGGCCAACAACGGCATCTACCTGATCGACGATTTCGGGCGCCAGCGTGCGACTCCGGCGGAAGTGCTGAACCGGTGGATTGTCCCCATGGAGCGCCGCATGGACTTTCTGAGCTTCCTCACCGGCGGCAAGATGAGCGTGCCGTTCGAACTCTTCCTGGTCTTTTCGACCAACCTGAACCCGGCGGATCTCGGCGACGAGGCCTTCCTCCGGCGGATTCAGTACAAGATGCTGTTGCGCGGTCCGAGCGAAAGCGAATTCGTGAAGATTTTCGGCGAGTTTTGCGCCCGCCGCGAACTTCCGGTTCCGGAGGGTATGCTGGAGCAATTCCTCAGCAAGCATTACCGCGCGACCGGAAAGACATTCCGCCGGTGTCAGCCGCGCGATGTGTTATCCCACGCGTTGAACCTGATGCACTTCGAAAAGCTTCCATTCGCCTTGACCGGCGAAATTCTCGACCGCGCGTTTCACAGTTGTTTTCTGGAAGAGAATCCGGACGAACCCGTGCCGGAATCGCCGATCCTGCCAGTCGAGTGCGAACCTTCCGCGGCGGTTGCGGAAACTCCGGCTGGCTCGCATTGCCGGGACTATTGGGCCAGCAGACTGGTCGGTATCGAGAGCACGTTCGGTGTGCTGGCGCTGCTGGGGTCGGCGAGAGAACAGACGACCGGACAGTATTGCGACCAGGAAAGCGTGCAGCGGTTCGGCGCGGAGGAAACGGCCCGTGTCCTGGAGGAACTTCACCAGGAACGCTTCGCGCAGTGGCGCAAGTCGGGTAGAGAGCGGCAGGCTGAAGACTTACGGCTGCATCTCGAGACGTCCGCGGAAACCATCGGGAGGCTCAATGGACGGCTGAACGAATGGGCCGATCTGCTGTTGCCGTCGGGATCGGGCGATGCGGCGAGGTGTCTGCTGGCGCACGATCTGGCGATGTTGGCCGCGAAACTGGAGACCATCGCGGTGACCGGAACCGGGCCGGAGGAAGGGTTGGCGCTGGCGGCCGGGCAATCCTAAGCGCTTAGCGCAGGAAGCCGCTCATACCCGTAATCCGCGAGCTGATGGCGTCGTTGCGTGCGTCGTCGAGGGCGAGAATCCGCCGCAGTTCGGGAGAGAGGCGGGATTTGGTTTCCTCCCGCAAGAGCGCCGACTGATATTGCTGCTGTGGTTGGTCGCCGCGAGTGTAGAACGAATGCAGGGCGCGGCGCGGCTGACCGGTGCGATTGGCTGTGCCTCCATGCCAGGCGTGGGTATTCATCACCACGACGGTTCCGGCTTCCCCCAACACCAGGACTTCGCCGGGGTGTGCCGCGCGCGGGTCCGCCAACTCGTGTTGCGGCAGTTTGCGCCAGTGGTGCGAACCCGGGACGATACGCGTGGCGCCGTTGTCGGCGGTGAAATCGTCCAGGAGCCAGATGGTGTTACACACCCAGAAGCCGGAATCGTCGGCGACCGCTCCGGCGTCGCAGTGCAGGGGCTGGCACTCCGCGCACCAGGGATCGGTGGATCGCGCATTGAGGCTGCTCAGTTTGAAATCGCCGCCGAGCACGTGCCGGACGGCATCGAGCACTTCGTGGTGGGCCACGATGCGTCCAAATATGTCGCCCTTGTCCACCAGGTTGGCGAGCCGGCGGGCACCCGGCTCCCGGCGAAATTCCGAGCCGGCATTTTCGCCTTCGGTTTCCCAAAGCTCTTCAACGCGTTCGCAAACTTCAGCGAGGAAAGTCCGGTCCATGACGCCAGGCAAGGCGACCCACCCTAACTCATCCAGCTGCCTCAGATTCTTCGCACTCATCATGGCGTTCAGCTCCCGTTCCGGCCGGACGGTTGGCCGGCAGCGGCAGGCGGGCGAAAGCGGCGGCTTTAAGAACTTCCTCCCACAAACTTAGAATAGCCCCGGAAGCGCGCCCCACGTTGCCCGCCGGTAGTCCCGATAGCGATCTCCGAATGCCTGCCGCAAATTAGTTTCTTCCTTGCGTACTTTCCGCCAGTAGGCGATCACGACCAACGCCGTGCCCACGAGCGCGTGGGTATGGCCGTCGATCAGAACGACTCCGAGGCACATTCCGATGACTCCGGTGTAGATCGGATGGCGCAATTTGCGATACGGTCCGGTCCGTATGAGCTGGTGATCGACTTTGGTTTCGATTCTGCCGCTCCAATTGGTGCCCAGGTGACGGCGCGCCCAGATGGCCAATGCGATTGAGGCGGCGAGAAGCGCCAGGCCGGCGGCAATCCAGGCGGGCGTTTGCGGCAGGATACTCTGGCGCAGGCCAGGGACGGAAATGAACAGCAGGAGCTGTCCGCCGTCCAGTAAAATTACATGCACGCGGCGCGATGCCGCCGATTCCGCAGTTCGCGCCTCCGACGACCTTTTGGCGGCAACCCGCCAATAAAGGCCAAAGCCAATCCATGCCATTGCCGCGACCCACATCGGCCAGTATTGAAGCGGCGGATAGAAGTAACCGACCGTAAAGATGAGGGCAATCGCCAGCACGCGGACGGCGAGCAACTGGTACCCTTTCGGCCGAAATGTGGCGGGCATGCGATCATTTTCCCGCAGTCACGCGGCGAAATCGATCACGGCCTGAACGAAAGCCTGCGGCGCGGTGATCATGGCGGAGTGGCCTTGACCCGGGAGGACGACCAAGCGGGCATTCGGCAGAGCGGCGCAAATGACTTCCGTCCCCTTGCGAAGCCAGGCAGGGCTGGAGGATCCCATGAGCATCAGGGTTGGCGTACGGAGGCCGCGAACTTTTTCGGCGCTAAATGTTTGCTGCCAGAGCGCCCAGTCATTGGGGATTGCGCCGGCGACGGCGAGCAGGCGCGTCCAACCCGGTCCTTCGGCCAACGCCGCGATGTCGGCGTCAGTGGCGCCCACCGCCTCGCGCATGGCGATGCGCAGCGCGGCCTCGCGGTTGCCCGCAGCCAGAGCCGACTGCATTTGGACCAAGATTTCCGGACCGGGCAACTCGCGCGCCCCGTCGACGATGAATCCCGGCTCGTACAGAATGAGGCTGCGAAGATCATGCCGGCGCTCCGCGGCCTGCAAGGCCACGATTCCGCCGGCGGAGTGGCCCAGCAGGTGGGCCGGCTCTCCGATAGCCTTCAGCAGCGCGGCGATATCTTCGTGTTCGCGTTCCGCGGCATACGGCTGAGTATCGCCGCTTCCGCCGCGTCCTCTCCGGTCGAAGGTGTAGACCGTGAACTTCCGGGCCAGCAACGGGGCCACGAAGAACCAGGCGAAATGATCGCAGAGTCCGCCGTGCACCAGCACCAGCGGCGGCCCCGAGCCTTCCCGCCAGAATGCGATCGGGGTTCCGTCGGTTGAAATTACGGTTTCCATTTGGTCCGGCCTTTCGGTTCGGCGCTGACGCTGTGAGCGCGCCAGAAAGAATCGACCACCTGCGATTCGAAATTCTCGCCGGGGCATTCTCCGCCGAAGATCTTCACGTACAGCAGCGGCCCGAGAAGCAGCGCCATGGCTGCGTCGAGACTGAGCGACGCCGGCAATTGTTTGCGCTGGACTCCCCGGCGAAGAATGCGCTTCAACTGCACGCGGGCGGGTTCCATGACGCGATGGCGCCAGGCCTGTCCAAAATCGCGGTGCAGGGCGGAGTAGGCCACCATCCCCGGCATCATGCGGTCGCGGGCATCCTGGAACTCGTCGGGCGGGCGCCGGCTGAGGACAATGATGAGGTCCTTCCGCACGTCGCCCGAATCGACTTCGCCGGCATCGCTGTCGGCGCCGTGGATCATCAACATGACGTCGAGCAGCATGGCTTCCTTATTGGCCCAGTGATTGTAAATGGTGGCCTTGCTGACGCCGGACGCCTGCGATATGGCATCCATGCTGGTGGCGTCGATGCCGCGAGTGCCGAACAGGTTGAGCGCTGCCCGGAGGACCCGTTCGTGCGCTTGCTGGCTACGGGAGCGCGACATCGTCAGATCTCGATCTTCGAGAAGCGGTGGGCTCCGAAGACGAGCAATACGCAGGCGACCGCTACCAGCACTTCCACGTCGAGGATGGCGCCGAAATGCGCGTGGCGCAGCAGCACCGACCGCATGCCGTCGATCCCGTACGAGAGCGGATCGGCCGAGGTGGCCCACGCCAGCGCTTTGGGCAGCCCGTTGAGCGGGAAGAGGGCGCCGGACAGGAAGAAGATCGGCATCACCAGAAAGTTCATGATGAGCTGGAAGCCCTGCATGTCCTGGAGGCTGGAACCGATCGCCACCCCGAGTGCCGCGAAGACCGCGGCGATCAGAAGCATGAACACCAGGGCGAACGGCACGAAGGCGAGGTTTACCGGCCGGAAACCGGCGATGATGCAGACGGCGGTGACGAGCAATCCCTGCATGACGGCGACGGTAGCGCCGCCGAGCGTGCGGCCGATCATGATTTGGAGGCGCGGCACGGGCGCCACCAGCGTCTCTTTCAGAAATCCGAACTGGCGGTCCCAAAGCAGGCCGAGGCCGGAGAAGATGGACGAAAACAGCACCGTCATTCCGATTACGCCCGGCGCGACAAACTGCAGGTAGCTGCCGCTGCCGGCGCGCTGAAATACCGGACCGAGGCCGAACCCCAGCACCAGCAGGTACAGAACGGGCTGGCCGAGCGATGCCACGATCTGCACCCGCGACCGCAGGTATCGCTTCACTTCGCGCAGCCAAAGAATATAAATTGCGCTCATCGTCTGCCTCCACTACTCCACATGCGGGCGAACTGCCTCATCTGGTCGGCCGGGACCGCGCTTTCGTCGCGGATGGTCGAACCGGTCAATTTCAGGAACGCGTCTTCCAGGCTCGCGGTCCCGGTTTGCTCCTTGATCTCTCGCGGAGTGCCCTGCGCGACGAGCTTTCCGTGATCGATGACGCCGATCCGGTGGGCCACGCGGTCCGCCTCATCCATGTAATGCGTGGTAAGGAAGACGGTGACGCGCTCCGCTTCGTTGATCTTTTTGACGTGGGTCCACAATTGGTTGCGGCTCTGCGGGTCGAGCCCGAGCGTCGGCTCGTCGAGGAAGAGAATGCGCGGCGTATGCAGAAATCCGCGCGCGATTTCGAGGCGCCGCTTCATACCGCCGGAGAACTTCTTCACCTGCTCGCCGCGACGGTCCCAGAGTTCGAACAGCTTTAGCAATTCCTCGGAACGCTGATGGCGCACTTTGCGGGGCACATGGTAGAGAACGCCGTGGATTTCCATGTTCTCGGCCGCGGTAAGGTCGCCATCCAGGCTGGGGTCCTGGAATACGATGCCGAAACGCTGGCGGACGTCGTTCTGATGGACTCGCGGATCGAGACCATCGAGCTGGATATCGCCGCTGGTGGGCTTCAGCATGGTGGTGAGCATCTTGATGGTGGTGGTTTTCCCGGCGCCATTCGGGCCCAGGAACGCAAAGATTTCGCCTTCGGCAACGTCGAAAGAGACGTCGTTGACGGCGGTAAACGTGCCGAAGGTTTTGACCAGGCGATTGACGCGAATCATGGTGGCACTCCGTTTAAACCATACTGAACGGTTTAGTTTAGTTTGTCAACCTGGAAAGCAAAAGATTTCGCCCGGCGGCCAGGGAGCAGAGAAAAGCCAGGTCCCTCGGAAGAGGCCAGAGAATGGCGGAGCCGTGCGCAACGGCCGCGTGTCCCGCCGAGCTTCGCCCGGCGTGAACCGCCCGAAGGGCTTCGCTACAATTGAATTTAGTCCACTCCACACGAGGAATCCCAGTGACAGGTCACGATATCCGACAGCTCTTTCTCGACTTCTTTGCCGCCCGCGGCCATCGCGTTGTGCGCAGTTCTTCGCTGGTGCCGGCCAACGATCCCACGCTGCTGTTCACCAACGCCGGGATGAATCAGTTCAAGGATACCTTCCTGGGCGTCGAAAAGCGCGATTATTCGCGCGCCGCCAGTTCGCAGAAATGCGTGCGCGCGGGGGGCAAGCATAACGACCTGGAAAACGTCGGCTACACCCGCCGCCACCATACCTTTTTCGAGATGCTGGGCAACTTTTCCTTCGGCGATTACTTCAAGGCCGAGGCCATCGAGTTCGCGTGGGACCTGATCACCAAGGAATACGGTCTTTCCAAAGACAAGCTCTACGTCACTGTCTTCCGCGAAGACGACGATGCCGAATTGCTCTGGCAGAAGGTCGCCGGGGTGCCGAAGAGCCGCATTTTCCGCCTCGACGAGAAGGATAACTTCTGGCAGATGGGGGACACCGGTCCGTGCGGTCCGTGCTCGGAGATTCACTACGATCTGGGCGAGCACGCCGCCGAACCCGGACGGGAGAACGAGGAGTTCCCCAGCGACGCCGGCGGCCGGTTTGTCGAAATCTGGAACCTGGTTTTCATGCAGTTCGACCGCGATTCCTCAGGAAAGCTCACGCCTCTGCCGCGCCCATCGATCGATACCGGCATGGGTCTGGAACGAATCGCCGCGGTACTCCAGGGCAAGATTTCGAACTACGATACCGATCTGATTCACCCCATCATGATTCAGGCGGCCGATCTTTGCGGCCTCACGTACGGGTCCGACGCGCGAGTCGATACCGCTCTGCGCATCGCCGCCGATCACAGCCGCGCCACCGCGTTCCTCATCCACGACGGCGTGCTGCCTTCGAACGAGGGCCGCGGGTATGTGCTGCGTAAGATTATGCGCCGCGCGATGCGAAATATCCGGATGGTGGGGATGGAAGAGCCATTCCTCTACAAACTGACGGGTTTCGTGGCCGAACTCATGCGCGGGCCTTACCCCGAGATGATGGAGAGCGTGCAAAGGGTGGCGCGGGTGGTGAAAGACGAAGAGCATCGCTATGCCACCACGTTCTTGACTGCCGAGAAGGAATTTAATCAGGCGGTTCAGGAAGTCACCGGGCATACGATTGCCGGCGCCGTGGCCTTCAAGCTTTACGATACCTACGGGTTGGCGCTCGACGAGCAGGAAGATATGGCGCGCGAGCGCGGGTTCGCCATCGATCGTGAAGGTTTCGACCGCGAGATGGAGCAGCAGCGCGAGCGGGCGCGTGCCAGTTGGAAGGGCGCGGAAAAAGGCGCGGTGGTGCCGGCTTACCAGAAACTGCTCGAGCAGGGGCGGACGAAATTCCTGGGCTACCACGATCTCGAATCGACTTCACGCGTGATCGGACTGCTGCGCGAAAAGGTGTTGGTGGACGAAATTCCCGAGGGGGCTCACGGCGAGCTGGTTTTCGACCAGACCCCGTTCTACGCGGAGACCGGCGGACAGGTGGGCGACAAGGGCGCGCTGTACTCCGCCGATGGCACGAAAGTGGCGGATGTGGAGAGTGTGTTCCCCGGCGTTCCGGGGCTGAATGTGCATCACATCGTGGCCACCGCGCCGGTGCACGTCGGCGATATTCTGCGGGCGGAGGTCGCCGTGCCGTTACGCGATGCGACGCGCCGCAATCATACCGCGACCCACCTGCTTCACGCCTCGCTGCGGCAGGTGCTGGGCACGCACGTCAAGCAGGCGGGCAGCGTGGTCGAGCCGGCGCGGCTGCGATTCGATTTTACGCACTACGCCGCCATGGACCGCGCCGAAATCGAAGAGGTAGAGAGGCTCATGAACGAGCAGATTCTGAAGAATGAAGGCGTGCGCACCGACATTCTACCCCTCGATCAGGCCATTGCGACGGGCGCCATGGCGCTTTTCGGCGAGAAATATGGCGAAGAAGTGCGGGTGGTGACGGTGCCGGATTTCAGCCGGGAATTGTGCGGCGGCACGCACGTGCGGCGGACGGGCGATATCGGCGTCTGCAAGATCGTGTATGAAGGCAGCATTTCGGCGGGCGTGCGGCGCATCGAGGCGATAACCGGCGAGGCGGCGCTGCATCAATATCAGGAGAGCACCGGTGCGCTGCGGCGGATTGCCGACCTGGTGCGGGCGTCGGAGCCGGAACTCGTAGAGCATGTGGAGAAACTCCTGGCCAACGAGCGCGCGCAGGCGAAGCAGATCGAGCAAATGAAGGAGAAGCTGGCGCAATCGCAGGTGGGCGTGCTCGAAGGGCAGGCGCGCACGGTAAACGGAGCCCGGGTGGTGGCGGCGCGCCTGGATGGGATGGACCGCCAGCAGATGAGGTCGCTGGCCGATTCGCTTCGTAACAAGTGGAAAAGCGCGGTGATGGTGCTGGCGTCGCCCGACAACGGCGCTGTCGCCATCGTAGCCGCGGTGACGAAGGACCTGACGTCGAAAGTGCAGGCCGGAAAACTGGTCAACGCCGTCGCCCAGGCGACCGGCGGCAAAGGCGGCGGGCGTCCCGATATGGCGGAGGGCGGCGGTAAGGATGCCGCGGCGCTGGATGGCGCGCTCGAAGCGGTTTACCGCGAAATCGAGAGCAAACTGTGAGCGAATCGTTTGACGCCCTGGTGGTTGGCGCGGGTCCCACGGGGCTGGCATGTGGCATCGAGCTTGAAAAGCGCGGTGTGAAGACGGTGTTGGTGGAGAAAGGGTGCGTAGTGAACTCCATCTACCACTATCCGACCCATATGACCTTTTTCACCACGCCCGAACTGCTGGAAATCGGCGACATTCCGATGACCAGCCTGAACGAAAAGCCGAACCGCACGGAGGCGCTGAAATATTACCGGCGCGTGGCCGATCATTACAAATTGAATATTCGCCAGTACGAGCGCGTGGACCGCATTGATGGCGAAGATCTTAGGTTTCGCGTGCATACCACCGACCGGTTGGGATGCAGGCACCTGCTGCAAGCGAAAAAGCTAGTGCTGGCAACGGGATATTACGACGTTCCGAACCGGTTAAACGTCGCAGGGGAGGAATTGGACAAGGTACTGCATTACTATAAAGAACCCCATCCGTACTATAACCACGATGTTGCTGTGATTGGCGCGAAGAATTCGGCGGCAATTGCCGCCTTGGAGTTGTGGTGGACGGGGGCGCGGGTAACTTTAATTCACCGCGGCGCGGGAATTTCCGACAGAGTGAAGTACTGGATTCGTCCGAATATCGAGAATCGCATCAAAAATGAGGAGATCCACGCTTATTTCCATTCGCACGTGGTCGAAATTCTCTCCGATTCGATTCGCGTGGAGACGCCCCGGGGAGAAATCTCCCTGAAGAACGATTTTGTTTTTGCGCTCATAGGATACAGGCCTGATTTGGAATTTCTGAATGCCACCGGCATCACCCTGGAGCCGAAGAGTTTACGGCCGCGTACCGACCCGCAAACGCTGGAGAGCGAGACTCCTGGCGTGTATCTTGCGGGCGTCATTGTAGCGGGCATGCACACCAACGAGATCTTCATAGAAAACGGACGGTTTCACGGCGCGCAGATCGCCCAATCAATTGCGGCTAAGTTGTTTGGCTAAGTACCATTTAACTCGAATTACCGCGAAATCAGACCATTTCAAAGTACGGTTGTGCACAAGCCGCTAGTACCGTTGTACGTTTGACTGTTGAAACTTACCCAGCAAAAAGCGTATCTAAAAAGATAGTAGAGGGAGGCTGACAAATGTTTCAGTCGCTAATCGATACGCTGTTTGGGTGTTCCCACCGGCGTACCACTTTTCCATTGACTCCCGCGCGCCGGAACGGAGGCCCTGCATTATCCGGCACGCAGCGTAATGGCACCTACGTGACCTGTCTGGATTGCGGCAAGGAATTCGCCTACGATTGGAAGGCGATGCGCGTTGGCGAGCCGGTAGGCCACCGGGTAGCCACGGTAACGACGCAACCTTCATTCCACTAGGTAGTCATATCTCCCAGGATTACCGTCCGCTGCGCCCCTGTCGCCGACGGCAAATTGGACGGCTTCCCGCGCCACGTTTCGTAAGCCAGCAGAGCAAACGCGATGGCCTCTTTGGCATCGGCATCCACGCCGTGACCGGTGGATGCGGAGATGGCCACTCCCGGCATGAAAGCCGCAAGTTGCGCCATGATTTGCGAATTATGGACCCCGCCTCCCGAGACGATGAGTTCGGCCGCGCCATAGGGGCGCGCGGCGTGGGCGATGGTGGCTGCGGTCAGTACGGTCGCAGTGGCGACGAGATCGGCTTTCGGCAGAGCAGTCTTCTTCATGCGCTCGACGAATGCCGCGCCGTACTGCTCGCGCCCCGCGCTCTTGGGCGGCTTGCGGCGATAGTACGGATCGGAGATCAGTTCGTCAAGCAGCGCCCGGTTGACGCGCCCGCGTGCGGCGATCTTTCCGCCGCGATCGAACGGAGGAGCGAGAGCATCGATAACCATATTGCCCGGCCCGGTGTCGAACGCCACGATGGCTTCGGGGGGCGCGCCTGCCGGGAGCACCGTAATGTTCGCGATGCCGCCAATATTGAGCGCGATGCGGGTGCGGGCGCGATGGCGGAAGAGCAGGTAATCGACGTAGGGGACAAGCGGCGCGCCCTGGCCACCGGCGGCAATATCGCGGGCACGAAAATTCGAGACGACGGGAACGCCGGTGCGCTCCGCGATGACCGCAGCTTCGCCGATCTGGAGCGTGTTCTTCCCACCTTCGTGGTAGATGGTCTGGCCATGGCAGCCGATGAGCTTCACCGGGCCGAATCGGCGAACCGCGCGCCCGACGGCGAGCGCGTACAATTCGCCCAACTGGAAATTGAGCCGCGAAATTGCGGAAGTGCGAGTTGCGGCATCGGAAACGGCGAGAATCGCGGCGCGGGTTTGCGCGGAGTACGGCGTGGATTGGAACCCGATGGTCTCGATGCGGCGTCCGGCAATTTCGACGACGGCGACATCGATGCCATCGAGGGAAGTGCCGCTCATCACGCCCGCGACTCTCATTGGCGTTTCAGCTCCTTCTGCAGTTCGGATAGCAGCTGCAAGGCTTCAATGGGACGGATCTCGTCGAGATTGAGGCTGCGAATGCGTTCGGCGATGCCGTAGCCCAGCGGCTCGAAAAGCTGAATCTGCACGGGGCCGGCATCCTCGGTTTTGGCGAGCTCTCCGGTGACCGCGTGCTCGCTGCGCTCGTGGAGTTTAAGAACTTCGCGCGCGCGGGCGATCACGCTCAGCGGCAGGCCGGCCAGACGCGCCACTTCGATGCCGTAACTGCGGTCGGCGCGGCCCGGCTCGACTTTGCGCAGGAATATGATGTGATCGCCGGCTTCTTTCACCGAGACTTTCAGATTGCGCACGCCTTCGAGTTGTTCGGCGAGTTCGGTGAGCTCGTGATAGTGCGTGGCGAAGAGGGTCTTGGCACGCGTCTTGGCGTGAATATGCTCCACCACCGCCCAGGCGAGCGCGAGACCGTCGTAGGTCGCGGTGCCGCGGCCGATTTCGTCCAGCACGATGAAGCTGCGAGGCGTGGCGGCATTGAGGATGACGGCGGTTTCCGTCATTTCGACGAGGAAAGTCGAACGCCCGCGCGCCAGATTGTCGGACGCGCCGATGCGTGTGAAAACGCGATCGATGAGCGGGAGGATAGCCGATTCGGCGGGCACGAACGAGCCCATCTGGGCCAGGATGGCGATGAGCGCCGCCTGCCGCAGATAGGTGGATTTTCCGCCCATGTTGGGGCCGGTGATGATGGCGATGAGGTCGGTGGAATCGTTTAGGTAGAGATCGTTGGGAATGAAGCGGCCGGTTTCCTGGTCGGCCAGCCGCTCGATTACCGGATGGCGTCCGGCCATGATGCGCATCTCGCCATCCTCGGAAAATCGCGGGCGCTGATAGCGATTCTCGGCGGCGACTTGCGCGAGGGCGGCGGTGAGGTCCAACTCGGCGACGGCGGATGCCGTGGCGCGAATGCGCTGCGCTTGAGCGGCGGTGCGCTGGCGGACATCGGCGAACAATTCGCGCTCGAGCCCGAGGATTTTCTCTTCGGCATCGAGGACTTTGCGCTCGTAATCTTTCAGCTCGGGGGTGGTGAAGCGCTCGGCATTGGCGAGGGTCTGCTTGCGTTCGTAGTCGGCGGGCGCGAGGTGGAGATTGGCGCGGGTGATCTCGAGGTAATAGCCGAAGACATTGTTGAATCGCACCTTGAGCGATTGGATGCCGGTGCGCTGACGCTCGCGCGCCTCGATTTGCGCGATGTACTGGCGCCCGTTGAGGCTGAGGTCGCGCAATTCGTCGAGCTCGGCGTGGAATCCGGCGCGGATAGTGCCGCCATCGGCGATGGCCAGCGGCGGCTCATCGGAAATGGCTTCCAGGATGGCCTTGGCGACGTCAGGAAGCTCGTCGAGGCGGCCGTGGAGCGAGCGCAAGCGCGCGGCTTGCTGGGTATCGAAGCATTGTTTGAGCGCGGGAATCTTTTCGAGCGATCTGCCCAGCGCCAACAGATCGCGCGGGCCGGCCGACCCGAGCGTCACCTTGGCGAGCAGCCGTTCGAGATCGAGAATACCGCCGAGTTGCTTGCGCAGTTCGGCGCGCAGGATGGTCTGCTGGAGCAGATTTTCGACGGCGTCGAGGCGTTGTTCGATTTCCCCGCGATCGAGCGAGGGGCGGAGCAGGCGCTGGCGAAGCAAACGGCCCCCCATCCCGGTGAGGCTCTGATCGGTGGCGGCGAGAACTGTGGCCTGCTGCTGCGGCCCCGTCGCGTCGGCGGCGAAAATCGGCTCGATGAGCTCGAGATTGCGCACCGTGACGGCATCGAGAATCATCGATTCGGAGCGATCGAAGTAAGTGGGGCGGTCGAGATGATCGAGCGCGGCGCGCTGGGTGTCGCGCAGGTAATGGAGGATGGCGCCGGCGGCGGCGACGGCGGCGGGCCGGCTGGCGAGCCCCACGCCATCGAGCGTGAGCAGCTTGAAATGATCGCGGAGAGTACGGTCGGCGTAATCCTGGGTGAAGATCCACTCTTCGAGTTCGGTGCGTACGAAGCGCGGCGCGGCTTCCGAGGTTGTATCGCCGGAAAGCAGCGGCAGATCGCCTGGGAACAAGACTTCGCGGGCGCCCAGCTGTTCGAGCAGCCCAGGCACTTCGAGCGGATTGAGTTCGGTGACGCGGAATTCGCCGGTGGAGACATCGACGTATGCCACGGCGGATCGCGTTCCGCTGCGAGCGACGGCGGCGAGGTAATTGTTCTCGCGGGAGCGCACCAGGTTGGCGTCCATGGCGGTGCCAGGTGTGACTACGCGGGTGATTTCGCGGCGCACGAGCTTTTTGGCTAGCTTGGGATCTTCCATCTGGTCGCAGATGGCCACTCGAAATCCCTTCTGGATGAGGCGCGCGATGTAGCCCTCGGCTGCGTGGTACGGGACGCCGCACATGGGGATAGCGGCGCCCTTTTCCTTATTGCGAGCGGTCAGCGTGATTTCGAGCTCGCGCGCGGCGGTGACGGCATCTTCGAAGAAAAGCTCGTAGAAATCGCCGAGGCGGAACATCAGGAGCGCCTGGGGGACCTGCTGCTTGACGCTGTTGTACTGCCGCATCAGCGGCGTGGAGGCGTCAGAGGACATTGAGGTAGACGAAAGGCAAAGCTCCCTCGCGGTCGCGGCTCAGTAGTGGTGCGCTGGAAGAGCTTCCCATGGTCAGCCGCGCCCGCAAGGGAGTGGTGATTTCTAAGTTGGTTGGCAGCACGCCGGGATTGGCTGCCCTGCTCACGCGTAGATTCCCCGGAGGCGAATGGCGTTGGCGACACGATCGAGGGCCACCATGTAGGCCGCGATACGGTTGTTGACGCGATGCTTTTCGGCATACTGCACGATGGCGTCGAAGCTCTCGTCCATGATCTCCTGCAGGCGGCTGTTGACGAGCTGCTCGTTCCAGAAGAAGCCCTGGCGATCCTGCACCCATTCGAAATAGGAGACGGTGACGCCGCCGGCGTTGGCCAGAATATCGGGGATGACGAAGACGTTCTTGTCGGCGAGCACGAGGTCGGCCAAGGGCGTGGTTGGTCCGTTGGCGCCTTCGCAGAGGATCTTGCAGTTGATCCGGTGGGCGTTTTGCGAAGTGATTACGTTTTCCGTGGCGGCGGGAATGAGCACGTCGCAGTCGAGGAACATCGCCTCGGTCTTGTCCATAACTTCGCCGCCGGCAAATCCGACGATCGAGCCGGTTTCCTTGCGGTGCGCCTGGAGCGCGGCGATGTCGAGGCCATTGGCATTGTAAACCGCGCCGTTGTATTCGACGATGCAGACGATTTTGAAGCCCGCGGCCTTCATGAGCTTGGCCGCCATCCCGCCGACGTTGCCGAAGCCCTGAATTACCACGCGCGCCTGGTCGTAAGGAATGCCGAGCTGCTTCAGCGCCTTCAGCGTGACCATCATGCAGCCGCGTCCGGTGGCTTCCGGACGGCCGCGCGATCCGCCGAGCGGCATCGGCTTGCCGGTGACCACGCCGGTCGCGTTGTGGCGCTGGTGCATGGAGTAAGTGTCCATGATCCAGGCCATGACTTTCTCGTTGGTGTTGACGTCGGGTGCGGGAACGTCGCGCTCCGGCCCGATGAAGTCCATGATTTCGGAGGTGTAGCGGCGAGTCAGTTTTTCCAGTTCGAGGTCGGAGAGCAGATTCGGGTCGCAGATGACACCGCCTTTTCCGCCGCCGAACGGGATGTTGACCACGGCGCATTTCCACGTCATCCACGATGCCAGGGCGCGGACTTCGTCCAGAGTGACATCGGGAGCGAAACGGATGCCGCCTTTAGCCGGACCGCGGGCAAGCGAATGTTGCACCCGATAGCCGGTGAAAACTTCAATGCGGCCATCGTCGAGCTGGACCGGGATGTTCACGGTGATTTCCTTGGTGGGGGTGCGCAGGACTTTGCACATTCCGTCATCGAGCTTCAGGCGCAGGGCGGCCTCGTCGAATCGGGCGGCGGCGGCGAGCCAGGGATTCTTTTCGTTCTCGTGAGAAATGGAAACGGGAGCGGTCAACGTGGCCACTATGGGAGCCTCCGGATCTTATATTAACAGGGGGATAGGGCGAGGCTCGGGTACGGGACGCGACTTGGGCCCCGACGGTGTCAGCGACATGCAGGAGGTGTCGGGGGTTGACAGTCCCAATACCGGCACTGGCGCCGAGTGAAGCCCTTGCCCGGTGGATGCAGTCAGACAATCGGCTTATGCTGACGTCCTATGTCCAGGCCGCCAGGCACCAGGCGCGATACGAAATCGTCGAGGATGATGGCACTTTCTATGGTGCAACCCCGGCAATCCCGGGCGTGTGGGCCAATGCCAAAAGGCTTGGCTAATTTTACTGGGACGAAATTTAGTTCCCGTTATAGGCGCCCCAACGCGAATTTTGTTCTCGTTGGGGGCCAAATTCATGCGGCGACTTTGAGGCCGACGGCCTTTAGCAGCGCATCCAGATCGTCGCAAATGCGCTGGTAGAGGCGATCGAGTGCGCAGCGACGGTCGTCCGATAGTGCGCGGTCGCCGCGGAATGGCGCCAGCAGTCCGGCCGTCAGGGGCGCGTAGATTCTTTCGAAGAGCTTCAGAAAAGCCAGACAG